>NZ_JAFBER010000004.1 GCF_016908855.1 Scopulibacillus daqui | reverse complement strand
GAACCTAAATAAGATGACCCCTATTCAATATAGGAATCATCTTCTAGGTGCTTAATCTCTTTTTTTATTGTGTCCTTGACATAGGTGCCAGTTTAGATACAGCGATAGACTCGAACTTTTTATCTTTAAAAGAAATGCTTCATCGCAAGTGTGTCACCGAGTCTGGGGATGAGGCCGGGGCAGTTAAAGATATTGTAATAGATATAGAACAAAAAAAGATAAAAGCGATAAAATTATCCGAAGGTTTTTGGGAGCGGTTAACCGGCAGGGGCATCAGATATTTGCCGGCGGCTGCAGTGATTAAATGGTCACCTGACCCTATAGTGATTAAAGAAGAAGCTAATGATCAATGGGTCGATAATTTGCAGCAATTAAAGTAAACAGGCAAAAAGGCTGCTGATTTTTTCTCGGTCCCTTTCTTTCGTATATTAGAAGGGCTGCTGCAGGGCAATAAACCGCCAAAAAAAACTCGCCATCGCGGCGAGCTTTTTTATGAAAATTTAACTTTCCTTTTTGTGACAGTCCATTTCCCACGGCTTGGACTTTTGACTAAGTTGTTATAGGTAAGAATATTAAGGTCTCTTTGAATGGTTCTTTGTGTCATATCAAATTCTTCAACTAATTCTTGTGTCGTTACGGTGCCCCTCTTTCGAATATATAAGTAGACGGATTTAACACGATTCAACATTCGATCAGTTGAAGGACTCACATAACCACTCCCTAACGTTTTAATTCATGGTCATTGCCCATGTTAAATTGTTTAATACTTATTCCCCTATTCTGAAAATTATTCAAACCATTCCCTTATTACAAGAATTCAACTAGGTTAAATGGCTCGTCCAAACGTTATTCTAGGGTGATAGTGTTCAAATCTATTGTAATTATATGGTTAAGGGAATGTTTATGTTACTCATATTACACACCAATTCCCTTAAAAAGTCAAATGATTATAAATATCGTGTCATCATACTATAGCCGGCATAAAAACTAAAACTCGCCGATTTGGCGAGTTTTAATCAATAAACCGAAATAAATCTCCTGATAGATACCGCTCTCCTGTATCATTTGTCATGCAAACCACGGCTTCTTCTGGCGACAGCTTCTTGGCTGCTTGCACAGCGGCGTACACGGAAGCGCCTGAAGAAGGGCCGACTAGAATACCTTCTTGGCTTGCAAGTCTTCTAGTCATATCATAGGCATCTTCGTCGGTAATTTTAATAATTTCATCAATAATGTTGAGATTAAGGATAGAGGGAATAAATCCAGGGCTAGTTCCAACCAGCTTATGCCTGCCGGGTTTTCCTCCTGATAACACGGGTGATCCAGCGGGCTCGACGACATGGATCGTCATGTCAGGAAACGCTTTTTTTAATGTTTCCCCGGTACCGGTTATTGTTCCTCCAGTGCCGGCTGTAGATACGAATGCGCTTAGAGGCTTCCCCAATTCTTTCATGGCTTCGATGATTTCAAGTCCTGTGGATTTGCGGTGAGCATTTGGATTAGCCTCATTTTCAAATTGCATTGGGATGAAGCTGTCTGGAATATCTTCAGCCAATTCATTAGCCTTTTTTATTGCACCGGGCATTTTTTCATCTGCCGGCGTTAGGACAACTTCTGCACCGTAAGCCTTAAGCAAATTTATTCTTTCTTGGGTTGAATTGTCGGGCATGACGATAATGGCCTTGTACCCTCTTGAAGCGGCATTCATAGCAAGGCCGATGCCTGTATTTCCCGAAGTCGGTTCAATGATAGTGGTTCCTTTTTTTAATAGCCCTTTATTTTCAGCTTCAATAATCATATTAAAAGCTGCGCGGTCTTTAACGCTGCGGCTCGGATTAAAGTATTCAAGCTTCGCATAGACACTGGCTCCGTTTGGATCGGTCACACGGTTCAGTTTGACAAGCGGTGTATTTCCTATTAAGTCTGCCATTGTTTCAACAGGTTTCATTGCAAGACACTTCCTTCATACCGTTAACTTTATTATCAATTATAGTAAAATTAAAGACATATGAAAAGAACGCTATGTAATGACTGCTTAAAATACCAAATTATATCAGAAAGGCGGTTGCATTAAAATGGAAAAACAGACCAGTTCGCATTATTTTATTGCTTTCCCTTTGCCGCTGAACGTAAGGAAACAGCTATATGATTGGGCAAATGTCTTGAAAAGTGATTTAAATTATCGTTATTGGACACATATAGAAGATTATCATATCACTTGTGTTTTTTTAGGCGAAACATCGGAAAATCAATTAAAAGAAATAAAAACACAATTGAACAAGTTCGCAAACGAATCTAAACCTTTTGAGCTGCATTTAAATGGTATTGGAACATTTGGAAGAAAAGATAAACCCAGAGTCCTTTACGGCGATATTCAAGGAGATGATCACCTATTTGCATTTCAGAGAGCTGTATATCAAATCTGTTCCAAAGCAGGCTTTGAGCTTGATAAACGTTCTTACCGTCCTCACGTTACAATTGCAAAAAAATGGGGTTCCGAGCAAGGTGTATCAATAGAAGAGCTTATATCCGAGAAAATTTCAATTCAAGAGATGAAATGGCTAAATACAGAAGCGGTCATTTATAAAGTTGTTCTTAATCAAACACCAAGGTATTTGCCGGTTGAACGGTTTGCATTAAAAGGACATTCTTAAAGAATGAAGAAGGCCGGCTAAGCAGGGGGCCGGTTCCTTGAAAAACTGGCCCTATTAACACTTCTTTTCTTTCTCTCAAACGGCGCATAGGTTTCCAATTTATTGAAGATGATCTATTAGTAATGGCTTAAATAAGCAAAGGATCGCGAAAGCCGCAGAGTCTAGTGGCAAAATGCTGTATTGAATAAGCAGCGGTGAAGGAGCACAAAACAGTTTTAATTAAGTTAAAAAAGTGGTATCCTATTAAGTGATTCTCTTTACATGACTCTATTGAATGATTGTGGCCAAAGCATGACTATTAAAATCTTTTGAATAGAGTTTGACATGCGTAAACCGCATTTTGGTATTAAAGGGTGACCTATCTTGATGCAATTTTTTGATAATGATGATTGGGTAATTTCGTCTGCCGGTGGCGTTACTGGTGAGGCTTATATCGCACAGTCAGGCAACGAGAAAATTTTTCTGAAGAGAAATTCGTCGCCTTTCCTTGCTGTGCTCTCTGCTGAGGGCATTGTTCCTAAATTGCTTAGAACTAAAAGGCTTGAGAACGGGGACGTTGTTACGTTTCAAAAGTACTTGAACGGCAGAGAACTTAAAGCAAGTGAAATGAAGAGTGATAAAGTCGCGCGTCTTTTGAAAAAAATTCATACGTCTGAGCCTCTTGTCTTCATGTTATCCCGCCTCGGGAAAACACCGATGACAACTGAATCAATTTTAAAAGACTGCCAAAAGCGCTACAGTAAACGTCAAAAGAACCCTGCTGTTGAAGAGGCGCTGATTTTTCTAAAACGTTCGGCAGGAGCGGCTGAATGCCCTGAGAAAGTGGTTTGCCATTCAGATATCAATCATAATAATTGGATTCTTAGTGAGGAAAACCAGCTCTATTTAGTAGATTGGGACCAGGCGGTCATTGCCGATCCTGCACTAGATTTAGCTTTATTATTGTATTGGTATATTGATCAGGATGAATGGAAAGATTGGCTGGAAAATTACGGACAGCCTTTAACTGACCATCTCAAATTAAGAATGCATTGGTATATGCTTTCCCAAACACTGCTGTTTATGTTTTGGCATCAAGATCACCATCAACCTAAAGAGGCGCTGCTTTACGAAAAGGATTTGCTTAAACTGAATCAATATTCTTGGCGCCATTTTAGCAGCTATTGCAGTTGATTAAGCCATTTTTGAAGATTATCCTTGTTATCTGACAGATGGGATTCGTAAGTGTTTAAAGCCATGCCTTGTTTACTATACTGATGGATGGCCTCAAGGATTTCATTTATTGGTTCATCCGCCGTTTCCGACAATAATGATTCTGTACTTCGGTGGAGCTGTTCATATTCCCTGACACTTGCGCTGCCATCATGATGATGGGTATTTAATATATCGCGAATTAAATGCAATTTATGCTTTTGAGACAGAACCAAAGAAAACCACTCCTTTATCTTTTTAAATTAGGATAAACGGAAGTGGTTTTTATTATACTTTCATTACAAGGCGCTGCCGATTATTTTAAGAAAGGAGGGTTTTATGATAAAATTTCCTTTGTGATTATTAAGGAGGATAACTTCATGAGAGTACGAAACAAACCATGGGCAAAAGATAAAATTGCTGAACATCCAAATATCGTTATACAAAATCCCGAGGAACATGCCGGCCATTGGCATCACTTATTTAACCGTCAAGCGCCCCTGCATTTAGAAATCGGAACCGGTAAAGGGAAGTTTATTACCGGAATGGGTGAGGCTCATCCAGACATTAATTTCCTGGGTATTGAACGGCAGGAAAGCGTTATTGTCACTGCGTTAGATAAATGTTTGGATCAACAGCTCAATAATGTCAAACTGCTGAACGCTGATGCCAGAGAGCTGACTGAATACTTTGCTGAAAACGAGGTTTCTGCTATTTATTTGAATTTTTCCGATCCTTGGCCAAAAAATCGCCACGAAAAGCGCCGCTTAACCTATCATACATTCTTAGCGCAATATCAATATATTCTAGAGAAAAACGGCCAAATCAATTTAAAAACTGATAATCAAGGATTTTTTGAATATTCGCTCGAGAGTTTTTCAAGATATGGCATGTTAATTAGAAACATCAGCTTAGACTTGCACCGTTCTTCATTTGAAGGCAACGTTACAACAGAGTATGAGGAGAAATTTTCAAAAAAGGGACAGAGAATTTACCGGTGTGAAGCTGTTTTCCGCGATGAATAAGGGAGCAAGCCCCAAACAAAATCTGCCAAAGAATAGGGTTCTTATGTTAAGCTTCTTTATAAGGGAAATATCTGTAAGGGGTTGAGCATAATGGAACAATTGCGTGTAGGGGATTATCAGTTAACCTGGCTTGACGGCGGCGTCACTCATCTTGACGGCGGAGCGATGTTCGGGGTCGTTCCTAAACCGCTCTGGCAAAGAAAATATCCAGCGAATGATAAAAACCAAATTGAATTAAGGACAGACCCGATTCTTGTTCAGGCACATGGAAAAAATATGATTATTGAAGCGGGAATAGGCAATCGGAAATTAACAGAAAAACAAAGAAGAAATTTTGGCGTAACAAATGAAAGCCGTATTGATGAGAGTCTTGAAAAACTGGGTTTAACGACTAAAGATATTGATGCTGTGCTGATGACACATCTGCATTTTGATCACGTTATTGGGTTATCAAAATGGTCAGAGGAAACCCTCGTGCCAACTTTTGAAAATGCTGTTGTGTGGACAACAGATATTGAATGGAATGAAATGAAACACCCTAATATTCGTTCCAAGGACACCTATTGGGAACAAAATTGGAAGCCCATAGAAGATCAAGTGGAAACTTTTACTAACGAAATAGATATTCTTCCTGGTCTTAAAATGCATCATACAGGCGGCCACAGCGACGGGCATGCTGTGATTACAATAGAAAGCGGCGGTGAATGCGCTATACATATGGCCGACATTATGCCGACCCATGCCCATCAAAACGTCAAATGGGTGATGGCATATGATGATTACCCAATGGATTCTATTAGAGAAAAACAAAAATGGCTGTCAAAAGGTTTGGAAAACGGCGCTTGGTTCACTTTTTATCATGATGCCTTTTATCGGGCAATAAAATGGGATAAAGAGGGTCATATGATTGACAAAATCGAGCGCAGCCGGTAATTGGCAAAGCTGCAACATAAAAAAGATGCATTGCAGCTTTGCAAGCATCTCTGCTCACGGTCTTTGGTTCTCTAAAGGGTTCATTAAAAGTTTAATAGACTAAATTTTCACACTCATTTGACTAGTTGTGTGTTATAATGAATTTTAGGAGGGGAAAAGATGGTAAAAAAACTATTTGTAACATTTTCAGCTGTTATGATCGTCTTTTTTAGTGCTTTTGGATTCATTGAAGCTAAAACGGTTACAAGTGGGAAGATGTATGATGCCATTAACAAGCAAAATAAAACAGGGCATTATGACTACAAAGACGGATCTCTACAATTACAGCACGTTCAGCAGATTAATCTTTCAAAGCCTGTCAAAGTTGACAAGGCAGGCAAAAAGGTAAAGATAACGAAGATTACAGCTGCTGTTGCATCGTACAAAACAGTAAGAGATAAAATATTTTACAAAGACTGGAATGATTATGTATATTATGCTCCTGAAATCAATCAGGTTTTAACAGCTGGGGACGTTAATAGTATTCCAGCTGTAAAAGATTTTCAAAAGAAGTATGCTTCCAATGTTACCCTGGAATTGGGACCCATTTTGGGACTGCTGGCGCTCTTAGTCATCGTGCCTTTGATCTTTTTATTTATCTGGAATAAACGCAAGTTTTCAACATTGGGATATAAAATCGAAAACGGCCTTGTGGATTTTGAATAGTTGATAAATTTAAAATAGGAGAACGATAATGATCGTTCTCTCATTTTTATTTGTATAAAGAGACCGCATCTATCTATGATCAAATGAAAAATAAATTTGACAACCCACATAGAATAAGGTGAGATTGAATGAAATTCGTGTGTGTGTGTTTACAAATTGCACTGCTATTTGTTTTTTATCTTATAGGCAATGAGTTGCAAAATCTTCTCCATTTACCTGTTCCGGGAAGCATTATCGGGATGATTTTGTTATTTCTGCTGTTATGTTTTAAAATTGTCCCTTTGAAATTGGTCGAAAAAGGCTCGCAATTTTTGCTTGCGCATTTACCGTTGCTTTTTATTCCAGCGACAGCAGGCGTGATGAGTTATTATCGGTTTTTTATGGGCAGCGGCATCTTTCTTTTTTTAACGACGATATTAAGCACTTTAATAGTGATGGCGCTCGCCGGCTATACGACGCATTATTTGTCAAAAAGAAAATCAATTCAATCTGCCTCGGGGAAGGAGGATCAAGCATGCCAAAAACAGTCATCGCAATCGCTATGATTTTGTTAACGATAGTGATTTATTATTTTATGACCCGTTTGTATCGCAAATATGCTTCGCCTTTCCTTATTCCTGTTTTAACATCCACGATATGCCTTGTCTTATTGCTTGTCTTATTTGGGGTTCCGTACAAAACATACATGGCGGGAGGAAGTTATATTAACACTTTTTTAGGGCCGGCCGTAGTCGCTTTGGCTTATCCTCTTTATAAACAAAGGGCTGTTTTATTAAAAAATCTCATTCCTGTACTAAGCGGCGTTGTCATTGGTTCGGTTGCCGGCATGGTCAGCGGCCTGTTATTTGCAAAATCTATCGGCGTTGAAAAAAGTCTGGTGATGTCAATTGTTCCGAAGTCTGTGACGACCCCGGTTGCCATGGGGATTTCAGAGGAACTTGGCGGAAAACCGTCCTTAACTGTTATTTTTGTGATGATTGCCGGCATTTCCGGGGCTGTCATGGGCCCGTATTTTTTAAAATGGTTAAGGATTAATACAAATTTAGGACAGGGTATGGCATTTGGAAGCGCCTCTCATGCGATCGGCACCTCCAAGGCTTTTGAATATGGGGAAAAGGTGGCAACGGTCAGTTCAGTTGCCATGACATTATGCGCGGTTTTAGATTCCGTATTAGGCCCTTTCATCGTTTGGATTTTTTACGGATGAAATTAGAAAAAAAGCTTGGTCATTTGCCAAGCTTTTTATTGCGCCTTCAAATCAAGGATCGTTCCTGTTGATGCATCTGCGATAAAATCGTAATGTTCGAGGTTTTCATTATTTTTGGCCGTTAAACCGCCTTTGTATACCTTATAAGTCAAACCATTTTGCTGATAATTTTCAGGACTAAGGTAAATCCAGGCGCCATCTATATCCAGCGCTTTTTTGGCAGTTTTTTTCACGAGCTGCATCACTTGCTCAGGGCTTAATGTCGACTTTTGCAAAGCTTTTTGCAATACATATCCTCCTGCCAAACCGACGCCGAATGCGATAGCTATGTTTTTAATTTTCATTTTTTCCACCCCTCATAGTAAAAAATCATCCTATTCTTAAAGTATACAGAAGAATAGAAAAGCAACCAAGAAAATAATTTTTATTTTTCTTCAAAAATTTGCTGTACGTTATAAACACATGCTTGCTTGCCAACAAGCCGCTTTTCTTTATAAGATAAATATAGGAATTGGCGTTTAAATCATATTTGAAAGGGAGTTAGCCATGAATAATGAGTCACTGGAACTTTTTAAGACATTGACAGAATTGCGGGGGACCTCGGGATTTGAACACGAAGTGCGCCAGTTTATGAAACAAGAACTTAAAAAATATTCCGATGAATTGCTGCAAGATCGTTTGGGAAGTGTTTTCGGTGTGAAAAAAGGGAAAGAAAACGATCCAAAAGTGATGGTTGCCGGCCATATGGATGAAGTCGGATTCATGATTACACAAATTACCGATAACGGCATGCTGCGGTTCCAGACACTAGGCGGCTGGTGGAGTCAAGTCTTGCTTAGTCAACGGGTGCAAATTTTAACTGACAAAGGAACAGTAATCGGCGTTATTTCATCTATTCCTCCCCACCTTTTGGAAGACGAGCAAAAGAAGAAACCTATGGATGTTAAAAATATGCTTATTGATATAGGGGCTGATGATAAGGAAGACGCTTTGAAATTAGGCATAAAGCCTGGACAAGCCGCTGTGCCTATTTGTCCGTTTACACCGATGGCTAATAAAAAGAAAATATTGGCCAAAGCCTGGGATAACCGTTACGGCTGCGGTCTGGCTATTGAGCTGCTTAAGGAGCTTAAAGACGAGTCATTGCCGAACACGCTCTATTCCGGGGCAACGGTTCAAGAAGAAGTAGGTCTAAGAGGGGCCAAAACAGCTTCGAATATGATAAAGCCTGATATTTTCTTTGCGGTCGATGCATCGCCGGCAAATGATATGTCTGGAGACAAACAAGCATTTGGAAAATTAGGTGAAGGAACGCTGTTAAGAATTTTTGACAGAACAATGATTACGCATCGGGGCATGCGGGATTTTGTTTTGGATACTGCTGAAACTCATCGTATTCCTTATCAATACTTTATTTCACAAGGCGGTACGGATGCGGGGCAAGTACATACAAATTTGGAAGGCGTCCCTTCTGCTGTTGTCGGTATTTGTTCGAGATATGTGCATACGTCAGCATCGATGATTCATATCGATGATTACGCTGCTGCAAAAGCTTTGCTCATTGAATTAGTCCGAGCTGCAGATAAATCAACGATTGCATCAATTCATAGCAATGGCTAAATGGCTGTTATACAATTTATAGGTGCTTAATATTTTTTGTAAGCAGCCAGACTATAATTTTCTTTCGCTTCAAAAAAGGTGGTCATTCATATGGTAACGATCGGTGTAGGTTCGCAAAACCCAGCGAAAATAAGTGCGGTAGAACGTTTGAGTGAAAATTTTGATATCGCTGTTCAATCTGTTGCAGTCCCTTCCGGCGTATCCGATCAGCCTAAGTCTGATAACGAAACAAAGCAAGGAGCTGTTCAAAGGGCAAGGGCTGTATTAGAAAAAAGCAGCGCAGATTTCGGAGTTGGTCTTGAAGGCGGCATTATGGAAATCGATCAACAGGTTTTTGTTTGTAATTGGGGAGCGCTGGTTGACCGGAACGGACGGGTATTTACAGCGAGCGGCGCGCGCATCCCTCTTCCCGAGCCAATAGTAAAAGGGCTTCGTGCCGGACTTGAATTAGGAGATGTTATAGATCAATATACGAATCAGCTGGATGTCCGCAAAGGCGAAGGTACAATCGGTATTTTATCAAATGGCTTAATCAAACGAGATGATATGTTTTATCATATCATGCAATTGCTTTATGGGCAGTATCTATTTTACAGTAAATGAAAAGGGTGAGAGCTTCTCACCCTTAAATGCTTCTTTAAGCGAAAATATATTTAACGGCTTCCAGCGCTTGATCCTCGTTTTCCACAACTACCTGTGCTTTGTTTGATAATTCTTTTAGGGCATGATGAAGTTTATTTGGGCGGATCAAAATAAGCGGTTTTCCTTGCGCCGCTGCTTCTCCTGCATCAACAGCAGTATTCCACTGTTTGTATGATTCGCCAAAATAAGCAATAACTAAGTCTGATTTTTTCAAAAGAATTTGAGTTCTCAAGTTATTGATAGCTGAAGCTGCTTCATCCTTTAGAACAGGATTCGGCTGTTTTCCCAGAATTTCTTCGCCGATGTTATCAGATCGGTCATGATCTTCCATTGGGCCGACAAATGATACCGGCAATTCCATAGCCTGCGCTTTTTGACGTATACTTTCTCTCCACGGGTCATGGATTTGTCCGGCCAAATAAATAATAATATTCATCATAAAATCCCCTTTCTTATTTCATTCGCTTAAAAATTCTAACATATAAATAGCTGTTCATCTATGTAACAGATTTAACAACTTTATGTTCATTATGTCAAAACGGTCAATTATAGTGGACAAATTCCGTATCATTTAAAGTACTCCGGTTTTTAGGCCGGAAACAGCAAAAATATTTTTCAGCTTTTTTAATCAGCGTTAGCTTAGTTTGGTTTATATTGTATATGTAACATGGTAAAATGATTACGAGCACGAGTAGTGGAGTGAGACCATGGACAGTAAAGAATTAAGAAAAATATTAGAAGCAAAATTAAAAGGTAAAAATAGAATCTTTTCGTATGATCAAAAGCAAGATAAACTCAGAATAGAAAACAGCAAATCAAAAAAAGGCATAACGCTTTCATTGCCGGGCATTCTTAATCGCTATGAAACCGAAAAGGAAAAAGCGATTGATGAAATTGTATATTACGTTGAAGAAGCAATGAACGTTATGAATGAATCGCAAACGCTGTCCGGAAAAGAGAAAAAAATCTTTCCGGTTATTCGTTCGACATCGTTTCCGACAGAGACTAAAGACGGAAAGCAGCTTTTATATAAAGATCATACCGCTGAGACGCGAATCTTTTTTGCTGTTGATTTAGAATTATCTTATCGATTAATTGATAAAGAATTTATGGAAAAGGAAAACGTTGACGAACAAACCATACAGGAAATGGCCAGCTTCAATCTTCGCTCATTGCCTAATAAAATGAAAAAAGATGTCGTCGCAGGAAATGCATTTTACTTCATTAATTACAATGATGGCTATGATGCGAGCAGGATTCTTAATCAGCAATTGCTGGATCATATGAAAGAAAAAGCAGAAGGTCAGCTGACCGTTGCTGTTCCGCATCAGGATGTTTTGATTTTCGGCGATATAGTAAATGACAAAGGCTATGATGTATTAGGACAAATGGCCATGCACTTTTTTACAAATGGTAATATTCCGATTACTTCTCTCCCATTTATGTATGGCGATAAAGGATTGGAACCGATTTTTATTCTAGCAAAAAATAAACCAATAGACGAAGATTAATACGGGTATGAAAGGGGAATATATATGAATATTTTTTATAATCGCGAAGGTGTTGGCGATACGCTGATGATTCAGCTTTCCGCCAATGATGCGGAAGTGAGGGGTGTTGAAAAGAAGGGGGATATTGCCCGGATTTTTGATGCTGAGTCAGGAGAAACATTAGGGTATAATCTGTTTAATATTTCCGATTATCTTGAATTCGAATCTGATAACAGCAAAGTTAAAATAACTTCCAGCCTTGTCGAGGACCTCAATCAGCTGCTTAAAGATAAAGGTTTCAAAGAAACATTAACATATGATGACCGTCCTTCATTCATCATTGGCCATGTTGTTGAAAAGGAAAAGCATCCAAATGCTGATAAGCTGAGCATTTGCAAAGTAGATATCGGCGATAAAACTTTGCAAATCGTATGCGGTGCACCAAATGTAGAACAAGGCCAGAAAGTCGTCGTTGCACGTGTAGGGGCAGTTATGCCGAGCGGAATGTTAATTAAAGAAGCTGAACTTCGCGGCGTGCCGTCATACGGCATGATTTGTTCTGCGAAGGAATTAGCTTTGCCAAATGCCCCTGAGAAAAAAGGCATTCTTGTCCTTGATGATAATCAGCCTGTTGGCGGGGATTTCTTTTTGTTAAATGAAAATCACTAGTTTATACTAGTGGTTTTCTTATCATATCGGAAAACATGTTTTTGAAAAGAGGTGAAAACCATTGTCAAGCTGGTGGAAACGATTTTTTAGTTTAGATGATGATGAAGATTTCAATGAACTGGAAAGGGAGATTGAAGAGGAGCAGGAATATAAAGCAAGAGACCAGCAATCGTTATCAAGAAGGAACGAACAGGTAGGCCGGCTGGAAGATCCTAATCGCCGTGTGCATGTCAGGATGACTCATCAGTATCCCGAGAAAAAATCCCGTCCCTATGAAACATATAGACAGCCGGCATCTTACCAGGCGGATAAAGAACATATCCAAATCGAAGAAGGGGACGAGAAGAAGAAGCCTTTTACACCTACTCAAGTGCCGTCGCCGGTTTACGGGTTTCGAAAACCGCCTAAACGCCCGAGTGTTCCAGATGCTCGGAATCAGCGGAATTCCGGCCGCTCATTGGTTCAAAAGGAGGTTCCTCCTTCCAGTCCGCAAAGCCGTAGCCTTATGCGAAATAAAAAGGAGCCTGAAACACTAAGAGAATTACTAAATGACAAAAAGTCTAAAAGAAAATCAGCCGAAGAAAACCCTATTGAACAAAACACTCATGAAAAGGCAGCAAATAAAGCTGATATGAATGCGGAAAAGCTTGTTCCAATTGAAAATAATAAGAAAATCAACGATGAACAAGAATCGGCACGCACCCATTTACATAACAGCAGAGCAGCCAATAACGAAAATGCTTCAAATGCCGAGGATCGTTCCGATATAGCACCGGCAAACGAAAAAGAAACGAATGAACAAAAGCGTCCAAATATCCCTTACAAGCCGCGTCGGCGCTCATCGAAAGTGCCATATAATGTTTTAATGTTCAGATCAGATAAGAACGCACTGCAAAAGCAAGACCGCTCCTTAAAAAAGGATAAACCATCACAAGAGAACACAGGGACACAAGGGCCGAAAGAAAATGAAGATCCTGAGCAGCACAGGGAGCCCTTTCATTTATCAAAAACATTGCTCAATGCACCGCCTGAAACCCAGGAGCAAGAAGAAGAAAATTGGATTCGTGAAAAGCAAAAAATTCTTCAAGAAACACTGGAAAATTTCCGGGTGAAAGCTGAGATCGTTGACTATGTACAAGGTCCGGCTGTCACAAGGTACGAGATTCGTCTTCAGCCTGGCGTAAAGGTGAACAAAGTCATTAACTTAACCGAAGATATAAAGCTGAGCATGGCCGCCAAACAAATTAGAATAGCGCCTGTTCCAGGCAAAAATACTGTTGGAATTGAAATACCTAATGATATTAGAAAGCCTGTCTATTTGAAACATCTTTTAGATTCACCTGAATTTAAAGAGCATCAATCGCCGCTTGCCGCTGTTCTCGGACAAGATATCTCCGGTGAAAATGTTGTCACCGATCTAGCCAAGATGCCTCATGGATTGATTGCCGGTGCGACAGGGTCTGGAAAAAGCGTTTGTATCCACTCGCTTATTTTAAGTCTTATATACAAAACTTCCCCTGAGATGCTCCGCTTGATTCTTATTGATCCTAAAGTTGTGGAGCTCGCTGCATATCAAAAATTGCCGCATTTGGCCGCACCGGTCATCACTCAGCCTAAGGAAGCATCAATGGCGTTAAAATGGGCTGTTGATGAAATGGAACGAAGATATCAAATGTTTGCAGACGCGGGTGTTCGTGATATTGGCAGGTTCAATCAAGCTGTT
Source organism: Scopulibacillus daqui (assembly GCF_016908855.1). Lineage (GTDB taxonomy): Bacteria > Bacillota > Bacilli > Bacillales > Sporolactobacillaceae > Scopulibacillus_A > Scopulibacillus_A daqui. Next base: position 185,223 of record NZ_JAFBER010000004.1, on the reverse strand, counting down.
GATCATGCATTGATTGATGGAGAAAAAATGCCATATATCGTTATCGTTATTGACGAACTTGCCGATCTTATGATGGTTTCTCCTCAGGATGTAGAAGAGGCCATTTGCCGTATCGCACAAAAAGCGAGGGCTGCAGGCATTCACTTGCTTCTGGCTACACAAAGGCCTTCGGTCGATGTTATTACAGGACTTATCAAGTCGAATATTCCAACCAGAATTGCCTTCAGCGTCTCATCGCAGGCAGATTCGCGAACAATTATTGATACCGGCGGTGCTGAAAGGCTGCTCGGACAAGGTGATATGCTATTCGCGGAAAATGGCGCCAGAGAAGTTAGGCGTTTGCAAGGATGCTTTGTCTCTGATGAAGAAATCGACAGAGTGACTGAGGCGCTCGCACAAATGGATGCCCCTCCTTATTTGTTTGATAAAGAGGATATGCAGCAAGCAAAGTATGAAGAGATTGACGAAGAGGATAACCTGTTTGAAGAGGCCGCCTACTTTGTCATTGACCAGGGGCAAGCATCAGTATCAAGTCTGCAAAGAAAGTTCCGGATCGGCTATAATAGAGCGGCTAGACTTGTTGATCAGCTTGAAAGTTTAGGAGTTATCTCGGAAGCGAATGGCAGCAAGCCGCGTCAGGTTCTCATGGAAAGGGATAAGTTTGAAGAGCAAGTTCTCGGCCATGAAGTTTTATAAGAAGATAGGCTGAAAGTCTGGAAAGTTGCGGCAGGACAGTTTGGGGTGAGACCGCGAAGGACGCTTGAACAGCTCTATTTAATAAGGCAAAACCATTTCTCGCTGCCGCCTGAAGCAGGTTTTGAGGCGTTATGCTCGAGCCTTCCTTTCCCTTAGAGGTGCGGCTTCCCATTGTTTTCGTTCAGAGCCGTTCGGGAATCATCGCTTGTTTCCTCTATTTGAACACGATGTGAAAATATTATTTTTACAATCTGGCGCATTAAGGTTAAAATAGAGGACGGATGGTTTTTTGCGTTATGTAAAGAAGAAACATGTTTCAAGCAGTATTAGCGATAATATAAGGAGAATAGCTGTAACATGAAGGAGATAGAGTTAAAACTTCAAGGGAAAATCAAAAGGCTTACAAATCAAACATTTAAATTTGATGAACGAGTTGGCGAGGGATGGTTTTCCGCGGTCTATTTTTTAAAATCTTGTGAGATTGCCGAGAAGTACAAACCGGACAACATTGTTACGATGCAATTCTTTCAGAAAAAGGATGCAGTATTGTGCGGAACCGACGAAGCGATTGCGCTAATCAAAACGTTCGCCAAAAATCCTGAAAACTTGGAGCTTTATTCGTTAAAAGACGGAGATAAAATCTCGCCTTATGAAACGGTTATGACGATTACAGGTCCGTATCAAAATTTCGGCTTTTTAGAAGGAATTATTGATGGTATACTAGCGAGAAGGACATCCGTTGCAACCAATGTCTACGATGTTGTGAAAACGGCAAGACAGTCAGGCATCCAAAAGCCTGTTATCTTTATGGGAGATCGAGATGATCATTATACTCAGCAAGCAGGCGACGGCTATGCGGCTTATATCGGCGGCTCAACAGCTCAAGCTACCCATGCTATGAATGAATGGTGGGGAAAGCACGGCATGGGGACGATGCCGCATGCGCTTATTCAATTATTCGAAGGAGATATTGTGGCTGCGACCAAAGCCTACCATGAAAGTTATCCGGATGATGAATTAGTGGCGCTTGTTGACTATAATAATGATGTCATTACAGACAGCTTAAAGGTAGCAAGAGCTTTTGGAGATAAACTCAAAGGTGTACGCATTGATACATCGAAAAATATGGTAGACAAATATTTCTTTAGAAATCCAAGTGTTCTTGGCAAGTTTGATCCAAGAGGAACTAATCCGGCCCTTATTTTCGCTTTGCGCGATGCGTTGGATAAGGAAGGGTTCCAGCACGTGAAAATCGTTGCAAGCGGCGGATTTACAATGGAAAAGATTAAATTCTTTGAGGAAAACAATGTTCCGGTTGATATGTATGGCGTCGGCAGCAGTTTGTTAAAAATAAATATTGGCTTTACAGGAGATAATGTCATGCTCAATGGCAAGCCGCAAGCCAAAGAAGGAAGAAAATATCAGCCAAATCCGCGGCTTGAGAAGGTTGAACTTTAATTTGAACATGATATTTTAGGAAATAAAAGTAATAACAAACCGTTCTTACTGGGCATATAGTGTCTGTAAGCAACAATAGAGAGGTTTTTTGGAGGTCTATTTTATGACAAAGTACCACTTTGTAGGAATTAAAGGCACAGGAATGAGCGCCTTAGCCCAAATTCTTCATGATATGGATGAGGATGTTCAGGGTTCTGATGTTGAAAAACGCTTTTTTACTCAAAAAGCATTAGAAGATAAACATATTAAAATTTTACCCTTTGATAAAAATAATATTAAAGAAGGTCAAGTGATTATTGCTGGGAATGCTTTTCCTGATAATCATGAAGAAATTGTTCAGGCAAGAGCGATGGGGCTTCCCGTTCACCGCTATTTTGATTTCCTCGGCGACTTCACGAAAAAGTTTACAAGTGTAGCCGTCACGGGTACTCACGGGAAAACGTCAACAACCGGTTTGCTGGCTCATGTTTTTAAAGGCTTTGCGCCAATATCGTATTTAATAGGAGATGGCACTGGCCACGGCCAAAAAGACAGTCGATATTTCATTTTCGAATCTTGTGAATATAAACGCCATTTTCTGGCTTATGATCCGGATTATTGTATTATTACAAATATTGATTTTGATCATTCCGACTACTATAAGGGTCTGGATGATGTGGTTGATGCGTTTCAGGAAATGGCATTAAAAGTCAAGAAAGCGATCATCGCATGCGGAGACGATAAAAAGCTGCAAAGCATTAAAACAAACGTGCCGATTATTTATTACGGCTTTGATGAAGAAAACGACTTTCAAGCAAGAAATGTCAAAACAACTGAAAAAGGATCAACATTTGACGTATTTGTACGCAATGACTTTTACGGCAACTTTACAATACCTGGTTATGGAGACCATAATGTGCTTAATGCATTAGCCGTGATTGCTTTCTGCCACTATCAAAATGTTCCTTTAGAACTTCTGAAAAACCGTTTGGTTTCATTTAAAGGCGTCAAAAGACGTTTCAGCGAAAAAGTTCATGGCTCTCAAATACTTATAGATGATTATGCTCATCATCCGACTGAAATTAGAGCTACCATTGAAGCGGCTAGAAAAAAATACCCTGATAAAAAGATAATAGCTATTTTCCAGCCGCATACGTATACACGGACAATGACCTTTTTAGATGATTTCGCAGATTGTCTGAAAGATGCCGATCATGTCTATCTATGTGATATTTTTGGCTCTGCAAGGGAAAATGAAGGGAAGCTGTCTATTAAGGACCTGCAGGAAAAAGTGCCTGGAGCCGGCTTTCTCACATTAGATACAGTGAGCGAGTTAAGCAAATATGATAACAGTGTTCTGCTGTTTATGGGCGCAGGGGATATTCAAAAGTTCCAATCAGCTTATGAAAATGCATAGCAGCTCAGATTTTTCGAATCATCCTTCTACGTTTTAAATCGGTGTAATAATATGTTTTGTTTAATACAACACTATTATGGGAAATGTATGAAAAAAGGAGGTTCCATTGTGATCATTATTTTGTATTTAGCTGTTGCTGTACTGGCAGTTGCATTTGCTGTTCTCGTGTATTTCGTTTCGCAGACGCTGCGTTCAGCCCAACAAACATTAGATAATGTCGCAAAGACAATGAGCAGTATCGAAAAGCAAATGCATGGTATCACGGAAGAGACAACGCAACTCTTACATAATACCAATCAATTATTAGAGGATGTAGAAGGCAAATCGAAGCAGCTTAATCCAATTTTTGAATCTGTCGGCGGCATTGGAAGAACGATTAAGGGCGTTAATGAATCAGTGCAAAACATCACATCCACTGTTACAAGAAAAAGTGAAGAGCATTCTGAACAAGTGGCCCAAACGATACAATGGGGGCAAGCGTTCATTGAATTATGGAGCAAGTGGAGAGCGAAGAAGGCTTCTGAAAAGCAATAAGTCCTATTTTCGTCTTAACTTATATTGATGATTAAAATCTGTTTTCGATCCGTTTCCTTAAAGCGATGTGATGATTGCTTTAAGGAACGGGTAATTTTTATAAGGGAGGAAATGAATGATGAGCGAGAAAAAAGTCGGTACAAAAGGTTTTCTGGTTGGTGTTTTAGTAGGCGGTACTGCCGGAGCGTTAACAGCATTGCTTTTATCCCCGAAATCTGGCAAAGAAATTCGAAGCGGCATTAACTTACAGTCGCAGACATTAAAGAAGAAAAGCAATGATTTAGCACAATTGGCATTAGAAAAATCTACGAGTATTGCAAAAAGCGTGACCGATCAGTCATCCAATGTTGTTACTAAAATGAAAGACTGGCAATGCTCATTCAAAAAAGATAAAAAAGGCGTTGACGTAAGCCCGAAACAATCTAAGGAACATTCATTTCCAAAAGACTACGATGAAAATAAATGATATAGCTTTGTCAAAAATAATTTCTGAAAATAAAAAACTGGGTGTTATGCCCAGTTTTTTATTTTTGTCAAAGTTAATTAATTAAAATACAGATTAAAATGCGTTATAATACAGACAGGACATTTTATGGCAGACGGCAGATTGAACTTAGTCAATCCAATGTAAATTAATTCTTATGCGTCATTCAAAGGTTTCTTTTATGTGCAGTTAAGGTGGTTTGCTTGCGGGGCAGCAGGATTTCAGTGCTTAAAGGCCATAATTAGAGATTTTGAGTGTAGAAACTCTAGGACATGAATGATGGGGGCTAGGGCTATGAATGTTGTAGAAATGGATAACCTTAAAAAAAAACTGGACGAGATTGATATTAAATTACTGGATACTTTAAATGAAAGAGCAAAGTTAGTCAAAGAAATGATCCATCATAAAAAGCTTCAAGGGCTGCCTGCTTTCGATCCTGTTCGCGAAAGGGAAATGCTGAATCATATTGCAAAAAATAACCAAGGGCCGTTTGCAGCCGAGACCCTTCAGCATATATTTAAAGAAATTTATAAAGCGGGCTTAGAATTGGGAGAAAATGATAACCGCAAGGCGCTGTTGGTTTCACGCCGCAAAAAGGCTGAAGATACGATTGTGCAAGTAAATAAAGACAGCATTGGCGATGGGAAGCAAAGATTAATTGCAGGTCCTTGCTCTGTTGAAAGTTATGAACAAACAGCGAAGGTCGCCGAAAGACTAAAAGAACATGGACTGACCTTGCTGAGAGGGGGCGCTTTCAAGCCAAGAACGTCACCATATGATTTTCAGGGTTTGGGATTAGACGGCCTGAAAATATTAAAGCGGATTGCAGATGAGTATCAATTATCCGTAATAAGCGAAATTGTTTCGCCGAATGATATTGAAACTGCCGAAGCATACGTAGATGTCATTCAAATCGGCGCTCGAAATATGCAAAACTTTGAATTGCTGAAGGAAGCCGGTCAATCAAGGAAACCAATTTTACTTAAAAGAGGTCTTGCTGCAACCATAGAGGAATTTATGAATGCGGCTGAATATATTATTTCATCCGGCAATGAAAATATTATCTTATGTGAACGCGGCATCCGAACATATGAAAGGGCAACGAGAAATACATTAGATATTACCGCTGTTCCTATTTTAAAGCAAGAGACGCATTTGCCGGTCTTTGTGGATGTGACCCATTCAACTGGCAGACGGGACTTGCTGCAGCCAGCGGCAAAAGCCGCCATGGCCGTCGGTGCAGATGGTTTGATGGCTGAAGTGCATCCTGATCCTGCTGTGGCTCTGTCTGATCAAGCACAGCAAATGGATCTGGAGCAATTCGATCATTTTGTCAGCATATTAAAGAACTTCGGGCTTCATACAAATAAAAATGAATGAGCAGATGCCCCTGCCTTCAAAGGCTTGGGGTATCATTTTTGACGTCTGTTCTGTTTACAAGTTTTATTTTTTGTCAAATAATTGTTGACTAATAACTGTTAAAATGATAGAAATAACGGGTATTATTAAAAATAGTCGAACTTAATATATGAAAAAATGATTTGATCGTTAAGATTAATATCGTTCTGGTTATAATGTAAAGTAACGTATAGTTTTTTGAGGAGGAAGTTGTTAATGAGCGCAACAATTTATGATGTGGCGAGGGAAGCGGGGGTTTCAATGGCGACCGTTTCCAGGGTGGTCAATGGAAATCCAAATGTCAAACCGACAACCAGAAAAAAGGTTTTAGATGCTATTGAAAGATTAGGTTATCGTCCAAATGCTGTGGCACGAGGCCTCGCAAGCAAAAAAACAACGACTGTAGGCGTCATTATTCCTGATATTTCAAGTATATTCTTTTCTGAATTGGCTCGGGGAATAGAAGATATTGCAACGATGTATAAGTACAATATTATTCTTAGTAACTCAGATCAAAATCCAGATAAAGAAATACATCTCATACATACATTACTCGGCAAACAAGTGGACGGCATCGTTTTTATGGGAGGAAAGATCACTTACAGGCATGTAGAAGAGTTTAAAAAGTCGCCTGTTCCAATTGTATTAGCTGCAACTGTTGATGGACATAAAGAAATTCCATCGGTTAATATTAATTATGCACAAGCCGTTTTTGAAGCTGTATCTCATTTTGTCGGAAATAATCACAAAAAAATTGCTTTTGTATCCGGTCCGCTCGATGATCCGATTAACGGTGTTTACAAATTAGATGGCTATAAAAAAGCCCTTGAAGAAGGCGGCTTAGATTACGATGAGAAATATGTTGCAGAAGGCGATTACACTTATGACACGGCAAAAGAAGTAACCGCTCAACTCTTGCAATTAGAAGACAGGCCAACGGCTGTTTTGGCCGGAACAGATGAAATGGCCCTCGGCGTCATTCATGAGATTCAAGATCAAGGCATGAATGTGCCTGATGATGTTGAAGTCATCAGTTGTGATAATACTAGATTGGCGCAAATGGTTCGGCCAACGCTCTCCAGTGTTGTACAACCTATGTATGATATCGGTGCTGTTGCTATGAGGCTGCTTACTAAATATATGAGCAATGAAGAGGTAAAAGAACACATCGTTGTTCTGCCTCATCGCATTGAGCTTAGAGGATCTACAAAATAATCGGAAAAGAACCGGGGAATGTGAACTGACCCCTGTCTACTTGACAGAGTCAGTTCAATTCGCACCCGGTTCTTTTCTATTATAAATATCATGGCGTCTATGGAAATCTCAATTTTTGTTTATTTCATTTATTAAAGAAACACATGTTAATTGAAAACAGTAGATATAATGCAGCAGTATTCACCTGATCTTAACATTTATTTATTTGAGAGAAACAAGCTGGATTTGCATCTTGTTGTATGATGCTTAACTCAGATTTCTACAAATTTTTCTTGACTTTGATGTTTTCTCCCATTTTTCTGCCTTTTGAACTATAAACTTTCGAATCATTCGATACATTTGAACTATTTACATAATTTTCGGATTTGTCTATCTTTTAGTTAGCGGTTGAAATAAAGGAGGTCATTAAATGAAAAGAATTTCTCGCATATCATGCATCATAGCTGTTCTGATTTTATTATGCAATTTTTTGCCGACAATGGCATCAGCCCAACAAAATGATCATGATGGAAAGCAAGTGGCGGCTGGAACGAAAGGAATGGTAGCCGCCTCCACTCCAGAAGCAACGAAGGTTGGAGAACAAGTTCTTAAAGATGGAGGAAATGCCGTTGATGCCGCTATCGCGATGCAATTTGCCTTAAATGTGTCAGAGCCGATGATGTCAGGTATTGGCGGCGGGGGCTTTATGATGGTTTATAATGCCAAAAACCATAAAACATCAATTATTGACAGCCGCGAAAAAGCGCCGGCCGGAGCCAAACCGGACATGTTTTTAGATAAGAACGGGAAAGTAATCCCATTTCCTGTAAGGTCAACGAACGGTAAGGCTGTCGGCATACCAGGAACCTTAAAAGGGCTAATGGCTGCCCATGATAAATGGGGAACAAAGCCGTTTAAACAATTAATTGATCCTTCTATTAAACTGGCGGAAAAAGGGATTAAAGTGAATTGGGTGCTTGCTGATGCTATTAAAGAAAACAAAAATAAATTTAATAAAGCGGCACAAAAAGTTTTCTTAAAACATGGCAAACCGCTTAAAGAAGGCGATTGGCTGAAACAAAAAGATTTAGCCCAAACATTTAAAGACATCAGAGATAACGGCGTCAATGATTTCTACAAAGGAGCGATTGCCAAAGATATTGCGAATGTTGTACAGGATAATAAAGGCAGTATGAAAACAAAGGATCTTAAAAATTATCATGTAACAATTGATCAGCCGCTGACAGGGACTTACCGCGGCTATAAGCTTGAAACCATGCCGCCGCCAAGTTCAGGAGGTTTGACCGTTTTGCAAATTCTTAAGCTTCTGGAGGGCTTTGATATGAAAGATTACGGCATTCGTTCTCCTGAAAAATATCACTTAATAACAGAAGCAATGCACCTTGCTTATGCAGACAGAGGCGCATACATCGGAGATCCGAAATTTGTTAAGGTTCCTGAACAAGGAATGCTTAATCCCAAATATATTGAAAAACGCCGGTCATTAATAAAAATGGGACAAGCAAATAAAACTGTTAAACCGGGTGATCCTTGGAAGTACCAATCAGGTAAGCCAGATAAACCTATTGTCAAGCAGCCTGACGATAAGCAAATTGGACAAACGACACATTTTACAGTCGCTGATAAGTGGGGAAATCTTGTCTCCTATACAACAACAATCGAACAAGAATTTGGCACAGGGATTATGGTTCCAGGACGCGGATTTATGCTTAATAATGAATTGACGGATTTTGATGCTGTGCCGGGCGGAGCTAATGAAGTGCGGCCTAACAAACGGCCGATGAGCAGTATGAGTCCGACTATTATTTTTAAAGACGGCAAACCGTTTATGACTGTAGGCTCTCCTGGCGGCAGTACAATTATTGCCTCTGTCGCAGAAACGATAATTAACGTCATTGACTATCACATGGATTTAAAAGATGCTATTGAAGAACCGCGCATTTATAGTCCAGCTTATCCGAATATCCAATGGGAAAAAGGCATACCGGAGAAGTCAAGACAAAAATTAACAGAATGGGGCGGCCAATGGGATAAAAAACCAAGTCCTATAGGCAACGTTCAAAGCATACGCATTTACCATGATCCGGATTTCTATATTGGGGCTTGCGATTCCACAAGGCAAGGACAAGCAGCGGGGATATTTCATTAATAAAAAAGTGTCAGAGCCAACCGCAGTCATACGGAAATGCTCTGACACTTTTCTTAGTAAAAACTAAAATCGGCCCTTACATGATTCTATAAATCGTTTGCAGCAATTTTCTTAGAACAGCCCGGTTTCTTTGTGTGATTTCGTCACGGCGGGGAATGGCAGGATAGCTGTCAACCGGGTCAAGCCACTTGTCTGGGAGTTTCTTGGCAGATTTCTCCCACTTTTTGATATATTCAATCGGCAATTCATCGTCATTGCGCTTAAATTCACTCATTTCCATCCATAACAATGACCAAGCCCGCGGCACGACCCGCCATATATCATAACCGCCGCCGCCGACAGCGATCCATTTTCCATCAGTATATTGGTGGGAAAGCTGATGAATGATTTTGGGCATCTCTTGATAACTTTTCATTGAGAGACATAAATGCGTCAGCGGATCGTAAAAATGGGCATCCGCGCCGTGCTGGGAAACGATGATGTCAGGTTTGAAAAAGGCGGCTATTTCATGGATAGATTCATTGAATACTTCGAGCCAAGAATCGTCCTCTGTAAAGGCATCGACCGGAATATTGAAGCAATATCCGTAGCCTTTTCCTGTCCCGCATTCTGTCGTTTCCCCAGTACCTGGAAATAGGTAACGGCCTGTTTCGTGGATAGAATAAGTACAAACGCCGTCATCTTCATAGAATGACCATTGCACACCATCCCCATGATGGGCATCTGTATCAATATAAAGGACTCTGAGGTTATAATGTTCACGCAAATACTTAATGGCAACAGAAACATCATTATACACGCAAAAGCCAGATCCCCGATTTCTTATGCCGTGATGCAATCCTCCGCTAATATTTAATGCGTGGTCAGCTTCTCCTTTCATGACTAAATCAACACAGGTTAAAGTCGCGCCAACAACATCTAAAGCGGCTTTGTGCATCCCCTCAAAAATCGGCGTATCTTCGGTATCTAATCCGAACAATTTCGCCCTTGGGCATTGGCTGTTCGGCGGGCTCGCTTCTTTAACAACTTCGATGTATGTTGGGTCGTGGATTAACAGCAGTTCATCATCAGTGCTTTTACGGGGAGGAACAATCATCGAATCATGAAGCGCCCCGCTGGATTTTAAGAGATCAATAGTCAGCTCAATTCTAAGCGGATTAAAGGGATGGTGATTATTAAATTTATAATTTAAAAGGTTTTTTGAAAATATAAATGCACTTTTACACATAGGCTGGACTTCCTTTTCTTTGTGTCAGTTTATTTTTGTTTTCCAACTTCTAAACTAGTACATGTATTTATTTTTAAATCTTAGATGGTCAAAATTTTCAATGGCTTCTTTTGGCACATGTCTGCCGATTCTAACCATTAGGCAATTGGCGGGGTGGGAACAAATTTCAGGATCATCAGTTGCAAAGACTTCAAGGCCGCCTGCCTGCATCGTTTTTTCCATTATTTTGCGGTAGTCCCATACGGACAAGCCTGTTCCTTTTAAATCCCAATGCCAATAATATTCAGTTGTAATAATAATGTAGTTTTCCATAAAGGGGTCCATCATCGATACGTTTAACAGTCCCTTGCCGACTTTATATTTTCGAAATTCAAGCGCCACTTCGATAGCGCCTAATTCGATGAGGTAAGGGTTATGGCCTTCGGACCACCTTTCCAATGGGTCCGGATACAAATAGGTAACGTATCCGATCACTGTATGATCGTCTCTTGCAATGATAATGCGGCCTTCAGGCAATTCAGCAATGCCTTTGAGTGCTTTGAATTGTTCCTTGGCGGGACGGAAAGCTGTCAAGTCTTCATGGAAATCATAGGTTTCCAGACGTTCCTTGGGGATTGGACCTTCGATTACAAGTTTTCCCTTAGGCGTTGAGCGTGTCATGGCATTGTATGTTTTGATATGTTCCAAACTGGTCACCCCTAATTAATCATTCAATATTATTATACAGGTCTTATGTAAGTGTTTACAATCCATAAAATAAACGTTATTTCAAATTTTGAGAAATGTGTTATTATATAATATAATTGATTCATAGGATTTCAAGCGAGGAGGAAATAATAATGGAATACGAAACATTGCCAGCAAGTTCCGGGAAACATAACCTTGAAGACTACGACAGAGCAAGAGAACAGTTTAACTGGAAACAAGCCGAAGAAGCCTTTTCTTGGAGTAAAACAGGAAAAGTTAACATTGCGTACGAAGCCATCGACCGCCATGCGGAAAGCGAAAGAAAAAATAAAGTGGCTTTATATTATTCTAACGCTAACAGAAATGAAAAATATACATTTGCTGAAATGAAAAAGTTAACAAATAAAGCAGCTAATGTACTCAAAACAGCTGCCGATGTTGAAAAAGGCGACCGTGTATTTATCTTTATGCCAAGATCTCCAGAACTCTATATTGCACTGCTCGGAGCCGTTAAATTAGGAGCTATTGTCGGGCCGCTGTTTGAAGCGTTTATGGAAGGGGCGGTCAGGGACCGTCTTGAAGACAGCGAAGCCAAAGTTATTGTAACAACACCCGAATTGCTTGATCGTGTTCCTTATCAAGAACTTAAAGCGCTTAAATCTATTGTCATCGTAGGCGATAATGTTAAAGAAGAAGGGCCATTTATTGATTTTCATAAGTGGATGAAAGATGCAAGCGATCAATTGGATATTGAATGGGTTGACAGGGAAGACGGCTTAATCCTTCATTACACATCCGGTTCCACCGGCAAGCCGAAGGGCGTCCTTCATGTACATAATGCCATGATCCAGCATTATATAACAGGAAAGTTTGTCCTTGATCTAAAAGAAGATGATGTTTATTGGTGTACGGCTGATCCAGGCTGGGTAACCGGCACATCATACGGGATATTTGCGCCTTGGCTAAACGGCGCGTCCAGTGTGATTCGCGGCGGACGCTTTAGTCCGGAAGATTGGTACCAAACCATTGAGGATTACGGTGTGACGGTTTGGTACAGCGCACCGACTTCGTTCCGGATGCTGATGGGCGCCGGGCAGGAGCTATTGGAAAAATATCATTTATCAAGTTTGCGCCATATCCTGTCTGTCGGAGAACCGTTGAACCCGGAAGTTGTCCGTTGGGGAATGAAGGCTTTTCAGAAGAGAATTCACGATACATGGTGGATGACCGAAACCGGGGCTATGATGATCTGCAACTACCCGTCCATGCCGTTAAAGCCGGGATCAATGGGTAAGCCGATTCCTGGCGTAACCGCTGCGATCGTTGATGATCAAGGCAATGAATGCCCGCCTAATACAATGGGAAATTTAGCCCTTAAAAAAGGCTGGCCGTCTATGATGAGAGCAATTTGGAATAATGAAGAGAAATATCAATCATATTTTACTCCGGAAGGCTGGTATGTATCCGGCGATTCAGCCTACATGGACGAAGATGGCTACTTTTGGTTCCAAGGACGCATTGACGATGTTATTATGACGAGCGGCGAACGCGTCGGTCCTTTTGAAGTTGAAAGCAAGCTTGTTGAACATCCGGCTGTAGCGGAAGCCGGGGTCATAGGTATTCCGGATCCTGTCAGGGGAGAAATTATCAAAGCCTTCATTGGCCTTCGTGAAGGATATGAACCAAGCGACGAACTGAAAGAGGACATTCGTTTGTTTGTGAAGAGAGGTTTGGCTGCACATGCAGCGCCTAGGCAAATTGAATTCCGTGATAAATTGCCAAAGACAAGAAGCGGAAAAATTATGAGACGCGTCTTAAAGGCTTGGGAGTTGGATTTGCCAACCGGAGACTTGTCAACAATGGAAGATTAAATCTATTGGTTGTTAAAAACCCATTGAATGGCGGCATATTATCCATTCAATGGGTTTTTATTTGCAAATAAAATGAACAAACATTCGCCTTATTAACTTTGTCATTTTTTTGTAATCATTTAAAAGCAAGGGTGTGCTATTCTAAATTATATTTATTAAAGCCTTTATTTTTTTAAGCAAATAGGTAAATATTAACCTTAACATAAGGGTTTATATAAATTCAAGCAAAATAATTAAAACAGAATATCAGCGGAGGACCATATGCAAAGAAGAATCAAACGAAAAAGTGGCTTCAAAAAATTTATTGCTTTTTGCGGTGTTGCAGTTGTTATTGGTATAGGTTCCTTCTTTCTTTATTCAAAACATTTATCTGCAAAGAATGTGCAGACAGAGGGAGTGCAGTATCTAAAAGAAAAAACAATTCATACTGAGCACAAAGCGGCGGAAAACCAAACGGTTGAAACAAAGCGGCCGACTGCCAATATTGTCCGCAATAAGGATATCGACCAATATTTAAAAAGAGTTCACTTTAACGGCACGGCCTTTATTGTAAAAAATGGAAGGGTGATCATCAATAAGGGCTATGGATTCGCAAATATAAACGACAGAATTAAAAACAATCCAAATACGGTATATTATATCGGCTCCGTTACCAAACCGGTTGTTGCGACAGCAGTAATGCAGCTTCAACAGCAAGGGAAAATAAATATTAATGATCCATTATCCAAATATCTTCCTTCTTTTCCGAATGCCAATAAAATAAAAATATTCAATTTGCTGACCCATACGTCCGGCATCGGAAAACATCTTGAAACAAAGGTGAAGCTCTCGCCGAATAAATTAGTCAAGCGCATTGGATTTGACTCAGAGTTTTTAAAATTCCAACCGGGCACGCAATTTGATTATAACGATGCCAATTATTCTGTCTTAGGGTATCTCGTAGAGAAAATAAGCGGCGAGCCGTTACATGAGTATATCAAGGAACATATCTTCAAACCAGCTGGAATGAACCAGTCAGGTTTTGGCAGCCAGCTTAAAAATGAAATGTACCCTTCCACTGGGTATAAAATATTATCCGGCCTTTCATATAAGCCGATCATGCCTGATTTTTCACAGATATTTGGCTGCGGAGATATTTATATGACAGCTGAAGATTTATATAAATTTGACCGGGCGTTAGCATCCGGAAAACTTATTTCAAAACAAAGTTACCAACAAATGATGACACCTTATAAACACCATTATGGCTTTGGCTGGTATGTTAATCGTCCAGGATGGTATATGAAACCGACAAATTTCTCCAATCATGGCGTATTGTCGGGGTGGAATGCGATGAATGGCTATCAAAAGGACGGAAGCGAGTACGTCGTCTTGCTGTCAAATATACAAAATAACATCAAAAATCTTGGCCTTTTAAATAAGACGATTTATGCAAAATTAGACAAAACTGATCTTCCGCAAAACCAGCATATTCATCCATAAAACCTGTCATTTGCTAATCTGAACAAGGATGCATCAAGCATTATATCTGTTTTTTGAGTGGTTACAAAAAGGTAACATTATTGGAAAAAGGGTAAAAAATATGTCATTGGTGTTATATAATGAAAAAGCTTTAATGATCTCAACTTTATTTAAAAATCACACCAATAAATGAGATTTCCTTGAATCAAGGAGTGAAAGTATGAAAACAATCCAAAAACTGTGGTCGCGTCCAGTGACACAGTGGTTTATCAAAACACTTTACTATCTTGTGATCATTGTTGCTCTTGTTTGGTTGTATGGGGCTAAGGCCACACATTCAAGTCCATTTATTTATAATGAATTTTAAAAGGTGATGATAATGATGAATTTAAAATTAATCGAAACGATTGACAAATGGGCTGTAGAGAATCCTGACAAAAAAGCATTTGTTTGGAGAGAGCAGCAGCTCACTTATCGTCAGTTGAAAGAGCGTTCCGATGCTCTGGCGTGTTGGATAACTAACGAATATCCAAATGATGATTCACCAATTTTAGTCCATGGACATATGCAGCCAGAAATGATCATTTGTTTTTTGGCGGCAGTAAAAGCCGGCCATGCTTATATACCTGTTGATATTTCCATTCCGGAAGACCGCATTCATCGCATGATTGAAGGTTCCGGAGCGAAACTTTTCATTTCACAAGAAGCATTGACAATTAACGGTACAGACAAGATTCGGTCTATTAATCCTTTTGATTTAAACAAAATTTTTGAAACTTACAAAGGGCAAAAGCCTCAGTCTGAAGAAGCCGTTCAAGGCGAGGATAACTATTATATCATCTATACTTCCGGAAGCACCGGCAACCCTAAAGGCGTTCAAATTACAAAGAACTGTCTGGAAAGTTTCGTGAACTGGGCGGTAAATGACTTTGGATTGCAGCAAGGGCAAGTCTTCTTAAACCAAGCGCCGTTCTCATTTGACCTTTCAGTTATGGATCTTTATCCTTGTCTCTATACTGGCGGTACGTTGTGGGCTATTGATAAAGCAATGATTGCGAAGCCTAAGGAACTATTCGCATCATTTGCCCAATCCAATATCGAAGTTTGGACTTCTACGCCGTCTTTTGCAGAAATGTGCTTAATGGCGCCTGACTTTTCAAGTGACATGCTGCCTTCCCTTAAAAAGTTTCTATTCTGCGGGGAAGTGCTGCCAAACAATGTAGCCAAACAATTGTTAGAAAGATTTCCGGAAGCAGAAATTATCAACTCATATGGACCAACCGAAGCAACGGTTGCTGTCACAAGCATTACTATTGACAAGGACATCATTGAAAAATACGATTCACTGCCAGTCGGCTATTGTAAGAGCGATTGCCAAATTCTAATTATGAAAGAGGACGGCACAATAGCCGCCGACGGCGAAAAAGGTGAAATTGTTATTGTCGGCCCAAGTGTCAGCAAAGGCTATTTAAGTGCGCCGGAGTTAACGGAAAAAGCGTTTATGACTGTGAATGGGGAGCGAGCTTACAGAACAAAAGATGCTGGGATTTTAGAAGACGGCTTGCTTTTCTGTCACGGACGGATGGACAACCAAATTAAATTGCATGGATATCGTATGGAAATAGAAGAAATTGAACATCATCTTCGCTCCAGTTCTTATGTGAATGCTGGTGTTGTATTGCCGATAAAAAGAAACGATGCTTACGACTATCTGTTAGCGATCGTTGTTCCAAATGAACATTCATTTGAGAAGGAATTCCAGCTTACATCAGCGATTAAAAAAGAACTGGCAGCTGAACTACCAGCTTATATGATTCCAAGAAAATTCGTTTACCAATCTTCCATTCCAATGACTGCTAACGGAAAGGTAGATCGCAAAGCGTTATTGAAAGAGGTAACAATGACAGTATGATTCCTTATGCAACATTTCTCTATTTCTTCATCCTTGCGATACTATTAATTCCGTCAATCATAGCAGGCCTTAATGGAAAATCATTTAAAACATATAATGCAGTTATTACGATTGTATTTTTGGCGCTTATTTTCTACAATAAGCCGCCGCAAGCTATCTCGTTAATTATTTTTGTGATATGGCAAATTATAGTGATTAAAGCCTATTTGCCTATCCGCAAGAAAAATAACCCTACCAGCATATTCTATTTAGCGGTTGCGTTATCCATTATACCGCTTGTAATCGTTAAGTTCGCGCCTTATTTTAAAAGCTTGAGCATGGTTGGCTTTCTAGGGATTTCTTATTTAACATTTAAAGCCGTTCAAATGATCATTGACATTCGCGACGGGCAGTTGAAGGAAGTTTCGGTTTACCGCTTCCTTCGCTTCCTGTTGTTTTTCCCGACATTTACATCGGGGCCTATTGACCGATATCGACGATTTGAAAAAGATATTAATCATACGCCGACACAAGAAGAATACAGGGAACTTCTCTATCGGGGCATAAACCGGATTATTCAAGGATTCCTTTACAAATTTATCATTGGGTATCTCATTAATCAGCATATCCTAATGTCCGAGTATCTAAAACATGATACATTCTTAAGTATTGTGATATATATGTATGCCTATAGTATGTACTTGTTCTTTGATTTTGCCGGCTACAGCAATTTTGCTATCGGCGTAAGTTATATTCTCGGGATTAAGTCCCCTGAAAACTTTAATAAGCCGTTCATCAGCCGCAACATCAAGGACTTCTGGAATCGTTGGCACATGACTTTATCTTTTTGGTTTAGAGATTATATTTTTATGCGTTTTGTCTTTACGATGACCAAAAAGAAAGTGATTAAAAACCGTTACACAATTTCTTATATAGGCATATTTCTCAATTTCTTTGTGATGGGGCTATGGCATGGTCCGTACCTGCACTATATTGTTTATGGATTGCTCCACACGCTTTATTTCATTTCCTTTGATATATTTGAGAGGAAAAATAAAAAGCATAAGTTTTGGCCGGACAATAAGTTCATGCATGTTGTTTCTGTGGTCATTACATTTAATTTTGTATGTTTCAGTTTCCTAATCTTCTCAGGAAGATTATTCACTTAAAAACTTATTAAAATATAGAACTTTTATTTATAAAGGAGACGTATAATCATGGCTGATTTTAAAGAACAAGTATTGGATATTCTTGAAGAAGTTTGTGAAAACGATATTGTTAAGGAAAATCCTGATGTAAAAATCTTTGAAGAAGGCATTCTAGATTCTTTCGGCACTGTCAATCTTTTAGTTGAAATTGAAGATAAATTAGGCATTCCTGTATCCATTTCTGAATTTGATCGCGAAGAATGGGCTACGCCGAATCTTATTATTAATAAGTTGGCTGAAATGAAATGAAAAAGCCAAGGTATGGCCCATTAATCTTGGCCATCATTATTTTCCTTGCCTTATTGTTTACACCGGCGAGCGTTCAGCATGCCCTTATAAGCAATAAGAAGGTAAACCAAGCAGCGACAAGCTTAGATCCAAATATGTTTCAAGGTATAGCCCTGCAGCAAAAAATGATGGATGACAAAAAGTATCTTCCTATATTTGGATCATCTGAACTGCTGCGTTTAGATCCTTACCACCCGTCCAACTATTTTAAAGTCAATTATGACGGTTTTACCCCGTTTCTAGTGGGGCGGGGCGGTATGCAATCCCTTGTGCATTTTTTGAACTTCGCTTCAATGTCTAATGAGCTGAAAGACAGGAAGTTTGTTTTTATCCTTTCCCCGCAATGGTTTAATGAAAAGGGATTGGATAGCATGCATTTTGATCCGAACTTTTCAAAGCTGCAAGCGTATGATTTTGTGTTTAATAAAGACATTGACCCAACATTGAAGAAAGATGCTGCAAAACGTTTGCTCCAATTCGGGTTTATTAGGAAAGATAAGAACCTTGCTTACTTGTTAAGAGGCATCGCTTATCATGACAAAGTAAACAGCTTGAAGTTAGGTTATGAGAAAGCGTTAGGACAATTCAACTATAGAGTGCTTATCTGGAGAGATACGTTTAAGTCCCTCTCTGTTAAACCTCACCGTCCTAACGTTGATCCAAGCTTAAAGCATCTTTCCTGGAAAGAACTTCAGCACCGTGCCGATTTAATGGGTGAAAATGATACGAAGACTAACCCTTATGGAATTAATGACCATTATTATAGAAAGAAAATACAAGCGAAAATCGGTCATCTAAAAGGGTTTAGAAAGCATGAAAATTATTATCATTCACCAGAGTACGGCGACTTGCAGCTTGTATTAGACTTATTAAAGGAAAAACATGCCAAGGCATTGTTTATCTCTGTTCCAGAGAACGGCCGCTGGTATGATTTTGCCGGTGTACCTAAAAAAACAAGGCAATATTATTACACCAGGATCAAAAAACAAGTGGAAGATGCAGGTTTTCCAGTAGCCGATTTTTCAAATCATGAATATGACAAATACTTCTTAAAGGATACAATGCATCTCGGCTGGAAGGGCTGGGTGTATGTTGACCAAGCGATTAAAAAATTCTATAACAGTCCTAATGGAAAAATATAAGAAGGGGCTGTCTGATAAGTCCTTAAAATGAAGCAAGTGGAGAAAAACAAATTGTTTTCTCCACTTGTTTTTATATTTTTTCGATTTTTCTTCTTAAATTATCAAACCCCATCTTTATCATCTTTAGGGGTTTATTTCAATTAAATAATAGATATAGAGTTGCATGGAAAAAGCAATCCCTGGAGAAATTGAGAGACCATTGTTTTTAATCATAAGCCTGTTTTCATTATTACCCTATCTTAAAAAGCCCGATATCAGCGAATTGGAATAATTAGCTCAATGACTGGAAAATTAATACGGAGCATATTTAATGCGTTTTTTATATCTTAAAAGTATGATAAAAATGTTCACTAAAATACGGGGGGCAAGAATTATGAATTCAAAATATACACCGCTATTTCAGCCAATGACCTTACGCAGCGGAATTCAATTAGATAATCGTATCGTTATGGCGCCAATGACCAATTATTCTTCAAATTCAGACGGTACAGTTTCAGATGAAGAATTAGTATACTATAGCCGCCGTTCAAATGGAGTCGGAATGGTTGTCACAGCTTGTGCATATGTCACAGATAACGGAAAAGGATTTCCTGGTCAAATTGGAAGCGATCGTGATGACTTGATTCCAAGTTTACGCCGGCTGGCTTCTGCCATTAAAGAACAAGGAGCAAAAGCAGTTCTCCAAATTTACCATGGCGGCAGGCTGTGTCCTCCAGAGTTAGTTCCAAATGGAGAAGTTGTAAGTGCTAGCGCTGTTCCGGCAGAACGAGGAAAAATATCTGGTCAAGTTCCTCGCGCTTTGACTGAGACAGAAATTCAATCCATTATTCGTGATTTTGGCGAGTCTACCCGGAGAGCGATCGAAGCTGGATTTGATGGGGTTGAAATACATGGAGCTAATGGATATTTACTTCAGCAGTTCTTTTCACCACATTCAAACCGGCGTGAAGATCAATACGGCGGCAGTTTAGAAAAAAGATTAACATTTCCAATTGCCGTTGTAGATGAAGTGAAAAGGGCAGTAGCTGAACATGCGAAACAACCATTCCTCGTTGGATATAGATTCTCACCAGAAGAACCTGAAACACCTGGAATAACAATGGCAGACACTCTTGCATTAGTAGATGTTTTGTCAAGTAAAGAGCTTGATTACCTTCATGTTTCCTTAATGGAGTTCTGGTCAACTCCGAGACGCGGTGTTGAAGATTCCCGTTCTCGTCTTGAAATTATTCAGGAGAGAGTTGGAGAAAGCGTTCCAGTGATTGGTGTAGGCTCAATTTACACAGCAGACGATGCTTTAAAAGCGATTCAGACAGGTGTTTCAATGATTGCAATCGGACGAGAGCTCATCATTGATCCTGATTGGGTTGAAAAGGTTAGAAAAGGAAAAGAGTCTGAAATTGAAACAAAGCTAAAGAAAGACGCCAAATCACGCCTTGTCATACCAAATCCTCTTTGGCAAGTCATTCTCAGCAGACCTGGATGGTTTCCAATTGAAGATTAAAAAGACATATAACTCCCAAATCGAAACCTAGTATTTCAATTTGGGAGTTTTTTCTTTGTCCACGCTTAAGTGCCATTAATATTTATATGCTCTATAGGGAACCTATAATGGAAGGGCCAAATTGTTCTCTCCAAACGCGGGGGATCCCGTCTGCGGCGCTATCTGTATTTAGCGGCAATGACCATGGTCACCCCGAATCCAAGGAGCTTCACGCCCACGATGTGAAAGTGAAGAAAATGAAATCAGATATGAAACTGATGGGTGAGCTTAATTAATTGACATCACTAATGATACATTATATTATACTTTATGTTAATTATAATTAACTTTTTTTCAATACAACCTTGTCCTAATACACCCTTTAAAAGTCAGCATTTATTTTATTAAAAAAGCCGTACTTAATCGAGTAAGCTTAAATAGATAGGAGAACAGGAAGAATGAAAGAATCAAAAGCAATTAATACCCATTCTCATACCGTTTCACGTATAGGCATGTGGTTTCTGATTATAGAAATCTTATTCGCTGCCGCTAATCTTCGAGCACCGATTACCGCTGTGGGGCCAATTATAGGAGAAATCCGCGGGGACACTGGAATATCAAATACATTAGCAGGGATGCTGACGACATTACCTTTACTTTCCTTTGCAGTTTTCTCAATACTTGCTCCAAAAATAGCCAAGCGTATTGGGATGGAAATCACACTTTTGACAGGATTTGTTATATTAACCATTGGCATTATTTTAAGATCCATACCTTCCATAACAACACTGTTTATTGGAACGGCCTTGCTTGGGATGGGAATCGCTGCAGGTAACGTATTAATACCAAGTTTAATTAAACGGGAATTTTCGCATCATGTCGGCCTTATGACAGGCGTTTATTCAGTTTCTATGAATATAAGCGGGGCCGTTGCTTCTGGAATTAGTATTCCAATAGCCGTTGAAGCCGGATTCGGTTGGCGCGGAGCTCTTGGATGCTGGGCAATTCTTTCTGCCATTACAGTGATAATCTGGCTCCCGCAAATGCGTTTCCGACATCATTCTATCGGATCTAAAGTGCCAGGCGGAGGGTACTTGTGGCGTTCCGGCCTTGCTTGGAAAGTAACCTTTTTCATGGGTCTGCAATCAATGATTTTTTATGTTCTTGCAGCTTGGCTGCCTGAGATTTTACATGAACAAGGCATGAGTTTATCAGCTGCCGGATGGGTACTGTCATTAATACAATTTGCCATTCTACCGTCATCATTCATAGTACCTATTATCGCCGGCCGCTATTCAAGTCAGCGCGGTCTTGTAGCCGTTACTGTTTTCTTAATGCTTATCGGCTCTATTGGCATTATGACTGGAAACACTTCACTTGTTCCATTATTTGTTATTCTGATTGGTATAGCGCAAGGGTCTTTATTCAGTCTGGCTAATATGTTTTTTGTATTGCGTACACGTCATGTTCATGAATCAGCAGAACTTTCAGGTATGGCTCAATCTATTGGTTATTTATTGGCCGCAATAGGCCCAACATTTTTTGGCTTTATTCACGATGTCACTCACAGCTGGACAATCTCCTTATTTATGCTTGTTATAGTCGTGCTTCTTACCTTTATTTTTGGAATGGGCGCCGGTTCTAATAAATTTGTCACTTCATCAGATAACGATGATTATCCTTTAAAAAGAGAAACATAATAGGGTAAAAATGGCAATTGCCAAGCTTTTGTGGGGAATATCGTTGGGGAGCAGAGGAAAGAAATTAACGGCGAACACCTAAAAATGCCAATGTTTAACTTCTGGATTTCCGTAAACAATAAATGTGATATTAAACGTAATTTTTGAATGGAGGTTAAATTCATGCGACCATATCGATCTAAATTCGTTAAAATGTCTTTATTCATGTTATTGGTTTTACTCGTTCCGCTCAGTGGTTGTTCAAACGGCGTTCAAAAGAAGTCGTCAAAACCGGCAACTAATCAAGAATTCCGTAATCTAGAGAAGAAATTTGATGCTAAGCTAGGTATTTACGCGATTGATACCGGGACGGGACAAACGGTGTCTTATCGACCTAATGAACGATTTGCCTACGCGTCTACATACAAGGCTCTTGCAGCAGGCGCGGTACTAAAACAGCATTCAAACAATGAACTGAATAAAGTTATTAAATACACGGACAAAGATTTGGTTACCTATTCGCCAATAACAGAGAAGCACGTAAAATCTGGGATGACGCTTAGAGAAATTAGCAAAGCTGCTATTCTTTACAGCGACAATACAGCAGGAAACCTCTTGTTTAAGCAATTGGGCGGTCCTGAAGGCTTTAAAACTGTACTTAAAAATATCGGTGATCATGTTACAAAGCCTAAACGCATTGAGACAGATCTGAATGAAGCAACTCCTGGAGACATACGTGACACAAGTACCCCTAAAGCACTTGCTAACGACCTTAAAGCGTTTGCGGTTGGCGATGCACTCCCGAAAGACAAACGAAAGATCCTCACAGATTGGATGCGGGCTAACACAACCGGGGACAAGCTGATCCGGGCAGGTGCCCCTAAAGGATGGGAAGTTGGAGATAAGAGCGGTGCCGGAAACTACGGAACCCGTAATGATATTGCTGTTGTTTGGCCAAAAAAAGGAGATCCTATTGTCCTTGCCATACTCTCAAGCCGCGATAAAAAAGATGCAGCATATAATGACAAACTTATAGCACAAGCTGCAAAGGTCACACTCGATACTTTTAAGCAAACAAATAAACAATCATGATGAGCCTGTAAGAAATACCTCCTGAGTTAGATTGGTTATTTCATTAGGCCACTCGTCTTGGATAAGGGGCTGTCCAAAAATTTTTAGACAGTCCCTTGATTTTTTATCAATTGATTGGTAAAGTGATAATAAGAAGACGAGGCAAGGAGGGAAATAACATACGTAATAATACAATTGGATCGTTAATTTGGCTGCGGCTGGCGCGTTTTACAAACCAAAGCAACCATTTATCGAATGGCTTTCTAAAGCAGTTTGGTTTAACTACTGCCCAATTTGATGTTCTTGTGCAAATTCAAGTATATCAACCACTTACCCAATGTGAATTAGCGAAAAAAGTAACAGTTACGCAAGGCGGTATTTCCCGTATGCTCGTACGCCTTGAAAAGGATGGCTATATTAACCGCAAGCAAGACTGGAAAACAAAAATAATCAGCCTGACTGAGAAAGGCGAGTCTATATTAAAAAAGGCAATGCCTGCCCAACTTGAGTTTCAATCATCATTTTTTGATGATGTTTTAAGTGAGGAAGAAAAGAAAACATTATATTCACTTATAACACGTGTGCATAAATACAGTCTAAAAAGAGAATTACCTGACAGGTAATTTTTTTTGGACAATCACTTGACTAGTCAAGATATAAACCAAAGTCATTTACCAATTTAAATAAAATAAAATCGCTATGAGTGAGAAGGAAAGTAAATGAACTTATTTTGAAAAAGAAATGAGGTATATCCTGTGGAAATCAAAGGAATACACCACGTAACAGCTATTACAAGCAGTGCGGAAAAAAACTATGAATTTTTCACTTATGTTTTGGGCATGCGCTTAGTTAAAAAAACGGTTAATCAAGATGATATTCAAACCTATCATTTATTCTTTGCCGATGACAAAGGAAGCCCAGGCACAGACATGACTTTCTTCGACTTCCCGGGAATTCCGAAAGGTGTGCATGGTACCAACGAGATATCCAAGACATCGTTTCGAGTACCAAGTGATGCTGCATTAGATTATTGGGTAAAACGTTTTGATCGTCTAGAAGTTAAACATACTGGAATTAAAGAACAATTTGGCAAAAAAACGCTATCTTTCGTTGATTTTGATGATCAACAATATCAGTTGATATCAGATGAATTCAACCAAGGGGTGAAACCAGGTACACCTTGGCAAAAGGGCCCCGTTCCACTGGAATATGCTATTACTGGTTTAGGGCCTGTCTTTATCCGTATTGCAAACTTTGATTACTTTAAAGAAATGCTGGAAAAAGTTCTTTTGTTTAAAGAGGTTGCACAAGAAGGACCATTCCATTTATTTGAAGTAGGGGAAGGCGGCAATGGTGCTTCAGTCATTGTAGAACATAATACGATTCTGCCTCAAGCGCGCCAAGGTTATGGCACGGTGCACCATACGGCATTCCGGGTGGAGGATCGTTCAGTATTAGATGGATGGGATGAGCGAATGAGAAGTGTTGGATTCCGTACATCGGGTTATGTAAATCGGCACTTTTTTGAGTCCTTATACGCACGAGTCGCACCGCAAATTTTATTTGAGTTTGCAACGGATGGTCCTGGTTTTATGGGAGATGAACCTTATGAAACGCTTGGGGAAAAATTATCTTTGCCTCCATTTCTGGAACCTCAACGTGCCGAAATAGAAAAACTGGTCCGCCCAATAGATACAGTGAGAAGTACAAAGGCGTTTATCAAAGAATAGACCAATCAAACGTGGTTTCGGAAGAAAGCGAGACTTGCAGGGGGATAACGAATGAAACATATCTTTAATGGAGGACAAGATCCTCCTAATAAGCCAACGCTGCTATTGCTTCATGGTACAGGCGGCAATGAATCAGACTTGCTGCCTCTTGCTAAAATGGTTGATGAAAAGGCAAACGTATTAAGTGTTCGCGGGAATGTGCTGGAAAATGGGATGCCTAGATTCTTCAGACGATTAGCCGAGGGCATTTTTGATGAAGATGATCTGATTTTCCGGACAAAAGAGTTAAATGAATTCTTGGATGAATCTGCCGAAAGGTATGAATTTAACCGAGATAACATCATAGCAATTGGTTATTCCAATGGAGCCAATATAGCCGCCAGTTTATTATTTCATTATCAAACCGCTGTAAAGGGGGCGATACTTCACCATCCGATGGTGCCGAGACGAGGAGTGGAATTGCCTGATTTAACGGGAAAATCAGTATTTATAGCAGCTGGAACGAATGATCCTATGTGTTCAGCTTCAGAGTCTACAGACTTGCAATCGTTATTAGAAAAGGCAAATGCTCAAGTGACACTTCATTGGGAAAATAAAGATCATCAGTTGACGATGGAAGAAATTGAGGCTGCTGCGAGTTGGTATAAAGAAACTTTTTAAATAAGGTATACAAGGCTAATATATTTTGAAATAGGGAGGGTGGAAAATATGGATATTTTATCCAAGTTATTTGGGAGTTCATCGAAAAAGGAGAATGGTACAATGTCAAACGTAAAATTAGCGGTGGTTTTTTACAGCATGGGTGGAACAAATTATCAATTGGCTAAGTGGGCTGAAGAAGGAGCGAAGGAAGCCGGAGCTGAAGTTAAAGTATTAAAAGTACAAGAATTGGCGCCGCAATCCGTTATTGAAGGAAATGAAGGATGGAAAGCTACAGTTGAAGCGACGAAAGACGTTCCAGTTGCAACATCAGAAGATATTGAGTGGGCAGATGCTATTATCTTTAGTGTACCAACCAGATTTGGTAACATGCCATCACAAATGAAACAATTCCTTGATATTCAAGGCGGTCTTTGGGCAAATGGCAAAACAGTGAACAAAGTGGTAAGTGCAATGTCATCTGCACAAAATCCACATGGCGGCCAGGAAGCAACCCTTCTTTCTTTATACACTTCTATGATGCATTGGGGGGCAATCATTGCAGCACCGGGTTATACAGATCCAGTACTATTCGGAGCAGGGGGCAACCCTTATGGAACAAGTGTAACTGTAGATCAGGATGGAAAAATGATTGAAGACGTCCAAGCAGCCGTTAAACATCAAGCGAAACGTACAGTACAAGTTGCGGAATGGGTTAAAAAAGGAAATCAATAAGCAGTGCTTTAAAAAATGTAGAGATCCCGTTCTTTGATCTACTTAAGATATAAGGGGCCGTCCAAAAAATTTTGGACAGCCCCTTCTTATATTTTTCAATCGCAATCGTCAAAAGTTCAGTCATATACAACAAAACATACAAATGGCAGCATTGCGATTATCGGAAGCAAGATCAAGGCGGAAAATATTTTGTATCTGTTATGGCGGAAACAGAAGCAGAGGAATTGCCTAAAACAGGTTCTATTGGCATTGACAGGAGAAAAAAGGTTCTTCTAACTGGCATAAACAACGGATTAAAGTTGCTAGGATTCACGAACATATCACTAATGCACGAAATGACTATTTGCACAAAATCTCAACCGATATTGTCAAAAACCATGACATGATCGGGAGTGAAGATTTTCTTTTTGTGATGCTGGCATAGGCATGTGCTTCTTACTTTTCTTCTACTTGTATCATTATTTTTGTTACATAATGATCTTCTCCACTTACACTTACCTCATCAATGACATACTCTTCAAAACTATCGCCGCAAATCCGATACCCTTCCTCACATAAATAAGTTTTCATCTTTTTATAGGTTTCGTGAATTGTCAAATAGCTTCCTTTATGATAGCCAATTACATATTTTCCGGCTTTTCTAATAAAAGGTTCTGCTAGATCGGATTGATCCACACGCATATAAAAATGCGAATAATTCCAATAATCTCCTGCCTCTACTTGCTCTTGACGAATCAAAACGCCAATAGGATAGCCGTAATCAAGCTCTTCCCGCTTTGTATATTTAATAAATAGCATAATCGACTTCGTAAATTCTTTATCAGAGCAGTCTAAAATATTTTCACTTAATACATAGTATTCTGTTTCCATCTTTTCGATTGTAAACCTATCAAAATTCAGCCGTAATGCTTCTTCAATTTGCTTTTTCTTATTTCGGATAATTTGCTGTGTACGCTGCATTTTCGCGATTTTCTTTTTCATCATTGCTTCTTTTTCCGTTAATAATTTGATGGTTTCCTCGGGGGTTTTGAAATGTAAAAAGTCCTTAATTTCAGCTAAAGACATACCCATTTCTTTTAGCATTTCTATGACGCTAAAAACCTCTGCTTGTTGAACGGAATAATAGCGATACCCATTTTCGTTTTTATACTCTGGTTTTAAAAGGCCGATATCATCATAATGAAAAAGCGTTTGCTTTTTCACACCGCATAAATCTGCAAATTCTCCAGTCGTAAACAGTTTTTTTGCAGACTCCAATTTTTTTCACCTCTTTACTGTTGACTATACGGTAACCTAATACTTTATCATCATATCATAGAAAGGACATGAAATGAGCGGAGCAGATTTCGAAGAATATAAACTTAGGTGATATTATGGAAAAAAAGCATTCAATCATGCAAACGATGAAGCCCAATAAATTATTTATAAAGTATTTAATTCCTTCTTTATTCGGAATGATATTGATGGCTATCAATATTTTAGTCGATGGTCTATTCGTCAGTCATGGTGTTGGAGATAAAGGACTCGCGGGGGTTAACATCGCAGTGCCTATTTATTCGGTCATCTTATCCGTTTCTTTGTGGATTGGCATGGGAGGCGCCACGTTGTATTCGATTGCACTTGGCCAAAACAATCAACACCGTGCGAAAGAAGTATTTACACATTCGATTATCCTTGCAATCGCGACGACAGGATTGATTATCGTATTCTGTCTATTATTTGAGCAGCCGCTTGCTTATTTATTCGGGGCAAATGATTCGATTATTTCATACGTTGACAGTTATCTTCACATTATCCTGTTATTTGGACTTGTCTTTGTAATCGAGAATATTTTAAGTATTTTTATCCGAAATGACGGAAATCCTACGCTTGCAATGCTGGGACTAATCGTGACATCCGTTGTGAATATTATTTTAAATTATCTTTTTATCTTCATTTTCCGTTGGGGAGTAAAAGGGGCAGCTTATGCAACAGTAATCGGTACTTTTATAGGGATTCTCATTTTACTCACACACTTTTTGACGAAGAAAAAACAATTAGGGTTCGTCCGTACAAAGCTTAATTTTTCAATAGTTGGCAGCACTCTTTTGATTGGCTTTCCAAGTTTTATCGTGGAAGGTTCAGCCGCTTTGACGATGGTTGCATTCAATATAACATTTAGCCACTTTGTTGGAGAAACGGGGATTGTAGCCTATGCAGCCGTCAACTATATGCATACGGTGTTTCTTATGCTTTTTATCGGGATTGGCGCCGCCATTCAACCGATTACAAGTTATCATTACGGTGCGAAACTCTATAAACGCATGAAAGAATTTATCAGGATTGCGATTATCACAGGATTAAGTCTAGGAATAGCTGTATTTATTGTTGGTCTAGTTGGAAAAGGATTGATGATTGACTTATTCGGGATCGATGTTCCTCAAATTATAAATTATACAAGAATTGGAATTGTTTACTTTTTTGCAGGATATTTATTTTTAGGAATTAACATGGTCTTTGTAGAATTTTATCAATCCATTAAGAAAACCCGCGTTGCTATATGGATGATCTTATGTCACAGCATTATCTTATTCATTCCTTTGCTTTGGATTTTGCCTAGTCTCTTTGGACCTAATACAATTTGGCTTGTTTTTCCAATATCTGAAGGGTTAACGCTTCTTATCACTTATCTCGCATTAAAATTTAAATGGATAGAACTTGTCCCAAGAGAAATGCCGGAGCTGCCCAAAAGTCAAGTTAATCAAAAATAAAGGGATGATGCGTAATTATAGGAAAAGTGAACACGCCCGTCGGATGACAAGAGTTCATTGATTGGTTTAAATCCCATATAGGAAACAAAATTAAAAGACGATTTTGCCCTGAACGTAGGGAAAATCGTCTTTTTCTCTCAAAAAATGTCTTATTGTATAATATTCGGTTAATATTGAGAAATTCATATTCCTATAGATAAACACACAATTATACCTCTAATCAATTTATTGATAATATTCTAATTATATGTTATGTTTAAAAAATACTAAGGAGATAGAAGTGATAAAAAAATGATTCGCTTAACTTTGTGTTTGGTTTTATGTCTTACTGTAGTGTCGGTTCATACTTCAAGTGCTAAAACTAGTAACAAAAATAATTCAAACAATCAAAAATTAACATTAACAAAAAACCAAAAAGACGAGTTAAACAATGCATTGGAGGACTTAAGAAAAAAGGCAAATCAAAAATTAGCAAAAAATGATGAAAACTTTACTGTTTCGGAAAAGGTTAATAATAAAAATATTAGCTTTAGCTTTTATTCTGAACCTACTTTGGAAAGAAATGGATTAGTATTGGCAGCTGCATCGCAAAGACAAAAAAGTTATTCAGCTACCGTTAAAAATACAGCTGGATTTAACTTCTCTCATAGATTATATGGAACGTTTCTTTATGGTAAAGGGAAAGTAGGTAAATACACAAAGCATGTCGATTTATCAGGTCCTTTCTATAGTAAATCTGCATCAACACATTCTAAAAGAATTGATAGTAGTGTAGTCGAAGTTTCTAGTAATGGTAAGTTTAAGGCATTAAAATATGCACCTGTTGAGTACACAACAAGTATTATTGTTAGATTGTATGGAAGTGGTACTTACAGAATATTGAAATTGCGGGGAGCTTAATATAACCCCATAACTCTTTAAAATAAAAATAATAAATATTCATAATAATTCTTATCGAGAAGGTGTTTTTCATATATAATGAAATAAGTCATCTTTTTTATAGGGAGGTTATCACTATATATGGCAACTGAGATTGTTTTAACGATTGTTGCCACTTTAATTATTTTACTTGTTTTAAATTATGTAGGGCAAAGGCTCATTGTGGGTAAGATAAACAATAAAAATATGTTGTCTTTAGCTATTATCTCAGTTATACAAACAATTATAATTTCTGCGCTTTTTATTTGGGTGGTTTAGAAAGGTAAAGATGTCACTAAGTTGTGGCATCTTTTTTATTAGTTTGCTTTTGTATTGAATTTACCTTGAATTTATCTTGAATTTTTCCATAATTAACATAACTCATCTTAGCTGAACCACCGAAAAAGAAAAAATTTGATATTCGGTCAAATTCGCCTATATCGGTTAATTTTCATACCAGTAATAAGTGTGAAAATAGGGTTTATAATCAAAAGCTACGATCTCGTGGTTTCTCCGGATTACTTCGATTGTTTATAACATTTAAAGCTTGATGAAAAGCCAATAAAAAAGGATAATATCGTATGTACTTTGCAATAGAAAAATGTAGAGGTTTGCCGCCTTATTATTTGCTCCTTGACAGTCTATAGATCTCACCATGAAACGATATAATATGATGAATTAGCCTATACATTTGTAATATAAAGCTAGCTTTAATGATTTACATAGTTGAAAAAATTGATTCCGAAATAATGAAATAATGAAATAATGAAATAATGAAATAATCGTTTTTTTTTTTTTTTTTTTTGTAAATATATTTCGCATAAATCGAAACTTTTGTTTATTATTATTAGAGATGCTATTTAAAACAGAAATCCTTAATAAGGAAGGGATAGTGCTTATCTGTATTTTTAATTATTACAGATTTATGAGATCAACGAGGTTTTTAATAGATTATGTTACGGAGGGATGTTTTTGAATCATCGTCCCATTTCAAAATCAAAAATTGAAAAATTGCATGATTTGGCTTGCGTAATTGTCATTATTGGCATGTTTGTGTATACGGTTCTGTCAATATTGCAAATGACCGATACAATTCCTATCCATACCAACGCTAAAGGTGAAGCAAATGGATGGGGCAGTAGATGGATGTGTTTGATCATGCCATTTATTATAGTTATTCTCTATATTTTTATAGGGTTTTTACAGAAATATCCTAAAAAGTACAATTATCCAGACAGGTTGTCAGGAAATAATGCTTATGCCTTCTATCGGCATTCAAAAATTTTGGTGAGTTGGATAAAACTTGAGGTTGTTTTGAATTTTGCCTATATCAATTGGTGTTTTGTTAAAGATGCACTAGGCCAGCCGGGATACCCTGTTTGGTATGCACTCATTGGTTTCCTCATTATCATTCTTACCGTTATAATGGGCTTGGTTCTTAGATCACGTATTAAGTGATGATGATATGAGTTGATATAATGCTTCTTAAAAGATTTGTATGCTATAATCGCATAAAAACATTAGGGAAGGGGCTAAATATGGACTTTCTGTCAATCATATCTTTTTTGGGAGCAGCATACTTATTATTCTTAGCATATAAGTCGTTTCGAGATAAAAGTTCTGGTCAAGTAGTTAAATTCAAAAATAACCAATAGTATCAATCCCTTGAAAAAAGCTAATCCCCAACAAACTTTCTCGGGCAAGATTTAAAAAGTGCCCTTTCAGATAAATTTTTCATGCTTTGATAACCATTAAAAAACCTCGCAAATGCCATATTTGCGAGGTTTTTTCTATTAACGAGAGTAGAATTCGACGATAAGCGCTTCAGTGATTTCTGCAGGAAGTTCAGAACGTTCTGGAAGTCTATTAAAAGTACCCTCTAATTTTTCTTCGTCGAATGTAAGATATTCTGGTACGAAGCTGTTAACTTCAAGAGCTTCTTTGATGATGTCAAGGTTGCGTGATTTTTCTCTGACACCGATCACATCGCCAGGAGTTACACGGTATGATGGGATGCCTACACGTTTTCCATTTACTGTAATATGGCCGTGGTTTACAAGTTGGCGAGCTTGACGGCGAGTGCGTGCAAGACCAAGACGGTAAACAAGGTTGTCTAGGCGAGATTCAAGAAGAATCATGAAGTTTTCACCGTGTACACCTTTCATTTTGCCCGCTTCATCGAATAGACGACGGAATTGTCTTTCGTTCAAACCGTACATAAAACGAAGCTTTTGCTTTTCTTGCAATTGCAAACCATATTCAGAAAGCTTTTTGCGTTGGTTTGGACCATGTTCTCCTGGAGCGTAAGGGCGTTTTTCAAGTTCTTTGCCAGTTCCGCTCAAAGAAATGCCGTAACGGCGAGATTTTTTCCAAGTTGGACCAGTATAACGAGCCATTATATGACTCCTCCTTTGTCATTTTATTTGAGTTGCATAAAATGACAGAAAACCAATATCACCATATAGGTCATTTTGTTTTCATGCATCCTCGCTCGACAGTAAAGTTACGCGATGCACCTCAAAAATGAGGAACAAAATGAAGAGGGTTTTCCTATACGTGTATTGGGAAGCTGTCTTATTTTACACAAATTCCATTATATATTGCACGTTTCCGGCTGTCAAGGCTAGATATAAGGCAGCAATGCAGCAGCAAATTTCTCCAGATAGTATTGATCAGTTTCTGTGAACCGGTTGGTGATCGGGCTGTCAATATCGAGCACGCCTATAAGACGGTCTTCTTTAATCATAGGCACAACAATTTCTGACCGGCTTGCCGCATCGCAAGCAATATGGCCGGGAAATTGGCTGACATCTTCAACACGCATTGTTTTGCCGGTGCTGGCGGCCGTGCCGCAAACGCCTTTTCCGAGCGGAATGCGTACGCATGCGGGAAGTCCTTGAAACGGGCCAAGAACAAGCTCCTTTCCATCAAATAAGTAAAAACCGGCCCAATTTATTTTTTCTAAAAATTGATTAAGCAGGGCAGAGGCATTAGAGAGATTCGCAATGCGGTCTGTTTCACCTTCGACAAGAGCTTTTAATTGTTTAATAACTAATTGATAGTTTTCATCTATTGTGCCTGAATATTGTGAGACAGAAAACATCATCATTCCTCCAAATTTACGTTTAAATAATAATATTTTATCAAAAAATGATGAATGTTTCAGCATAAATGTCGAGTTCTTTTTAGAGGAAAGGTTTTTAAGCCCTAGAATGTTTAATATAGAGAACATTCGAGGTGATGATCATTGAATATTAAAGAAAAAGGGCAAAAAACGAAAAAAGAAGTCATTCATTCAGCGGTTAAATTATTTAATATGAACGGCTACAATGGGACTTCTGTACGTGCCATAGCGGCTGACGCAGGTGTTAATGTCGCGCTTATTTCCTATTATTTTGGCGGTAAGAAAGGTCTTTTAGAATATTTAATGTCATCTTTTTTGGAAGGTTATATTCAACACTTAGAACAAGCGTTTATTGACACGGAATCAGCCAATGTGACGATTAGTGAACGATTGTTGGAGATTGCTGACCAATTGATTCAATATCAACAAGAAGCTTTTTATTTAGCCCGCTTTGTCCACAGGGAAATGACACTGGATTCGGTTTTAATCAGAGAATTGATGTCGACATATCTGATGAAAGAAAAGTATATTTTTGAAAAAGTCTTTGAAGCAGGCATTAAAACGGGACAGATTAAGAATATTCCAATTGATTTATTAGTTATGCAGTTTCGCGATATGATTATTATGCCTTTTCTTCAGCCTCAGTATATACGAAAGGTCTATTACATGCAGCCAAAAGATGATTATTTTCGCCGCTGTTATCTAACATTTATCAAACACTGGACCAACCAAATTTTAACCGGTCAGCCTTATGATCATGTATTGCCGTATCCGAGTTTAAAAGCAAAGGCAACATAAATGAGGCTGATCAGACGCATTTGAACACAAATGTATTGCGGACTGGGAACCATTAACAGGCAAGGAATAAAGAACAGGAAGAAGAAAGATGAAGAACATCATATTGCTTGTCATTGGTTTACTTTAGTATGGCAAGACTCTCTTATGCCAAATCAAAAATGTGAGAAGGAACACGGTTTTGCAGCATTAGATAAAGAAACCAATCAATTGTTTGAAAAAGGCAAAGTAAAAGGATCCCCTTGCCGCTTGGCAGCTTTCCCATTAATCAAGTCATTAAAAAATGGGAGAGCCCGATGAACGGATCGATCACGAAGACATTTAAGATTATCTTTATACGAAAAAAGGCAAAATATCACTTTTACAGTAAACAAATAGGGTCGATTATTATACAATAGAAATAAACATGAGTTTGAAAAAAGCGAATTAAGAAGCTTGGCGGTTTGCATCAAAAGGGAAAGTGTGGAGAGTTCAATTCTTCACGCTTTTTTATCCTTTTTTCAAAATGATCATTTAAACTTTACAATTGTCAGTTTTTATTAATAAAAATTTTGAAAATATCTTAGCAAAACGCTCATAAAATGATATGATAAATAGTGCATAAATATTAATATGACGTCGCTTTTTGATATAATAATATATTATTTGTCGTTTTTTGGAAAAGGGAGAATGGAGGAAGCTTCCATATGTTTTATATTGTCTTGGGTATCATTATAATGCTCATTCTTGTTGCGGGATACGGGACTTGGATGAGGAGAAAAACATACAAACAAATTGATAAGTATGAATCATGGAAAATAGATATTATGAATCGCCGCATTACAGAGGAAATTTCCAGGGTAAAAGATTTAAATGTTATCGGTGAAACTGAGAAAAAGTTTGAAAGATGGCGCAAGAACTGGGACGATATCGTCACTAATGAAATCCCGGAGATAGAAGAGATGCTGTTCAGTGCAGAAGAAGCGGCTGACAAGTATCGTTTTGGCCGTGCTGAGCAAATATTGAAGAACATACATGAAAAACTGGACCAAATTGAGTCAAGAATTGCGTTGATGTTAAAAGAACTTCATGAAGTTGTTGACAGCGAGCAGAAAAACCGGGAAGATATCGTTAAAGTTAACGAAGCCTATCATCAAGTCAAAAAAGAAATGATAACAAAACGCAGCCAATTAAGAGATGCGGCTCCTTATTTGGATAGTGCTGTTAAAGAAATAAGCCAAGACTTGAAAAGCTATCATGAAGAAAATGAAAATGGCAATTACATAAAAGCGAGAGAAATTCTTGTTCAGATAAAAAATCAATTGGACGCTATTTTAAGATATATTGCAGAAATTCCGATCCTGTATAAGGAAATTCAAATTAATTTACCGCAGCAAATTAAAGAGCTTTATGAAGGCTATCATGAAATGATCGAACAAGGATATGTGCTCCGTCATCTAGATATCGAAAATCTTGTTAAAGAGATGGAAGAAAAGCTTAAAGAGTTTGAAAAGGGCATGAAGAGAGCTGAATTTAATGAGATCTCCGAAGGCGTTAAAACCATTCAAGATCAATTGGAATGGCTGTATCAGCAGCTTGAAAGGGAAGTTTTCAGCAGAAAGCACCTTCAAGAAGCCGCTCCGACATTGGAACGGGATCTGGTAGTCGTTCGGAATAAAATAAGTGAATTGGACAAAGAAACTGAAGCTGTTCAGAAAAGCTACCAAATAGACATTGATGATTTAAAAGTCCATCATGATATTGATCATGCTTACGCTAAGCTTGAAGAAGAGTTCAAAGAAGTGGATGAAGTTTTAAAAGAAAAAAAAGAAGCCTTTAGCATCATTTTAGAAAAGGTTGAAGCGATGCAAGAACAAGCAAGCGCATTGCGTGATTCAGCCGATGACTTTAAAGAAAAGATAAAAGCTCTGAGAAAGGACGAGCTTGTGGCTAAAGAATCAGTTCAGAATTTGAAACAGAAATTGCAAGACTGCCGAAGGATTGTCCGAAAAAGCAATTTGCCGGGTGTTCCGCAGGCTTATGTTACAGTCCTGGAAGAGGCTCAAGAAGTATTGGCAGAAGTCAATAAAAAACTTGATAAAAAACCTCTTGAAATGATGGCGGTCCATCAAGTTCTGGATGATGCCACCGACAAAGTGAATGACGTTTATGAGAAAACAAATGAAATGGTTAGAGCATGCCAATTGGCTGAACGTTTAATTCAATACGGCAACCGGTATCGAATCCGTGATGTGCGGATTCGCGAAGAATTAATGAAAGCTGAAGAGTCCTTTAGAGATTATAATTATCAGGATGCGTTTGAAATCGCCTTATCAGCAATTAAGTCATATGAGCCGGATGTTATGAAAAAAATAGAAGAACAAAAATAACTCCTGTCAAGCAGGGGTTATTTTTATAGCGAAAGATGTGTTAAAATATATGTCGCTGAGTACAAGCTTTATTAGAGAATAAAATAATGAACATACAATATATATCTTGACCGCATAATCTGCCAAGGTTCAAAGGGGTTATTATTTATGATATATCTTGATAACAGCGCTACAACAAAACCATTGCCGGAAGTATTAGATACTTTTCGTATTGTATCTGAAAAATTCTTTGCTAATCCGTCATCGCTCCATAATTTGGGGAGCCTTTCCGAGGAAATGCTTAAGAAATCGCGGCATCAAGCGGCACAGTTGCTTGGGGTTAAAGACGACGAAATTATCTTTACATCCGGGGGGACTGAAGGCAATAATTTAGCTGTCAAAGGCGCTGCTTTTGCTTACCGCAGCAGAGGGAAGCATGTCATTACGACAAGAGTGGAACATGCATCAGGTTACAATGCCTTTAAACAATTAGAAAATGAAGGTTTTGACGTTACTTATCTTCCGGTTGCAAAAGACGGCCGCGTATCTGTCCAGGATGTTAAAGAGGCAATAAGAGAAGATACAATCTTGGTTTCGATCATTCATGTCAATAATGAAGTCGGCACGATTCAACCTGTGCAAGAAATTGGCCGTTATCTTCAATCATTTAATAAAATTTTATTCCATGTTGACCATGTTCAAGGCATTGGTAAAGTACCGCTTAAGCTTTCTGGCAGCGGTATTGATTTGTGTTCAATATCGGGTCATAAATTCCATAGTCCAAAAGGAACAGGACTGTTATATGTGCGCCGCGGCGTCAATTTATCACCGCTTTTTTCCGGCGGCAGCCAGGAGTTAAACCGCAGGGCAGGAACAGAGAATTTGCCGGGTATTGCCGCTATGGTTAAAGCGCTGAGAATAACCTTGGAAGAATCTAGACAGCATCTGGGAAGGCTGCAAGATTTACAAAATAAAATGAGGGATGCGTTTAATACTAATGAACATATGGTTGTCCACACGCCTGACTGTCATGCCGCGCCTCATATTTTAAATTTGACGGTCAAAGGGATTAAGTCGGAAGTTCTTGTTCATGCCCTGGAGGAAGAGGACATTTATGTATCTACAAAATCGGCTTGTTCTTCAAAAGAAGGCGGTGCAAGCAGAGTTCTTTTAGCTATGGGTGTCCCGGAAGATGAAGCGGCTCAAGCGATTAGAGTAAGTTTATCTTATCAAACGACGGAAGCAGAAATAATGACTTTTATTGACACGCTGAATAAAAAAGTGACACAGTTAAAATCGATAATGAGGTGAGCTGAGTGATTTATGACTATCTAATCGTCCGATTTGGCGAATTAACCTTAAAAGGGAAAAATAGAAGCAAATTTATTGACAGGCTTTATTTAACGGTTAAGGAAAAATTAAAACCGTTTAAACAGCTTAAGCTCAAAAAACACTTTGATGACATCGAGGTTCAGCTTAATGGCGAGCCCATGCAGCAAGTGACAGATGTCTTGACGAAAATATTCGGTATACAAACGATTCGTGCTGCCATCAAGGTTGAAAATAACATTGAGAGTATGAAAAAAGGCGCATTAGATATTATTGAGAGTTATGAAGATGGCATTAAGACGTTTAAAATTTCGGCCAAAAGAAAAAACAAAAGATTTCCTATGGGATCTGATGAAATAAATCGTTCGCTGGGCGCACACATTTTAACGAATACTGAAAATATTAAAGTGGATGTTCACAATCCTGACATTAATCTCAGGGTCGAAGTGATGGAACATGAAACGAGAATTTACGGCAAAGATTTCAAGGGTGCCGGAGGCTTGCCGGCAGGTTCGAGCGGCAAGGTTCTTCTGATGCTGTCCGGGGGCATTGACAGCCCTGTAGCCGGGTATTTAATGCAAAAGCGCGGAGCAATAGTAGAGGCTGTACATTTTCACAGTCCTCCTTATACTAATGAACGCGCCCGGCAAAAAGTGATCGATCTTACTGAAAAGCTGTCCAGCTTTGGCAGTCAAGTAAAGCTTCATATCGTCCCATTTACTAATATCCAACTTCAAATTAGGGATAAAATGCCAGATAATTATCGAATGACGATGATGAGAAGAATGATGCTGAGAATCGCTGAAAAGCTCGCGGAAAAACGAGGGGCGCTGGCGATTGCTACAGGCGAGAGTTTAGGGCAAGTGGCCAGTCAGACACTTGAAAGCATGAATACGATTAACGAAGTGACTAACTTGCCGGTGCTCAGGCCTCTGTTAACAATGGACAAGGTTGAAATTATTGATATTGCTCAAAAAATTGATACTTACGATATTTCGATTAGACCTTATGAAGATTGCTGTACGTTGTTTTTGCCTAGCGCGCCAAAAACGAAACCCAACAGGGAACATGCTAATAAGTTTGAAGCTGAATTTCCGATTGATGCCTTAATTCAGGAAGCTTTAGACGGCGTTGAAACGATTGATATTAGAGAGCAAAGCGATAAAACATTAATGGATGAATTATTATAAAGAAATTCCCGTCCTCATGATAGAAGGGCGGGAATTTCTCTTAGGGGGAGCACTGTAAAAATTGCCATTCGTTTTATCAATAATTACCAAGAAAATGATGAATTGAAACGTCTGCTCAAGCAAATCATAAAAGCACAAGGAGGTGAGAATGATGGCAAACAGAAGCAATCAAATTCTTGTACCTGGTGTTGAACAAGCTCTTGATCAAATGAAAGTGGAAATCGCACAAGAATTCGGTGTACAACTTGGCGCAGATACAACTTCTCGTGCTAACGGTTCTGTTGGTGGTGAAATCACTAAACGTCTTGTGGCAGCTGCTCAACAACAATTGGGTGGCCAAGGTTTTCCTCAAGCTTAACAAATCATATATCCATTGGCTAAAGAGCGGCAATATTGCCGCTCTTATTTTTATGTTTAAAGACTGATTAATGGCAATAAATCGATTATATCTTCAAAATATTCCTATGATTTTATATAATAGGATTAACCTTAACTATGGGAGGTGTTTTCAGTGAAAGATCTTATTGCTCCAGAAATATATAATTTAACAGAAGAGATAGAAAAATTTGCAAAGGACCCTCGAAGATTGGCTTTGAAATATGAGGATTTTAAGGGCCGAACGGATGAAATCACATATGCTGATTTAATCAAACGTTCAAATCAGTTAGCGAATGGTTTGTTATCCAAAGGTTTAGGCAAAGGCGACCGAATTTTAATGATGCTGCCGAGATCAATAGAAACATACATTGCCTATATAGCAAGCTTAAAGTGCGGATTAGTCATTGTACCATCATCAGAAATGCTGCGCCCCAAAGATTTATCTTACCGGATCGAACATGCTGAAGTAAAAGCGGCTGTTATTCATGAAGAACTTGTCGATCGTGTGGACAAGCATGATGAGGAAAAGCTTTTGTTAAAAGCGACTACCGGGCCTGCCGTTAGAAAAGGGTGGATGACGTTAGATGAGATAACTGAAAATCAATCAGCTCATAACCCGCTAATAGAAACTAAAAGCGATGATATGGCGTTTATTTCCTATACATCAGGGACAACCGGTCAACCAAAAGGCGTCGTACATACCCATGGATGGGCCTATGCTCACCTTCGCACGGCTTCAACAAGCTGGCTGGATATACAAATGAATGACACAGTTTGGGCAACTGCGGGTCCCGGCTGGCAAAAATGGATTTGGAGCCCATTTATCTCCACGCTTGGCAGCGGGGCAACCGGATTTATCTACCAGGGACCATTTGATCCCAAAGTATACCTCAATTTGTTGGAAAAATATGAAATTAATGTGCTTTGCTGTACACCGACTGAATATAGGCTGATGGCTAAGGTAGATAATTTATCCGCTTATCGCCTTAAGGAATTAAGAAGCGCAGTTTCCGCAGGAGAACCATTAAATCGTGAAGTTATTGATACATTTAAGCGCTATTTTGACATTAATGTTCGCGACGGCTATGGGCAGACGGAAAATACCCTTCTTGTCGGTACTGTCAAAGGCATGGAAATGAAGTCCGGTTCAATGGGTAAACCGACTCCGGGAAACTTAGTTGAAATTATTAATGAAGAAGGCGATGCCGCCGATATTGGCGAAATTGGCGATATTGCGGTGCATCGCAGCACTCCGGCGTTGTTCAAGGAATACTTTAAAGATCCGGAACGGACGAAAGCGGCCTATCGCGGTGATTACTATATTACGGGAGATAAAGCTAGAAAAGATAAAGACGGCTATTATTGGTTTGAAGGACGAAGAGACGATATCATCATAAGTTCCGGTTATACAATCGGGCCGTTTGAAGTAGAAGATGCCTTAGTTAAACATCCGAAAGTAAAGGAATGCGCTGTTGTAGCAAGTCCGGATGAAATAAGGGGCCATGTTGTCAAAGCGTTTATTATTTTAAAAAATCCAGATGACGTCCAAGATAAAAATCTTGTTAAAGAATTGCAAGATCATGTTAAGAACATAACAGCACCGTATAAGTATCCAAGAAAAATTGAATTTGTCAAAGATTTGCCAAAAACTGCATCCGGTAAGATTCGCAGGGTTGAACTGAGGCAAAGGGAATCTGTCTGAGAACTTGTCAGGAAAATGCCGATCATTGCATCGGCTTTTTCTGCTGAACTAAAAAGGAGGCTAATCATGGGAACTCTCTGGCTTGGACGAGTCCGAACGATGGTCAATGAAAATGATGTCCAGGAAGCGATTTATGTTGAAAACGGTTTGATACAAGAAGTTGGGAAGGCATTTGTTCTTAAGGACAAATATAAATATTGCATTGACCAGATCATTAATATGCATGATAAAACGATTTTTCCTGGATTTGTTGATAGCCATTTGCATATTTTAGCCAATGGGTTAAAGTTATCAAGACTTGATTTGTCAACAGTTACCTCCAGCGAAGAGATGAAGGAGCTATTAATTCGCCGCGTTCGAGAAACGCCGACAAACCAATGGGTGCTTGGGGATGCTTGGAATGAAAATAATTTTCCCGATCGAAAAATTTTTCATCGCAGAGAATTGGATGCCATTGCTCCGCATCATCCGATGGCCTTAACTCGAGTATGTCAGCATGCCATTTTAGCAAACTCGCTGGCTTTGGCTGAAGCGGGAATTGATGAAAATACACCTGATCCGCCGGGAGGGATTATTGTTCGCGATGCTGATGGCAAACCGACCGGATTGTTGTTGGACCAAGCAAAATTTTTATTAACGGAAGTTATTCCGCAGCAAACCGATGCCGAATTGGATCATATATGCCAGACATCAATTGATTATTTACTGTCTGTTGGCTGTGTTGGCGGACATAGTGAGGATCTTAACTACTACGGCGGTTTTACAAGAACACTGAATGCATACCGGCGAATCCTTAATCAGACAAACAGAAGGTTTCGGCTTCACTTGTTAGTCCATCATGAAGTGGTGGATGATATGCACCAAGCCGGATGGACCAGCGATTCGAAAATTGGCGATATCGAGTTTGGCGCAATGAAAATTTTTGCGGACGGCGCCTTTGGAGGAAGAACGGCATTATTAAGGCATCCCTATAATGATGTACCGGAAACCAACGGGGTTCCCATACACAAGCCTGAGGAATTAAAGAAATTGGTTCATAAAGCAAGAACATATCAGATGCCGGTAGCTATACATGCCATTGGAGATTTGGCGCTTGAATATGCTGTTGATGCTATAGAAACATATCCTCCGCCGAAAGGAAAAAGGGACCGTCTCATTCATGGCCAGCTTGTTCCTATTGATCTTCGGGAACGCATTAAAAAATTGCCGGCCGCTATTGATATTCAGCCTCAATTCGTGGCTTCGGACTTTCCTTGGGTTATTGAAAGGCTGGGAGAAAACCGGCTGCCGGATGCTTACGCCTGGAAAACACTTATCAATGAAGGGATCGTGTGTGCAGGGGGGTCGGATGCGCCGATAGAATTGGCAAATCCGCTGTCAGGAATATATTCTGCGGTAACGAGAAAGAAGCCCAGCGAAAATCATCAAGGTTACGGTCCAGAACAAAAATTATCAGTGTATGACGCTGTTAAGCTCTATACTTATGGCAGCGCTTTTATCATAAGCATGGAAGGGAAAACAGGCCGAATTGCTCCGGGTTATCAAGCTGATTTCACCATTTTAAACAAGGACATTATATCAATTCCGGCAGAAGAGATATTAAAAACAAAAGTAGCATGCACGGTTGTAGATAATCAAATTGTGTATCATAATAAAAGCGTTTGAGCTCGCTCAAACGCTTTCATTTATTTAAAGAAAACTTCTTTTTACTTTATGCCAAAAGGAATTGTTTTTTAATTTAACTGTCTTTATGCGCCGTTCAGGCAAAGTTATTTTAATTTCTCTATTAGAGCGAATGCTGAATGCTTCATTATCAAGGCCAATAATTGGGTAGCTGTTATCACCCTTTTTAATTTTTAATGTCAGTTCTTTATCGTCGTTAAGAACAAAAGAAGATCCTAATGTCCGGAAAGTATTGTTATTGACAGAAGCAAGCTCGCTGACTTGCATGCATGGCAGTTTCGGATCAATCAAAGCGCCGC
The DNA here is from genome assembly GCF_016908855.1 of Scopulibacillus daqui. Taxonomy (GTDB): domain Bacteria; phylum Bacillota; class Bacilli; order Bacillales; family Sporolactobacillaceae; genus Scopulibacillus_A; species Scopulibacillus_A daqui. The sequence goes on along the minus strand of NZ_JAFBER010000004.1, from coordinate 142,264 downwards.
TTACCGATTTGTTATAACCGGAGGTTCCCGAAGGTGTAGCTACGATAATGCCGTCGCCTTTAAACGTTTCGAAATGTAAATCATTAATATATATTTCTGCGGTCATCACTTTTATTGTTGATGTCCTGATTGAGCATTCATTTAAGCAGAAAAATTGCGTTTCGCCATCAATGACGACTGAAATGATGGGATATTTTCTAACCTCAATTTCTTCACGCTGCATCGCTTCAAGCATTTTTTCCTGTTCGTCGATATGAAAGTCACAATAAAGCCCGAGCTGTCCGGTGCTGACACCTACATAGAGGCAATCATCGCGAAATCCAGTCTTTCTGACGGCTTGTAAAAATGCACCGTCTCCGCCGATACTGGCAATAATATTTGCTTCTTCAGCATTTTGCACAATATTAAATCCTTGCTTAACAGCGAATGTTTTTAATGCATCGACTTGGTCTCTGTTTTCCGATGTTTTCTTGTAAAAGAAATAAAGTTTGTTTCTTAGTTCCATCAAAGCTGCCTCCTTTATCTACTACTATTATTAATATTATCAGAAAAGATATAAGAATAACAAAGCTTCAACATAAAAAAATCTTTTCTCTAGTTTTTGGCGCGCCTGTTATACAGCTTCTCTAAGGCTGAGCGCCGGCCCGTTTTCTTTATTATTCCCTAAGAAAGGTTTGATTTTAAAAAAGTCCGGTGATAATAAGGATAACTTATAAAGGGCAGTGTGTGCTTATGGTCATGACAGGTCTGGTTATATTATTAATCTTTGTTTTCCTGTTCGTTATATTATGGTTTTGCACTTATATATCTATTGATTTGCAAGGATTGATCAGCGAGTTAGACATTGATGGGGAACTTAAAATAAAGGTATGGGGAGTGACCATTCTAAAAAAAAATCTAGAAGATATTGATTTGGATGTTTCGCCATTCAAAATGGTATTAAAAAGCGATGGGGATAATGACCGTGTTTCCGTTAATATAGAGGAGTTTAAGGCTGGATTTTCGAAAATGATGAAAGGCGTTAAACTGCTTGGAGACTTAAATCAACGTTATCAACTGCTTAAATGGTTTAAAATAAAACATTTAATGTGGAGAACGAAGGTTGGATTAGATGATGCGGCATTAACAGGTATTTCAGCCGGTGTCATTTGGATGATTAAAATACAGCTGATCAGGCTTATTGATGAGTGGTTTGTTTTAAAAAAAAGACCTGTTATCGATGTTTGGCCTGTCTACCAATCATTTGCGGCTGAAACCGAATTTTCGTGCATGATTTCATTTCGGCTCGGGAAAGCTATCATCACAGGATACAGGATCGCAAAATATTGGAAAAGGAGGCATCATCCTGCATGTCAGAACATCCAATACAAGGCTTAATGAAAACAGCCCTGGAAAGTCTTCAAGAAATGACCGATGTGAATACCATTATAGGAGATCCGATTGAAACCCCAGACGGCAATGTGATATTAACTGTTTCTAAAGTTGGTTTTGGCTTCGCTGCCGGCGGCAGTGAATTTCAAGTCAATAACCACACTAGCGGCGGCTATGGCGACAGCGATCAATCAGACGACAGCCAAAGCAGCCAGCTTCCTTTCGGCGGAGGAAGCGGCGGCGGCGTCTCGATTACACCGATTGCTTTCTTAATTGTTGGTCCATACGGTGTGAAAACGATTCATTTAGATAACAGCACCCATATATATGAAAAATTGCTTGATTTAGCTCCTCAAGCTGTTGATAAAATTCAGCAAATGGTTTCAAATAATCAATCAAACAATAAATCGGGACAGCAAAGCTCTAACAGCTCGCAAAATAGGCAGCAGCAGCGCGGCGGAATGTCGATGAAACAAAGAAGAAACAGCGAACAGCAGCAAGACGATTTTTTTAACTAACTGATTTTTTTCAGTTAGTTTTTTTGCTCTGCAGCTGTTTTGTTTGAATTTTAAAGCGAGTATAAGGTATGATTAAATTATACATATATTTGTTAGGAGGGAATAGCGTTGGCTGAAGTAACATTTAAAGGAAATCCAGTCACTCTTATTGGTGAAGAGGTTAAAGCCGGGGATCAGGCACCAGATTTTACAGCGTTGGATAACAGTCTCGCTGAAAAAACATTAAATGATTATAAAGGTGTTCGGATTATCAGCGTTGTGCCTTCATTGGATACGGGTGTATGTGATGCGCAGACACGCCGCTTTAATGAAGAAGCGACCAAGCTGGATAATGTCTCTGTGATAACAATCAGCTGCGACTTGCCGTTTGCGCAAAAACGCTGGTGCGGAGACAGCGGCCTTGAAAATGCGGTAACGCTTTCAGATCATAGAGACCTTTCATTTGGACAAGCATACGGTGTTGTAATGAAGGAACTGAGACTCTTGGCAAGAGCCGTATTTGTTGTTGACAGCAATAATAAAGTGGCTTATGCGGAATATGTCAGTGAAGGTACAAACCATCCAGACTATGAAAGCGCGCTTAAAGCGGCCAAAGGTGCGGAATAGTTTAAACATTCACTCCGGCGAAGATTCGTCGGAGTTTTCTTTATTTGATTTTCTGTGTATTTTATGTATTATTGTATAGGTGTAAATGTGGTGTTGCAGGAGGATTAGCGATATGCAAAGATCTATGGTTGATCATCTTTTTGCGATCTTTGATCAATCAGCCGAGTTGATTGAAAAAGAAGAAGATGTCTCTTACCTTGAAGCGCTCTGTTTAACTGGTGAAAATATTTTTAGAGAAACTGTAAGTCAAAAGTCCCTTGAAAATAAGTTGTCTGGCCTTTATGCTCACTTTTTTCAAGAAGGGATGTCAGCAGAGGACGTCAGAAGGTCGTTCCAATTAGCCGTCTTAAAAGGCATGAAATCATCTACACAGACTCAGCATCAAATGACGCCTGACAGCGTTGTTATTTTTATTGGTTATCTCGTCAATCGATTGTTATCATCACGTCAGCAGTTTTCGATTCTTGATCCTGCTGCGGGCACTGGGAATCTGTTGACGGGAATTATGAATCAAAGCCATACCGATGATATTCGCGGCTATGGGGTCGAAATAGATGATCTTCTGATAAAGTTAGCTTGCACGAACGCTAATTTACAACAAAAGGACATCGAATTTTTTCATCAAGACAGCTTGCGCCCAATGCTTGTAGATCCGGTAGATATAACCGTATGCGACAGCCCGGTTGGCATATATCCGGATCAAAAGAATGCCGAAACATTTAAGCTCGGTAAAGTGGACAGCCAATCCTACAGTCATTTTCTTATGATTGAACAAGGTTTGAAATATACTAAGCAAGCCGGTTATCTTGTTTATTTAATTCCTAATGATCTTTTTATCCAAGATAAGAACAAAGTGTTTCATAAGTTTTTGTATGATGAGGCCGTGATCTTAGGCTTATTACAGCTCCCGATATCGCTGTTTCAAAATGAAAAGCATGCCAGAAGTATATTGATCCTACAAAAAAAGGGGCCTCATGTCGTGCCTCCGAAACAAGCGTTACTTGCTGAAATGCCAAGATTTTCAAACAAAGAAGCCATGTCAAAAATGATGGTGAAATTAAATGACTGGTTTCAACACCACTTAGAACAACATAATGAAGAAAGCCATCAATGAAGGGATGAAGGAAATTGGCTAAGATTTTAGCAATTAATGCCGGCAGCTCATCTTTAAAGTTTCAATTGTTAGAGATGCCGGAAGAACAAGTGATCACAAAAGGACTTGTAGAAAGAATTGGACTGCCGAAATCAATTTTTACAATTGAAGCAAACGGTGAAAAACAAAAAGAAGAACGGGATATTCCTGATCATGCGGAAGCAGTGAGAATTTTATTAGATAAGCTGACAACGCTTGGCATTATCGATTCTTTAGAAGAGATCAATGGTATCGGACACCGTGTCGTTCATGGCGGAGAAGTGTTCAACGATTCCGTGCTCATAACGGATGAAGTGCTTAAGGCTATTGAAGAAGTGTCAGATTTGGCGCCGCTTCATAACCCGGCAAATATTACAGGTATTAAAGCTTTCCAGAAGGTTTTGCCAAATGTACCTGCTGTCGCTGTGTTCGATACGGCTTTCCACCAAACAATGCCGGAGAAATCGTTTCTGTACAGCTTGCCGTATGAGTATTATGAGAAATACGGTATTAGAAAATATGGTTTCCATGGGACTTCCCATAAATATGTGACACAACGCGCGGCTGAATTGCTTGAACGTCCGATCGAGCAATTGCGCCTTATTTCCTGCCATTTAGGAAACGGTGCGAGCATCGCAGCGGTTGAAGGCGGAAAATCAATCGATACGTCGATGGGATTCACACCGCTTGCTGGTGTAATGATGGGTACTCGTTCAGGCAATATTGATCCGGCTTTGATTCCTTATATCATGGAGAAAACCGGCAAAACAGCAGAAGAAGTCATTAATGTTTTGAATAAAAAGAGCGGCTTGCTGGGCGTTTCAGGATTCTCAAGCGATTTAAGAGATATTGAAGAAGAAGCAAGACAAGGCAATAAACGAGCAGAACTAGCGCTTGAATCATTTGCTGGAAGAATCCACAAATATTTAGGTTCTTATGCTGCTAAAATGCACGGTGTTGACGCGATTATCTTTACAGCAGGTATTGGCGAAAACAGCGATGTCGTCCGTGCTAAAGTGTTAAAAGGATTAGAATTTATGGGTGTTTATTGGGATCCGGCCCTCAATGAGGTAAGAGGCAAGGAAGCATTCGTTAACTATCCGCACTCACCGGTTAAAGTCATCATCATTCCGACAAACGAAGAAGTTATGATTGCCAGAGATACGGTAAGATTAGCGAATTTATAATTTTACGCTCTGTTTGCCTGTAACAACCTTTTTTCGTATAGCGAAAAAAGGTTGTTTTTTTCATCTATTCGCGGAAATAATTTGACAGTTTTACAATCATTGCACCCATTCGCTGATTGTCGGGAGCAATCACGCGTTTGACCCCATTATCCTTTAAAGCATTTGAAGTGACTTGACCTACGGCGCAAGCGGCGACCTTCTTGTTAAATGCAGCGATGACTTTATGATATATTGAATCATTGCTTTTAATTTGAGCAAATAAATGTTTGACTTGAATGGCACTTGTAAATACGGCGGCATCAACATGTCCAAAAATAATTTCTTCGGCAAGCGCTTGAACGGTATTTTGTTCAGGGGGAATGTGCCGATAAGGCATAACCTCAATCAGCTCTGCCTCTTGTCTTTTAAGCCAATGGACAAGCTCAGGCGCACTTTCGCCATACAATTGCAGGAAAACGCGTTTGCCCTTTAGCGGCGCCGAACGAAAATTTTCAATAAGCCCTTTTACTGTTCCATCATGAGCGGTTATTACCGGAGCAAGCCGATATTTATTAAGGCATTGAACTGTTTTCCGTCCTCTTGCAGCAATTTTTGCACGTTTGAGATGATCGATGAAAGGCTCGAGCATCTGATGTTTTTCAGCGGTGGTGAATAGGGCATCCGCTCCCATGCCTGTTGTGAAAATAGCCCAGTCGGGATCAGATTCAATAAACTGATTGATGTCTTTTAAGATCTCTTCTTCTCTTAAGAAACGCGTCCCCTGTAAAGCGTATGTTTTGACGTTCCCTCCATGCTTTTTAATTAATTGACTTATTTCTTTTGATTTTCTTAAGGAAGCGAGAGCGATCGTTTTTCCGTTTAAACCTTTCATAAATGGCGAACCTCTTTTTATTTTATGAGTTTAATTCGTATACAATATATTCTACAGTATTTGACGCAATAATTATAGCCTAATGTTTCACTATTTTATCAATTGGTAATAATCAAGTATAATAAAACTAAAAGTGATGAAGGAGAGATTGATGTGGCCTTGTCAGAAACAGAACAGGCTGTATTCTCACAAATAAAAGTTTGGGAAGAACAATTCTTTACATATGAACCGACTGATTTTACGGTGCTATACCAGGAATGGGTGCGAAATCAGCTGGCAAAGGTTTCTCCGAAATGGCAAAGCAGTTTAAGCCAAGCTATTGATCAGATGGTTTTTCAATGTCACGCTTTATTGCAAAGCACCTCATGGCAGCAAAATGCTCGAACACAGCTTATTAATGAAGGAAAAGCATTGCTGCCTGAAATTAATCATATAGAAGACATGAAGAAATTAAATGTTCATCAGCTTCATTTTATTGCACAGAAACATATCGGCAAGCAGCGCCTAATTTCAACCGTCCAAGGCGGATTAACCGGAACGGGAGGTTTTTTGTTATTAGGGTTGGATATACCTTTGTTATTTTCAATTCAGATGTATACAGTTCAGTTAATAGCGCTGACTTATGGCTATGAGGTCACATTGCCCGCTGAGATGGTCACAGCATTAAAGGTTTTTGAAATCGGTTTATTGCCGAAACAAATAAAAAGGTCAGCTTGGCAGGATCTTGAGGACGAAGTGATACATACGAGCGTTAATCCATATTTTTATGAAGGCCAAGACGATGTGATGAATTTATCTTGGGTTGATACCGGCATTAAGCAGCTTGGAAAAACAATCGTCATATCACAATTAAAGAAGAAAATATTTCAAGGTATTCCCTTAATGGGAATGGCTTTTGGGGCAGGCTTTAATTATCGTTCCACCAAGCATATTACAGAAATTGCTCATCGCTTTTATCAAAAACGTTATTTAATGGAAAAGGCAGGCGAAGGACGTGTCAGTCAAAGAACATAAATCTCATAAATTGGATCAATGTCAATGCGGCGTCTTAACTGTAAGCGACACCCGCGATGTAAAAACGGATAAAAGCGGTCAGTTAATTATTGACCGGTTAAAAGACCACGGCTGCAATGTGGAATCTTACATGATAGTGAAAGACGAAGCAGTGGAAATCGAATTAGCGATCAAAGAAATTGTTTCCCAATCCATTGATGTGTTATTAATTAATGGCGGGACAGGCATAGCTGAACGGGATGTTACCATTGAAGTGGTCAACAGGCTGGTTGATAAGAAAATCCCCGGTTTTGGAGAAATTTTTAGAATGCTGAGCTATACAGAAGATATTGGATCAGCAGCGATTCTTAGCCGGGCGTCTGCCGGGGTTATCGGGAAAACTGCTGTTTTTTCAATGCCGGGGTCTTCGGGTGCTGTTCAACTAGCAATGGATAAATTAATCATTCCGGAATTAACGCATATCATTCATGAAATCAATAAATAAGCTAAATACTGAGGTATTTAGCTTATTTTCAAGGGTGTTCGGTACCATATCCATAAATCATTAATCGTTGAAGCAAGATCAGCTATCTTGCTGTTTAATCGACAGCTTTTTTCGAAGTTCTCTTCTTGGCTGAGCTGATTTTGTTTTTCTGCAATTTCTCCTTCAAGCTGCTTGATGCGATCTGGAATTTTCCCTCTTATTTTTTCCCAATCTGAAATGATTTGTTCTTGTGTTTCTTGATGATATTCTTCCCATGTTTTCTCAAGTACAGGTATTTGTATCCCCAAGCGTTTATCATATACAAAATGGTATGGCATATTTTTTTTCCTCCATCTTCTGTTAGCAAGATATTATCATCTGTTTTGTATAAGTTCTACATTTTTCACAAAAGCTAATAATGAAGAGTGAAAGCTTTTCGTTATTTTTAACGATGAGGGGGGAAGTTTAATGGCAAAAGAACATAATAAGCATACCGATTTGATGTACGATGAAGAAGGGGAAAATATTGTTCATCAGCAGTTAACAGAAGCTTATCAAAGCGGTGTCGTTGATTCTTATGTCACCGATCAAAATGTTTTTACAGGTGATAAGAAAGACAAGAACGAAGCGTAATGATCAGCTATCACGTCAAACGTGGTAGCTTTTCCAATTTATAAAGCTTTTAATCAAGTTGCCTTCAGTTTACAGAGGCGGAAACGCTCGTTTATAATTTTAATAGTATTTATTTAATGGAAAAGGATGGGTGAATCCAATGCGCCACATACTCATTACTGCTGGATCAAAAGGTATCGGACGCATGGTCACAGAGAAATTTCTTCAACAGGGATACTCGGTTACAGTTAATTACAGAAGCGATGAAAAGGCTGTTGAGCAAATGAAAGAAAAGTGGAAAGACAGCCTTGACCGTCTTCAATTTGTTAAAGGCGATATCACTAAGCGGGCGGATATTATTGAGCTTGTAGATAAAACCATGACTCGGTTTAATAGAATTGATGGATTAATTAATAATGCGGGTCCCTTTATATTTGAAAGAAAAAAACTGATTGATCATTCAGATGAGGAATGGGAGGAAATGATTGATGGCAATTTAAGCGCCGTTTTTCATTTAGTCAAACGAGTCGTTCCTGTCATGAGACAGCAGCGCTTTGGCAGGATTATTACATATGGCTTTCAGGATGCGGGATCGGCTCCGGGGTGGATCGACCGAGGCGCTTTTGCTGCGGCGAAGACAGGGGCGGCTTCGCTGACGCGGACACTGGCCATTGAAGAGGCTGAGTTCGGCATTACGGCTAATATGGTTTGTCCGGGCATGATTCTGTCTGACATGAAAGAGTCAACTATAGATGAGGCCAGACGCTTAAATGAACAAAGGACACCGCTTGGGCGTTCTGTAACAGGAGAAGATATCGCAAACATGATACTTTTCTTAAGCAAAGATGATACAGAAATGGTTACGGGTTCAGTCATTGATGTTACCGGAGCAGTAGAAGTGATTAATCGTTTCCGTCCTGCATTTGAATAAATAAGCAGCATTTTCCTCATGTTAAACATGAGGTGATTTTTTATGAAACGGTGGATGATTTGTACAGTTTGTATGCTGTTTGTTCCAGTTCTAACTAGTTATGCATCAAGCTTAGAAGATCAGCGTTCTTTTAAGGCGACGGTTATAGTGAACGGGGCAGAGTATGAATGGGAGTACGTTAACCCCGATGAATACGAGTTCGAAAAAGGCAGCCGTGTGATAAAAGGGAAGCAAGCTGAAAAGAAAGTGAAAATGATTTATCAGCTTCTGAACGTGTCAAAAAAAGCGAAAGCTGAAGATATGGTTAATGCTTTAAAACGGCACAGTTATAAAAATATCGATAAATTGGATGTGAGAGTCATTAACAGTAATGAAGAATTATATACATGGGTCTGGCAAAAGTAAGACAGATATCTTCCCCCAAGCAGTAAGGAACAGAATCTTAATTTTCGAACTTCTATCAGCTTTATCATTTTGACTTGAAAAAGTCCCAAAAAAGGCGTACGATTCAGATGTAAGGGATTTCATAATTTGTTATCTATCCATTCGGAAAAAATAATAGAATATTTTAGGGGGAATAATGTATGCGAATTGGTGTGCCTAGAGAGATAAAAAATAACGAGAATCGTGTCGCAATGACTCCGGCTGGTGTACACCATCTTGTTGAGGCGGGACATGAAGTTCTCATTGAAACAAATGCAGGCATAGGATCAAACTTTACAGATGAACAATACCAAAGCGCTGGAGCCAGAATTGTTCCGTCCGCTAAAGAGGCTTGGTCTGCTGAAATGGTTATGAAGGTTAAAGAACCGCTTCCTGAAGAGTATCCATTCTTCCATGAAGGACTCATTCTATTTACTTATCTCCATCTTGCTCCAGAACCTGAATTGACTAAGGCATTGCTTGATAATAAAGTTGTCGGCATTGCTTATGAAACGGTTCAGCTGCCTAATCGTTCATTACCATTGTTAACGCCAATGAGTGAAGTTGCCGGACGCATGGCTGCGCAAGTCGGCGGGCAATTCCTTGAAAAAATTAACGGCGGCAAAGGGATTTTACTAGGCGGAATTCCGGGAGTTAAGCGTGCTAAAGTGACTATTGTCGGCGGCGGCATTGTGGGTACAAATGCTGCTAAAATTGCAGTTGGGTTAGGCGCTGATGTGACAATTCTTGACCTTAATCCGGAAAGGCTCCGCCAGCTAGATGATATTTTTGGCAACAGCATTAATACACTCATATCTAATCCGTTTAATATAGCTCAAGAAGTGAAAGAATCCGATCTTGTTATCGGAGCGGTATTAATTCCTGGTGCCAAGGCGCCTCGCCTTGTAACGGAAGACATGATTAAGTCAATGCGCGAAGGCTCTGTTATCGTTGATGTTGCCATTGACCAAGGCGGTATTTTTGAAACGACAGACCGGATTACAACGCATGATGACCCAACTTATGTTAAGCACGGTGTCGTACACTATGCTGTAGCTAATATGCCGGGCGCTGTGCCAAGAACTTCAACTATCGGTCTGACAAATGTAACCGTGCCTTATGCCGTGAACATCGCTAATAAAGGGTATGTCAAGGCTTGTCTTGATGATCCTGCCCTATTAAAAGGTGTGAATACATTAGACGGCTATGTCACTTTCAAGGCTGTTGCGGAAGCTCATGGTGTAGAATATAAAGACGCTGAATCTTTAATAAAACAACACGTATAATAAACAATGCCTTCTCATTTTTGAGAAGGCATTGTTTATGTTATTTTTAGGATATAATTTGCAGTGTTTTAGGGAACTTTGTCAAGGTAACGGGTCCTTGTTCACTTATGTAAACGTCATCTTCAATTCGAACCCCGCCTACTTCCGGAACATATATACCCGGTTCGATGGTGATGACCATACCCTTTTTTAATTGATCATCATTACTTTCATTTATTGACGGGGCTTCGTGTGCGCCAAGCCCTAAGCCGTGCCCTAAACGATGGGTGAAATAGTCTCCATAATTCTTATCAGCGATAATATCTCTTGCCAATCGGTCAAGGTCACCGATTCTGACACCGGATTTAGCCGCCTCGATAGCCTTTTGGTTTGCTTCAAGGACAGTTTCATAAATGGCTTGTTGTTCATCGCTGGCATGTTTGTAACAAACAGTTCTTGTAATGTCTGAACAATAGCCGTCAACAACAACGCCTAAATCAAATAAAACAAAATCACCTTCTTTAATTTGCCGGTTTCCGGGATGTCCGTGCGGGGAAGCGCTGTTATCGCCAACCAGCACCATGGTTGGAAAAGCCATTTCTGAATATCCGCGTTTCGTTAATTCATATTCTATTTCAGCGATAATCCCTTGTTCAGTTCTTCCTTTTTTAATGGCATTAACGCCGATATTGACAGCATAATCAGCCATTTCCGCAGCTTTCTGCAATATTTCAATTTCCTTTTCGTCTTTAATCATTCTTAAAGAAGCTATAAACGATTCAATGGAAGCAAAAGATAATTGTTCATTCAAGCGGCGAAGAGACATAGCTTTTTGAAATGGCAATGTATCTTTTTCTATTGCCGCGGTCGGCGAACCATTCAGTTTGCGGTTTTGAAAGGCTTTCTCAACTTTTTCCCATGGGTCTTCGTGGTCTTGATAACCGATTAATTCAAAATGCCAGCCAGCATTTCGGGCTTGATGCACTTCCATTTGCGGACAAATCAGAAATGGCTCGCTTTCAGGGAAGATAAATAGGCCTAACAAGCGTTCATGTGGTTCGCACATGAAGCGGGTCAAGTAAAAAACATTTGTAGGATCGGATATAAATGCGAACTGATAATCGTTTTGCTGCAGCCATTGTTGTATGCGATTAATTCGTTGATTCATTATTTACACTCCTATCAATGATACGGTTAACTTTAATTTACCATAAGTTAAATTTATAGAGAAATATTTAAGTCTTTATTTTAAAAATTTTTGCAGCAAGAATATGCCGGCCTTTTCTATAATAAAAGCAATAGACAGGTGGAAATGATGGGGTTTTTCTCAGTCTGACCCTCTAATGCGAATTTTAATGGAACATGGCAGCTTATGAATAAGCGATGTTAAGGCTGCAGGCAAATGAACGATGATGAACACGACTGCAGCATATCAAATGCTTATTTGTCCGATACATGGCTGCATTCATGAGATAAGTTTGGCAAATGGAATGAAAACGTATTCGAGAAAGGAAAAGTTAAATGGCGTCCCAATACATGAATTCATCCCTATTTAATTGAAATGTATCGTCAAGCATGGTTATATTATTAATAGAGAATATTTTCCCCTTTTTTAGAAGTGGCAGTCAAAAGGAGAAAAAAGTTAACTATTGCTAAACTTGTAGATCAGCACAATAAAAAAATGGGAGGAAGGCAGAATGAAAGTTACTTATCATGGACATTCGGTTGTTCTCATTGAATCATCAAAGGCTAATATTATCATTGATCCTTTTATTACAGGAAATAGCCAAGCGAATATCAGCGTCGGAGATTTGCCGAAAATTGATGTCATTATTCTTACACACGGCCATAATGATCACCTCGGCGATACGGTGGAACTTGCAAAGAAAAATAATGCTCTAGTGATTGGCATTGCAGAAATCGCTACATATCTGGGCTGGAAAGGCCTTAACACGCACGGTATGTCTATTGGAGGCGGGTTTAACTTTGACTTTGGCAGGGTCAAATTAACTCAGGCATTCCATGGTTCCAGTTATACGGAAGAAGACAATCAAAGAATTGTTTATACAGGCATGCCAGCCGGCGTTATACTAGAAATTGACGGAAAAACCATCTATCATGCAGGAGATACAGCGCTCTTCTCTGATATGAAATTAATTGGCGAAAGGCATCAAATTGACTTAGCATTCCTTCCTATCGGCGATAATTTCACAATGGGTCCTGAAGATGCATTAACAGCCGCTGAATGGCTTCAAGCCAAAACAGTCGTCCCGATTCATTACAATACATTCCCCGTCATCGAGCAGGATCCAGTAGACTTTGTATCAAAATTAAAAGGCAAAGGAAATGCTCTGGTTTCCGGCGGATCAATCGAATTGTAAGCAAGATAAGCGGATCTTTTGTTGATCCGCTTGTTCTCATACAATCAGGAATGACTCGGCAATAGAAACTGGCACTAGCAGAGTTTTCTTTATTATGAAAGTTTGGTGAATGAATTGGCGACAAAACATGAGCAGATTTTATCCTATATAAAAAAATTGGAAATAGGACATAAAATTTCTGTCCGGCAAATTGCTAAGGCGCTTCAAGTGAGTGAAGGAACCGCTTACCGGGCAATTAAGGATGCCGAAAATCAAGGCTATGTCAGCACGATTGAACGTGTCGGCACGATTAGAATTGAGAAAAAAGATAAAGGAAATATTGAAAAACTGACCTATGCTGAAGTGGTCAATGTTGTAGACGGACAAGTTTTGGGAGGCCGTGAAGGGTTATATAAGACTTTAAACCGTTTTGTCATCGGGGCGATGAAGTTAGAAGCGATGATGCGTTATGTTGATGCAGGCGGGCTATTGATTGTAGGGAACCGGGATAACGTTCATGAAATAGCTTTGAGGGCTGGAATGGGCGTTTTAATTACCGGCGGCTTTGACGCGGAAGAATCGGTTAAAAAATTAGCTGATGAGCTGAAACTTCCCTTGATTTCAACATCTTATGATACTTTTACGGTTGCGACAAAAATTAACCGTGCGATTTATGATCAGCTCATTAAAAAGGAAATTCTTCACGTCTCAGATATTTTGATTCCAATTGAGGATACCGATTTTCTGTATGGTGACGACAAAGTAGGAAAGTGGCATGAAATGAATCGCAAAACGACCCACAGCCGCTATCCGGTTATTGATAAGGACATGAAAGTGCAAGGAATAGTCACGTCGAAAGACATTATTGGCGAAGACGTGAATAATCGCATTGAGCAAGTGATGACGAGAAATCCGATGGTTGTTAATCCGACAACGTCTGTTGCTGCAGCTGCACATAATATGATCTGGGAAGGCATTGAGTGTCTGCCGGTTGTTGATGATATCCATAAACTCCTTGGGATTATTACGAGACAGGATGTTCTTAAAGCGATGCAGATGGTTCAGCAGCAGCCGCAAGTAGGGGAAACCATAGAGGATCTTATTGAAGCTCAGCTGACCGATTGTTCGAAACGGAATAATGAATTATACCAGTTTGATGTGACGCCGCAAATGACCAATTATTTAGGGACACTGTCCTATGGCGTTGTATCCTCGATCGTAACAACAGTGGGGCGAAGAGTTCTTAATAAACAAAGAAAGGGCGACCTTGTCGTAGAAAATGTCACCCTGTATTTCTTAAAGCCCGTTCAAATTGAATCAACTATTGAAATTCAGCCGAAAATTTTAGAAATTACCCGCCGTTATGGAAAAATCGACATTGAAATGTATCATAAAGGCGTCGTTGTATGCAAGGCCTTTTTGATCGTTCAATTTATTGACCGTTATTAGCGGTCTCCCGGTAATTATCTTCGGCCTCTTTAACTGCCAAAGGCAAATAATGCCGGAATGCTTTGATGCCGCTGTAAATAATAAAGGCGCCGTATAACATGAAAATAGCGCAAACGATAATGCTGATTTTCGAAGGCCTGAAAAGAATCCTGTTCAATCCAAAGAAGAAAAGGAAAGCGCCCATAGCAATATGCGCTTTAGAACTTGTCCAGAGCTTTTTATAAGGCTCTTGGATCCGCCAGACCTTAATGCGGTAGAAAATAAAAGCCATGAGAGCAAGAACGATGAGGATGATAAACGTTGGCATAAAATGACAACCCTCCAAGATGAAAGTTCTTACATTTATTCTAACGCTTTTTTTGCACAATTGCTAATCATTTTAAAATAATTTCAGGGGGAAACACTATGATTCTAGAAGAAATTTTTAAAGCAATTGAGTCTTATGACACAATTATTATTCACAGGCATATCCGGCCGGATCCTGATGCCATAGGTTCTCAAGGCGGGCTGGCCTGTTTTATCAAGGATAATTACCCGGAAAAAAAGGTATATGCAGTCGGTGAAGAAGTGCCGTCCTTAACCTTTTTAAATCGCATGGATCAAATAGAGGATGATGTTTATTCGGGAGCTTTAGTTATTGTTTGCGATACAGCAAATCAAGAAAGAGTGAGCGACCAAAGATATACAATGGGAGAAAAATTAATTAAAATTGACCATCATCCTAATGTTGATCCATACGGCGATATTGTTCTGGTCAATACAGATGCCAGTTCTGTCAGTGAAATGATTGTTGATATGTATGAAGCCCGTCCCGATTTTCATATGTCAAATGAAGCGGCGAGGCTCTTGTATGCAGGCATTGTAGGCGATACCGGCCGGTTTTTATTTTCGACAAGCCCGGAAACTTTAAAAAAGGCGGCATTGCTTGTAAAGAAAGATTTTGATCGGCAAATCCTTCATGATAACCTTTATAAATCGTCGCTTCATTTAACAAGATTAGAAGGCTATGTGCTGCAGAACTTTGCATTGAACGAACATGGTGTAGGATGCATGAAAATCACTTTAGATCTGATGGAATCTTTTTCAGTAACGCCTGCAGAAGCCTCTCTTCTAGTGAACACATTCTCAAACGTAGAAAATATTAAAGCATGGGTGTTCTTTATAGAAGAAAAGGATCAAATTAGAGTGCGTCTTCGTTCAAAAGGAATCGTAGTCAATACCATTGCAGAGCGCTACGGCGGCGGCGGCCATCCTAATGCAGCTGGGGCGACCATTTATTCTTGGGAAGAAACAGAACAAGTGTTAAATGATTTAAATCATGCGTGCCAAATGGCTTAAATAGAAAGCTTGCCAATCGGCAAGTATCTTTATGCACTGGGAAAGCATGCAATGGCGCTGGCCAGGTTTCTTATGTTTTCTTTTTTGGCTGAACGGGTACAACATTAATTTCAATAACCGAATAGATGACAAGACTTTTAACTTTAAAGTAATAGGAATTTTTATCAATGGTAAATGGATGTCCTTCAACAGCTTTGTAGATAAGCTCTTTATTAACAGCAACTGACTCAATGTCATTTTTTATAAGAGAATGCAGCCGTTCAGAAATTTGCTGTTCCAGCTCATAACGAACAATTCTGTCCAAATTGATTCTTTGGCTAGATAGAATGTTGACTTGTACATCTTGAACTTTAAGTTTCTTTTCCAATTCTTTATTTTCTTTATCTTGATCTTCCAATAACGCCCGTTTGTCATTTTCTAATGATTTTATCTCTGTAGCCTGCTCCTTAATTTTGTTTATTTGCCGTTCTTGCGCCAAGCCGAATAATAGCACAAAAAATAAAAAGCCGATGATCATGCCGATGGCGACGCCAGATAAGAAACGCTGCCAGCTCGGTATTCGATAATATGGAGGGATTCGCAATTTTTATAACTCCCGCTGGGTAAACCAATGCACAATCATCGTTGCCGTATGTGCACCGGTCATGGCAGAAGCAATCAGGAGCAGGTGTTTAACGACTTCGCTTGGCGTACCGTCAAGGAACCCTTTTTCTAGTCGTTCTATTGTATCGAAAGTGCCGCCAATGGCAGTAACGATCGCCCAGATTTTCATATTTGCTGCAAGGTTATTCATTTCGCTTAAAGGCGGGCGGCTGACCAAAAATGCCCCGATCCCGCCTATGAAGCAACCGCCGATTAAGACGCCGAAGGAAATGAAAAAGTTCATAATCGCCATCGTTGCAAATGTCCGAAAATCCATGGTTAAGAGCTCCTCCCATCTTTGTACCATTCTATGGGACAAGATTTGAAAGTATACCATTTTTTCTTTGAGGTGTACTATAATAAAAAAAAAACGGGAATGACTTTGAGAGGGTTGAAAAGAATGGCTTTTATCCATCTACATGTACATAGCGAATACAGTTTGCTTGACAGTTCATGCCGCATTAAAAGCCTGGTTGCGAAGGCAAAGTCTCAAGGGTATAAAGCGCTTGCCATTACGGATTCGAATGTCCTGTACGGTGTCATTCCTTTTTATAAGGCTTGCCAAGAAGAAGGCATCCATCCTGTCATAGGCATGGAAGTCTATATGGAGAATGGCAGCGGGTCGAAGTTAAGAGAAACTGCCCCTAGAGATCATTCGCTTATTTTACTGGCGCAAGATCAATCTGGCTATGAGAATTTAGTCAAATTAAGTACTTTATTGCAAACTTCTGCCGCCAAAGCCAAAAGGCTGAAAAGAAGCCAGCTGGAAGACTATAAAGAAGGTCTCATTGTTCTCTCTTCAGGAATAAAAGGAGATGTTGAAACAACCCTTCTAAATGGGGACAGACAAAAAGCATACCGTCTAGCCCAATATTATAAAGAGCTTTTTCCCGGCCGCTTTTATTTGGAGCTCCAAGATCACGGCATGCCGGTTGAAAAGGAATGCCAGCTTGAAATTTTAAAAATAAGCAAAGCGTTGGATATCCCTCTTGCCGCTTCGAATGATGTCCATTATCTTGAAAAGGCCGATGCCCTTGCTTACCAGTGCTTAGCCTGTATCCGCGAGGGGGAAAGCTTAGACGGAAATGAAAACAAACCCATTAATGACGAGTATTATCTTAAATCTCCTCAGGAAATGGCGTCTTTGTTTGAATCATATCCCGATGCCATCACTAATACAGAAAAAATTGCGTTCCAATGCCGTGTTGAATTTTCTTTCAATCAGGTGGTCCTTCCCAAGTTTAACTTGCCTAAAGGGTGGACAAGTAAAGAATATTTGCGCAATCAATGCCAAAAAGGCTTAAAGAAAAGATATGCAGAAATAAATGATACAATCCAAAAACGTCTGGATGATGAATTAGCGGTCATTGATCAAATGGGGTTTAATGACTACTTTCTAATTATTTGGGATGTTATTCGCTACGCAAGGGAGACCGGTTCAATGCCGGGACCCGGCAGAGGCTCTGCAGCAGGTTCCTTAGTCGCTTATGTCCTTGAAATTACTGATGTTGATCCATTGAAATATCATTTGCTGTTTGAACGGTTTTTGAATCCTGAACGTGTAACAATGCCGGATATTGATATTGATTTTCCCGATAAAGACCGGGACCGGATGATCCGGTATGTTTTCGAGAAATACGGTAGCGGCCATGTCGCCCAAATTATTACTTTTGGCACATTAGCGGCCAAAGCCGCTATAAGGGATGTCGGTAAAGCATTAGGCATTGATTCAGCAAAAATTGACCGGCTGGCGAAGCTGATTCCTTCCCGTCCCGGCGTAACGCTGGATCAAGCTTATCAAGAATCGCATCAAATTCGCGAGCATCTCAAACAATCGAAGGAGCTATTCCGTCTCTATCAGCTTGCTAAAGCCGTTGAAGGCGTTCCCAGACATACGTCCATTCATGCTGCGGGTGTGGTAATCAGCGAAGCTCCTCTGTCGGCAAAGGTTCCTCTTCAGGAAGGCCATGAGAATATCCCTGTGACGCAATATACGATGGATGTGCTTGAAGATTTAGGGTTATTAAAAATGGACTTTCTCGGTCTAAGAAATTTATCATTTATAGAAACAATTCTCAATTTGATTGAGAGAGAGACTGGTAAATCCATAGACATCAATAAAATTCCGCTTAATGATCCAAAAACTTTTGAATTGCTCAGTCGCGGCGATACAACAGGGATTTTTCAGCTAGAATCCGACGGGATGAGAGATGTTTTAAGACAATTGGGACCGACAGATTTTGAAGATATTGTGGCGGTCAATGCTCTTTACCGCCCCGGGCCTATGAAATTTATCAATGTTTATATCGACGGCAAACATGGCAAGCGGCCTGTTGCCTACCCGCATGAGGATCTGACTCCTATTTTAAAATCAACTTATGGCGTTATTGTTTATCAAGAGCAAATCATGCAAATTGCGGCAAAAATGGCCGGTTTTACATTAGGGGAAGCTGATATTCTCAGGCGGGCCGTTTCAAAGAAAAAAAGGCATGTTTTGGAGGAGCAGCGGCAATTTTTTGTCGAAGGCTGCATTGAAAGAGGATATTCACAATCAACTGCCGAAGATTTATATCAGTTAATTGTTCGATTTGCTGATTATGGCTTTAATCGGTCGCATGCAGTGGCATACAGTTTGATTGCTTATCGGTTAGCCTATTTAAAAGCACATTATCCGGTTGCCTTTATGACTGCGCTTTTATCAAGCGTTATCCATCATCAAGACAAATTATTAGATTATCTTTTTGAAATAAAGGCAAAAGGCATCACCGTTTATCCGCCATCAGTAAATAAGAGCGAGGCGCCTTTTATAAATGAAGGGCTTGGTATCCGCTTTGGGTTAAATGCTATCAAAAATCTCGGGACTGGATCGGTTCAAGAAATTATAGAGAAGAGAAATGGGCGCCCTTATAAAAACCTGGTTGACTTTTGCATGCGGATATCCCCGGGGAAAGTCAACCGGCGCGCCATAGAATCGTTGATTTTCTCAGGCGCTATGGATGAATTTGGCATGGACAGAGCGTCTTTAATAGCTTCTTTGGATCAGGCTTTAAAACTTGCCGAAGACTATCAGCGCAATCGAGACCAAGCGACGCTTTTGGAAGCGGATTTTGATGAATATGCAGCTGTTGAAGTGCCGCCTTTTAGTTTAAAGGAAAAGCTCCAATTTGAAAAAGAAGCCTTAGGTGTTTATTTGACAGCCCATCCTTTAGATGATTATCAAAAATTTTTAAGTCCGCAAACTAATTCTGTAAAAGATGCTCATCGCCAAGCGCCTCATGACTTATTAAGACTTGCGGTTATGATCGAGGATGCCAAGCAAATCAAAACAAAAAAAGGACAATTTATGGCCTTTCTTAGTTTAAGTGACCAAACCGGACAAATAGACGGGATAGTGTTTCCAAAACTTTATCGAGGCCGTGAAGAGCTGTTTCAAAAGGGGAGAATGCTTTTTATAGAAGCAAAGATTGAAAAGGATGGGAACTTAAGGAAGCTAATCTTGCAAAAGGCAAAACCAATAGAAGAGATAAGGCAAAACAAAAACAGCAAACTTTATCTTAAAATTGATTCTCATCAAGAAAAAACACCCGTTCTAAACCGAGTAAAGGAAATGATTACGAGCCATCCCGGCAGCATGCAGGTGATTATTTACTATTCGACCAATAAAAAAATCATCCAATTGCCGGAATCATATGCTGTGTCTCCAAGCGAAAAGCTGATTCATTCGCTAAAACAATGTCTTGGATCTGAGAATGTTGTCATAAAGGGTTTAAAATAAAATTCATATTTTGATATAATGTTGTGGTTAAATAGAGCTGTGCGTGATGTTCAATGAAGCTAAGAAGAATTTTTGAACATCTGTAGTGATATTCATATATACTATACATTTTACGAGGAGATGAAATCGAAGTGTCTACCATTCGCGAAGAAGCGCTTCAAATGCACCGAGATAATAAAGGTAAATTAGAATCCAAATCAAAGGTACTTGTACGAAATGCAAAGGATTTAAGTCTGGCTTACTCTCCTGGAGTTGCTGAACCTTGTAAAGAAATTTATAACAATAAAGAATCAGTATTTGAATATACAATGAAAGGCAACATGGTTGGCGTCGTTTCCAACGGTACAGCCGTTTTAGGTCTTGGCAATATCGGACCGGAAGCCTCTCTGCCCGTTATGGAAGGTAAAGCCGTTCTTTTTAAAAGCTTTGCCGGTGTAGATGCATTTCCTATTTGTCTAAAAACCGAAGATATTGATCAAATTGTTGAAACGGTTAAATTAATGGAGCCTGTATTTGGCGGCATTAATTTAGAAGACATTGCTGCACCGAGCTGTTTCATTATTGAAGAGAGACTTAAAAAAGAAACAAATATCCCTGTATTCCACGATGATCAGCATGGAACAGCCATCGTTACATTAGCTGGCTTGGTTAATGCATTAAAACTTGTCAATAAAAAGATGTCAGAAATAAAAGTCGTTGTTAACGGTGCAGGCGCAGCGGGCGTCGCTATTATAAAATTGCTTAACCGATTTGGAGTCAAAGACATTGTGATGTGCGATTCGCGAGGCGCTGTATACGAAGGCAGAGAATACGGCATGAATGATGTCAAAGCCGCTGTTGCCAAATTTACTAACCGCAATAACATCACTGGCACACTTGAAGATGCTGTTAAAGGCATGGATGTATTTATTGGCGTTTCAGTTGAAGGGGCGCTGACTCAAGAAATGATCAAAACAATGAATGATGATCCGATTATTTTTGCGATGGCCAACCCGGTTCCGGAAATTATGCCGGAAGATGCAAAAGCTGCCGGAGCAAAAGTAATCGGCACCGGACGGTCGGATTTTCCGAACCAAGTCAATAACGTTTTGGCGTTCCCGGGCATTTTCCGCGGCGCTCTAGATGTACAAGCTACACACATTAATGAAGAAATGAAAAAAGCGGCGGTATATGCCATTGCCAACCTTATTAGCGAAAAAGACCTCAATGATGATTATGTTATTCCGGCGCCTTTTGATCCAAGGGTAGCACCGTCTGTTGCAGCTGAGGTAGCAAAGGCCGCTATGGAAACCGGAGTTGCTAGGAAAAAGGCAAATCCTGAAGAAATTGCTGAAAAAACGAGAAAACTTGCATCTATTGGTTAGAAATAAATACATTCGGCCAAAATTCAAACAAAGGGGCAGACAAAATTAATTGAAATAGGAAGGATTAGAGTGTAAAGTAAGAGAGGATAAAAAAGTATCCATCTATGCTTTCATCCTTCCTTGCTATATGGTTAATTGTCTCCGTAACTTTTTACATTTCCTTGTCAAACTGATAGTTCGATACATTAAATGAATCGGCAGTTAAGAAGGTGTATATGCTTTGATAAAAGATTTTTTTGTGAAAAAGAAGAAGTATGTAACAGTCCCTTCCCAAAAGGCGAAACAAGAAGTGCCGGAAGGGATCATGAAGAAGTGTCCGCAGTGCAAAAAGATCATGTATGCTAAAGAATTAAAAAAGAATTTATATATCTGTCAATCATGCGGTTATCATTATCCGTTAACGGCTTATGAAAGAGTCGAAATCTTGTTTGATAAAGGCAGCTTTGAAGAATTTGACCGGGAAATGATTTCTGAAAATCCCTTAGATTTCTCTGGCTATTTGGAGAAGCTTGATAAAGACAGGGAAAAAACCGGTTTAAATGAAGCTGTTGTTACCGGTAAAGGAAAAATTAACGGATACAGCACAGTTGTAGCTGTGATGGATTCAAGGTTCCGAATGGGCAGCATGGGTTCTGTTGTCGGAGAGAAAATTGCGCGGTCTATTGAACGAGCTATGGAGTTAAACCTGCCAGTCATTATTTTTACTGCTTCCGGCGGGGCGCGCATGCAAGAAGGTATGCTTAGTCTGATGCAAATGGCTAAGACAAGTGCTGTATTAAAGCAATTTAGTGATGACGGAGGTTTGTTCATCACGGTTATGACTCATCCGACGACCGGCGGAGTAACGGCCAGCTTCGCATCATTGGGAGACTATAATTTTGCGGAGCCCGGTGCATTAATCGGCTTTGCAGGCCGAAGAGTTATTGAACAGACAATTCGCGAGGAGCTGCCGGAAGACTTCCAAACAGCAGAATTTTTATTAAAACACGGGCAGCTTGACAAGGTTATTCCAAGAGACGAATTGAAAGAAACGCTGTCTACTGTATTATCCATTCATACAGGAGGAGGTGAAAAATAGTGGCACCGGGATTAGATTTTGAAAAACCGATTGAGGAACTTAAAGAAAAGATAAGAGAATTAAAATCTTTTATGGAAGAAAAAGATATTGATCTGACAGATGAATTAGAACGCCTGCAAACCCGCTTAAAAGAGTTGGAAGAAGAGACTTACAGCAATATGTCGCCATGGGATCGTGTGCAAATAGCGCGGCATATGGATCGTCCGACGACACTTGATTATATCCCGCACTTATTCACCGATTTTATTGAATGTCATGGTGATCGTCTATTCGGCGATGATCCGGCGATTGTCGGCGGTATCGCTAAATTCCATGGCCATCCTGTGACGGTTATCGGCGAACAAAGAGGCCGAGATACTAAGGAGAATCTTAAACGGAACTTTGGTATGGCCCACCCTGAGGGTTACCGTAAGGCCCTGAGACTTATGAAGCAGGCTGAAAAGTTTGGGCGTCCTGTTATCACATTTATTGATACTAAGGGGGCTTTTCCAGGCAAAGCGGCTGAAGAACGCGGCCAAGGCGAAGCTATTGCCCGCAATCTGTTCGAAATGGCTGGACTTAAAGTGCCGATGATATCTGTTGTTATCGGCGAGGGAGCAAGCGGCGGCGCTTTGGCTTTAGGCGTGACAGATAAAATTTTAATGCTTGAGAATTCCTGGTACTCTGTTATTTCACCGGAAGGCGCGGCAGCGTTGTTATGGAAAGATTCCGGACTGGCGGAAAGGGCAGCAAAAACGATGAAAATTACTGGACCAGATCTAAAAGAACTCAACATTATAGATGAATTAATTCCGGAGGTCTTGGGCGGGGCTCATCATAATCCAGAGGAACAAGCGAAGACCATTGATCAATATTTATGGGATGCATGGCAGGACCTAAATCCATTTAATCCGGAAGAACTTGTCAAAAAACGTTTGGAAAAATATCGTAAAATGGGGAAATACGGGGTTGCAAGCGATTTCACCCATCAAAGTTAGTGCTTTCTTTCTTAGAAAGCACTTTTCTTTCACATTTTTTTGAGTATCATAAAGAGGTGTTAGCATGAAAAGAATTGGTGTATTAACAAGCGGAGGCGACGCACCGGGGATGAACCCGGCCATTCGATCTATCGTAAGAAAAGCCATTTATCATGGACTGGAAGTCTATGGTATTTACCAAGGCTATTCAGGACTTATTTCAGGAAATATAAAGAAGCTTGAGGTCGGTTCTGTCGGTGATATCATTCATCGCGGCGGAACGATGCTTTACAGTGCAAGATGCGAAGAATTTAAAACTGAAGAAGGTTTGAAAAAAGGGATCGAACAGCTTCGTAAGTTTGGCATTGAAGGTTTGGTCGTTATAGGAGGAGACGGCTCTTTCAGAGGAGCAGTTAAATTATCGCAAAACGGCATTCCGACGATTGGTGTCCCTGGAACGATTGATAATGATATCCCTGGTACAGATTTTACAATTGGTTTTGATACAGCTTTAAATACAATTATTGACGCTATCGACAAAATTAGAGATACGGCAACGTCTCATGAACGCCCGTTTATCATTGAGGTCATGGGGCGCGATGCAGGTGACCTTGCATTATGGGCAGGGTTGGCCGACGGTGCTGAATCCATTATCATTCCTGAAAGGCCTGAAGACATTGACGGCGTTATTGAACGTATCTATCATGGGCATAAAAGAGGCAAGAAACACAGCATCATTATTGTGGCTGAGGGAGTAGGAAGCGCAGCTCATGTAGCCGATGAAATTAAAAAGAAAGCCGATTTGGATACCCGGGTGACTGTGCTTGGACATATTCAGCGCGGCGGATCGCCGACAGCCTTCGATCGTGTACTTGCCAGCCGTTTAGGAGCTAAAGCTGTTGACTTATTGATTAATGGAAAAGCCGGCAAGATGGTTGGGATACAAAAGAATCAAGTCGTTTATCATGATATAGAAGATGTATTAACGAAAAAGCATGATATTGACAGCGAATTGATTGAACTTGTCAAAGAACTTTCTATATAATTTTGTTTGAAGTAAATGGAGGAAATGAATAATGAGAAAAACGAAGATTGTATGTACGATAGGACCAGCAAGCGAAAGCGTTGAGACGCTGGTTGAATTAATCAATTCCGGCATGAATGTTGCCCGCTTAAATTTTTCTCATGGTGATTATGCCGAGCACGGCCAAAGAATAAAAAATATTAGAGAAGCCGCTAAAATAGCGAATAAAACTGTGGCGATACTGCTTGACACTAAAGGGCCTGAGATTCGGACAGGAATGATGGCCGCCGAGAAAGTATATTTGGAAAAAGGCAAAGAGCTGATCATTTCAATGGATGAAGTCCAAGGTACAAGCGAAAGGATTTCTGTCACTTATAAAGGCCTTGTTGATGACGTATCCGCCGGTTCAAAAATTTTGCTTGACGACGGTTTGATCGAACTTGAAGTCATTGGCAAAAACAATAATGAAATCATTACAAAAGTTTTAAACAGCGGCGAACTAAAGAGCAAAAAAGGCGTCAATGTGCCTAACGTCAGCGTTAACTTGCCGGGAATTACTGAAAAAGACGCCAACGATATTTTATTCGGCATCGAACAAGATGTTGATTTCATTGCTGCGTCTTTTGTACGCAGAGCTTCCGATGTTCTTGAAATACGCCGTTTACTTGAAGAACATCAAGCAAATATCGATATTATACCTAAAATTGAAAACCGCGAAGGTGTCGATAATATTGATGAAATCCTTGATGTTTCAGACGGGTTGATGGTTGCCCGCGGTGATCTCGGCGTCGAAATTCCTGCTGAAGAAGTCCCGCTTGTCCAAAAGCATTTAATTAAGAAATGCAACAGGCTCGGCAAACCGGTTATCACAGCGACGCAAATGCTTGATTCAATGCAAAGAAACCCAAGGCCAACCCGCGCTGAAGCAAGCGATGTTGCAAATGCCATTTTCGATGGCACTGATGCCATTATGCTGTCCGGGGAAACAGCGGCCGGCGACTACCCTGTCGAAGCTGTAAAAACGATGGACCGCATTGCTTCCAAAGCTGAAACAGCATTAGACTATCGTGAAATTTTAAGCAGACGAAGCAAGGCAAGTGAAGCAACGATAACAGATGCGATTGGACTGGCTGTATCACATACAGCTCTTAACCTTAATGTTTCGTCAATCATTACTGCAACTGTGAGCGGTCATACGGCCCGTGTCGTTTCAAAATATCGTCCAAAGGCCGATATTGTTGCTGTTACAAGCACTGAGAAAGCATTGAGAAAATTATCGCTTGTTTGGGGCGTGTTCCCGCAATTTGGGGAGTATTGTTCATCAACTGATGAAATGCTCGATTTAGCTGTAGACAAATCTCTTGAATCCGGTATGGTTAAACACGGCGACCTTGCCGTTATCACAGCCGGCGTTCCTGTTGGAGAAGTCGGTACAACCAATCTGCTTAAAGTTCATGTGGTTGGAGGCACTGTTGGCAAAGGACAAGGGATTGGCCGGAAAACAGCGACTGCAGAAGTGTTTGTAGCGAATGATGCCAAGACGGCTAACGAAAACATGCCTGACGGCGCAATTCTCGTTACAAGAGGAACAGACAAGGAAATGATGGATGCATGCCGGCGCGCATCAGCCATTATTGCCGAAGAAGGCGGTTTAACATCGCATGCGGCCGTTATTGGTTTGAATCTCGAGATTCCTGTCATTGTTGGCGTTGAAGATGCAACAAAGCTTCTGAAAAATGGACAGGTTGTAACTGTAGATGCTGAACGCGGAAATATTTATGATGGACATGCAAAAGTGTTATAGTAAAAGAGAAGGTGTTGACCTTCTCTTTTTTTTATAAAATAACAATCTTAGCGGCAAAGAAGTAAAAATTTTATAGAAGGTGATACTATGGAAACAACATCCCGAATTGTTGCCCGCTACTCAGAAACAGATCAAATGGGAGTCATTCATCACGGCGTCTATATTAATTGGTTTGAAATTGGCCGAACGGATTGCATTAGAGAACAAATGGGGAAACCTTACAGTGAGATGGAAAAGGATGGATTGATGCTGCCGGCGATCCGCTCTGAGGTTAATTATCGGTCGCCTGCAAAATATGAAGATGCACTGATTGTTAAAACGACAATTGCAAAATATAATGGCATACGGATAACCTTCCGTTATGAGCTTGTAAAAGAAGATGACCAAAAGCTGGTTGCCGACGGCATAACCGAGCACTGTTTTACAAATTTGGATCTTAAGCCTGTGGCTCTAAAGAAAGTCGCGGCAGATCTTCATCAAAAAATCGAAACAGCTTGTAAGGAGCAATAGACGAATGAAAGGGCCAAGGCCATTATTGTTTATTTTTATTCTTATACCAGCAATTGAAATTTCCTTGTTTGTATTATCCGGGAAATATTTAGGGATACCCATTACTATATTGCTCATTGTTATAACCGGTGTTTTAGGCGCTTGGCTGGCTAAACGGGAGGGGCTCGCCGCCCTTAGAACGATACGTTATGAGCTTTCCGCAGGCCGGCTCCCGGGTCAGTCAATCATCGAAGGCGCTTGTATTTTGGCAGGCGGTGTATTATTGTTAACACCGGGCTTTTTTACAGATATTTGCGGGTTTCTTTTGCTTTTTCCTCCAGTTCGAAAAAAAGTAAAAAAATATATTCTTAAGCGATTAAGAAGAAAAATGGCAAACGGCCGGATGTCTTTTTATTTCCGAAGATAAAAAACAGCTGCAGCAGCTGTTTTTTTATGTTTCAGTTGAATCATTTCCAATGATAAAGGACCATATATCATGAATAACGTTTGCCTGAACTAATGATTTTGAGACAACCAGCGAAACAGGGCCAAGGATTAAACCTAAAAAACCAAATAATTTAAAAGCAATAAACATTGCGATTAATGTAAGCAAGGGATCGAGTCCGATTGATGAAGAAAGAATTTTCGGCTCTAAGATTTGCCTGCCAATAATGACAGAGCTGAAAAGAATAGATAATCCTATGGTTAAATAATAATGCCCCGTAAAAAATTCATAGATGATCCAAGGGAAAAATATGAAGCCTATTCCCAAATACGGCAATAAATCAACACCAGCCGATATCATACCAATCGTAAAGGCGTGGTCGATCTTCATGATAAATAATCCCATTAGCACAATCATGCCTGTTATGGCTATCAAGGTTAATTGGGCGCGGAAAAAACCAAAAAAAGCTTTCCTTAAATCATCGTAAACAAGCTTTAAGCAGCTGGTTACTTTAGGAGTTAATTTCGACTTTAAAAAATAGGCGTTTTTATGCCAGTCCTTTGTTATAAAGAAAGTCGCAAGCAATATAAATACGGATGCGGTTAAAATATTGGGAAGAGAAATAATGAAACTGCTCAGCCAGCTAATAAGGGACGTACCCAGCTCAGCCAAACTATTTCCGGCTTTTTCACCCATGTCTTTAATGTTATTTTGTATAGCTTGCTGATGAACGGCATTTAAATGGTTAAATAAATGAGTGATATGCTTCCACAGCGGCAAAATTTGCGAGAAAAAATATGCTTGAATATATTCGATAAGTTTTTCAACATGACTGGGAACAATGGCAGTAAGATATGTCAGGCCATTAATCATTTGAAAGACAATCAAAAAAATTAAACCAAAAATAAGTCCGAATATTAAAATGATAGCAAAGAATGCCGCTAATCCCCGCGGCATTTTCGCTTTTTTTTCGAAAGTATCAACTATAGGATTCAGGAGAAATGAAATGACAAGCGCTATTAAAAACGGATAAGCAAGCTTTCCCGCATAATAAAGACATAAACCTATAAGAAAAATAATAAAAACAACAAAGGCCAGACGAAATAAAATATAAATGTATCGCAAAATTTGATTGGTATATTGGTTCATTTCAGCCTCCCTCTGCCTGCTTATACGAACTATAAGACATGTATATTTCTTCATTCAAATGTTTTCCACTGTTTTCTAGTTTGTGTTGCATTATTATTCACAAATGACAATTAATTGTTTATAATCATATATGTAATGACATTTAATATTTTTTAGTTTTTTTATTAAAGCTAATTATTAAGTGCCTTTATTTTATGAATATGCATTAGGGATTCATATAAGGGAGGAGATCTTATGACAGCAACAAAAGGGCTAGAAGGTGTTGTAGCAACAACTTCGACCATTAGTTCAATTATTGACAGCGTTCTTAGATATAAAGGATACAACGTCGACGATCTGGCGAAACAATCTTCTTTTGAAGAAGTCGTTTACTTGTTGTGGCATGATAAGCTGCCTTGTCAAAATGAACTTGATGCCTTCAAAAAGGAATTAGCAGAGAATGCTGAAGTTCCTGATGAAGTCTTCCGTCAACTGAAAGCCTTTCCACTTAATAATACTCATCCAATGGCTGTGCTACGTACCGCTGTTTCAACCCTCGGTGTCTATGATTCAGAAGCAGATGACATGAATGAAGAAGCAAATAAGGCTAAAGCTTTACGCATACAAGCGAAATTGCCGACCATTGCTGCGGGATTTGCGAGAATAAGAGCTGGAAAAGAGCCTGTAGCTCCCCGTAAAGATTTAAGCTTTGCTGCAAACTTCTTATACATGTTAAACGACAGAGTCCCTGATGAAATTGAAGTAAGAGCTTTTAATAAAGCGTTAATTTTGCATGCGGACCATGAGCTTAATGCTTCAACATTTACAGCACGCGTTTGTGTGGCAACGCTTTCTGATATTTATTCCGGCATCACTGCGGCAATCGGCGCATTAAAAGGGCCGCTTCATGGCGGAGCCAATGAACAAGTTATGAAAATGCTAAAAGAAATCGGCTCAATTGACCATGTTGAAGACTACCTTAATAAAAAGTTTGCTAATAAAGAAAAAGTCATGGGATTCGGCCACAGAGTTTATAAAAATGGTGACCCGCGCGCCAAACATTTAAAAGACATGTCAGAAAAACTGACTAAAAAAATCGGGGAACCTGAACTTTATGAAATGTGTGTAAAAATCGAAGAAATGATGAGAGAAGAAAAAGGGTTGCTTCCTAACGTCGATTTTTATTCAGCCAGTGTGTATCATTCCCTAGGCATTCAGCATGATCTCTTTACTCCGATCTTTGCGATCAGCCGGGCTTCAGGATGGCTTGCCCATATTCTTGAACAATACAGCGATAACCGTCTGATTCGTCCGCGTGCAGAATATGTCGGTCCGAAAGAAAGAGAATATACACCAATTGAAAATAGATAATGATTAATGTATAACAGGGAGGGGGGCTCCCCAATCTGTTATACTTATGTATAGATGATTAAGAGCAGGAGGTATGAATTGTGGCTAACGGAGAACGCATTACTGTACAGAACGGAGCACTGAATGTGCCAGACCAACCAATTATTCCTTTTATCGAAGGTGATGGAACAGGTCCAGATATTTGGGCGGCTGCATCACGTGTGCTGGAAGCAGCGGTTGAAAAAGCTTATAACGGCAAAAAACAAATCGTATGGAAAGAAATTTTGGCAGGCGAAAAAGCCTATAACGAAACAGGAGAATGGCTCCCGGCTGAAACGCTTGATACTATTCGAGAGTACATAATTGCCATTAAAGGACCTTTAACAACACCTGTCGGCGGCGGCATTCGTTCATTAAATGTTGCTCTCAGACAAGAGCTTGATTTATTTACTTGTTTGCGTCCTGTTCGCTATTTCCAAGGCGTTCCTTCACCGCTTAAACATCCTGAAAAGACAGATATGGTTATCTTCAGAGAGAATACTGAAGACATTTATGCAGGCATCGAATATGCTGAAGGCACAGATGAAGTGAAAAAAGTAATCGATTTCTTAAAAAATGAAATGGGCGTCAACAAAATTCGCTTCCCTGAAACTTCTGGCATCGGCATAAAGCCAATATCTAAAGAAGGAACATCACGCCTTGTACGCGCAGCGATTCAATATGCCATTAATGAAGGCCGCAGAAATGTTACGCTTGTACACAAAGGCAATATCATGAAATTTACTGAAGGCGCATTTAAAAATTGGGGCTATGAAGTTGCTGAAAAAGAATTCGGCGACAAAGTCTTTACATGGCAAGAATATGACCGCATTGCTGAAAAAGACGGCAAAGATGCTGCGAATGAAGCGCAGTCTAAAGCCGAACAAGAAGGCAAAATCATTGTTAAAGATGCGATTGCAGACAACTTCTTGCAGCAAATCCTTACTCGCCCGGAAGAATATGATGTTGTCGCTACAATGAACTTAAATGGCGACTACATCTCTGATGCGCTGGCGGCACAAGTTGGCGGTATTGGCATTGCTCCGGGAGCTAATATCAACTATGAAACAGGCCATGCCATTTTTGAAGCCACTCACGGTACGGCTCCTAAATATGCCGGCATGGACAAAGTTAACCCGTCTTCTGTTATTTTGAGCGGCGTGCTCATGCTCGAACATCTCAACTGGTATGAAGCTGCCGATTTAGTCATGAAATCAATGGAAAAAACAATTGCCAGCAAAGTGGTTACGTATGATTTTGCACGTCTTATGGATGGCGCAAAAGAAGTTAAATGTTCTGAGTTTGCAGATGAACTCATTAAAAATATGTGATTTTTAGGGGGTAATCTTATGACTATCAAACGCAAAAAGATTTCCGTCATCGGTGCGGGCTTTACCGGAGCTACAACGGCATTTCTTGTTGCTCAAAAAGAACTTGGCGATGTTGTTTTAGTGGATATTCCGCAGCTGGATGGGCCAACTAAAGGAAAAGCCTTAGACATGCTTGAATCAACGCCTATTTTGAATGCAAATGTCAACATTGTCGGAACATCTGATTACAAAGAAACGGCTGATTCAGATATCGTTGTCATAACAGCAGGGATTGCCAGAAAACCTGGTATGAGCCGCGATGATCTAGTCACAACAAATGCTAAAATTATGAAAGATGTGACTCGCCAAGTTGTTGAGTATTCGCCAAATTGTACAATTGTTGTTTTAACTAATCCGGCTGATGCCATGACATATACAGTGTATAAAGAATCAGGTTTCCCTAAAAATCGCGTCATTGGCCAATCCGGTGTTCTTGATACAGGACGCTTCAGAACATTTGTTGCTCAAGAGCTGAACCTTTCTGTTGAAGATATTACAGGTTTCGTTCTCGGCGGACATGGCGATGATATGGTACCGCTCTTAAGATACTCTTATGCAGGCGGCATTCCGCTTGAAAAGCTTATTTCTAAAGACCGCTTAGATGAAATTGTCGAAAGAACAAGAAAAGGCGGCGGAGAGATCGTTAATCTTCTTGGCAATGGCAGTGCGTACTATGCACCTGCAGCTTCTCTAACAGAAATGGTTGAAGCTATTGTTAAAGATAAACGCCGCATTTTACCGGCAATTGCTTATCTTGAAGGTGAATATGGCTATAATGATCTCTATTTGGGCGTGCCGGTCGTTCTTGGCGGAAACGGCATTGAAAAGGTCATTGAACTTGATCTTACAGACGAAGAAAAACATGCGTTGAGCAAATCCGTTGAGTCTGTAAGAAACGTCATGGCAGCACTATAATTTCCGCTTTAAACATTAAAATTAAAAGGATTCGAAGGAAAGCTTCGAATCCTTTTAATCTATATTTCATTATCGGAAAAAAGGAGGCGCATCCATGCTTTTAGGAAAGAAAAGAAAAATAGGCCGTTTAATCGATGAAATAAGGCCAGGAGAGAAACTTGAGTTTTCGGAAAAGATAGAAGATAAAGACTTGCTTTTATACTTAGGGCTATCTGATGACAATAATCCTTTATTTATACAACATGACTATGCTTCATTAACACCCTATGAAAAACCCATCGTTCCGCAAGTGATGCTGACAGGCATGGTAACTGGGGCTGTCTCTAAAATACTCCCCGGCCCCGGCAGCAGTGTTCTCAGCCAATCCCTTCAATTTCCTAATCCTGTCTATCACTATGAGGAAATTCATATTCTCTTGGCAGTTGAAGCGACTGATCAAGGAAAAAATCAGATTATTATGAGTGTTGATGCGAAAAACGATTCCGGTGATCCAGTCATCGTTGGCGAATTGATTGTATCACCGCCGTACCCTCTTAAATCAATCACCTCTTCAACATTGGAGAATTTCTGATAAAAAATTTGTTTGGCACAAACCTTAATAGCGCAAAAAGCACCGAGCCATACTTCTTGAAATCCAACTAGCGGTGCCGCCAAGCAGCATAAAAGATTAACCAAGCCCTTGCTCTCAGAGCGGGGCTTCTTTGGATTCTTTTTCGCGCTTCTTTATGTCCCCAAAACTTTATTTATCAGTTTATCATACCCTTAAAAAATAGTATGATAAAAGGGAATATAGGTTTAGAGTCTGCCGATAATTGGAGGTTTTTTCTTTGTCGAATAAAATACTTGTTGTTGATGATGAACCGTCTATAGTTACATTACTGTCTTTTAACCTGGAAAAAGCCGGTTTTGAAGTATTAACCGCATCAACCGGAAATGAAGCGCTTGAATTAGCAAAAAAATTTCCGCTCGATCTTATCGTATTAGATTTAATGCTGCCGGAAATGAGCGGCTTAAATGTTTGTAAAACCTTACGAGAAAATCAAATGTTTATTCCCATATTAATGCTGACGGCAAAAGACGATGAATTAGATAAAATTTTAGGGCTGGAACTGGGGGCAGATGATTATATGACAAAGCCTTTTAGTCCCAGAGAAGTCGTTGCCCGCGTTAAGGCGATTTTAAGGAGGTCGAATCAAGTGAATCCGGCCAAACAGCCGGCCGAAGACTTCCGTTTATCAGTTGGTGATATAGCGGTTTATCCAGATAAATATGAAGCTTATTTTCAAGGGAAACTGATGACATTAACGCCAAAAGAATTTGAATTACTTCTCTATTTAGTCAAAAACAAAGGGAAAGTTTTAACGAGAGAGCAGCTATTGAGCACTGTTTGGAATTACGATTTTGCCGGGGATACACGAATTGTCGATGTTCATGTCAGCCACTTAAGAGAAAAAATTGAAAATGACACAAGGAAGCCTTTGTATATCAAAACTGTACGGGGTTTAGGCTATAAATTAGAGGAACCAAAGTCATGAATAAATTTATAAATGACATTTTCCAAACAAAATATAGACGTATCATTTCCGCCGTTTTTTTTCTGCTTATTATTTTTGGTCTTCACTTTCTTATTCCGGCTGAGGACAACCTATTTATTTTAATCATGGGCATTGCATTTATTATTTTTTACGAGATTGTTCTGATCAGATACCGTCAGCCGGTTGAAAGGGCTGCTGAAATGGCTGAAGATCTTGTCTATGGAAAATATAAAAAACGCATAACAGAATCCGCTAAAAATTCGGAACTGTCACGTCTTTATCAGTCTCTTAATCATTTAGCCGCAAATTTAGAGATAATGACAAAATCCTATCAAACGCAAGAGGATCGATTGGCCACTTTAATTGAAAATATCGGGAGCGGATTGATTTTTATTGATAACCATGGGCGCATCAATTTATTAAACAAAACTTATCGGGAAACTTTTCAAGTTAAAACAAACAATTGGAGTGACAAAACGTACTATGAGGTTATTCCTTACCAGGAAGTCATCGACATTATTGACGAAACCTTTAGTACAGAAAGAAGATTATCAAAGCAAGTGCTTTTGCCCGTCCACATTGAAAGAAAGCACTTTGACGTTTCTTGTGCGCCCATTTTAGCTCAACAGAAACGTTTGCAAGGCATTGTTGTCGTTTTTCATGATATAACAGAACTGAAAAAGCTCGAAAAAATGCGCAAAGATTTTGTTGCCAATGTCTCTCATGAATTGAAAACGCCGGTTACTTCGCTTATTGGGTTTACAGAAACGCTTTTAGATGGTGCAATGGATGATAGTGAATTAAAAACGAAGTTCCTAAACATCATTCTTAATGAAAGTAAAAGGCTGCAAAGTCTCATTCAAGATTTGCTCGAGCTGTCGAAAATCGAACAAGAGCATTTTACGATAAAATGGCAGAGTGTTTCATTAAAGGATATCGTGGAAGAAACGCTCATCATTTTAAAAGAGAAGGCTAATCAAAAGTCTATTATTTTGGAAGTTTTGCCGTCCAGTAATGGTCTGGCATTAGGGGACCCGTACAGAATTCAGCAAATGATCATTAATTTAGTAACAAACGCCATTGCTTACACGCCTAGCGGCGGACATGTCTGGATTCAAGTGAAAGATAAAGGCAATGATTATATAGAATTAATGGTTAAAGATACAGGCATCGGGATTAGTGAAGACCAAATCCCGCGCATATTTGAACGATTTTACCGGGTTGATAAAGGGCGGAGCAGAAATCAAGGCGGCACAGGACTCGGTCTGGCTATCGTCAAACACCTTGTAGAAGCGCATAACGGCCGCATTGATGTATCAAGTGAAATTGGCAAAGGAACAACTTTTGCGATAACATTTAACAAAGCTAAAGAAAAAGGAGATGTCATTCATTGAATAAGCTCATCCTAGTCGACGGGAGCGGTATTGCCTATCGGGCGTTCTTCGCTCTGCCTTTGCTGAACAATGATAAAGGCGTTTATACAAATGCTGTATACGGCTTTACGACAATGCTGATGAAGATTATTGAGGAGGAAAAGCCCACACATGTTCTCGTTGCGTTCGATGCCGGAAAAACAACGTTCAGGCATCAAACATATAAAGAATATAAAGGCACCCGGCAAAAGACCCCTCCTGAGCTGTCCGAGCAATTTTCATTTATACATGAACTGCTTGATGCTATGGGAATCAAGAGATACGAGCTGGAAAATTATGAAGCGGACGATATTATTGGCACGTTGGCGGCGGAGGCCGAGAAGGAAGGTTTTGAAACTAAAGTTGTCACCGGGGATAAAGACCTGCTTCAGCTTGTAGACGACCATGTAACAGTCTCATTGACAAGAAAAGGCATTTCAGATGTTGAAGATTATAATAAGGATAAGGTATATGAACGCTACGAAATTTCTCCGGAACAAATCATAGACCTGAAAGGATTAATGGGCGATTCTTCAGATAATATTCCCGGTGTACAAGGCGTTGGCGAAAAAACAGCCATTAAGCTGCTTAAACAATTTGGCTCTATTGAAGAGATTTATCAATCATTAGCAGATGTTCCCGGTAAAAAGCTGAAAGAAAAGCTGGAAAATGACCGTGAACAGGCATTGATGAGCAAAAAATTAGCCACAATTGAGAAGCACGCACCCATCGATGTTCAATTAAAAGATTTGCAATATGAATATCAAATAACGAGCGAGTTAATCGACTTGTTTAAAGACTTAGAATTTAAAACACTGCTTGAAAGGGTCGGCTTTGAAGACGTCATCAGCGAAGAAGCTGAAGAAGAGTCAATAGCGTTTGAAATGCTGACAGAAGTCACTGAAAAACACTTGGCATCGCCGAGTGCCTTAGTTGTTGAAGTGCTCGATGATAATTACCACTTTGCTGATATTATAGGGCTGGCGCTGGCTAATGAGAAAGGCCGCTTTTATATTCCGACAGAAACAGCCTTAAACTCAACAGCATTCAAAGAATGGCTTGGAAATAAAGAGCAAAAGAAAATTGTCTTTGACGGCAAGAAGTCCATTGTTTCGCTAAAATGGCGCAATATAGATCTTAACGGCGTTGTTTTTGACATACAAATGGCGTCATACTTAATTGATCCATCTGAATCATCGCATGATTTATCCGCCATCGCTAAGCGCAAGAACTTTAAATTTGTGTATTCAGATGACGCTTTTTACGGAAAAGGAGCGAAAAGAGCCATTCCTGAAGGCGAAAAGCTCGGCGATCATTTGATAAGAAAAGCTGAGGCCATGTTAAAATGTCAGCCCCTTTTAAAAGAGGAACTAGAAAAGAACGAGCAATACAGCCTTTTTTCAGAACTGGAAATGCCCCTTTCGTTCGTTTTAGCGGAAATGGAAGAAAAGGGTGTAAAAACAAGCAAAGAAACACTAGAAAAAATGGGTGAAGAATTAACAAAGAAACTTGAGGAGAAACAAAAGGATATTTACGAGTTGGCGGGTACAAGCTTTAATATTAACTCTCCGAAACAGCTCGGGGAAATTTTATTTGAGAAATTGAATCTGCCTGTCATTAAAAAGACTAAAACAGGCTACTCGACTTCCGCGGATGTTCTCGAAAAGTTAGAAAAAGAACACGATATCGTTTCAGAGATTCTCAATTACCGTCAGCTTGGAAAATTAAATTCAACATATATTGAAGGGCTGTTGAAAGTTATTCACCCTAAAACAGGAAAAATTCATACTCGCTTCAATCAAGCGCTGACACAAACGGGACGGCTCAGCTCAACGGATCCAAACCTGCAAAATATCCCTATTCGCTTAGAAGAAGGACGCAAGATTCGTAAAGCATTTATTCCATCCAAACCGGATTGGATGATGTTTTCGGCCGATTATTCACAAATTGAATTAAGAGTGCTTGCCCATATGGCAGGCGATGAAAATCTTATTGAAGCGTTTGAACAAGAAATGGATATTCATACAAAAACGGCTATGGACGTTTTTGGCGTTGATAAGGATGAGGTTACGGATCTTATGCGGCGCCATGCCAAAGCGGTCAACTTTGGCATTGTCTATGGCATTAGCGATTACGGCTTGTCACAGAATTTAAATATTACCCGAAAAGAAGCCGGGGCTTTTATAGATCGGTATTTAAAAAGTTATCCAGGGGTCAAGCAATATATGGAAGATGTTGTCCAAAAAGCAAAAAGGGAAGGATTTGTGACAACCTTGCTGCACAGAAGGCGTTATTTGCCGGATATTAACAGCCGGAATTTTAACAGAAGAAGCTTTGCTGAACGTACGGCAATGAATACACCAATCCAAGGAAGCGCGGCCGATATTATTAAAAAAGCCATGATTCAAATGGCTAAGCGGCTGAAAGAAGAAAATATGCAAGCTAATATGCTGCTTCAAGTCCATGATGAGCTGATTTTTGAAGCACCGAAAGCTGAAATAGAGAAATTAAAAACCATCGTTCCAGAAGTTATGGAAAATGCGGTGAAACTGAAGGTGCCGTTAAAAGTTGATTATGCTTTTGGCAACACATGGTACGATGCGAAATAAGAAAGGGAGATATTCGTGCCTGAATTACCTGAAGTAGAAACGGTTAAACAAACATTAAAGCAGCTGATTATCGGAAAAACAATCAAAGACGTCCTTGTTTTTTGGCCGAAAATCATTAAAAGGCCTGATGATATTCAAGCCTTTCGAACCAAGTTGATCGGACAAACCATCAGGGATATTAAAAGAAGAGGAAAGTTTTTGCTTTTTTATTGCAATGATGATGTCGTTGTTTCTCATTTGCGAATGGAAGGGAAATATAGTTTGCAAGAAGCAGCAGTACCATTAGATAAACATACTCATGTTATTTTTAAATTGACAGATGGGACAGAGCTAAGATATCGGGATGTCCGAAAGTTCGGCACGATGCATCTTTTTTCAAAGGGGGAGGAGCTGATGTATCCGCCCCTTTGTCAATTGGGCCCTGAACCGTTTGCTCCTGATTTTAATGCTGAATATCTGGCTGACCGGCTGTCAAAAACAGATCGCGCTGTTAAAACGGCCTTATTAGATCAAACAATTGTAGTGGGGTTAGGCAATATTTATGTAGATGAAGCCCTGTATCGCGCAGGTATTCACCCATTAACAAAAGCAAAGCCGCTTAACGCCGGACAAATTGATAAACTGACGGCCGCCATCAAGCAAACGTTAAAAGAAGCAGTGGAAATGGGCGGGAGCACGATTCGATCATATTTAAACAGCCAAGGACAAATGGGGATGTTTCAACAAAAATTAAATGTTTATGGACGGCAAGGCTTTCCTTGTCCAAACTGCGGAACCTCAATTGAAAAAATTAAAGTCGGAGGCAGGGGAACTCATTTTTGTTCGGTTTGCCAGTGTTGATTTTTATGTAAAGGATGATCGGAAAAATGATGAAGATTGGTTTGACAGGAGGCATCGCCAGCGGTAAAAGCACTGTTTCCGCTATGATTAAAGATTTCGGCATTCCTGTCGTCGATGCAGATAGGATTTCAAGGGAAGTGGTAGAACCGGGCGAAGAGGCATACAAGCAAATTGTTGCCTCCTTCGGTTCTGAGATATTGTTTGACAACGGTCAAATTAATCGAAAAAAACTCGGCAATATTGTGTTTCAAGATGCTGATAAAAGGCAAATGCTAAACCGCATTGTTCATCCTCAAGTCAGAAAAAGTATGTTACAAAAAGTAAATGCATACGAAAGACAGGGCGAAGCAGTCACCGTTCTGGATATTCCTTTGCTTTTCGAAAGCAAATTAACAGAAATGGTCGATAAAACACTGCTGGTTTATGTTGACGCCAAAACACAATTAGAAAGATTAATGAATCGGGATCAAAGTTCTGAAAAAGAAGCTTTAGATCGAATCCGTTCACAAATGCCGCTGGATGAAAAGCGGGCGCTGGTCGATGCCGTTATTGACAATAATGGATCGACTGAAGAAACTTTGCATCAACTAAAAAGAATTTTTAGGCTTTGGCACATTTTTTAATAAAAAATGAAAAAGCGCTTTCAATCTCCGGTTATTATGTTATACTATTTGTAGATGAAGCATAAATTGTATAACACATATTTTCGGAGGTTGATGTTCATGCCTGTAAATGTTGCGATAAATGGATTTGGAAGAATTGGGCGTATGGTTTTTAGGAAAGCGATGGCTGACGGTTCATTAAATATTAAAGCCATTAATGCAAGTTATCCAGCTGCAACATTAGCCCATTTAATAAAATTCGATAGTATTCACGGGCGCTTTCAAGGCGAAGTAGAGGTGGTCGATGATAACCATCTAAGTGTCAACGGCGCAATCATTGAACTCGTTAATCACCGTGATCCAAGACAATTGCCTTGGAAGAGTCTGGGGATAGATATTGTCATTGAAGCAACAGGTAAATTTAAAACAAGGGAAACAGCGGGTTATCATATTGAAGCCGGTGCCAAGAAAGTCATCATTACAGCACCTGGAAAAGATGAAGATCTCACTATTGTCATGGGTGTCAATGATGATAAGTATGACCCGAATCAACATCATGTTCTCTCAAATGCCTCATGTACGACGAATTGTTTGGCGCCTGTTGTTAAAGTATTGGAAGAGCAATTTGGCATTGTGTCAGGCATGATGACAACCGTGCATTCTTATACAAATGATCAGAAAAATATTGACAATCCGCATAAGGATCTCAGACGCGCGCGCGCTTGTGCTGAATCAATTATTCCAACATCAACTGGTGCGGCAAAAGCCATTTCTAAAGTGCTCCCTGAGCTTGAAGGAAAGCTGAATGGCATGGCTTTGCGAGTGCCAACACCAAATGTGTCTCTGGTCGATCTTGTTGTGGAACTTAATACTAAAGTTACGGTCGATGATATCAATTATGCCTTCCAAGCCGCTTCGCGAGTTAATTACAAGGGTATTTTAGATTATACTGAGGAACCGCTCGTTTCTAAGGATTTTAATACTGATGACCACTCTGCAATCATTGATGGATTATCGACTATGGTTATTGATGGCAATAAAGTGAAAGTTCTTGCATGGTATGATAATGAATGGGGATATTCTTGCCGGGTTGTAGACTTGGCGAAATTAGTCGCTTCCTATATGTCTGCTGCAAAAGATGTTAAAGTGTCTTAAACACCTTTATTCTAAGGGGGTGTCCGAAAAGCCAGAGCAACTGGCTTTTTGGCGCCCTCTTTCATTTTTGACTGCCGAAAATGGCAAAACGTATAGAAAAAGACAGGAAAAACAAGCACCCATTCGGCTTTGTATTTGGGAATTTTTTATAGTATAAAAAAGTCATTGCAAACCGGATTTAAAACGATTATACTATTCATCGTCAACACAAAAATGTACGAAAGGGATTTGTATAGCACTTAAAGGGTTAGGACCTCATCGGACTAACTATCCCCCGTGGTGTTATAGCAATCCTGCATGCTTACGGCATGGTACTTTTCCTAAAGGGGGACTGACATATGGAAACAATGGGACGTCATGTTATATCAGAATTATGGGATTGCAATATTGATAAATTAAACGATATCGAATTTATTGAGAAAACGTTCGTCAACGCAGCTTTAGAAGCTGGCGCCGAAGTAAGAGAAGTGGCTTTTCATAAATTTGCACCTCAAGGCGTCAGCGGGGTTGTTATTATTTCTGAATCGCACTTAACGATTCATAGTTTTCCTGAGCATGGCTACGCAAGCATTGATGTTTACACATGCGGTGACCGGATTGATCCAAATGTTGCGGCTGATTACATTGCCAAAGCGTTAGATGCTAAAGTATCAGATAATATGGAATTGCCAAGAGGCATCCATCCGGCTGAATCAAAGGATAAACAAATCACATCTGCATAATGATTATAATTGAAAAAAATCCGCTCAAAGGGGTACCTTAGGTATCCCTTTTGCTATTCATGCTGTGAATAATGCCGTTTTGGCGGACATTTTTAATGATAAAAAAGA
This sequence comes from Scopulibacillus daqui, assembly GCF_016908855.1. GTDB lineage: Bacteria > Bacillota > Bacilli > Bacillales > Sporolactobacillaceae > Scopulibacillus_A > Scopulibacillus_A daqui. The sequence continues at coordinate 101,362 of NZ_JAFBER010000004.1, read as the reverse complement.
AAATAACTTGTTATTCGACGTTTTTTTTAATATGATTAAAGACAAAAGGCCCCAATAGAGGTGGGATTCATGCGTTGTCCTAATTGCAAGGAACTAGGAACTAAAGTTCTTGACTCCCGGCCTGTCAATGAAGGACGGTCTATTAGGCGGCGGCGTGAATGCGAATCATGCCAATACCGTTTTACAACATTTGAAACTGTAGAAGAAATGCCGCTTATTGTCGTTAAAAAAAATGATGATAGAGAATCATTTAGCCGGGATAAAATATTACGTGGATTAATTAAGGCTTGCGAAAAACGGCCTGTGCCTTTAAAACGCCTTGAAGAAATCGTTAATAAAGTCGAAAAAAACTTGAGAGACCAAGGAATATCAGAAGTAAAAAGCCACGATATTGGCGAATTGGTAATGGATGAATTGGCTCAAGTTGATGAAGTTTCTTACGTCCGCTTTGCATCTGTATACAGACAGTTTAAAGACATTAATGTGTTTATTCATGAGCTGAAGGATCTATTAAAAAAAGTCAATAAAGATGAAAACTAAAGAGCTTTGTCAAAGCTCTTTTTATCTAGCCATTTTTAAATGTACCCTTAACGATGTGCGAGGTGATCAGGGTGCAAAACCATTGGAAAGAATTGCTGCCTGTTGATCGTTATCAAGTACGATTAAATGGATTAATCCATCCATACGATCAAAAGGTTATTCATTATTTATATCAGCCGCTTATCGGACCAAGGCCGGTCAGTTTATATACTTCGCTTTGGCAGGAAGTTAATGAAATGACTTTTTTTGGCGATTGGTGTACACATCATCAGCTGATGGTCCGAATGAACTGTTCCCTTGATTTATTATTAGAAGACAGGAAAAAGCTTGAGGCCATCGGGCTGCTTAAAGTTTATAAAAAAAAGAGCGGCGAACATATAGAATTTATTTATGAACTTCAGCCGCCTTTAACACCGAAGCAATTTTTTACAGACGGGCTGTTAAATATATATCTTTATAATAGGATCGGCCAAAAAGATTTTATCCGATTGAAAAAAATTTTTGCACAAGAACAAGTTGATAAGGATATTTACGAAGAAATGACTGTATCTTTCAGCGATGTTTTCCAATCTGTTCATCCATCGGAATTAAGCGTTAATCAATATGAGGTTTCGCAGATAGACGATCAATATGAATGGATTGACCGCAAAGAGCCGACGGCGCCTGCCGTTACATCAACATTTGATTTCCAGGCCTTATACCATCATCTTTCAGATGTTATTATTTCTAGGGAAGCTTTTACTCCTGAGGTAAAAGAAGCAATCATTAAGCTTGCGTTTGTTTACCAGTTATCACCGGAACAGATGAGCCGTGTCATACAGGAAGCCTTTCTGCACACTGGTGCTATAGATATTCAAGAACTTAGAAAACAAGTCCGCAACTTTTATCGATTAGAATCAGGCGACCAGCTGCCGGCTTTAAGCTACCGAACTCAGCCTCCTGCTCTTCAAGAAATGGCTCATCGGGAACCGCAAAATGAAGAAGAGCAGACAATCCGGGCATTTGAACAATTATCGCCGTATGAAGTGCTCGAACAAGTCGGGCAAGGCGGCAAGCCGGTTCCAGCCGATCTGAAAATCGTAGAAGGAATATTATTCGAACAAAAATTAACCCCCGGCGTTGTTAATGTTCTCATTCACTATGTCATGGAAACAAACGATCAAAAGCTCGTTAAGAATTATGTAGAAAAAATTGCGGCACACTGGGCTAGAAAAAAAGTCAAGACGGTACGAGAGGCAATGGCTCTGGCGCGTTCTGAGCACAAAAAGTATCAGGAATGGTCGCAAACTAAAAGCAAAAAGCCCTATCAAAAAGCACGAAAAAACGAACGGCAAGAAAGACTGCCTAGCTGGATGACAGATCAATCATCCCAAAATGAACAGCCGGAGTTGTCGGATGAAGAAGCTGAGAGAAAGCGTCAATTCCTTAAAGATTATTTAAACAAAATATAGGCGGTGAAAAATATGGATTCCATAAAATCTGTCATCCGTCAAATGGCGAAAGGTCATGATATTGAACAATTTAATGAAAAGATCATGTCGTCCCTTTTAAGGCATGGTGACGTACAAGCGTTTTTGAACAGCCATCCGGACATTACAGCTGCTGTTGTCGAAAAAAGCATTCCTCATTTATTTCAATTTGTACAAGAACGCAATCATTGTGATCATTGTCCAGGTCTTGATAAATGCCCAAATATTTTAAAAGGGTACCAGCCTGAACTCGTCTATGATAAAGCAACGATCAATTTAACGTTTCATTCTTGTCCGCTTAAACAGAGAAATGAGGAAATGAAAAAACAGGCAGAACTGATTCGCAGCTATTATGTACCGGATGATGTTTTGCAAGCGACATTTCAATCGATAGATACAGGCGATTTGGATCGTTACGATGCGCTGGTAGCTGCTAGGGATTTTGTAAAGGAATATACTGAAAATCCTAAGGAGACAAAAGGGCTTTACTTTTACGGACAATTTGGCGTTGGGAAAACTTATATAATGGGAGCTGTCATGAATGCTCTTAAAGATAAAAATATACCGTCATTAATGGTATATACCCCCGACTTTTTCAGAGAATTAAAGGGGTCGATTCAAGAAAGAACCCTTGATGAGAAATTGGATTATATAAAAAAGGTTTCCGTATTAATTTTGGATGATATTGGCGCAGAAATCATTTCTCCATGGATTCGTGATGAAATCATTGGGAGCATTTTGCAATATAGAGTGATGAAGAAGCTGCCGACATTATATACGTCTAATTATAATTATGATGAATTAGAAGAGCACTTTTCATATTCGCAAAAAAGCGGTACTGAGCTGCTCAAAGCAAAGCGTGTCATGGAGCGGATTCGCCACTATACAAAACTTGTTACAGTTAAAGGAAAAAACCGCAGAATTTAAAGGCATTACTTTAGATAAAAACATGTTCAAAAAGTTCACAGGGTTTGACCCTGTGAACGCATAAAAGATGCGGGCCGGCAAGTTTTATTTATGATAATAAAAAATTTGGACATTTTTTCCCGCCTTGTTCCATATAGTGTAGTGAGAAGGGACAAGGGGGGACAAGATTGATTTCAGTTACTTTTGAATCAAGACACGAAGCAGTGTCCTTGAATACACATATTGCCGAAGCGATCAAAGAGCCTTTGCATTTTCAAATCCATAAAGAAACGTTAACAATCGGTCTAAAAGGAGATGCCTTATCGATTGATTTCCGAAAAAAATTAATCGATGTTTTTGTGGAATTTATTATTGACACTTATGAGAAAAAATGGTTGCTTGATATTATTTCGTCAACATTCTACTTTAAGGATAAACATGATCAGGAAGAAATTTTGGAAATTGTTCAGTCAATATTTGATGGTGAAAGGACGGATCTTCCGAGGCTGGATATTTTGCCTTCTAGGCATCAAATATTAAAAGAAGCAATTCATGATATTTTTGAAGATAAGAAAAGTTTATCCTTTCAATCCATTATTCGTTTTCGACTTCATAAATACAGGACATGCCTGCAAAAATATGTTGAGCTGGCTATTGATGAATATAAGCTTCAGCAGGAGTATCAGGCTTTCGTTGATAAATTGCGAAGGATTGTAAGAGCATATCGCCCATTGCATCATACCATTTATGTGATTGACGATCAGCCGTTTAAATTATTGGATGAAAATTATCAGTATATTAAGAATGTCCAGTCTATCCGCTCGTTTTATCCTCTGTTAAAACAGTGGGGGATTGAAGCCGAACCGTCAATACTATTAACGCTCATCGGCTTAGCTCCAAAAAATATTTTTATTTATACGGACCGCCCTGAATACGGCATGATGCAGACTCTGCAAAATGTCTTTGAAGAACGCGTTACATTTCTTCCCAAAAGTACAGCGGCTACAATTAATAAATAGTATGTCGAGGGCGAAAAATATATAGGAAGTATGTTCCGTCAAGCAAATTGCCCGAATCAGGCAGCCGCTTGAATTTTGGCGGCCGGCATATTTTCTTTAAAGGGCTTGATTTTATAATGATAACTGGCTATAATACCTTACATAATAACATGACTTTTAAAAAAGCTTTGATAGAGGACAAGGGTTATTTGTAGAACCGTTATTAGAGAGGGAAGGGTTGCTGGGATCTTCCTAACGGTTAAAATAACTTACCACCTCTTAGCTGCGGCAGGGAAATTGTGCGCAGTCACAAAAAGTATCTGTCGCCGGTATAACAGCCGTTATGTTAACTTGAGATGCAGATTTATGCATGAACAAGGGTGGAACCGCGAGATCAGCACTCGTCCCTTTTTTGGGATGGGTGTTTTTTATTTTTATCATGGCAAGTATGAAGAATGGAGTGATAATAGTGGCTGAAATGATTAAAATAACTTTTCCAGACGGCAATATCAAGGAGTTTCCAAAAAATACAACAACAGAAGAGATTGCCGGTTCTATTAGCTCAAGTTTAAAAAAGCAAGCCATCGCTGGCAAATTTAACGGTGAGCCCGTTGATTTGCGAAGAGAACTGACAACAGACGGCAAGATTGAAATTTTGAAGCTTGATGATCCTGAAGGTATAGAAATCCTTCGTCATACAACGACGCATGTTATGGCCCAAGCGATTAAACGTTTGTATGATCATGTTAAGCTCGGAGTCGGTCCGGTTATTGAAGAGGGCTTCTATTATGACATAGACATGGAAGAGGCGATCGGTCCGGAGGATCTTAAGCGCATTGAAAAAGAAATGCAAAAAATTATTGATCAAAACTTCGAAATTAAGCGTCACGTAGTTTCGCGAGAAGAGGCTAAGCGCCGTTTTGAAGAAATCGGTGATGATCTTAAGCTTGAACTGCTTGAGGATATTCCTGAAGGAGAGACGGTGACCATTTATGAGCAAGGTGAATTTTTCGATTTATGCCGCGGACCTCACCTCCCTTCAACAGGTAAAATAAAAGCTTTCAAATTGCTGAGCGTCGCCGGTGCTTATTGGCGCGGAGACAGCAATAATAAAATGCTGCAAAGGGTTTACGGTACAGCGTTTCCTAAGAAAAGCCAGCTTGAAAATCATTTGCAAGTGCTTGAAGAAAGGAAAGAACGCGATCACCGCAAACTTGGCAAACAGCTCGATCTCTTTACAATATCACAAGAAATTGGACAAGGCTTGCCGATTTGGCTTCCTAAGGGAGCAACAATCCGCAGAATAATTGAGCGTTACATCGTTGATCTGGAAACAGCCTGCGGATATAAACATGTCTATACTTCCCATTTAGCCAGTGTAGATTTATATAAAACAAGCGGCCACTGGGATCATTATCAGGATGATATGTATCCGCCGATGAAAATTGATAACGAAGAACTTGTACTGAGACCGATGAACTGCCCGCATCATATGATGGTTTATAAGCATGAATTGCATAGTTACCGCAATCTGCCGGTACGGATTGCCGAGCTTGGCACTATGTTCCGCTATGAAATGTCAGGTGCGCTTGCCGGGCTGCAGCGTGTACGTTCTATGACGCTGAATGATGCTCATATTTTCTGCCGTCCAGATCAAATTCAAGAGGAATTCACCAATGTCGTCAAACTTATCCAGAAAGTTTATAAAGACTTCGGCATTGAAGATTATTATTTCCGCTTGTCTTACCGTGATCCTGAAAACAAAGAAAAATATGTGGACAAAGATGACATGTGGGAAAAAGCACAAGGCATGCTAAAAGGAGCTATGGATGCTCTTGGACTTGACTACGTGGAAGCGGAAGGTGAAGCGGCATTTTACGGACCTAAGCTTGATGTTCAAGTCAAAACAGCATTAGGAAAAGATGAAACTTTATCCACTGTACAGCTTGACTTCCATTTGCCGGAACGCTTCGATTTGTCTTATATCGGTGAAGACGGCAAAGAACATCGTCCGGTTGTCATCCACCGAGGCGTTGTTTCAACGATGGAACGCTTTGTCGCTTTCCTTATTGAACAGTACAAAGGCGCTTTTCCGACTTGGCTTGCGCCGGTTCAAGCCAAAGTTATTCCTGTAGCATCGGTTCATCACGATTATGCCAATCAAGTGGCCGGTCAGCTTCGCCGGCATAACATTCGTGTTGAGGTTGATGAGCGCGATGAAAAGATCGGTTATAAAATTCGTGAAGCCCAAACACAAAAAATTCCTTATATGCTGGTTGTCGGCGATCAAGAAATTGAAACGGACAGCGTCAATGTCCGCCGTTATGGTGAAAAAAGTTCAGAGTCTATCGCCGTTAATGCTTTTATTGACCGCTTAGAAAAAGCCGTCAAAAACCATGAATAAAATAAAGCTTGATTTTTTCTTTTGAGGACTTGAAGTTCATTTTATTTTAGTGTATCGTTATATAGGATGTTCAAGAGAACTTGCACATGTTAATAAATAATGATATAGTGTATAAAGAAAGTGGATAAATCGAGCAAAAGAAGAAGCGCCCGGCTTCTCACCTGATCGACGCTTTAAGGCAGTTGGCAGGTTTGAGTATGGAATGTAATGAAACAAGTGTGGGCGTATGAGTATGCCCGCACTTTTTTAATGAATAAGTTAGGTCGGTGCCTTACTGCTCATTTCTAACGCACTTTTAATAAACATTTGGAGGTGGCTCAATATTAGCAAGGATATGATTGTTAACGAGGGGATTCGCGCTAGCCAAGTCCGTCTTATTGACCAAAACGGTGAACAGATCGGCATTAAATCAAAGCGTGAAGCATTGGATATGGCCAGGAATGTCAACCTTGATCTTGTCATGGTGGCGCCGAATGCCAAGCCCCCGGTTTGCCGGATTATGGACTACGGGAAATATCGCTATGAACAGCAAAAGAAAGATAAAGAAGCCCGTAAGAAGCAAAAGATCATCAATGTTAAAGAAATTCGCTTAAGTCCCAACATTGAAGAGCACGATTTCAATACTAAGCTTCGCAATGCTCAGAAGTTCCTTAAAAAAGGCGATAAAGTAAAAGCATCCATTCGTTTCCGCGGCCGTGCAATTACTCATTCTGATCTTGGAAAAGAAGTATTAGAACGCCTTGCCAAGGAATGCGAGGAATACGGTGTCATTGAAGCGAAGCCGAAGATGGAAGGCCGCAGTATGTTCCTAGTCCTTGCACCAAAAGGCGAAAAATAAGAAGCTGACAGGAGGAATTATCATGCCAAAAATGAAAACCCACAAAGGTGCTGCAAAACGTTTTAAAAAGACAGGTTCAGGTAAATTAAAACGCAGCCATGCTTACACTAGCCACTTGTTTAAGCATAAAACTCAAAAACAAAAACGCAAGCTTCGCAAAAGCGCAATGGTTTCAAGTGCGGATCAAAAGCGCATCAGCAAGCTTATCTAAATGAAAGAACGTGTTCAAAAAGGGACAGCAAGACTTTTTGAGCAGGCTGATAATGACAACTTAGGAAATTACAAGATATACTAGGAGGTAGTATTATGGCAAGAGTAAAAGGCGGTTATGTCACTCGTCGCAGACGTAAAAAAGTTTTAAAACTTGCAAAAGGTTATTACGGTTCTAAACATAAATTATTTAAAGTTGCACAACAACAAGTTTTTAAATCATTACAATATGCGTACAGAGATCGTCGTCAAAGAAAACGTGATTTCCGCAAACTTTGGATCGCGCGTATTAATGCGGCAGCTCGCATGAACGGTATTTCTTACAGCCGCATGATGCATGGATTGAAAGTTTCCGGCATCGATGTTAACCGTAAAATGCTTGCAGATCTAGCTGTTAACGATGAAAAAGCATTTGCTGAGTTAGCTGCAAAAGCAAAAGAAGCCGTTAATAAATAATAAAGAGGATCATCATTATGGATGATCCTTTTTTCTTTAGCGCATTCCTCTTCTTTAAGCCGCTTATTATTGTCAATCAATCCGAAAACGAACGATCCCATGTTCATTCAGCATAAGGTATTTTTTATAGCGTTTGAATGCACGCAAAAGTCACAGAACGGCTTCAATCCAGACACCATCCCGTAATGACGGCCTCAGCAGGGAGTTTTGCCATGCTATCATTTCATTTACCGCAAAAATAGGAGGGAACACCATGAATGTAGAACAGCTGACAAGACTATTTAAAGAACAGAGAATGCTTGACGATAGAATTTTAGAAAACCATAATCTGAAGACAAAGGATTTATTAAAAGATAAGCTTCTGGCCTTTTATGTCGAAGTGGGCGAATTAGCCAATGAAACAAGATGCTTTAAATTTTGGAGCGTTAAGCCGGCTTCAGAGGAAGAGGTTATTTTAGAAGAGTATGTAGACGGCGTACATTTCTTGCTTTCGATAGGCCTTGACCTGGAATTTAATCATGTTGAACAGCTGATTCAACAATTTAAGCAAATCAGCCGCGGCAGTTTAACTGAACATTTTCACGCGGTAATCGAAAAGATCAATCGCTTGAGCGAAGAGATAACCCAAGACCATTATCAAGAACTCTACAACGAATACTTAAGTTTAGGTATAGTGCTTGGATTTTCTTCAAATGATATGATAGACGCTTATTTTAAAAAGAATCAAATTAATCATGAACGCCAGCAGTCGAGCTATTAGCCAAAACGATTGTGGCAAAAAATGAAATTCAGTATAATGAGTTTAATAAAAGTTAAGGAGGACAGGACAATGACTGAATTAGATCAAACGCTGCAGATGTTAAAAGACTTAACAGATGCTAAAGGTGTCTCAGGCAATGAACGTGAGCCTCGTGAAATCATGAAGAAATACATAGAACCTTATGCTGATGACATTCAATATGATAATCTGGGCAGCCTTATTGCTGTCAAAAAAGGCAGCGCCAATGGCCCGAAAATCATGGTGGCCGGACACTTGGATGAAATCGGTTTCATGGTCACGCAAATTGATGACAATGGATTTCTGCGTTTTCAAACTGTCGGCGGATGGTGGGAGCAGGTCATGCTCGCTCAGCGTGTCACAGTGATGACAAAGGAAGGCGGGGTGCCAGGGGTTATTGGTTCCAAACCGCCGCATATTTTACCTGCTGAGGCCCGCAAAAAGCCTGTTAAAGTTAAGGATATGTTCATTGACATCGGTGTCGCCAATAAAGAAGAAGCGCTTAAATTCGGCGTAAGGCCGGGAGATTTTGTCGTGCCGGTCTGCGACTTTACAATCATGAAAAATCCAAAATACTTAATGGCAAAAGCTTGGGATAATAGGATTGGCTGTGCGATTGCTATTGACGTCTTAAAACAATTAAAAGGTGTTGACCATCCAAATATTGTTTACGGCGTCGGCACCGTTCAAGAAGAAGTCGGCCTTCGCGGTGCGACAACGTCTGCGCACAAGATTCAACCGGACATCGGCATTGCTGTTGATACAGGCATTCCGGGAGATACGCCGGGCATTAGCGAAAAAGAAGCCATTGCTAAGATCGGTGAAGGTCCGCAAATCATTATGTACGATGCCTCTATCGTGACACATAAAGGTCTTCGTGATTATGTCGTTGAAACAGCGGATAAACATAATATCCCGTATCAATTAGACACAACAGCGGGCGGCGGCACTGATGCAGGCAAGATTCATTTAACCGCAAACGGCGTGCCGAGTCTGTCGATTACAATCGCAACCAGATACATCCATTCCCACGCTTCGATCATCCACCGTGATGATTATGAAAATGCGGTTAAAATTCTTGTGGAAATCATTAAAGGGCTGGATGAAGAAAAAGTTAAAGAAATCACTTTTGAATCATAGAAATAGATGTTAACTTATTAAAACAGCCTGATCACTATTCTGATCAGGCTGTTTTTACAGTTATTTGAAATTTTCATACACCTTTAGCTAAATTGTCAACCATCATATTTTTTTGCTGTTCATCAGACTCCTGCCAAATGATTTCGAAGAGTACACCAAGACCGGGAAGCATTTTTTCTTGGCCATCTTGAATAGCGTCTACAATTGTTTCTCTTAATTGAGATTTGTCGTTATCGGCAATATTATGTTTAATGGCCTTTCTAATATTAATATCCATAATACAACTCCTTTACTTTTTGTATTAGTATTGATTAAAATAAAAGAATTATGTAAGAAGATAAGAGTTTTTCTAAAGGAGTCGCAAAATGGTAAAACGGATTGAATCGTCGCAAAATCAAAAGATCAAAAAATGGAAAAAATGCCATAAAAAAAAGTGGCGTGATGAATACGGCCTATATTTAATTGAAGGTCTCCATTTGCTGGAAGAAGCATTAAAAGTGCCTTCGAGAGTTCAGGCTGTGATTTATGATGAGCATTTTCAAAAAGAAAATGTCAATATAACAGCGGAAGTTGAAGAATACAGTGTACCGCATCAATTGTTTCAAGAGCTTTCCCAAACTGAATCACCCCAAGGCGTGATAGCCGTTTGTAAAATGCCGGATCAACGTGTTGACATAACGGAAAGAGGCAGGTATCTGCTCTTAGACAGTATTCAGGATCCAGGAAATCTCGGGACAATCATACGGACGGCAGATGCCTGCGGTTTGGATGGCATATTTTTGGGAAAAGGGTGTGCAGACCTTTATAATGAGAAAACATTAAGGGCGGCTCAAGGATCGCACTTTCATCTTCCCTCTGCCGCCGTTGACTTGACAGATGTCATCAAGCAAATGAAGGAGAAGAGTATCCAAGTGTATGGAACGGCTTTAAATGGTCAAGAATTAAGCTATACGCCCCGCGCTGTCCAGGCTTTCGCATTATTAATGGGAAATGAGGGAAACGGTGTTTCGGAGGATCTGTTATCGTTGACAGATGTCAATGTGAAAATTCCGATTTACGGGAATGCGGAATCTCTTAACGTTGCTGTGGCTTCAGGCATTTTAATGTATTGGCTTCGCGGTTTTGAACGCGAGTAGCTAATAGGCTTGCATGTCGCAGAAATCTCTTTTATAATGTCAAATATATATGAAAAAAATTATCGAACGAATGCTATGAAAGAGAGTAGTACCTATGCACCGCCATATAGGGAGGATGCGCCAAAGACTGGAAGCGTGTCTATGGTAGAACATAGCGAATTCACTCTGGAGCTGTTATCTCAAAGGATAAACCGGCGACAGCCGTTATCATGATAAGTGAGTAAAGACACCGCTGTCTTTGCTAACAAGGGTGGTACCGCGATGCTTCGTCCCTTTTTGGGATGAGGCTTTTTTATTTGTCATTATTTGGCTTAAGCTGGATTTTGGAGGAGGATATGAATGAAGGAACAATTGGAATCGCTTAGAAATGAAGCGCTAGAACAAGTAAACAGTGCAGAAGATCTTAAATCGCTGCAAGATCTCCGCGTCAAGTATTTAGGTAAAAAAGGGCCGATTACTGAAGTTTTACGGGGGATGGGAAAACTGTCCAAAGAAGAAAGGCCTGTCATTGGGCAATTAGCCAATGAAGTCCGTGAAGCGATTGAGTCAGCCATTAAAGACAAACAAGAACATTTAGAGTTAGAAAAAATCAAGGCGCAGCTTGCTGAGGAATCTATTGACGTCACCCTTCCCGGCCGCCCGGTTCAATCTGCCAACCATCATCCGCTGACCGCTGTCATTGAAGAAATTGAAGATCTCTTTATCGGTTTAGGCTTTTCTATTGCTGAAGGTCCTGAGGTTGAAAATGACTATTATAACTTTGAAGCTTTGAATTTACCAAAAGATCATCCTGCAAGAGATATGCAAGATTCCTTTTACATTACAGAAGAAATATTGCTGCGGACGCATACATCGCCAAACCAAGCACGGGTAATGGAGGCCCATAAAGGCAAGGGACCGGTTAAGATTATTTGCCCAGGGAAAGTTTACCGCCGTGACACGGATGATGCTACCCACTCCCACCAATTTATGCAAATCGAAGGACTATATGTTGATAAAAATGTCAGACTCAGCGATTTAAAAGGCATTTTAACCGTTTTTGCCAAAGAAATGTTTGGGGAAGACCGGCAAATCCGCCTGCGCCCAAGTTACTTTCCTTTTACAGAGCCGTCTGTTGAAATGGATATCTCATGCTTCCATTGCAGCGGCAGCGGCTGTTCCGTTTGCAAGAAAACAGGCTGGATTGAAATTCTTGGCGCCGGCATGGTCCATCCTCATGTTTTGGAAATGTCCGGATTTGATCCGAAAGTATATACGGGATTTGCATTCGGCATGGGTCCGGAAAGAATCGCTATGTTAAAATATGGCATTAATGATATCAGACATTTCTACAACAATGACGTTCGTTTCTTAAAACAGTTTAAGCGTGCATAAGAGGGAGGATTATTTATGTTAGTATCATATAACTGGTTAAAAGATTACGTAGATTTAAGCGGTGTCTCTCCTGAAGAGTTAGCTGATAAAATTACAAAAGCAGGCATCGAAGTTGAACATGTTCACAAGCTTGGCGAGGGGATTAAAGACGTTGTTGTCGGTTATGTTAAAAGCTGCAGCCAGCATCCGAATGCTGATAAATTAAATGTCTGCCAAGTCGATTTAGGTTCTGAGGAAGCGCAAATTGTCTGCGGCGCTCCGAATGTAGCCGCTGGACAAAAAGTGGCTGTTGCCAAGGTTGGCGCTGTCTTGCCCGGGAATTTTAAAATTAAAAAAGCAAAGCTCCGGGGCGAAGTTTCCGAAGGGATGATTTGTTCTTTAGAAGAATTAGGCATTGACGGCAAACTTGTGCCTAAAGAATATCAAAATGGGATCTATGTCTTTGGAGACGATGCTGTCGTTGGCGAAGATGCGCTCCCTTACTTAAATTTGGATGACTATGTATTAGAATTGGATATTCTTCCTAACAGTGCCCATTGTTTAAATATGATCGGTGTTGCTTATGAGGTTGCTGCTATTTTAAATCGTTCAGTCAATCTTCCGGATCCAGCCGTAGAAGAAGATCAGACATTAGCCGAACAAAAGATCAAAGTCTCTGTTGAAGCGGCAGATGCCGCACCCTATTACGGTGCGAGAGTCATAGAGAATATTCGTATCGAACCTTCGCCGCGCTGGATGCAAAACAGGCTGATTGCGGCCGGAATCCGTCCGATCAATAACATTGTTGATATTACGAACTATGTCTTGCTCGAATACGGTCAACCGCTGCATGCGTTTGATTATGATCATTTAGGTTCAAAGCAAATTCTCGTTCGTTATGCTCAAGATAATGAACAAATGACAACGCTTGATGATGAAGAACGTACTTTACAATCAAGCGATCTCGTTATTACTAACGGCAAACAGCCTGTTGCTCTTGCCGGTGTGATGGGCGGCGCTGATTCAGAAATAGCAGATGAAACACAAACGGTCTTGTTAGAAGCGGCAGTATTTGACGCATTATCAGTGAGAAGGACATCTTCAAGACTGCAATTGCGCACAGATGCCAGTCAGCGTTATGAAAAAGGTATAGATAGAAACCGAGTCGTTCCTGCGGCTAACCGTGCAGCCGCACTGATGCAGTCCATTGCGGGGGCGAAAGTTCTTAAAGGCATCGTTGAGCAAGGTGAAAGAGAAGTGGCGCCTCATACAATTGACATGCCATGGACAAAAATTAACGATGTATTAGGAACAACGCTGGAAGCCGATGAAATCGCATCATTGCTTCAAAGACTCAATTTCAATGCAAATATAGCTGGAGAAATGTTGCATGTAGAAGTGCCTCCCCGCCGGCCGGATGTCACAATCCCCGAAGATATTGTTGAAGAAGCGGGGCGCATTTATGGGTACGACCATGTTCCAGCAACTTTGCCTGAAGGCGAATCAACCCGAGGAAAATTAACTTCTTACCAAAAGAAGCGCCGGATGGTCCAAAGATATTTTGAAGGTATTGGTTTGTATCAAGCGGTCACATATTCATTAACAACAAAAGAGAAAGCGCAGCAGCTAACGATTCAAGCCCAATCTGAGGATCAGCTTGTTGAATTAAGCATGCCGATGAGCGAGGAACGGAGCACGCTTCGAATGAGCATTGTTCCTGAATTGCTCGATGTTGTTCGTTATCATATGAACCGGCAAATCCCGAATCTTAAATTATATGAAATAGGCAAAGTTTTTACAGCAAAACAAAAGCCATTGACAGATCTTCCGCTTGAAACGGAACATGCGGCAGGTGCATTAACTGGGCTGGAAAATATCCAAAGCTGGGAAGGCCGGCAGCAGCCTGTTGATTTTTATTCTGTCAAAGGAATACTTGAAGGCTTGTTTGAGAAACTGGGTGTTTTGGATAACGTTAAATTTACTCCTGCTGAACGTGATCTTTTGCATCCGGGCCGCACGGCTGATATTTCGTTAAATGGTTCGGCTATCGGCTATTTAGGGCAGCTGCATCCTTCTGTACAAAAGGAAAAAGATTTAAATGACACCTATGTCTTTGAAATTAATTTACAAGCGCTGCTTGAGGAAAATGTTCCGGAAACAACTTATCGTGATTTGCCGCGTTATCCATCGGTTACAAGGGATATCGCACTGGTGGTTGACGAGAGCGTTCAGGCTGGCGACCTTCACGATATTATCAGAGAAGCCGGCGGTTCATTGCTCATAGATATTAAACTATTTGATGTGTATCAAGGCGAACATTTAGAAGAAGGCAAAAAATCACTGGCTTTCTCTTTACAATATTTAGATCCTAATAAGACCTTGACGGATAAAGAAGTCAATAAAGTCCATGAGAATATTTTGAATGCATGTCAAGAACGTGCCGGTGCCGTTTTGAGAAACTAATGTCTTTAAAGTAAAAACGCCTTTAGCGGGCGTTTTTACTTTAGTTTTTGCGCTTTTTTTGTATTGGCAAAGTGAATTTTAGCTATATTTTTTAAAAACCCTTCCCCTTTTTTTCTGATAATATCTGCGGCAGCCTCATCGACTTTGTATCCTGCACCCTTAGGAAGCTTTTGACCGGCCAATTCCGACAATTTGTCCATTTCCTTTAAGAATGCATATCTGGCAATGATCGAAGCCGCGGCTACTGAAAGATGAAGGCCTTCAGCTTTCGTTTGGAAAAAGACTTTGTCTCTCGCTTGCTGCTTTTCATCTTTAATATAAGAAAAATAAAGATCAGGTTTGGCAAATTGGTCAATTAAGACAGCATCATAAGCCTTATTTTTTGCTTTAAGTTTATCAATGACATGCAGAATAGCCTGATTATGTAAGATGGCTTTCATTTTTCCTTGCGAATAGCCTCGTGATTGCAATTGGTTGTATTTGTCGTTAGGCAAAATAAGCAAGCTGTAATCAACATGCTTAATCAAATCGCGAGCTATCATTATCATCCGTTCATCTGTCAATGACTTGGAATCTTTGACGCCTAATTGTTCTAAAATATCATGTTGTTCGGGACCGGAATGTACGGCGCATACTGTGATCGGTCCGAAATAATCACCGGTTCCCACTTCATCCGAACCAATGATTGTCAAATCACTGATATTTTTTGGGGGAAGATATTGATGAGGAGCGGAATAGGCCGCTGCGCTCTTTTTCGACGGCGCATCTTGATTGTTTCCAGCTTGCCATTTAGCAGCTTCTAATTCGGCATTTTTCCCTTGAAAAAGCACTTTTCCCGATTGATAAGCAGTAATTGTATAATCAGGCGTTTTCGCTGTAAATAAAGCCCCAGGAGCTGATTTATTGATTAATGCATTTTGGTAATGTTTTTTTATTTCGTTAATTTTTTCCTTGTTGAATTTTAAAACCGCATGAGCCATAAGGCTTTTCACCTCCATTTACACTTTACCATATACTTGTTATCGACAGCTGATGTTTTTCTATTCGATTTCATTTTGTTATACTATCGGAAAGTATATCTAGCCTTCTAAGGGGCAAGTTCAATACAAACTCTTGCGCTTTAGGGTATAGCACCAGCTAAGTTTTTCTAATGATGACAGTCAATATTCAACAGAATATGACAAAAAAGACTATGCAGGTGCGAAACTTATTAAAAAACAATGAAAGATGAGGAATCAATGATATGTTAAATATTATCATTCTCCTTTTATTAATAGGCGGTTTCTTTATTGGTTTAAGGCGCGGTTTGGTCCTGCAAGTGGTTCACTTAGTCGGATTTTTTGCCGCTTATATCATTGCATTTTTGTACTGCGGCAAACTGGCGCACATGCTGACATTTATTCCTTACCCCGGCTCTTCAAGCGCTCACAGCTTTTTTGACTTCCAAACGATATATTACCGTACCATCGCTTTTATTTTGATTTTTATTGCTGTAAAAGTTGTTATGGGTGTCATTGGCCATATTCTAAGTTTTATTGTCGATTTGCCTTTGTTAAGAACGGTCAATGGCTGGCTTGGCGGGGCGCTCGGATTTGTTGAAATCTATTTAGTCTTATTTATTTTACTCTATATAGGAACAATCACACCAGTTTATGGGATATCCAACGCGGTTAATCATTCTTATGTCGCCAGTTTAATGATGGAGAACACGCCGATACTTTCAAGCAAACTGCATGATATGCTTGCCGGTTTCGGTCATCATCCGGATTCCTTTTAAATGCGCGGTTTTGAACTTCCTCTTTTGACGGGGAAGTTTTTTGTACGTTCAGAGTTAATTTCAGCTTATTGCTGACATTGTTTCAGGCTGTCAATCACTTGTTGTTTCGGGCTTGGCGCGAGCTTGAGTTTTCTTTGTTTTCATGAAGAGAAAAAAAGGATAGGATAGTCTTTAGGGAAGGGTGAGGAAATTGAATAAGAAGGAAATTGTAAAAGTATTAGAAACCATTGCTGTTTATTTAGAAATTAAAGGAGAAAATCCTTTTAAAATATCAGCCTATCGAAAAGCCGCGCAAGCGCTTGAAAACGATAATCGTTCCATATCGCAAATTGATGATCCGTCCAAAATGAAAGGCATTGGCAAAGGGACGGCACAGGTGATTCATGAATTATTGGAAACAGGCGAGTCTTCGCTTCTTAAAGAGCTTCAAGAAGAGATCCCTCAGAGTTTATTGCAATTGTTAAAATTGCCTGGTCTTGGCGGGAAAAAGATTGCTAAATTATATCAAAAATTAGGCGTTACCGATTTAGAAAGCTTGATGCAAGCGTGTACCAAAGAACGTGTGCAAGAGCTGGAAGGCTTCGGGAAAAAGACGGAAGAAAAGCTGTTAAAAGCGATAGAGGAGTTGAAAGTTCGGCCGGAAAGACTGCCTATTTCTTATATGCTGCCAATCGCTGAACAAATAGAAACAGTCTTATCATCTATTCAGGTCATTGAAAAGTATTCCAGAGCGGGAAGTCTTAGGCGTTGCAAAGAAATGATAAAAGATTTAGACTTTGTTATTGCAACCCGCTCTCCCGAAAAGGCAGCAGAGCAGATCGCTGACGGGCTGGATATTCATGAAATTGTCGGACAAGGCCATACAAAAATGACCGTTTTATTAAATGATGATTATCAAGTTTCCGTTGATTTTCGCTTTGTCGAACCTAAGGCTTTTGCAACAACCCTTCATCATTTCACCGGGTCTAAAGACCACAATGTAAAAATGCGTCAGCTCGCAAAATCTCGCCGGGAAAAAATCAGCGAATACGGTGTAGAGCAAGAAGATACAGGGAATGTATTAACTTTTGAGAAAGAAAAAGACTTTTTTGGGCATTTTGGGCTAACCTATATTCCACCGGAAGTGCGCGAGGGAATAGATGAAATTGAAACAGCTGAAAAAGGCCGGCTTCACCTGATAGAGCTTGACGATATTAAAGGCGATTTGCATATGCATACGACGTGGAGCGACGGTGCTTATACAATAGAAGAAATGGCTGAGGCTGCCAGACTAAAAGGCTATGAATACATTGTTATTACCGATCACTCATATTCTTTGCGAGTCGCAAATGGCTTATCAGCCTATCGTCTGCGTAAACAGCGGGAAGAAATTGAACGGCTGAATGCGAAATATCATGACTTTAAAATTTTTGCCGGTGTTGAAATGGATATATTGCCTGATGCGACACTTGATTATGATGATGACACGTTAGCGGAATTGGATTTTGTCATAGGTGCGATCCATTCTGCTTTTTCACAAGAAAGAAGCGTGATTATGAAACGTTTGCAAACCGCGCTTGAAAATCCATACGTGAGATTGATTGCCCATCCGACCGGACGAATTCTCGGCGGACGGAAAGGATATGATGTTGATGTGGAAGAACTGATTCAATTAGCCAGTAAAACAAATACAGCTTTAGAATTAAACGCGAATCCCAATCGTCTTGATTTAGCTTCTCATTGGCTGAAAAAAGCCCAAGAAGCCAATGTGAAAATAGCTATAAACACCGACGCCCATTCAATTGATATGTTGGAAGATATGAAAGCCGGCGTCTCCAGTGCCAAACGAGGTTGGATCAGGAAGGATTCCGTTTTAAATACCATGTCCAGGTCATCATTTGAAGCGTTTCTGCAAAAAAATAAATAAACAGGGAGGACTATTTTTTGCTAAAGCGTGTACTAAATATCCTTGAATACGATAAAGTGGTTGAACAGTTGTCAGAACACGCCGCGTCTTCACTCGGGTTACAATTAATAAAGTCGCTTGAGCCTGAAAGCCGTCTTGAGAAAGTAAAAGAATGGCAGAGGGAAACCGATGAAGGTGCGACTGTTTTACGTTTAAAAGGCCATTTTCCTTTTGGAGGAATTACTGATATTCGTGCGAGTTTAAAAAGATCCAAAATCGGCGGCATGCTGGGTCCAAAAGAACTTATTAATATTGCCGGTACGATAAGAGGGACAAGGATAGTTAAAAATTTTATTTTGGATATTGTTGAAGAAGGGACAAAGCTGCCGTTATTATCAGAGATTGTTTCATATATGGAACCGGAATCCCAACTTGAACGAAGCATTGAGAGCTGCATCGATGATTCGGGGCATGTCATGGATTCGGCCAGTGAAACTTTAAGAAGCGTCCGCTCGCAAATGAGAAGCTTTGACAGCCGGATTAAAGAGAAGTTAGAAAACATCATTCGTTCATCCGGCCATTTGAAAAAGCTGTCTGAAGCTATTGTTACGATCCGGAACGGCCGCTACGTAGTGCCGGTCAAACAAGAATACAGAGCAGCTTTTGGCGGCATTGTTCATGATCAGTCGGCATCCGGTGCGACCCTATTTATTGAGCCGCAGTCAGTTGTAGATTTAAGCAATAAGTTAAATGAGGCGAAAGCTCGGGAAAAGCATGAAATAGAAAAGATTCTTAACAAGCTTTCTGAACAGACAGCAGCTGCCGCCGATTCTCTTTTAGACCATGTAGAGCGTCTGGCCAAGCTTGATTTTATATTTGCAAAAGCCAAATATGCAAAACAGATCAAGGCCACTCGTCCCAAGCTTAATGACAAAGGCGATATTTATCTGAAAAAAGCCCGCCACCCTCTTATACCAGCTGATGAGGTTGTACCGATAGATATCATTTTAGGCGATGGCTACCGGGCGATGATTATTACCGGACCAAACACGGGCGGGAAAACAGTGACTTTGAAAACGACCGGATTATTAACCCTAATGGCGCAATCCGGCCTCCACATTCCGTGTGAAGAAGGATCGGTTATTAACGTTTATAAAGAAATATTTGCTGATATTGGCGACGAGCAATCAATCGAACAAAGTTTAAGCACCTTTAGTTCGCATATGACAAACATTATTGATATTTTGTCCAAGGTCGACCACGAAAGCCTGGTATTATTTGATGAGCTTGGCGCCGGAACAGATCCCCAAGAAGGCGCCGCGCTTTCAGTTGCCATATTAGATGATGTGTTTTATAAAGGGGCAAGCGTTGTTGCAACGACGCATTACAGCGAATTAAAAGCATATGCTTATGAAAGAGAAGGCGTGATTAACGCCAGTGTTGAATTCGATGTTCAATCGCTAAGGCCGACGTACAAGCTTCTCATCGGTGTGCCCGGGCGAAGCAACGCCTTTGAAATATCCAGAAAGCTTGGATTGCCAGAAAGAATCATTGAACAAGCCAAAAGTCAGATTGATACTGAAACCAACCAAATTGACCAAATGATTGCTTCGCTCGAACAAAACCGCAAACAAGCGGAAGCGGCCAACCAAGAAGCAAACCAAATGAAAGCAGAAATTGAAGAACAGCGCAATCAACTAAAGAATGAACTTGAAAAATTTGAAAGAGAGAAACGCCGATTACTTAATGAAGCTGAGGCAAAAGCAAAAGAAAAAATTCAAAAAATCAAGGCCGAAGCAGAGAATATCATCAATGAACTTCGCGGGTACCAACAAAACCCCGAAAAGATAAAAGAGCATAAGCTGATAGATGCAAAAGGCCGGCTTGAGCATGCTTTAGACGCTTTATCAGAACCGGAAGCCAAAGTCAATACAACTGCCAAAACCAACGAAGAAAGAACCTCATTTTCACCGGGACAAAAAGTTAAAGTACTCAGTTTCGGCCAAAAAGGCCATATTGTTGAAAAACTTAATCCTAAAGAATACCTTGTACAAATTGGCATTATGAAAATGAATATACCCGCCAGTGACCTTAAAGCTATTAAAGATGAGAAAGAAACAAAGCCGGTCGTTAACGTTAGAACCGCAAAATCAGCAACTAAAACAGAACTTGATTTACGGGGAGAACGGTACGAGGATGCAATGATTAAAGTTGACCGTTATTTGGATCAGGCATTATTAAGCGGATACCATCAAGTATCAATTATCCACGGCAAGGGTACGGGGGCGTTGCGCAAAGGCGTCCAAAATAAATTGAAAAACCACCCTAGGGTGAAAAGTGTGCGTTTCGGCGGTGCCGGTGAAGGCGGCAGCGGCGTGACCATTGCTGAGTTAAAATAAGCCGCGGCTTGATCGGGAGGGATTCGGTGGAAACGTTGGCTAAAATCTTAATTGTCTGTTGCGGTATATTTTTTATTGCAGGCATTATATATTTAATCTTTGTGTAAAAAGAGGCTGTCTAAAAAGTCAATTACCCGGACTTTTTGGGCAGCCTATCTCTATTGCTGTTCCGTCATGTTTATCCATTTATTTTTTTATAAGTCCAATAAGAGTAAACCAGCGGAAACACAACCATTAATGCGAGACATATGATCAAGATGATAGAAGGCAAAATGCCAGGCAAAAATCCTCCAAGGCCTATGCAAATGCCAAATACAACGAGCAATTTGGCCCCCAGCCTGTTCGTTTTATGCCACACCTCTTCATCACTTAAAGTCCAGGGTGTTCTGATGCCGATAAAGAAGTTTTGTTTTAAAGAAAAAGTATAGTTGCCTAAGAAAATGAATAAAGCACCTGTAATGAAAAATATCATTTTGGGAGAAGGCGCATGATGGTGAAAGCCAGTATATACTGTCATGATATTAATGATTATAAAAAATGCATGAGTAACGAATTGAATGCCATTCTGATTCTTCAATGAATTTTTATTGTTTCTCAACTTAGGGTCGATGAATGGAATAATGACAAATAAAATATTTGCGGCCAGCATGAGGCCAAGCAGCACAAGCATGACCTGCATTTTTGATGCATAATGATTGATGCTGCCGTTGATATCCCAATGCGCGGGTAAAGTTGACGGCAGCTTAGGATATGAAAAGATCCAAATGATGAGTGAAATAATGAATGAAAAAACTGAAAATATGATTTGCTTTTTCATCATGACTCCTCCTTGCTATTTTTTAAATTAAGAATCCAATTGACGGCCTCTTCAAAAATGGTCGTATTCAGTGAATAGTAAACAAACTTTCCCTTTTTCGAGGAGGTAACTAAATCAGCATTCTTTAATATCGATAGGTGTTGTGAGATATTGGGCTTGCTCACTTGGAAATGTTCTGCTATTTCGCCTGAAGTGAGATCTTTAGCTTTTAGAAGATCAAGTATTTGTCTTCGGGTTGGATCAGCTAATGCTTTGAATAAAGCGTTAAGCACATTTTTTGCCTCCATCTGTTAATTTAACAATTAATTAATTAATTAAATGTTTAAATAAATGATACCTTAATAAGTTCTTTTGTCAATAATAAAAGGGTCCAAATTTGATTCCTTTTTCATTGTGGCTGCTTTACCTCCCGCTATACTTGCTTCGGATACCGGCATGACCGTCAGCAGAAGCAGCAAGATACGACAAAGCGCCAAAAATCCTTTCTTGATCTTGCCGTCATCACCATACCTAAGATAAATATTTAAAAAATTTAATAAAATCCCTATTTTTTTGCAAGTGTTTACAATATAATAATAGATGATAGGAATACGTTTATGGAAGGAGCGGAAACAAAGGAGGCCTATAGAATGGCTATTAAAGAAAAGAAATGGCTTGATCACTATCCAGAGGAAATCAGCCCGGTGTTGGAGTATGATGACAAACCGTTATACAGCTGCCTAGAAGAAGCAAGCCGCAAATTTCCGAATAAAGCAGCGCTTTATTTTTTTGGCAAAGAAATGACATATCGGGAGCTGTATAAACAAACATGCCAACTTGCCGGCAGACTGATTGAATTAGGGTTAGAAAAAGGGGATCGTGTAGCCATAATGCTGCCTAATTGTCCCCAAGGCGTTATTTCATATTACGCGGCGCTGATGGCAGGCGGCGTTGTTGTGCAAACTAACCCGCTATATATGGAGAGGGAGTTGGAGCATCAGCTCAAGGATTCCGGTTCGAAGTTTATTATTTGCCTTGATCTCGTTTATCCAAAGGTCGCTCGTGTTAGAGGGAAGACGGCGTTAGAAAAAATTATTGTGACAGCCATTCAAGATTATTTGCCATTTCCAAAAAAACTTTTGTATCCGTTCATAGAAAAAAGAAAGAAAACACCTCTGCCTAAAATTCTGTTTAATGGCTCGGTTTTGAATTTTAAAAGTATAGTAGAGGGAGGCGAAAGCGCTTTTCAGCCGGTGCAAGTTGACGCCAAAAAAGATTTGGCTTTGCTTCAATACACAGGAGGAACCACCGGACCGGCAAAAGGTGTGATGCTGACGCATTACAACCTGACAGCTAATACGATACAAGCGAGGCACTGGATGTACAAAAATCGGTATGCAGAGGAAATTGTTTTAGGTGCTTTGCCGTTTTTTCACGTCTACGGGATGACATGTGTGATGAATTATGCTGTTATGTATGTCGCAAAGATGATTATTGTCCCTAGGTTTAACGTCAAGGATATTTTGAAAGTCATCGAAAAGCAAAGGCCGACGCTCTTCCCCGGAGCGCCGACAATGTATATTGCACTGATTAATGATCCTGATATTCAAAAATACGATCTGTCATCTATTGAAACATGCATTAGCGGTTCCGCTCCGCTGCCTAAAGAAGTTCAAGAACAATTTGAACGTCTCACCGGCGGCAAACTGGTCGAAGGGTACGGATTAAGCGAGGCATCGCCTGTGACTCACAGCAATTTAATCTGGGGAGAGCGAATCCCGGGCAGCATCGGCATTCCTTTTCCTGATACAGACGCTAAAGTTATATCGCAAGAAACAGGTGAAGAGGCGGAAGTTAATGAGATTGGCGAGTTAATAGTCAAAGGCCCTCAGGTTATGCAAGGTTATTGGAACCGCCCTGATGAAACTCGGGCCGTATTAAAAGACGGCTGGCTATTAACTGGAGACCTTGCTTATATGGATGAAGAAGGCTATTTTTACATTGTTGATAGAAAGAAAGATATGATCCTTGCTTCCGGATTTAATATTTATCCGCGGGAAATAGAAGAGGTATTGTACGAACATCCGGATGTTCAGGAAGCAGCTGTCATCGGTGTTCCTGATGCATACAGAGGAGAAACTGTCAAAGCATTTATCGTTCCGAGGGAAGGAAAAACGATAGATGAGAAAGAGATGAATAATTATTGCCGCAAACATTTAGCAGCTTATAAGGTGCCGCGCATTTATGAGTTTCGCAAGGAGCTTCCTAAAACAACAGTAGGTAAAATACTAAAAAGAAGCTTGATAAACGAGGAAAAAACGGGAAAAGCATCATCTGAATAATAGAGCCCATCCCGGCTCTATTATTCAATATTTTCAGTAATATTGACATAAATCTGAAAGATGATTATAATTTGGGGTGAATGAATAATCATTCACTTCTGAAGAGGGGAACTATCATGTCAATTGAACAACGGCCAAAATATAAACAAATTATCGATGCGGCGGTAAGCGTCATCGCTGAAAATGGGTTTCACCGTTCGCAAGTCTCTAAAATTGCCAAGCGTGCAGGTGTTGCCGATGGTACGATATATATCTATTTTAAGAATAAAGAAGACATCCTTGTTTCTTTATTCAGGGAAAAAATGGGTCAGTTTGTAGAAAAAATTGAAGCTGAAATAAAGGGAAAGAACGATGCCAAAGAGAAGTTATTAACTATGGTAAAAGTTCACTTTAATCAGCTGGCAGCTGATTACCCTTTGGCAATAGTCACTCAGCTTGAATTAAGGCAATCGGAGCCTGGCATCCGCATGGAAATCAATAATATTTTTAAAAACTACCTTCGGGTGATCGATGAGATTTTAATTGAAGGAAAGCAGCAGAAGATTTTTCGGGACAATATTGATACGCGGTTAGCTAGGCAGATGATATTTGGCACCTTAGACGATATAGTGACCAACTGGGTCATGAATGATCAAAAATACGACCTTCAGGCACTGGCAGAACCTGTTGGTGAGCTGCTCGTTAATGGCTTATGCTGTTAAATTATTTTATATAAATTGAAAGCGGTTTATAAGGAGGCCTGTTATGACAGTAGTAGATTGGGAATTAGAAGACCATACAGCGGTGATTGTGTTAAATCATCCTCCTGCTAATGCCTTAAGCTCTCAACTCATCAAAGAATTGTCGGATATTACTGATGAGTTAGAAAATAATGTACAAGTAAAAGCAATTGTCATTTATGGTGAGGGCCGATTCTTCTCAGCTGGAGCAGATATCAAGGAATTTACACAAATTGAAGAAGGAAAAGGCTCTTCTCATACAGCCAATGAAGGGCAAAGGCTCTTCAACCGGATGGAAAACTTTAAAAAGCCAATCATAGCGGCCATTCATGGAGCGGCATTAGGCGGAGGTTTAGAATTAGCTATGGCCTGCCATATTCGCTTGGCCGCCAAAGGGGCTAAGCTCGGCTTGCCGGAGGTGCAATTAGGCTTGATTCCGGGATTTGCCGGTACGCAGAGATTGCCGAGATTGGTGGGTGTGCCGAAAGCTGCTGAAATGATATTAACGAGCCAGCCGGTGCAAGCTGAAGAGGCGCTCCAGCTAGGATTGATTAACCGTGTTGTTGAACCTGAAGAACTTTTGAATGAAGCGAAGGCATTAGCCGCTTTGATTGCTTCAAAAAGTGCTGTAGCTGTATCCTTGGCTCTTGATTGTCTTTCATATGCAAGAGATGGAAAATTCGCCGAAGGACAGTCTCAAGAGGCGATTAACTTTAGCAAAGCCTTTAGTTCTGAAGATGCTAAGGAGGGCATCGCCGCCTTTATTCAAAAAAGAAAACCGGTATTTCAAGATAAATAAACAGGAGGTTCTAAAATGAATATTTATGTCATTATGAAACGCACCTTTGATACAGAAGAAAAGATTGCTGTTGAAAATGGCAAAATTTCCGATGACGGGGTTGAATATATCATTAACCCTTATGATGAGTATGCCATAGAAGAAGCCATCCAGCTTCGCGATAAACACGGCGGTGAAATAACAGTTGTATCAATCGGCGATGAGGAAACTGAAAAAGAGCTCCGTACAGCGCTTGCTATGGGATGCGACAAAGCAGTGCTTATAAATAATGAAGATGTTGAAGATTATGATCAAGTTTCGACAGCATCTATTTTGGCTAAATTTTTCGAAGATAAGGAATTTGATATTATTTTAGGCGGCAATGTGTCTGTAGATAACGGTACGGGACAAATCGCTCCTCGATTAGCAGATAAGCTGGGCATTGCCCATATTGCAACCATTGTTAACTTAGAAGTAGCAGAAGGGAAGGCGACAGCAGAACGCGATGTTGAAGGAGACATCGAAATCATTGAAGCTTCGCTGCCATTGCTTGTGACCGCTCAACAAGGCCTGAATGAACCGAGATATCCATCGCTCCCGGGGATTATGAAAGCTAAGAAAAAGCCTCTTGAAGTCTTGGAATTAGATGATTTGGATCTTGATGAAGACGACGTTGAAGGTCAAACAGAAGTCATTGATGTCTTTTTGCCGCCTAAGAAAGAGGCGGGCAGAATCCTTGAGGGTGAACTGGAAGATCAGGTTAAGGAACTTGTGAACAGTCTAAGATCTGAAGCTAAGGTAATATAAGGGGGACTTAAAATGGCACGGAAAACACTTGTTTTAGCAGAAGCTCGCGATGGTGGACTTCGTCATGTCTCATACGAAGCGATTGCAGCAGGCAAAAAGGTTGCAGACGGCGGTGAAGTCGTTGCCGTTCTTTGCGGTGACAACATTGCAAGCCTTGCACAATCCCTTGGCCACTACGGTGCGGATCGGATTTTAACTGTAGAAAATGAAAATTTAAAAAATTACACACCGGACGGCTATAAACAGGCTATGATGCAAGTGATTGATTCTGAAAAACCCGAAGCTATCGTTATGGGACATACAGCGATAGGGAAAGATTTGTCTGCTGGAATAGCCAGCCGCCTGAATTGCGGTCTTATTTCTGACGTTACAGGCATTGATGCAGATGGAGAACTTGCATTTATCAGACCGGTATACGCCGGCAAAGCTTTTGAAAAGAAACGAATCAAAGACGGCATTGTGTTTATTACAATTCGTCCAAACAACATTGAAGCTCTGGAAAAGGATGAGTCAAAAGAAGCTGTTGTTAATGCCTTTGATGTCGTTGTTAAAGATCTGCGCACCATTGTTAAAGATATTGTGAAAAAGACAACTTCTGGCGTAGATTTATCGGAAGCAAAAGTTATTGTGTCCGGCGGAAGAGGCGTAAAAAGTGCAGAAGGCTTTGAACCCCTTAAAGAATTAGCGGATGTGCTTGGCGGTGCGGTCGGTGCTTCCCGAGGCGCCTGCGATGCCGGGTATTGCGACTACTCAATGCAAATTGGGCAAACCGGTAAAGTGGTTACTCCTGATCTTTATATTGCTTGCGGTATATCAGGCGCTATTCAGCATTTAGCAGGCATGTCTAATTCAAAAGTGATTGTCGCTATAAATAAGGACCCAGAGGCAAACATCTTTAATGTCGCAGATTATGGCATTGTCGGTGACTTATTTGAGGTTGTTCCTCTGTTAACGAAATACTTTAAGGAAGTTCTTCAAGAAGCATAATTGGACTTTTCGAACATTCTCTGATAAATAATGAAGGCCTTTCAATGGCATAACTAAAGGGGAGATGTTATACTTCTTCTAAGAAAGGTATGTTATTGACAAAGGAGGCACTTTTTGAATATGGCAATTCAAAATGTAACTGATGCAAATTTTTCTGAAGCAATTTCCAACGGTTTAGTACTGGCTGATTTTTGGGCACCATGGTGCGGCCCTTGTAAAATGATTGCACCAGTGCTTGAAGAAGTTGATTCAGAAATGGGCGACAAAGTCCAAATTGTTAAGCTTAATGTTGACGAAAATCAAAAAACAGCCGGCGATTACGGTGTAATGAGCATTCCAACGCTGATCATCTTTAAAGATGGAGAAATCGTGGACAAAATAGTTGGATTCCAACCAAAAGAAGCATTAATCAATGCTATTCAAAAACATCAATAAAGAAAAACTCAACTGATGTTAAAACTATAGGCGAAGGCACCTGCCAAGCTGCACTCATACTATCAGTTATCTTGGACAGCTGCATGTCATCCGCTTCAGCGTTGCCAAGGCATATTTTCTGATAGTTTAAAGAAAAACATGAAGTCCTTTCATTTCGGACTTCATGTTTCTTTTTTTATTTATTTCTCGGGAAATGTTGAAAACTGTAATGATGCATCCTAAGATATATACGGACATCCATACGAGGGTTATGAATGATGTCCTTTCACTTGAACTGATAAGGTGACTTTATGGAAAAAGGAATGAATAACTATGTCTGCCTTAAAAGAAAAGCTTGATATACTTCCGGCTCAGCCTGGATGTTATTTAATGAAAAATAAATACGGGCAAATTATTTATGTAGGCAAAGCTAAAAACCTAAAAAACCGAGTCCGATCATACTTTACTGGTACTCACGATGCCAAGACTCAGAGGTTAGTCAATGATATCTGTGACTTTGAATATATCGTCGTTTCATCAGAAATTGAGTCTCTATTATTAGAAATGAATTTAATAAAAAAGCATGAACCCAAATATAATGTCATGTTAAAAGATGACAAGAGTTACCCCTATATAAAGCTGACAAATGAGAGACATCCGCGTCTGATTATTACACGAAAAGTGAAAAAAAACAGCGGCAAATACTTTGGGCCGTATCCTAATGCCACAGCTGCTGCAGAAACGAAACGGCTCCTTGATCGTCTATATCCGCTAAGAAAATGCCGAACACTGCCAGACCGGGTTTGTCTATATTATCATATCGGCCAATGTATGGCACCGTGCGTCAATGATATATCAGAAGAGACTTATAAAGAAATGACAGATCATATTACTCGCTTTTTGAACGGCGGTCATCAAGACGTCAAGCGCGATTTGGAAGAAAAGATGGCTAAAGCGGCTGAGCAGCTCAATTTTGAGCATGCAAAAGAGCTGCGTGACCAGATACGTCATATTGAAACCATTATGGAAAAACAAAATGTCCTTTTTGACGATTTGAATGACAGAGATGTTTTTGGTTATGCGATTGACAAAGGCTGGATGTGCGTTCAAGTGTTTTTTATTAGGCAAGGCAAACTGATTGAACGGGATGTATCTATTTTTCCTTTTTATCAAGAACCAGAAGAAGATCTTCTAACCTATATTGGCCAATTTTATTTGCACCACAATCATTTAAAACCAAAAGAAATACTCATTCCTCTGTCTATTAACAGCAAATTAGTTAACCAGATGCTCGAAATACCGGTTCATCAGCCAAAAAGAGGAAAGAAAAAACAACTCGTTGAAATGGCAGAAAAAAATGCCCAAATCGCTTTAAAAGAAAAATTTGCACTCATTGAACGGGATGAATCACGGACAATGAGAGCAGTGGAAAACTTAGGGAAACATTTAAATATAAATACGCCAAGGCGTATCGAAACATTTGATAATTCAAATATACAAGGTGTTCATCCTGTATCAGCAATGGTTGTTTTTGAGGATGGGAAGCCAAATAAAAAAGAATACCGCAAATACAACATTAAAACAGTTAAAGGGCCGGATGATGTAGCTACAATGAAAGAAGTCATAAGAAGGCGTTATGCCAGGGTTCTAAAAGAAAATCTGCCTTTGCCTGATCTCATTTTAATTGATGGGGGAAAGGGACAAATGGCGGCGGCCATAGATGTTTTAGAAAACGAACTGGGAGTTTCCATACCAGTTTGCGGACTGGTAAAAGATGAAAAACATAAAACATCCCAGCTGGTCATGGGGGAACCGCCTCAGGTCGTCCCTTTAGAACGGAACAGCCAAGAATTTTATTTGCTGCAGCGGATTCAAGATGAGGTTCACCGCTTTGCGGTCACATTCCATCGCCAAGTAAGGGATAAAAGTATGACAAAATCTATTTTAGATGATATTGATGGTATTGGACCTAAGCGAAAGCAAACACTTTTAAAGCATTTCGGATCTATTAAAAAAATACGCGAAGCCGGCATTGATGACCTTATAAAATCAGGGCTGCCGGAAAATATTGCGAAAAAGGTAAAAGAGTATTTAGAAAAGAATTAAGAAGTGGATTGTTTTAAAAAGCAATCTTTGCTATAATACAAACTAATTTCATAAAAAACTTCTAGTGATAGAGGCGCGGGTCTCAAGAGTATGCTATCTGAGAATATTGAGATTTGATGATGATAGTTGAAAGGGTGACCTGCCGAAGCGAAAAAATGCTCAATCATTTTTTTTGCTGGACCTGTATTGAATAAGTACAGGGCTGTCACACTGTTAAAGTGTGGAGTACTATCTCAGCATGTTGTAGGAATAATAAGCAGCAGTGGGTAGCCTCCCTGCTGTTTTTTTATTACTTTTGATTTTTATTCCTATTTCTTTTGCTGGGAAAGAAGGGGAGAAACTTAATGACGCTTACTGTGATGAAATTTGGTGGCACATCAGTAGCGGACGTAGAAAAAATAAGGCGGGCCGCACAAAGAATTGAACAAAAAGCAGATTTAGGAGAGAAGCTTATCGTTGTTGTCTCAGCAATGGGAAAAACAACTGATCATTTAGTTGAATTAGCGGGGCAAATTTCCGCCCGTCCAAGTGCATGCGAACTTGATATGCTGTTATCGACCGGAGAGCAGATCACGTCTTCTTTATTAGCGATGCTGTTAAAAGAAGACGGCTATGATGCAGCGGCTTTAACAGGATGGCAAGCTGGTTTTTGTACGGATGACACACATGGCAACGCGAAAATTTTAAAAATTAAAGAAAGTGCCATTTCCGATTATCTTGAAGATCAAAAAATTGTTGTTGTCGCTGGATTTCAGGGGATAAGCCAATCAGGACGGATCACGACACTGGGCAGAGGGGGATCCGATACATCGGCGGTCGCGCTTGCTGCGGCGTTTAAGGCTGACCTTTGTGAAATTTATACTGATGTTGCAGGAGTTTTTACAGTTGATCCGCGTTATGTCGAGAATGCGAGGAAACTTGATGAAATCAGTTATGATGAAATGCTGGAAATGGCCTACTTAGGTGCAGGCGTTTTACACCCAAGAGCGGTTGAGTATGCAAAAAACGCTAAAGTCCCGCTGATTGTAAGATCTTCATTTACTAATGAAAAAGGAACTGTAGTTAGGGAGAGTGTTTCAATGGAAAACAAGCGAGCTGTAAAAGGATTAGCATTTGAAAAAAACGTTGCTAAATTAACCCTTCTAGGTCTGCCGGATCATGAGGATACATTATCGAAGGTCTTTAATGTTTTAGCAGATAGACAGATTAATGTTGATATTATTATTCAAAATAGCTTTCAAGAAAAAGAAACAAATCTATCATTTACAATTGACGACGCATCGGTTCCGGATGCGATGGAGGCACTGAATGATGCCAAAACAATTTTGGGTTATAGCGGCATGGATATAGAGTCAGATTTAGCAAAAGTTTCGATAGTCGGTTCAGGTATGGCATCGAATCCGGGAGTGGCAGCCAAAATGTTTGCCGCGCTCAATCATAACGGCATTAAAGTGAAAATGGTCAGCACATCGGAAATTAAGGTGTCTGCAGTTATTGATGAAAGCCATTTGACATCATCACTTAACGTTTTGCATCGTGTCTTTGAGCTGGAGGGGGCCGTAATAGTTAATCAATAATTGGGGAAATATAATCATAATAAAGGAGCTGTCGAAGCTTGACAGCTCCTTTATTAGGCTTTCGCGTTCTCATGTGTTTTTTTGATCGGAATAACCATATCCTTAAAGTCCCACTTAACATGAAAGGTTACATGTTTGGCCTTTCTGTTTTTTGGCTCAGCAAAGGCTTCTGCTGTACAATTTAATTGTCTTTGCAGTTGTTCTGCGAGAAATCCGGCTTCTAAGGAAAATGAGGCGTTTGGATTATCTTTCATTCGTGCCTCGACTAATTCTGATGTCAGGTCAAAGATTATCTTATCTTTTTGTTGACTGATTACACTCAGCTGTCCCCAAGCTGCATATTCAAAAAATGCTTGTATGTCATCTATAGTATCAAGAGGATATTGGCGAGCAAGCTTTCTTCCAGACCAATAAAGAATTGATGAGAGCTCTTCTCCAAGCAATTCAGGAAGAAGGGCATCACGCAATAACTCGTAACCGAATGCAGGAATTGCTGTATCATTATAATGTTCGGGTTTCGGATATGTTACTTTTGTCATATGTATCTCCTCCATCTTTTATATTATAACTACTTATCAATAAAAGCTCTATAACAAATGTTTAAAAAGGACAGTCTATATTGCCTTGACTGGTTATAGTGATGGGAGTACAATGAACTTGTTACATTTAACCAAACTTTTTGTTTGGGGTTGCAGATTCCCGCCATATGGAAAAAAATCAACCAATTTCAACAACTGTCCAAATCATAGGAAAAGGGGGAAAATTAATGGCACATCGGGATTTTGTCAGCCGAAGGCTGCATTCGTTTTTAGGACTTGTTCCAATTGGATTGTTCCTAGTCGTTCATTTGACGGTGAACTATTTCGCGACAAGGGGACCTGAGTCATTTAATAAGGCGGCTAATTTTATGGAAAGCCTTCCTTATTTACTTTTCTTGGAAATCGTTTTCATCTATTTGCCTATTCTTTTCCATGCGATTTACGGTGTATATATTGCTTTCCAAGCAAAAACCAATGTTAATCGTTATGGTTTTTTCCGAAACTGGATGTTCTTTCTTCAACGCTGGTCCGGTTTATTCTTAGTTATTTTTCTTGCTTGGCATATTTGGGAAACGAGAATTGCAATGGCTCTTGGAACAACGCTCAACTATGACATGATGGCTAATATTTTAGCTAATAAAGGTATGTTAGTCTTCTATATTATCGGAATTTTAGCCGCTGTATTCCATTTTTCTAATGGTTTATGGTCATTCTGTGTGCATTGGGGAATCATTGTCAGCCCAAGAGCACAGCGCATTACTACATACGCCACTGTAGTCGTATTTATTTTATTAGCATATGTCGGCATACGCGCGGTATTTGCATTTACTAATCCTGGATTAGCATTTTAATAGGGAGTGAGCCACTATGAGTAAAAGGAAAATTATCGTTGTTGGCGGTGGGCTGGCAGGACTAATGGCAACAGTGAAAGCTGCCGAAGCCGGCGTTGCTGTAGATCTCTTTTCAGTAGTTCCAGTAAAGCGCTCACATTCTGTTTGTGCCCAAGGTGGCATTAACGGTGCCGTTAATACGAAGGGTGAAGGCGATTCACCTTGGATACACTTTGATGATACGGTTTATGGCGGTGATTTTCTTGCAAATCAAGCGCAAGTAAAAGCAATGTGTGAAGCTGCCCCTGGCATTATTTATTTGATGGATCGTATGGGTGTTATGTTTAGCAGAACACCTGAAGGACTATTGGACTTCAGAAGGTTCGGCGGCACTCAGCATCACCGAACAGCCTTTGCTGGTGCTACAACCGGCCAACAATTATTATATGCTCTTGATGAACAAGTCCGCCGTTGGGAAGTTGCAGGGCTTGTAAATAAATATGAGTATTGGGAATTTCTGTCTGCTGTTGTTGATGAGGATCAAACTTGCCGCGGCATTGTTGCTCAGGATCTTAAATCAATGGAAATCAGATCTTTTGCTGCGGATGCTGTTATTATGGCAACGGGCGGCTGCGGTATTATTTTTGGCAAGTCGACCAACTCTATGATCAATACAGGTACGGCCTCATCCGCGCTGTATCAGCAAGGGGTATACTATGCTAACGGTGAGTTTATTCAAATTCATCCAACTGCTATCCCCGGCGATGACAAACTGCGCTTAATGAGTGAATCGGCACGCGGTGAAGGCGGAAGAGTCTGGACATATAAAGATGGGAAGCCTTGGTATTTCTTAGAGGAGAAATATCCTGCTTACGGCAATCTTGTTCCCCGAGATATTGCGACGCGTGAAATTTTTGATGTCTGCGTTAATCAAAAACTCGGCATCAACGGCGAGAATATGGTTTATTTGGATCTTTCGCATAAAGATCCTCATGAACTGGATGTCAAACTCGGCGGTATTATTGAGATCTATGAGAAATTTGTCGGCGAAGATCCTCATAAAGTGCCGATGAAAGTATTCCCTGCGGTCCATTATTCAATGGGCGGCATGTGGGTTGATATTAATCAAATGACCAATATTAAAGGTCTGTTTGCTTGCGGCGAATGTGAGTATCAGTACCACGGCGCCAACCGTCTTGGTGCAAATTCGCTTTTATCAGCCATTTACGGCGGCATGATTACAGGCCCGAATGCTGTTGAGTATATTGACGGCTTAGACAAGCATACTGAGGATATCTCTTCAACGCTTTATGATCAAAACGTCAAGCGTGAACAAGAGAAATTCGAACATATTATGGGAATGGACGGAAAAGAAAATGCCTATGTTCTTCATAAAGAGCTTGGCGAATGGATGACGGCTAAC
Source organism: Scopulibacillus daqui (assembly GCF_016908855.1). Taxonomy (GTDB): domain Bacteria; phylum Bacillota; class Bacilli; order Bacillales; family Sporolactobacillaceae; genus Scopulibacillus_A; species Scopulibacillus_A daqui. Next base: position 67,292 of record NZ_JAFBER010000004.1, on the reverse strand, counting down.
GTTACAGTTGTCCGCTATAACGATAAATTATTAGAAACGGATGACAAATTGCAGGAGTTAATGGAACGCTATCAAAATATCAATATTAACGACACGTCCAAATGGAATAATGGCGGTGCGGCGTTTACGCGTCAGCTATGGAACATGCTTCAGCTTGCTCGTGTTATTACGCTTGGAGCATATAATAGAAATGAGAGCCGCGGCGCTCACTACAAACCTGAATTCCCTGAACGTAATGATGAAGAATGGCTGAAGACAACAAAAGCAAAATTCAACCCTGAAAAAAATGCTCCTGAATTTGAATACGAAGAAGTAGACACTTCATTTATCAAACCACGTAAACGCGATTATACGAAAAAACATTAATAGGGGGGAAAGTCATGTCAGAGAATAAAACGATTAAGATTATTATTACGCGGCAAGACGGTCCAAATGCTACCCCTTATGAGGAAACATTTGAAATTCCATATAGAAAAAACATGAATGTTATTTCAGCGTTAATGGAAATACGCCGTAATCCTGTTAATATCAAAGGTGAACCGACATCGCCTCCACAATGGGAAATGAACTGTTTAGAAGAAGTATGCGGTGCGTGTTCGATGGTTATTAACGGTAAGCCGCGTCAAGCTTGCTCGTCATTAATTGATAAACTTGAAACGCCTATTCGCCTTGAACCGATGAAAACATTTCCTGTTATCAGGGACTTGGCGGTAGATCGAAGCCGGATGTTTGAAGCGCTTAAGAAAGTTAAGGCGTGGATTCCAATTGACGGCACTTATGATCTGGGGCCGGGTCCACGTATGCCTGAGACGAAACGCCAATGGGCCTATGAACTTTCAAAATGTATGACTTGCGGTGTTTGTTTGGAAGCTTGCCCTAACGTTAACAGTAAGTCTGACTTTATCGGTCCTGCACCGTTATCACAAGTTCGCTTGTTCAATGCTCATCCAACAGGTGCTATGAATAAAGCAGAACGGCTGCATACGATCATGGGAGAAGGCGGTCTTGCATCATGCGGTAACTCGCAAAACTGTGTTCAATCCTGCCCTAAAGGCATTCCGCTGACAACATCTATCGCAGCGCTTAACCGCGATACAGCAATTCAATCATTCCGCGATTTCTTTGGCAGTGATCATCAATAATTATTTTAAACTTTTTAAGAAACTCCCCCGAAAAAATAGGGGAGTTTCTTAGTTTGTTTAAGTCACAGGATGATGTCAATAAACATATGATATCTTGACTAAATACCTTCCTCATCAGCTCTTTTTTTCGAGCAAGGAGGGGGAATTGTTGAAAGAGAATTACCATCGTCCAAAGCCTTTATTAACAAAGAGGGAAAGAGAAGTTTTTGAACTGCTCGTACAAGATAAAACGACAAGAGAGATTGCTCAAGAATTGTTTATAAGTGAAAAAACAGTTCGAAATCATATCTCAAATACCATGCAAAAGCTTGGGGTTAAAGGTCGATCTCAGGCGGTTGTCGAATTACTGCGGCTCGGAGAATTAGAGCTTTAATAAAGACCGGCTTTCTTAGTGGAAGCCGGCTTTACTTATTTATTGAACCTTTGCCCGGCAAAGTGACGCAGATGTTTATTCAGCGCCGGCTTGTTTTTGGATTTTTTGATATTGAGTCATTTAGCGCCCCTTCGTTAGAAAGTTCCCAGAATTTCATATTCTTTAACCAGCCTTGATGGTTCCAGGATGTAGAGGTAAAATGATATCAGTCTTTTTCATATAACATTGACCATAGTTCGATAAGCAGAAAAATTAATCATAAAAATGGGGCGGTTTTTTGAATAAGCCAATTGGTGTGATAGATTCGGGTGTAGGCGGTTTAACTGTTGTAAAAGAATTAATCAGACAGCTGCCAAGTGAAGAAATTGTTTATATGGGGGACAATGCTCGCTGTCCATATGGTCCTAGACCCGCTGAAGAAGTAAAAAAGTATACATGGGAAATGACTCGCTTTTTACTTGAAAAACATAATATTAAAATGCTTGTGATTGCCTGCAACACAGCAACAGCTGTCGTTTTTGAAGAAATTAAAGAGTCGCTTAATATTCCTGTCATTGGCGTTGTCGATCCAGGGGCTCGTTCTGCTTTAAAAGTGACAAAAACGTATCGTGTTGGTGTTATAGGCACTATTGGAACGGTGGGAAGTAAGGCATATGACCATGCCTTGCGGGCGATCAACCAGAATGTATATATTACAAGCTTGGCCTGCCCGCCTTTTGTTCCGCTTGTAGAGTCAGGCGATTTAAACAGCCCGGAAGCAGAACAAATCGTTGAAGAAACCTTAAAGCCTCTTAAACGAGAAGCGATTGATACGCTGATTTTAGGCTGTACGCATTATCCTCTGTTAAGACCGATTATTCAAGATGTTATCGGTCAGAATATTATTTTAATAGATTCTGGTGAAGAAACAGCGCGGGAAGTCAGTACAATCCTATCTCATAAGAAGCTTCTTGCAGATGCCTCGCAAGCGCCGAAGCATCAATTTTATACAACGGGTTCAGAGTCGCTAATGTCTGATATTGCCGGTGAATGGCTGAAATTCCGGCCATCCGTTTCTAAAGTTTCTGTCTCCCATGATATGATATAACGTTCAAATGGCTTTTAGTTTAATGGGGCTTTAACAGTATAAATCTTGTATAAAAATAACCTTTCAGATTCCAAGCTGAAAGGTTATTTTTATATGGTCTATTTTTAACGGAAGCTCGTATATATATTAGTACAAACATTGACAAGGAGGGGCGGTTTATGCGAGTGACAAGGAATACATCCTTGCTTGCTGTTTTAGTTATTTTTCCGCTTGTACTCGGCGGCTGCGGACTTAATAAAACGCACGAATCAGCAATTAAGCCCGAGCCGGATAAGGTGAAATATATAAAGCAGGGCGACAAACTAAACTCAAATTCAGATGAGAAGAGTTCTGCGGCAGATGAGTCTAAAACCGGCGCTGTTTCAAGACAATTATATCTGCTTGATGCCAATGGCAGGGTCACCCCGCAAGTCGTTAAGCTTCCAAAGAAAAGTAATGAGGCAAAGCAAGTTTTGGAATATTTAGTTCAGGACGGTCCGGTAAGCAATATATTGCCAAACGGCTTTCAAGCAGTGATACCGCCAGGCACAACAATTAATAGTACACAAGCAAAAAAAGACGGCACATTCGTTGTGGATTTTTCGAAAGAATTTCTGGACTACAAAGCGAGTGAAGAAAAAAGTATTTTACAAGCTATTACTTGGACTTTAACGCAATTTGATTACATTAAACGAGTACAAATAAAAATCAACGGTAAAATGGAGAAAGTGATGCCTGTAGGAAAAACAGAAATTGGCAAAGGCTTGTCTAGGGCTGACGGCATTAATTCGGAGATTGGCGATGTTGTGGATGTTGCGGCAAGCAACAGCGTAACAATATATTATTTATCCGAGCATGAAGGGCATACTTACTATGTCCCTGTTACGACAAGGGTTGAACCAGGCGAAAATAAAGTTACAGCTGCTGTAAATGCTTTAATCGACGGCCCTGACGGAAAAGGATTAATGTCGCCATTCGGCTCAGATGTCGCTTTAAAAGGCCGTCCAGTGATTAAAGATGGTGTTGTGACCTTAGACTTCAATAGCGCTTTATATACAGACAAAAATAAAAAGACCGTTGATGATGATGCGATTGATTGTCTGGCGCTGACATTAACCAGTCAAGCGGGTATTGATAAAGTAAAAATTGAAGTAAACGGTTCTTCAAAGGTTATAAAAGAGTCAGGTCAAAAGATAACAAAACCCGTTTCCCGTCCCGAAGTGAATAAAACAGGCGTATAAGAATAGAGAAAATATGTTATAGTTATAGGGGTGGCCGCAGCCGCCCCTTTTCTTTCATCAATAAGCATGTTTTGGCATCAGCCAAATTTCTTTATAAGGATCCCAAAAAAATGGGGATCAATATTTATAATCTATAGTCGATGCACGAGGGGGATTATAATGAGACATGACGACCGTCAGAATGACGAATTAAGGTCAATACATATAGAGCCTGATTATATTATGCATCCAGAAGGATCAGTGCTGATTACTGTAGGGAGAACGAAGGTCATTTGCAATGCGACAATCGAAGAGCGGGTGCCCCCTTTTATGAGAGGGCAAGGAAAGGGCTGGATAACAGCTGAATACGCCATGCTGCCGAGAGCGACCGCGCAAAGAAATATTCGAGAGTCCAGCAAAGGAAAAATCGGCGGCCGTACAATGGAAATACAGCGATTAATCGGCAGAGCGCTGCGTTCAGTTGTTGATTTGGAAAAAATAGGCGAACGGACGCTGTGGATCGATTGTGATGTGATTCAAGCAGACGGCGGAACGCGAACCGCGTCTATAACAGGAGCCTTTGTGGCTATGGTTTTGGCATTCCAGAAATTAGTGGAAAATAAGACCATTAAGGAATTGCCGATCAAAACTTATCTAGCGGCAACTTCTGTCGGGATTCATCCTGAATATGGCCCGATTCTTGACCTTTGTTATGAAGAGGATTCTACGGCAGCTGTTGACATGAATGTCGTGATGACCGGAACGGGCCAATTTGTTGAAATTCAGGGTACAGGTGAAGAAGCGACTTTTAGCGAAGATCAACTAGCCAGCCTGCTTAACCTTGCAAAAAAAGGTATTCGTGAATTAATCGATGTGCAAAAATCAGTGATAGGGGATATTGAAAAAGCTGAGAGCACGGAAAACCGGAGTGAAGGATAATGAAAAAGCTGCTTATTGCTTCAAATAACGAAGGTAAAATAAAAGAGTTTAAGAAGCTGTTTAGGGATTTTGATGTCCAAGTTTCGTCATTGCGCGATCTGGAACAGCCGATAGATATACCGGAGACGGGCACAACTTTTCACGAAAATGCTAAGTTGAAAGCTGAAGGCATTTCTAACATCATGAAGACAATCACTATAGCTGATGATTCCGGGTTAGTGATTGATGCGCTTGACGGCCGGCCCGGCGTCTTTTCGGCCCGTTTTGCCGGTACTGAAAAAAATGACGATAAAAATATCGATAAAGTATTGGAAGAACTGAAAAATGTGCCAATGGATCAAAGGACTGCCCGTTTTGTTTGTGTGCTGGCTATTAGTGCGCCCGGCAAGGAAACGCGATTCGTCGAGGGAGTCTGCGAAGGAATTATTACTGAAGAAAGAATTGGCAACCAGGGCTTTGGCTACGACCCGATTTTTTATCTGCCGGAACTGGGCCGGACAATGGCCGAACTTTCAAGCGATGAAAAGAACAAAATCAGTCACAGAGCCCAAGCCATGCAAAAACTAATGAAATACTGGCCGGAATGGATGGAGGGTGAATAAATGAAGGTCTTAATTGCCAGCGATAGTCATGGATTGACTCATGAACTGACAAATTTAGTCGAAAGATATCGCGATGATGTTCAATTATTTATTCACTGCGGCGACTCTGAATTGCCCGGCAGCTCAGAGGAAATGACCTCTTTTCATGCGGTCAAAGGCAATTGTGATTCGCCGTCATCCGGCTATCCTGACGATTTGATTAAAACTGTCGGCGGCTTTAAACTTTTTGTGACTCACGGGCATTTATACAATATTAAAATGTCCCCTGTAAATTTGTTATATAAGGCGGAAGAAACCGGCGCTGATATCGTTTGCTTTGGACATACTCATCATGCTGTCACTTTCCAGGAAGGGAAGAAAATCTTTATAAATCCCGGCAGCTTGCGTTTGCCTAGAGGCATGAATGAGAAAACTTATGTCATTTGCGAGATCAATAATGATAAGAAAGAAGTGAACGTTAATTATTTTAATCAAAACGGGGAGCCTGTTGAGTCTTTAAGCAAAAAATATGTGCTGGCATAGAAATTTTAGACAAATAGTTGACAGTGAACGATTTATCATATATATTAATTATTGTCGTTACACTGTATTGCGGGTGTAGTTTAGTGGTAAAACAAGAGCCTTCCAAGCTCTGGTCGTGGGTTCGATTCCCATCACCCGCTCCATTTTTTTATTTATGATGATGCCGAAGCTTCAAGCATCATTGAAATCATATCCGTTCATCTTGTTTGCTCGGTATTTTGATAATGCAGCGTTTCGAACAGTTTCGTTGTACATACTTAGAAGTTTACAATTTTTCATCGTTTGTCCCAGTAGCTCAGCAGGATAGAGCAACGGCCTTCTAAGCCGTCGGTCGGGAGTTCGAATCTCTCCTGGGACGCCATAAAATATTACATAAAACAAACGCAGATTAACAGCCTCTTGTATCGTTGAGTGAAACGGTCAATATAGCGGCCATTTAAGAAATGGCACCGATTATTGACTTCGACGCTTTATGGTATAAGAGGTTTTTTGTATGGCCAAAAGAAATGGAATATTTGATGTTAAAGCAGAAAGGGAGCAAAAAAACTGTCATGATAGGGGATATTTCGTGATTCAGTTTGTGTTTTGCTTTGCTTGTCAGTACCTCATACTGCTTATTAAGCAGCCGATTTTAAATGGATCAACCCGCCTTAATTTAAACCTCCGCGTATTTTTTGCACAAATTTTAATAAGCATTTTTTCTCTCTTGAGACTTTATTCATTCGTTTCTTTCTCATGTTTATGCTATATAAGCATCAAAAAATTTTTTGTTTTAAAGCATAAAAGTTTTTGTGTTTAAATGGTTATTTTAAAGGAAAATGATGCATTGATGGAGAATTTAAATAATATATTGGCGGCATATTTGTCTTCTCCGCAGCAACCTGCTAAACTGTAAGCAGTATAATTGATGGAGAGACACATATATGAAGCGAAAACACATGGCTAGAAAAGTGGACAGCAAGCTCGTTCTATTTCCGCATTTGGAAGAACGCCTTGTTGAAAGAGGGATTGAGAAGCTAAAAGATAAAAAATACAAGGAAGCAAAGGTATTATTTGAACAGCTGTATGACATAGATCCAGATCATCCCCAAGCGGCATACGGCCTTTCTGTATGTTATGTAGAACTTGGCGATTATGAAAAAGCTGAGGCTATAACTTCAGAAATGTTGAAAAGAGATATTGGCAACTATTATGATGTATTAAGGCTTCATATGACGATTCTGATCCAAAGGCGCCGCTACCAAGAAGTCATTGCTATGGCTGAGGCGATTTTAGAAGAAGATGAGACCCCTCCTGAAATTGAATCGATGCTGCGGCAATTGGCGGAATTTTGTCGAGTCAGATTAACAGAAACCCATACAAGCCATCCATCAGAAGATGATGCTCCTGTTCGCAAACTTGATTTATCAGAACTGCATCATCCGGATCCTGAAAAACAGTGGCTGGCTGTACAAAACTTAAATAACAGACTTTCATCGGATGAGGAACAAGAATTGACTGAATTCCTATCATCAAGCACAGGAGATCCCTTTATTAAAACGCTTGTTCTTAAACTTTTAAAAGCAAGAGGGAGAAAGGGTACTGTCACTGTCGCTAAAATGGGCGAAACTTTTAAGGTTAATCTTGATGGCGACCATTTGTTTTATGAAGACTTTAAAGATCAAGTATCTCAAAGGATTCAACGGGCGCTGATGTCGGAAAACCCGACATTATGCGAGCTGGCCGAGCAGATCTGGCAGCATTTTATTGTGGCGTCTTTCCCTAAACCCCTTGAGCCTATGAAACCTGATATATGGGCCGGGGCCTGCTCTCTTTATACACATCAAATTAACGGGGTGGATATTGATGAGGATAAATTTTTCCATCAATTTAATGTCCCGGTAAATAAGGTTAAAGAACAAGCACTATTTATAAAAAAGGTCGAAGAAATGTCTTCCGAAAACAATTTCTAATATGAGTTCAAACAAAAAGGAAAATGCTTTTCCGGATTTTTTGAACGGCCTCTATAAATTGATTTTTGAAATAAGAATCTATTATGTTATAATGAAATGGCTGTAATAAAACTATTATAAAAAATTAAGTATGAGGATAAATGTTGGAGGTAAAAATATATGGATGTAACAGCAAAATGGGAGAAGCAAGAGGGAAATCAAGGGACATTAACTTTTGAAGTTGATGCTGAAAGCTTTAATAAATCGCTAGATAAAGCGTTTAAAAAAGTAGTCAAGAAAGTTAATGTTCCAGGTTTCCGGAAAGGGAAAGTGCCGCGCAAGATTTTTGAACAACGCTTTGGTGTTGAATCCCTGTATCAAGATGCATTAGATATAATGCTTCCTGAAGCTTATTCAAAAGCGGTAGATGAGACTGGCATTGAGCCGGTAGACCGCCCGGAAATTGATGTTGAGAAAATCGAACAAGGCAGTCCGGTAGTGCTGACAGCAGCAGTCACTGTTAAACCTGAAGTTAAGCTTGGAGAGTACAAAGGACTTGAAGTAGAAAAGCAAGACACTGAAGTGACTGATGAGGACGTTGACAACCAAATCAAACAACTTCAAGAACGCTTTGCAGAGCTTGTCGTTAAAGAAGAAGGCGAAGTTGAAGAAGGAAATACGGCAGTTATTGACTTTGAAGGCTTCGTAGACGGCGAACCGTTTGAAGGCGGCAAAGCTGAAAATTATAGCTTAGAAGTCGGATCAAATACATTTATTCCAGGCTTTGAAGAACAGCTTGTAGGTTTAACTGTCGGCGCAGAAAAAGATGTCAAAGTAACATTCCCTGAAGATTATCACGCTGAGGAACTTAAAGGGAAAGAAGCAACATTCAAAGTAAAGCTTCATGAAATTAAAGAAAAGCAGCTTCCTGAACTTGATGATGAGTTTGCCAAAGATGTAAATGATGAAGTTGAAACTTTGGATGAATTAAAAGAAACGATTAAAAAGCAGCTAAAAGAAACTAAAGAGAGAAACGCTGAGAATGCAACACGCGATACTGTTGTTGAAAAAGCATCTGAGAATGCTGAAATCGACATACCGGAAGCAATGATCGAAACTGAGCTTGATCGCATGGTAAGAGAATTCGAACAAAACATTCAATCTCAAGGGCTTACTTTGGATATGTATTATCAGTTTTCCGGAACTGATCAAGAATCTCTAAGAGAGCAAATGAAGGATGATGCTAGCAAACGCGTTCGTGCTAACTTAACACTAGAGGCTATTGTAAAGGCTGAAAACATTGAAGTCAGCGAAGAAGAAATTGAAAAAGAACTTGAGAAGATGGCAGAAAACTACAAGCTATCTACTGACCAAGTCAAACAAATGCTGGCTATGCAAGGCGGCAATGACCTCATTAAATCTGACCTTCAACTTCGCAAAGCGGTTGACTTTCTTGTTGAACACAGCAAAGTAAAAGCATCATAATGAAAAAAACAAGGCGCGAGATATCGTGCCTTGTTTTATAAGAAGAACAAGCCCATTTTTTCCGAGATTTAAATAGATCATGTAAAATACGTTTATTTTATTTTGATTATACATATCCTTACAATAAGCAAATATTTTATTTAAGGTCACTATTTGTGATACAATGCGTACATAACCAAAGACATTGTTCAATGCAGTTAAATTAACGGAATATCAATGTGCTATAAATATGATGCTTCGCTCTTGTCTGCTTTAAAAGGAAAGACAGAAGAAATAGGGGTGAAAAAATGTTTAAATTTAATGAAGAAAAAGGGCAGTTAAAATGCTCTTTTTGTGGCAAAACCCAAGATCAGGTACGTAAGCTTGTTGCTGGGCCTGGCGTGTATATTTGTGATGAGTGCATTGAGCTCTGCACTGAAATTGTAGAAGAAGAGTTAGGTGCTGAAGAGGAAGTTGAATTCAAAGATGTGCCTAAACCGCAGGAAATACGGGCTATATTGGAAGATTATGTTATAGGTCAAGAGGATGCCAAAAAGAGTCTGTCAGTAGCTGTTTATAATCATTATAAAAGAATTAATGCCAAACAAAAGTCGGATGATGTTGAACTTGCGAAGAGTAACATTGTTATGATTGGACCAACAGGTAGCGGTAAAACACTCTTAGCTCAAACTTTGGCAAGAATCCTCAATGTGCCGTTTGCTATCGCTGATGCAACATCATTAACAGAAGCAGGTTATGTCGGTGAAGATGTTGAGAATATCTTATTGAAGCTCATTCAAGCCGCTGATTACGATGTTGAAAAAGCAGAAAAAGGCATTATTTACATTGATGAAATTGATAAAATTGCCAGGAAGTCTGAAAACCCGTCGATTACTCGAGACGTTTCTGGTGAAGGCGTTCAGCAAGCATTGCTTAAAATTCTTGAAGGCACTGTTGCGAGCGTGCCTCCTCAAGGCGGAAGGAAACATCCGCATCAAGAATTTATTCAAATTGATACAACAAATATATTATTTATTTGCGGCGGCGCCTTTGATGGCATTGAACAAATCATTAAGCGCAGGCTCGGAAAAAAGGTTATCGGGTTTGGCGCCGATACCATAAAACAGGAATTCCATAAAGATGAATATCTTAAACAAGTGCTTCCTGAAGATTTATTGAAATTTGGTTTAATACCGGAATTTATCGGCCGCTTGCCGGTTGTTACAAGCTTGGAGCAGCTGGATGAAGATGCGCTTGTAGACATTTTGACAAGACCGAAAAATGCTTTGGTTAAGCAATATAAGAAACTGCTTGAACTGGACAATGTTGAGTTAGAATTTACCGATGAGGCGTTAAGAGATATTGCTAAAAAGGCAATTGAGCGAAAAACCGGCGCGCGCGGACTGCGTTCAATCATTGAAAGCATTATGCTTGATGTGATGTATGAACTGCCGTCAAGAGACGATATTGAGAAATGCATTATCACTCGGGAAACGGTTCTTAACAAAATCGCGCCAACTTTAATATTGGATGATGGTACAGTATTAAAAGATAATGAAACGCCAAAAGAAAGTGCTTAAAAAATCAAAACTACCCGTGAAAACGGGTAGTTTTGATTTTTTTGTTTAGTACGAAACATGCTCGGAGATACTAACCCAAGAAGCAATCATCAGGAGGTAAGGCAATGAATTGGACAACGCTACTTATCTTTGTACAATTGTTTTTTGGGATCATCATCGGCATGTATTTTTGGAATTTATTAAGGAGCCAACATTCACAGAAAATATCCATAGACCGTGAATCCAAAAAGGAAATCGAGCAGTTAAGAAAGATGAGAAACATATCTTTAACAGAGCCGTTATCAGAGAAAGTCCGCCCCAGCCAAATGGAGGATATTGTAGGCCAGGCAGACGGCATACAAACGTTGAGAGCAGCGCTGTGCGGCCCAAACCCCCAACATGTCCTTATATATGGTCCTCCAGGAGTGGGAAAAACGGCAGCGGCGCGGTTGGTTTTAGAAGAAGCCAAAAAAAATCCTCAATCTCCTTTTAAGCCATCTGCTGTATTTATTGAACTTGATGCTACAACGGCACGCTTCGATGAACGCGGTATTGCCGATCCTCTTATCGGATCCGTGCATGATCCTATTTATCAAGGCGCCGGAGCTATGGGGCAAGCCGGTATTCCGCAGCCTAAGCAAGGAGCCGTCACACATGCCCACGGCGGCATCCTTTTTATAGACGAAATCGGCGAACTGCATCCGATTCAAATGAACAAACTATTAAAAGTGCTGGAAGATCGCAAAGTATTTCTGGAAAGCGCCTATTATAATGAAGAAAATACGCAGATACCTGCACATATCCATGATATTTTCCAAAACGGCTTGCCGGCTGACTTTCGCCTGATCGGTGCTACGACAAGGTCTCCAGAGGAAATTCCCCCTGCCATTCGTTCAAGGTGTCTAGAAATATACTTTAATGAATTAAAAAACAGCGACATAGAGGTCATTGCGAAACGCGCAGCTGATAAACTGAGGCTAAACGTATCGCCGCCTTGTATTGAAAAGATTGCTGAATATGCAAGGAATGGGCGGGAGGCTGTTAATATCATGCAAATAGCAGCTGGAATGGCTATCTCTAAGAAATCCGAAAATATAAGATTAGCGGATATCGAATGGGTGATTCATTCCAGTCAGTTAATGCCAAAACCGAATAAAAAAATACATGAAGAACCGAAAGCGGGTCTTGTCAATGGACTTGCAGTATACGGGGCTAACAGCGGCGCGCTTCTCGAGATAGAAGTAACAGCTGTTAAAAGCAGCAGAAAAGGCAGCATGACAATAACCGGTATTGTTGAAGAAGAGACGCTGGGATCTAGCAGTAAATCGATTCGCCGCAAAAGCCTTGTCAAAAGTTCTGTTGAAAATGTGTTAACTGTTTTAAATAAGTTAGGCGTTCGGGCGCATCAATATCATATTCATATTAATTTTCCGGGCGGGGCGCCGGTTGATGGTCCATCCGCAGGCATAGCCATTGCATCTGCCGTTTATTCCGCGATAAAAAACATACCGATTGATCCAAAGGTCGCTTTGACCGGAGAATTAAGCATTCATGGAGCGGTTAAACCAATAGGCGGCGTGGTTGCCAAAATAAGAGCGGCCAAAGAAGCAGGAGCGAAACGGGTCATTATTCCAGAAGAAAATAGACAAAGCATGCTGGATGATATAAAGGATATAGAAATTATACCTGTGTCGCACGTAGATGAAGTGTTAAATCATATCCTGATTAAACAGGATTTTGAGGAGGAAACCATTCCGGCTTCCGGAATCGCTCAAGCCCCGTCAGAACCTGTATAAAAAATTAGACATGACATGGCTTTATAGGATAGAATTGTACAGAGTACATGAAGTGGAGGTGTTTTTTACCAATGATAGCAGAAAAACAATTAACAATACCCCTCCTGCCGCTGCGCGGTATGCTCATCTATCCATCAGTAGTGCTTCACCTTGATGTTGGGCGTGACAAATCTGTTGAGGCGCTTGAAAAAGTCATGGTTAATGATCATCGCATTTTTCTTGCTGCCCAAAAAGAAATGGCCACTGAGGATCCTGAAACAACAGATATTTATGAGGTTGGCACTATATCTACGGTTAAACAGATGTTGAAATTGCCAAATGGAACAATACGCATCCTTGTAGAGGGTGAACAAAGGGCGAAAATAACATCTTTTAATAAAAATGATCAATATTTTGAAGTAAATGTTGAAATTTTGGAAGATGATGTTGAGCATGACATTGAAACAACGGCTCTTATGAGGAATGTCCTTGACCAATTCAGCGGGTATATAAAACTTTCCAAAAAAATTACACCGGAAATCATGGGGACAGTCAGTGATATTGAAGATCCGAGTCAGCTAGCGGATGTGGTTGCTTCCCATTTAACTTTAAAAGTTAAAGAAAAGCAAGAAATATTAGAGATTGTAAATGTAAAGGACCGCTTAAAGAAGTTAATTGAAATTCTGACAAATGAACAAGAAGTATTAGATATCGAGCGCAAAATCGGCCAACGCGTCAAACAATCGATGGAGCGTACGCAAAAGGAATATTATTTGCGGGAGCAAATGAAAGCTATTCAAAAAGAATTGGGCGAACGTGAAGGACGGGGAGATGAAGTAGAAGCTTTAAGGAAAGAAATCGAATCATCTTCCATGCCGGAAAATGTCAAGGAAACAGCTTTCAAAGAATTAAACCGTTTTGAAAAACTGCCTTCAAGTTCAGCGGAGAGCGGCGTGATTCGAAATTATATTGACTGGCTCTTGCAATTGCCTTGGAAAAAACAAACGGAAGACAATTTAGACATTAATCATGCGGAAAAGATTTTAGAAGAAGAACATTATGGTCTGGAAAAAGTCAAGGAAAGGGTGCTTGAATATTTATCCGTTCAACAGCTTACCCGTTCTATGAAAGGGCCTATTTTATGTTTGGCGGGACCTCCCGGGGTCGGAAAAACATCGCTTGCGAAATCAATAGCCAAATCACTAAACCGTCATTTCGTTCGCATATCGCTTGGCGGGGTGCGTGATGAAGCGGAAATTCGCGGGCATAGAAGAACGTATGTCGGAGCTATGCCGGGACGAATTATTCAAGGGATGAAAAAAGCAGGGACGATTAATCCTGTTTTTCTTCTTGACGAGATCGATAAAATGTCGAATGATTTTAGAGGCGACCCTTCTGCAGCAATGCTGGAGGTTCTCGATCCAGAGCAAAACAATACATTCAGCGACCATTATATAGAAGAGCCGTATGATTTAAGCAAAGTTATGTTTATTACAACGGCAAATAATATCGGGACGATTCCGCGGCCGTTATTGGACCGGATGGAAATTCTTAATATTGCCGGTTATACAGAACTTGAAAAACAGCATATTGCCAAAGAACATCTGATTCCCAGACAATTGAAAGAGCACGGCTTAAAGAAAAGCCAATTGAGGTTCCGTGACGAAGCTATTATTGATCTTATCCGTTATTATACAAGAGAAGCGGGTGTCCGTAATTTAGAGCGCCGAATTGCCGCCCTTTGCAGGAAAGCGGCTAAAATAATCGTTTCCGGAAAGAAAAAAAGCCTGACAATCACCAAAAAAGTGCTTGAAGAATTTTTAGGCAAACCGATTTTTCGTTATGGACAAGCAGAAACTAAAGATCAAGTTGGTATTGTTACGGGTTTGGCTTATACACCTTTCGGCGGTGATACGCTATCTATAGAAGTTTCCCTATCTCCGGGTAAGGGGAAATTAGTTTTGACCGGTCAGCTCGGAGATGTTATGAAAGAATCTGCTCAAGCAGCATTTAGCTATGTCCGTTCAAGGGCCAAGGCTCTTGATATTGATGAAGACTTTTATGAAAAATTAGATGTTCATATTCATGTGCCTGAGGGCGCGACACCTAAGGACGGGCCTTCTGCAGGCATTACTATGGCAACGGCGCTTGTTTCGGCTTTAACGAACAGACCGGCAAAAAAAGAGGTAGGCATGACAGGGGAAATTACTTTGCGCGGCAGAGTTTTGCCCATCGGCGGCTTAAAAGAAAAGTCATTAAGCGCGCACCGGGCAGGCTTGAAAACAATCATTATTCCGCAAGACAATGAACGAGATTTGGATGATATTCCTGACAGTGTAAAAAATGATTTGAGATTTATTCCAGTTACTCATTTGGATGAAGTTTTAAAACACGCGCTTAGACCGGTGAAGAAAAATGAAGATTAATCAAGTTGAATTTATCATCAGCGCTGTTCAGCCATCCCAATATCCCAAAGATGGTTTGCCGGAAATAGCGCTCGCCGGACGTTCTAATGTAGGAAAATCATCCTTAATCAATAAGCTGTGCAATCGAAAAAATATCGCGCGGACTTCGCAAAAGCCAGGAAAAACACAAACGTTAAATTACTATAAAATAAACGATAAATTTTACTTTGTCGATGTCCCGGGTTACGGGTATGCAAAAGTGTCGAAAAAAGAAAAACAAGCATGGGGACGCATGCTGGAGACTTATTTTACTACCAATAAACAATTAAAAGCAGTGATACAAATTGTCGATCTTCGGCACCCGCCGTCAAACGATGACCAGCAAATGTACGAATTTCTAAAATACTACGAAATCCCAACGATTATTGTGGCAACAAAGGCGGATAAAATTCCAAAAGGAAAGTTACAGAAGCACCAAAAGATAGTTAAAGAAGTCTTAAATATCGAACCGAATGATCCCATCACTCTTTTTTCGGCGCATTCAGGTTTTGGCAAAGATGAATTGTGGCGAACGATCAGCCAATACTTATAACCCTAAGAGGCAGGAAATCTCTTAGGGTTTTCTTTTTTTATGATATGACTAAACAAAGGAGATAAAGCCAATAATAGGAAATAAGTTCTGTTTCTGTATATTTTGATTTCGTTCGTGTTTTTTGATATTCTAACATAAGAATCATTATAAAATGTGAAATATTGTTTTTCATGGCCTGTTCACATTTTTTCAAAGCAGGATAACATACACATGTTATAATAGAGTTGTTTGTATTGTATGGATTAAAATGGGGGGACATTTTATGCATGTCATTGCAGTTGGATTAAACCACCAGACCGCCCCTGTTGATATTAGGGAAAAGGTGGCTTTTGAAGCATCAACACTTCATGAAGCCTTAATTAAACTTCGTCAAACCAAAAGCATTTTTGAGGATGTCATTGTTTCAACATGCAACCGAACGGAAGTGTATGTTGTCAGTGATCAATTGCATACAGGACGCTATTATACCAAAATGTTTTTATCGGAATGGTTCGGCATAGATAAGGAACAATTGACCTCTTTTTTGTTTATTAAAGAAGACGAAGCGGCCATTGAACATCTTTTCCGGGTGACATGCGGTTTAGACTCTATGATACTCGGTGAAACGCAAATACTCGGACAAATTCGCGAGGCTTTTTTATTAGCTCAGAAATATGAGACAACCGGCACGATTTTTAATGAATTGTTTAAAGAGGCCATTTACTTGGCAAAGCGCGCTCATTCTGAAACATCAATCAACGATAATCCTGTTTCAGTCAGTTATGCAGCTGTTGAATTAGCCAAACAAATTTTCGGCGGTTTAGCGGACAAGCATATATTAATTGTAGGGGCAGGGAAGATGAGCGAGTTAACCGCCAAACATTTAAACGGCCAAGGCGTATCAAAAATTACAGTGATGAACCGGACATATGCGAAAGCCAAAGAGCTTGCCGAACGTTTTTCCGGGCAGGCAAGTGACATGTCAAAGATGTCACAAGCTCTATTAGAAGCCGATATCTTGGTCAGTTCGACTGGAGCACGGGATTATATTTTGAGCAAAGATTTCGCCAAAGCAGCGGTGAAAAAAAGAAAAGGACGCCCGTTATTTATTGTGGATATCGCTGTTCCTCGTGATATCGATCCGGAAATCAATGATATTGAAGGCGTCTTTTTATATGATATCGATGACTTAGAAGGCATTGTCCAAGCGAATTTGGAAGAAAGAAAGGAATCAGCTGCGCAAATTGAACTTTTTATTGAAGAGCAGCTCGTCCGATTTAAAGAATGGCTGCAAACCTTAGGAGTCGTTCCGGTTATTTCTGCATTGAGGAACAAAGCTTTAAATATCCAAGCAGAAACGATGAAAAGCATTGAGCGCAAGCTTCCGGATTTAACTGATAGAGAGCTTAAAGTGATCAGAAAACATACGAAAAGCATTGTTAATCAGCTGTTAAGGGACCCCATTCAAAAGGCCAAGGAACTTGCCGGGGAGCCAAATGCAGAAAAATCACTGCAAACATTTATTGATATATTTGCAATTGAAGAGAACGTCAAACAAGAAAAGCAAAAGAGCGAAAATGTAAAGTCGCCCGAAACTTGGGAGAATGTCCCCCAAAAAGGGTTCCCTGCTGCCGGTCATGTGTCATTACGCTCCTAGGAGGCGCCCTTATGACACTGAATTTATTGTATGACTTAACAATCTGTTTATACGTTCTGAGCGTATGCGGTTATTTTATAGATTTTCTTGAAAACAACCGGAGGGCTAATCGGACTGCCTTCTGGTTGCTTTCTATTATTTGGTTCCTGCAATGCGGCATTTTTATTGTTAAAGCAGACTACATCGGCGAGTTTCCCATTTTAACAATTACAGACGGCCTTTTCTTTTTATCATGGATATTAGTGACGCTCTCACTCTTGATTAATCGTCTATTGCGTGTCGATTTTTTTGTGTTTTTTACAAACCTTGCCGGCTTTGTTATGATGGCAATCAGCTTATTTAAGCCAAAAGATCCTGTAAGAGACGAACTTTCCAGGCACTTAATGAGCGATTTGCTTGTTATCCATATTACAATTGCCTTTCTCGCTTATGCTGTTTTTACGATATCTTTTATTCTTTCAATGATGTATTTAATTGAATATCATATGCTAAAACAGAAAAAATGGGGAAAGAGACTCGTAAGATTCGGCAGTTTATCACAAATTGAAAAGTGGTCATTTTTATGCAATTTAGTCGGCGTTCCGCTTCTGCTCATTAGTTTGGTCTTAGGAATTATCAGGGCTTATACGGTACTTGCAGACTTCAGCCTCCTTGATCCAAAGGTTATTTCTTCCTTTTTGGTCATTACCGTATATTGTTTATTCCTTTATCAGCGTTTGGGCAAAAATGTCCATGGAAAACCGTTGACTTACTGGAATGCTGCCGGTTTCTTATTAGTCTTGATTAATGTCTTTTTATCAGAAACATTAACAAACTTTCATTTCTGGTAATCATGAAAATGATCGTTGTACAAGAACTCGTAGCGATTAAAGGAGGTGCCGAATTTGAACTTGATTAAAGTAGGCTCAAGAAAAAGCAAGCTTGCACTGACTCAGACAAACTGGGTGATCAATCAATTAAAGAAAGTAAATGATCTGCTTGAGTTTGATTTAAAGCATATTGTAACAAAAGGCGACCGCATATTGGATGTGACCTTATCTAAAGTCGGCGGAAAAGGCTTGTTTGTGAAAGAAATCGAACAAGCTTTATTGAATAAAGAAATAGATTTTGCTGTACACAGTATGAAAGACATGCCGTCAATTCTTCCGGACGGTCTGACAATTGCTTGTGTTCCGGTTCGGGAAGATTTTCGAGATGTTTATATTTCCAAACACCACATCCCTTTCATGGAACTGCCTAAAGGGGCTGTCGTAGGGACGAGCAGTTTAAGAAGAGCGGCACAGCTGTCAGCTCTTCGGCCGGACATTACTATTCGTTCGATTCGCGGGAATATTGACACCCGTCTAAATAAATTAAAAGCAGAAGATTTTGATGCCATTATTTTGGCGGCTGCAGGGATGAAGCGGATGGGATGGTCCAACGACATCATAACAGAATATCTCCCGGCTTCTGTCTGTCTTCCGGCGGTCGGCCAAGGGGCATTAGCGATTGAGTGCCGGACGGATCACGCGGCGCTAATCAAGCTGTTAAAACAAATTCATGATGAAGACACATATGTCACAGTCACGGCGGAACGAGCTTTTCTCAAGACACTTGACGGCGGCTGTCAAGTGCCGATAGCAGCGCATGCTCATAAAGATGGCCAATCAGTGACTTTGACTGGTTTGGTGGGCACACCTGACGGCAAGACAATCATTAAAGAAACCCTGACTGGAGAAAATCCGGAAGAACTTGGCGTTAAGCTGGCTCGTGTTTTAATGGAACGGGGCGCTAAGCAAATTTTAGATAAAGTCAGAGAAGAGCTTGACAAATCATGAACAAGCCATTGGCAGGGAAAAGGGTCTTAATTACAAGGGCACAAGAACAAGCCCGGCCGATGATCAAAGCGATAGAAAAGAATGGCGGCGAGCCGGTGGTTATTCCGGTCTTGGCTTTTAGACCCGCTCCCCTTTCCATACATGAACAAGAGCGGTTAATTGATGCGCTGAAAAAAACGGATTGGATTGTTTTTACGAGCGCGAACAGCATAAAATACTTTTTTTATTTTGCAGGTCATGCGAAACATTTATTAGAACATATTAAGATAGCAGTGGTTGGAAAGAAAACGGAAGAGGTCCTAAAGGATTACGGATTCAGCCCGGAGCTTGTTCCGGAAACTTATACGGCAGAGGCGCTGGCTCAAAATTTAATCAAACATGAAAATCCTCACCAGTCAGTGCTTTTGCCATTAGGGCAATTGGCGAAACCCATCTTAAAAGAAACATTAAAAGAAGCAGGGTTTAATATAAAGGATGTCGTGGTCTATCATACTGTTAAAAATGAGGCGTCCCGCCCGGCTTTAATAAACAGCATGATACAAAACCAATTGGATGTCATTACGTTTACAAGCCCGTCATCTATTCATTTTTTTATTGAATTATTATCTCCTCATGATTGGAAAACGTTTATAAATCATAAAGTGGTTGCTTGTATCGGAAAAGTAACAGCCGATGCTGCACTTTCAAAAGGCATCCGTGTACAGGCGGTTCCAAAAGATTTTACGGCACAGTCGCTCGTTGCTGCTATTGCAGAATACTATTTGGGGGAATTGAAATGAAAGATTTGATTTTTGACCGACACCGGAGACTAAGAAAAACACCAGCTTTAAGAAGTATGGTTAAAGAAACGTCATTAAGCGCCAAAGATTTTGTTTATCCGGTATTTGTTGTTGAAGGTCATCATATTAAAAAAGAAGTATCGTCAATGCCGGGAGTATATCAATATTCTATTGATCGTCTGCATGAAGAATTGGATGAAGTCACGGCACTCGGCATCCCTTCTATTATGGTGTTCGGCATTCCGGATTATAAAGATGCTGAGGGAACAATGGCCTATCATGATCACGGCATTGTCCAAAAAGCCATCAGATACATTAAGGAAAAATATCCAGATCTTATTGTTGTCGCAGATACTTGTCTTTGTGAATATACAGATCACGGTCATTGCGGCATTATTCATAACGGTGATGTTGAAAATGATGAAAGTCTGGCCGTTCTGGCCAAAACGGCTGTATCTCAAGCAGAAGCAGGTGCGGATATCATTGCGCCGTCAAATATGATGGACGGTTTTGTAACCGCTATTCGCCATGGACTGGATGAAGCGGGTTTTAAGGACATCCCGATTATGTCTTATGCAATTAAGTATGCTTCGGCTTTTTATGGTCCGTTTCGCGAAGCTGCTGAAGGTGCTCCGCAATTCGGCGACCGGAAGACATATCAAATGGATCCCGGCAATCGGCGCGAAGCATTAAGGGAAGCACAATCGGATCTTAATGAAGGTGCAGACTTCCTGATCGTGAAACCCGCATTGTCTTATTTAGACATTATTAGGGATGTGAGAAACCGATTTGATCTCCCTGTTGTGGCTTATAATGTCAGCGGCGAATACGCGATGATCAAGGCCGCCTGCCAAAATGGCTGGTTAGACGAGAAAGCGGCCGTCATAGAGAAGTTGATGAGTATGAAACGTGCCGGCGCTGATATTATCATTACCTATCATGCCAAAGATGCCGTCCGTTGGATGAAAGAGTAATTAAAGCAAGAGTTTAACCCTTATGAAAGAAATGATTGCCAGCGCTTCCGTTTTTTTAGAGGCGGCTGCTCTATCCAAATATAAAAGCAAGATAGGAGGACTCCTAATGAATATAGAAAAGTCCGTTAAAGCGTACGAACAAGCCAAACCTTTAATGCCCGGCGGCGTTAACAGTCCGGTAAGAGCATTTCGGTCAGTGGATATGTCGCCGATATATATGAACAAAGGCAAGGGCTCGAAAATTTACGATCTTGATGGCAATGAATATATTGACTATGTGCTCTCCTGGGGGCCGTTAATTCTTGGCCATGCTAATGATCATGTTATCGGTCTATTAAAAGAAACAATGGAAAAAGGAACAAGCTTCGGTGCTCCGCACGTTTTAGAAACACAACTGGCCGAATTAGTCATTGAGCGCGTCCCTTCGATTGAAGTGGTAAGGATGGTTAATTCGGGCACAGAAGCGACCATGAGCGCTTTAAGATTAGCGCGCGGATATACAGGACGCAATAAAATCTTAAAATTTGAAGGCTGTTACCATGGGCACGGCGATTCCTTATTAATCAAAGCCGGCTCCGGTGTCGCTACTCTGGGCCTTCCTGACAGTCCAGGCGTGCCGAAAAGTGTTGCTGAAAATACCATAACTGTCCCTTACAATGATTTTGAAAGTGTTAAATACGCTTTTGAGCAATTTGGGGAAGATATTGCCGCAATTATTGTAGAACCCGTTGCCGGAAATATGGGTGTCGTACCGCCTTTGCCGGGATTTCTGGAATCATTAAGGGAGATTACACATCAATACGGCGCTTTGCTTATTTTTGATGAAGTGATGACAGGATTCAGGGTAGCTTATCATTGTGCCCAAGGATATTTTAATGTCACACCTGATATTACGTGTTTGGGTAAAGTCATCGGCGGAGGATTGCCGGTTGGTGCTTTTGGCGGAAAACGTGAAATCATGAAGAAAATTGCTCCTGATGGTCCGATTTATCAAGCGGGAACATTATCAGGCAACCCGCTGGCAATGGCTGCTGGGTATGCGACATTATCACAATTAAAAGAAGAAGATTATCAAGCGTTCAGGGAAAAGGCAGACCGATTGGCTGATGGCTACCAACGTGCGGCCGAGAAGCACGGGATACCGCTGTCAGTCAATCAGGCCGGGTCAATGATTGGCATCTTTTTCACCGACGAAGATGTTATTAATTATGAAACAGCTAAAAGCGCCAATCTTGAACATTTTAATGCTTATTTTAAATCAATGTTAGAACAAGGCTTTTCATTCCCTCCATCTCAGTTTGAAGGCATCTTTTTATCAACAGCTCATACGATGGATGATATTGAAAGAACGATTAAAGCTGCGGAAAAGGCTTTTTCTATTATAGGAAAAAAGTAAATAAGTGATGTTATTTTCAGAAGCGTCCGGCTGACCCGGCGCTTCTTTATTTTTCTATTTCCCAAAATATCATTCATTAAGGTATGAAAACAAATCCTTCGAATACACATTAAAGTAGACATAAACATAGACTAAACACATATATCTTTAATAATGAAAACCTTGAAAGGGTGAGAAATGTGTCCCAATCTTCTTCTAAAAGCCTGCAGTTCTCAATTAACGAGACGATTTGGTTGAAGGACGGAGAAGCTGCTCAAGAGATTCTCTCCATGGCCTTAGAACCAGACATCACGATAGAAGAAAATAGAAGTTATATCTGCATTAAAGGAGGTTTAAGACTTACAGGCGAATATAAGCCGGCAGAAAATGATGCTGAATTGCCGCCGCAGTCCGGCCAGCTTTCTATTCGGACGATTGATGAAATGACCGAAACCGACGCCGGAACGGCTTTGATCGAGCATCAATTTCCTGTTGATATCACTATTCCCGCCGAGCGGATTCAAGATCTTGAAGATGTATTCGTGATGATTGAGACCTTTGATTACAGTATGCCAAGTCATCATTGCATACAATTAGAAGCAGATATTTCTATTACAGGCATCATTGATGAAATGGCGCAGCCATCAACCTATGAAAATGATAATGAAAGTGATAACGCCGAAAATGAAGGTTCGTATTTTAATCATCAATCACCGTTTTCTGAATTTAATCAATTTCAGTCTGAAGAAAATGAAATACCATTTCAACAAGATTTTCAGTTTGAAGCCACAAGGGATACTGATGATGAACCTCAGCAGCAGGAAGGTCCTCAAGTTGAAATGAAGAGACGAGACGAGGAACGTCAAGACGCGCCATCTTTTAAAGAGGACAAGAGTCATTTATCATCGTTTAATATGTTTCCTTCGTCAAATCAAGAAAATAAAGAAAGAGAAGAATCAAGAGATGAAAGAACCCAAGACGACGATATACTTCCTTTAAGGCCTATTTTTCCAAATATCGATCAAATAACAGAAAAAAATAAGGGTGAATCTGATATTCATTCAAAAAATCAATATGATGGCGAGGAGCAGCAAGAGCAATATGAAGTCCAAAGGCATGAAGAAACTTCTATAAAAGACGATGATGCGTCAGAAGAGGAAGAGTCGGCTGAGAAGCCAGACAATATCGCCGCAAGAAAACAAAATCATCAGATTGATGACAATCAAGAAAGGACTGAGGAACAAGGGCAGAAAGAACAAATAAAATATTCTATTGATCCTTATGAAAATGACACAAAAGAAACGACTGAGGACCCGGTGTATGAAGAGAGGCAAGAGGAAGAAATAAGCGATCAGGAAGAATATGAGGAAGAAAAATATGATGAAGAATACGAGGAAGAAGATCAGCCGAAGGAAGAAATCTCAGACGAAATATCACTTTCCCGCGTAAATAACGCCAAAGATGAAAACGATGAAGATGAAGGCGGACGGCTGTTTGAGAAAAAGATTAAAGTAGTGCCTAAAGAAAACAAAGAAAATAAGGACGAAAATAAAAAAATAGATAAAATAAATCAAAAGCTGAATAAGAAAATGAACAAAAAAATAAACGATGAAGAAAATGTTAATAAGGAAGTGAATGTTAAAGGCGGGGAAAATATTAAAGAGGAAGAAAATGAGGAGAAAGACAACAAAAAGTTAGCGAAAATTGGGAAAAAGGCAATGAAAAAAGAAAATAAACAAAAGTATAAAGAAAATAAGAAAGAGGATCACGAAAAAGAAGAGAATGAGGAAAATATTAACGAAGAAGCTGAAAACGAACCAAAGAAAAAGTTAAATAAACGGGAAGAAAATGCCTTTTACCTCACAAGCATGCTAACTAATGAAGAAGAACAATTTTCTAAAGTAAAAATGTGCATTGTACAAAGCGGGGATTCCATTGAATCCATTTCAGAACGCTATAAGGTGCCGGTGACAAGCATTTTAAGGAAAAACAATTTAGAGTCCGATTTTATAGACGAAGGGCAAGTCTTATATATTCCGATTCCAAAGAAACGATAAAAGATCTTGTTCAAAAATGATATCAGAAGGGACCATATACCATTATGGATATCCTCTCTTTAATAAAATCAAATTATTATTTTCAATATGCGGAATGGTCTCGTGATCATAAGCAAATCATTGAGACTGATCTTGGAAAGAGGAAGGTATATTTCTGGAATGATGTCAATACCTTGCGATGGCATATTAATTGGCGGCACAGGTTAAATTGTGACGCCTTTTATGTTGACCGGATGCTGGTGACAAAATCCGGTCAGCTTTTTATTCCATTCGAAGACGGCGGGTTTCTGACATGCCACGATGTATTAGAAAAAAGAGCTGAACTTGAAGGTAATGAAAGATGTTGGGGTCAATTCATAGGTGCGATGCTGAACAGAAGTTTAGTGCCGGAAGCTCGCTGTCTATCTCTGTTAAAAGATAAGCTTAATCGCACCTTGGATACTTTCGAGTATATGAATGCCATGGAGCCGCAAATGAATGCTGGCGAGTTTCAAGCGATAAAACATTGTATTCCGAAAGTTTGGGAACGTATCGAGATAATGAAGTCTCTTGTCCGTGAAACGAAGCCGGCATATATACCATTAACGACAGAACTATTGCCGCTTGAAAAAGGCAGATGGCTGTCCGGCAAATTATTTTGGGAGATTCGCCAAGCAGCGCCTATATTAGGTTATCGATCATTTTGTGATTTTTTCAATCATTGGCTGGCGATGACGAATCAAAACAGTTTAATCAGCTTAATAGAAACGGTGGATGAAGTATCGCCGTTAAACCGGCACGCCAATCAATTGCTTGCGGCTTTTTACTATCCGGATGAATGGCTGAGAATGTTTGACGCTATTAGATATCAGCGTCAGGAGATACAGGTTTTATACAGGCAGTTCGCAAATGAATGGGAGATGACAAGCCGGACCACAGCAGTATTCTATCAATTTTTAAAGGAACAGGGGTATGTTTTATGACGACAACTGCCGACGAAAATGAATTATATCGCATATTATTTCATTATGATTTTCAACCCGTTCATATGGAAAGAAAGGGTTCTGTATTAAAAATAGAAACACATCGGGGGAGTTTTGCTTTAAAAGGCACACCAATGTCTGAATCACAGCAGCGAACGTTTCTCGCAGCCCGCCAGGCAATCGCCGGCCTTTCTATTAATGCTCTTCCGCTTTTGCCTAATAAATATGGCGGACTGATCATTAATAATGAGAGCAAATGTTATTATTTAATGCCATGGATTAATGAGACCGCAAAAGACGTATATGCCAAATATGAGCGGCTGATTGACGCGGCAGCCTTCATGCATAGCGGGACGAAAAGGACCGTTAAGAGGAATAAAGAAGAGACTAATATTTTTTACAAACAAATGTTGGATGTCTGGCAAAAAAGGAAAGCGTTTTTTGAACGTTTTGCCGATTTTGCCGAACATAGGACGTACCCATCGCCATTCGAACAATTTTATCTTACTACTTTTGCGCTATTAATGCGGGAACATGAGCAGATGAGAAATGTATTGGATCAATGGTTTCAGGGGAATGCCGAGAACGAAGAAGCCGCTATTGTTTTATGCCACCATCGGCTGTCGCCGGAACATTTGCTGACGGCTGATGAACAAAATTATTTAATCAGTCTGGAACATGCATATTTAGACAGCCCAGCTGTTGATTTAGTCTATTTATTTAAAAGCGCTGGCGAGGATCTCAGGCTGGATGACGAACAATACAAAAACTTAATTCAGCGCTATCAAGCAATATGTCCTTTGCCGAGGCAGGAAAAGCTATTATTAAAGAGTCTTATTCATGATACGGATATTTTTTATAAAATGCTTGCCGGCTACAGCGAAAACACCGCACCCCGTTCCAGCGACATGGCAATGATTGAACGATGGTCCAAAGCTTTATCCGCAATTGAAGGCATATATCATTTAGATCAAGCTTTAAGCCAAAATGATGAAACAGATCAAACTAAATCCAGTCCTTCAGAAAACAAACATAAAAGCTAATAAGCAAAATAAGTATAATGACATCAACTGCCGATGGAAAGAAAATGGTTCTTAACAATTGAAAACAAACAAGCGGAAGAACAAGAACCTCAAATCCGTCCCGAATTCTTCTTAGCCAAGGCGGCATATTAAAACGGTTAAACATATGCCATCCTCCTTTATAAGTTTTCTTAATTCAGTTTATGAAAAATACCTACTCTTGTGACGAATAAGGAGCATTTAACAGGGATAAAATAAGAACATCTGTTGACGAATATGCATATTTTTAATTAAAATAGATTTGTCATCATAATAGGCTGAGATAGGGAAGAGTACATGTTCGAATGCTAAAAGAATATGTTCATTTTTAAACATATTTGATAAGAGAGAGAAGCCATTAGCTGAGAGGCTTCTTTAGCAGATGGCATGGAAGGTCGCCCTTGAGCCGCTTTTTTGAAAGGCTTAGCGTGTGTTCAAAAAGGAGAACCGTGACTGGCTATTTGACAACACCGGTACGGCACACTCCATGAGTCGGAAGCCGAGGAACGGCAGTCTCGAAGACAAGAAAGACTGACTAAGAAATCCGGCAGTTGTTTTTCGGTTCTTTTTGAACTTCAGCTTAGTAGAAAAAGCCGGTTTAAACAACCGTTATCCTAGGTTAAGCGTGTATAGAATTTGTTCTATATAAATGAAGGTGGTACCGCGGAGCTTTCTTCGTCCTTTAAGGCAAGAAAGCTCTTTTTTATGAGTTGCGTGTTAAGGAGGAGAAAAAATGTCTGATACAAATCTTGAAATGGCAACTAAATATGATCCAAGCCAAACGGAAGAAAAATGGTATGAAACTTGGAAGAAAAATGGTTATTTTAAAGCGGGGACAGACACATCCAAACCGCCGTATTCTATCGTTATCCCGCCGCCGAATGTAACCGGAAAGCTGCATTTGGGGCACGCTTGGGATACAACAATGCAAGATTTATTAATTCGATTCAAGCGGATGCAAGGCTATGACGCGCTATACCTTCCGGGGATGGACCATGCAGGCATTGCAACGCAAGCTAAGGTGGAAGCCAAACTAAGAGAAGAAGGAACTTCAAGATACGACCTTGGCCGCGAAAAGTTTTTGGAAACCGCATGGAAATGGAAAGAAGAATATGCAGAATTTATTCGTAAACAGTGGGCAAAATTAGGTCTGTCTCTGGATTATTCCCGCGAGCGTTTTACACTTGATGAAGGCTTGTCTCACGCAGTCAAGAAAGTGTTTGTTAAACTTTACGAAAAAGGCCTTATCTACCGCGGCGAATATATTATTAACTGGGATCCGGCAACGAAAACAGCATTATCAGATATTGAGGTCATTTATAAGGAAGTAGAAGGCCATCTTTATCATTTAAAGTACCCGCTGGCTGATGGCTCAGGGACTATTGAAATCGCGACGACGAGACCGGAAACAATGTTAGGTGATTCAGGCATTGCCGTTCATCCTGATGACGAACGCTATCAGGATATGATTGGAAAAACAGCTGTTCTTCCGATAGTTGGCAGAGAAATTCCGATTGTTGCCGATGAATATGTGGATATGAGCTTTGGTTCCGGTGCGGTCAAAATTACGCCGGCGCATGATCCAAATGACTTTGAAATTGGCAATCGCCATAATCTTAAGCGCATCCTTGTCATGGACGAATCGGGTCAAATGAATCAGCAAGCTGGCAAATATCAAGGTCTCGACCGCTTCGAATGCCGCAAACAAATTATTAAAGACTTGGAAGCTGAAGGCGTTTTAGACCGGATTGAAGCACATACCCATTCCGTTGGTCATTCAGAACGAAGCGGCGCTGTTGTTGAACCATACTTGTCAACACAATGGTTTGTTAAAATGAAGCCCCTCGCAGAAAGAGCGGTCGCGCTTCAAAAGCAGAATGATAAAGTAAGATTTGTTCCGGAACGCTTTGAAAATACTTATTTACATTGGATGGAAAATATCCGCGATTGGTGCATTTCAAGACAACTATGGTGGGGTCACAGGATTCCGGCGTGGTATCATAAAGAAACCGGCGAGGTCTATGTCGATATAAATGAACCTGAAAATCCGGAAGAGTGGAAGCAAGATGAGGATGTTCTTGACACATGGTTCAGTTCAGCATTGTGGCCGTTCTCCACAATGGGCTGGCCGGATGAAGAAAACCCGGATTTCAAACGCTATTTTCCAACCAATACGCTTGTAACGGGATATGATATTATCTTTTTCTGGGTTGCCAGAATGATTTTTCAATCCATTGAATTTACAGGCGGAAAACCGTTTGATGATGTACTTCTGCATGGTCTGGTTCGAGACGCCGAGGGGCGGAAAATGAGCAAGTCGCTTGGCAATGGCATTGATCCAATGGACGTTATTGATAAATACGGTGCCGATGCCCTCCGTTATACATTGGCGACTGGAACAACACCTGGCCAAGACTTAAGGTTCCAGTGGGAGAAGGTTGAGGCTAATTGGAACTTTGCAAACAAAATATGGAATGCTTCGCGCTTTACAATCATGAATCTTGAAGGATTTAAAGCGGAAGACATTGATCTTTCAGGAGAAAAGTCAGTCAGCGATCAATGGATTTTAACCAGATTGAACCAAACCATTGAAAAAGTCACAGATCTCTTTGAAGCCTATGATTTTGGAGAAGCCGGGCGTTACCTGTATTCATTTATTTGGGACGACTTCTGTGACTGGTATATCGAAATGGCTAAATTGCCTCTTTACGGTGATGATGAAAAAGCCAAACAAACAACAAAGTCAGTATTAACTTATGTATTAGATAAAATATTAAAACTCCTTCATCCGATTATGCCGTTTATAACTGAAGAAATTTGGCAGTATCTGCCGCATGAGGGAGAAACGATTGTACTTTCCGAGTGGCCGGCGGTTAATAAAGAATGGCATTCAGAATCGGCCGTACAAGACATGACATTATTGCAAAACATTATTCGTTCTGTCCGTAATATTCGCGCAGAAATGAATGTGGCGCCGAGCAAGCCGATCCATATTCAAATTAAAGCCGCGTCAGATAAAGAAAAAGAAAGCCTTATTAAAAATAAGGCTTACCTGGAAAAGTTCTGCAACCCTGAAACACTGGATATCCAAACAGAACTTAAAGCTCCTGAAAAATCAGTATCAGCCATTGTAACAGGCGCTGAAATTTACTTGCCGCTTGAAGGCTTAATCAACATCGACGAAGAAATTAACCGCTTGGAAAAAGAACTCGAAAAGCTTAATTTTGAAGTTGAAAGAGTTCAAAAGAAACTAAGCAACCAAGGCTTTGTCAATAAAGCGCCAAAGCATATCGTTGATGAGGAAAAGGAAAAAGAAAAAGATTACTTAGAAAAGCGAAGGAAAGTTGAAGAGAGAATCAGAGAACTTAAGCAATAAGAAACCTTACCTTCTGATTAAATATTAAAGGACATTTTCAAATAAGGGTGGCGGACATCATCCGTCATCCTTTCTAATGGAGGTAGTACTAATGTTTAAAACGATAGAAGAAACAATGCAATGGATTCATCAATTGCTTCCTCATGGGATTAAGCCCGGTACGATGAGAATGGAATGGGTGTTGGAGAAACTCAATCATCCGGAACGCTCTCTTCGTACGATCCATGTCGGCGGAACAAACGGTAAAGGTTCAACAGTTAGTTTTCTAAGGAATATTTACCAAAAAGCCGGATTTGAAGTCGGGACATTTACATCTCCCTATATCACAAACTTTAATGAGCGGATTTCCGTTAATGGCAAAGGGATCAGTGATGAAGATCTGATTAAAGCTGCCAATATCATTTATCCTTATGTCAAAGAATTGGAAAATACTGATCTCGGTACGCCGACTGAGTTTGAAGTCGTCACTCTTATTGGGATTGTTTATTTTGCCAAAATTCATTATTGCGATCTTGTGATTTTTGAGGTAGGTCTCGGCGGCAGATTAGATTCAACGAATGTCATAGCGCCATTAGCTTCAATCATTACAAATGTCGGTATGGATCACATGCAATATCTTGGCAACACCATTAAGGAAATTGCTCGGGAAAAGGCAGGCATCATAAAATCCGGTACAGCTGTAATAACGGCGGCAGATCATCCGGATGCTCTCGAAGTTATTAAAGAAACAGCGGAAAGAAAACATGCCAAGCTCTATATATACGGTCAGTCATTTCATGTTACAGACTGCGGTGCCCGCGATAATGAAGAGTGTTTTGACTTCAAATCGAGATTCAGCCATTATTCACATTTAACAACTAAAATGAGAGGGACCCATCAGTTAACCAACGCAGCGGTTGCGTTAATGACGGTCGATTATTTGAAAACCTACTTTGCCCTGCATGTTGAAGAAGAGCATGTCATTGAAGGCATTAAAGAAACACAATGGCCGGGGCGTTTTGAAATGCTCTCAAAAGATCCGCTAGTTGTATTGGACGGCGCTCATAATCCGGAAGGTGTCCATGCTCTGGCAGAGACCATTAGGCGATATTATCAAGGAAGATCCATTAAAGTCCTTTATGCTTCACTGAAGGATAAAAATAATTCAGTAATGGTTGAAGAAATTGGAAAGACAGCTGACAGCATGACTTTCACAACATTCGACTTTCCAAAATCAGCTGAAGCGAATGAACTATATAGTCTATCCAATCATCCTCATAAGGCGATGGCGGATAACTGGAAGATAGCCTTGACTGAGATGCTGAGCGAAGCAAGTGAAAATGATGTCATTATTGTTATGGGTTCTCTCTATTTTATTTCTGAAG
Organism: Scopulibacillus daqui; assembly: GCF_016908855.1. GTDB lineage: Bacteria > Bacillota > Bacilli > Bacillales > Sporolactobacillaceae > Scopulibacillus_A > Scopulibacillus_A daqui. The sequence continues at coordinate 36,301 of NZ_JAFBER010000004.1, read as the reverse complement.
TACGGCAAAGCTTCCTCTCTAATGAACTTCAATGGCGCTTTTCGGACGAGAAGCGTTAATGCTCAGCAATTAAATAATATGATCGGCAAGTTAGGATCTCGTTTATCCTAACTTGTTTTTAATAGATACTATTCCAAAATATTTAATCATTTAGTAAAATGTATTTAATTCTTAAAAGGATGTGAGTTGAATACTTATTTACTTTTATATTTTTATGGTCGGGCTAGTGCTTGGTTCTTTTTATAATGTTGTAGGCTTTCGCTTGACGAAAGGCCAGTCAATCATATCTCCTCCTTCACATTGTCCGGGGTGTCGGCGCCGGCTTCCTTTATATGAAATGATCCCTGTTTTTTCTTACCTTTTTTTGCGCGGGAAATGCCGCGGCTGCGGAAAGAGCATTTCCTTGATATATCCCCTTGTCGAAATATCATGCGCTTTATTGTTTGTATTTGCCTTCGCTTTTGAGCCCTCAATGTCCTCCATTCTTATGGGATGGCTCTTAATCTCCCTTCTGCTTATTATTTTTGTCTCAGATGTGGCAGGGATGATGATTCCGGATAAGGTCCTCATCGTTTTTTTTATTCTTTTTATAATTTATAGAATAGCGTACCCAATATTTCCTTGGTGGCAATCGATTGCGGGCAGCGCCGCTGTTTTCTTCCTGTTACTTTTTATCAGTTATTTTTCCAGAGGAGGCATCGGAGGAGGGGATATTAAATTATTTGCCGTATTAGGGTATTTATTAGGATTAGAAACAGTGTTGCTGGCATTGTTATTATCAACGATTCTGGGAACGGCAGTTGGCGGCATCGGGCAATTTACGGGATGTATAAAGAAAGGCCGGCCTATTCCGTTCGGGCCGTTCATTGCGCTGGGAACGCTTATCGGATTCTTTTTTGGCGATCAGTTGATAGCATGGTATGCCTCTTTCGTTTTATAACCGGTTTTTAAGAAAAATGACGAAAAGAAATTAGGACAGGGCGACAAAAGTCTTGTCTTTTTTTTGACGATGTATGCTATTCTTCGATATAACGCATCTTTTAAGGAAGGAGTGGCTGCCATTGGAGAAGAAAGCGAAAAAAGAACCGGACATTATCGTTAAATTTAATGGCAAGGAGCGAACGCTTGAAGAATTGACTAAGGCGGAAACTGCGTCCGCTGATTCAGATAAAAGTCTTAATTGGCGAAAAGCATTTGCCAATGAAGAAAAGCAAAAACTTAAATCTATCAAGACGCATGAACAATCCGCTGTTGCCCATGAAAGTCTTCCTTCAAAATTAAAAAAGAAACGCAAGGCTAAAGAGAATAATGAGCGCATCCCCCTTCTCATTTTAATTAAGCATATTTGGGTTCCGTTATTGGCGGCAATAATCGTAGGCATGGGGTTAGGCTTTACCCTTCTATTAGCTTTTTCCGGGCATGGCAAAAATCATGCTGTTTCATCAGTTTCAAAACAAGAAACTGCCGGACAATCGCTGAAGCAGAATGGCTCTACGCTCCCCGCGAAAAATCTTAACCTTCATTTATATGTCATACAAGCCGGTGTATATTCTGATAAGCGTCAAGCAGATACATTTGTTAAAGCTTTTCAAAAGCAAGGCGTGCCGGCAGTTGTGGAAAAAAGCGGCAATAATTATATTTTTATTGGCGTGCAAACAAGCCAAACAGCTGTTGATCATATGAAAGATTATTTTAAGGAACAAGGGATAAGTGTTTATACCAAAGAATGGACGGCTGAAAGCAAACAGAAAGCGATTAATCAGAATATGTATAATTTTATGAAATTAGGAAATGATTTAATGCTATCGATGATTCCGGTAAGCGGACAAATGATTCTGAATGAAGGCGGTTCAATCAAAGATAAAGATATGATGAAAATAAAAGAAATAGAAGGTGAATTTCAAAAGGCTGAAAACGCGGCTGGAGCCTCGGTGCCAAGAAATAACCAGAGCCAAGTTCACACGTTTTCACAAGAAATTTCGAAAAGCGTCCAATACCTTGAGAAACATAAAGACAAGCTCGATAAAAAGACAGGCAGCTATATACAGCAGCATTTGCTTACGGCAATGCTGGCCTATAAAGAATTATTGTCATAAAACTCGCCTTTTTGGCGAGTTTTTTATTTTTGTCTTGTCATAAAAAGTCATCCTTTGACGAAACCTCTTTATTAGGATTGGCAAGGAATTTGGCAAGATTTTTTAATGACAGGGGATCAACGTTATGATACATTTAAATTATCAATCATACATCCTCTTTAAACCTCTTTATCTATCAGCTTAATACTGACTCAATCCTTCCTTTTTTTATGAACGCTCTTTTCAAATTTAAATTCACCGGCTCGAATGTAGCTTAAATGGCGGTTATAATAGAATGCTCGCGTTCAAATGTTATAAGCGCATGTTCGAAAAGAAGGAAAGCTGCCGGTTTGCATCCGCGGATATTGCGACGAAATTCTCCAACTTTTTGAACATCCTTATATGAGGACTGGTTTGTTGTGCGGGGAAGTATGCTTGAAAAGCATCCTAGTCAGTCACGGAACAAATGTATTAGGAGGAATAATGTTGGAAGAATCTTTAATGATCCGTGATGTGCCGAAAGAAGAGCGTCCCAGGGAACGTTTAATTAAGGAAGGAGTCCATGTCCTGTCCAATCAAGAACTGCTGGCCATTATTTTAAGGACTGGTACGAAAGATGAATCGGTTCTTCAATTGTCCCACCGCCTGCTTCATCAATTTGAGGGGCTCAGTTTGTTAAAGGAGGCAAGCATTGAAGAACTGGAAAATGTAAAAGGAATAGGAAAAACAAAGGCCGTTCAATTGATTGCCGCGATGGAATTGGGAAGACGCGTCAGTCAATTGAAAAACGAAGAGCGCTACGTGATACGCTCACCTGAAGATGGCGCCAAGTACGTGATGGATGAAATGCGTTTTTTATCACAAGAGCATTTTGTCTGTCTATATCTAAATACTAAGAATCAAGTCCTTTATCGAAAAACAATTTTTATTGGAAGCCTTAATGCTTCGATTGTTCATCCGCGAGAGGTGTTTAAAGAAGCTCTGCGGCGATCGGCAGCTTCAATCATTTGTTTTCACAATCATCCAAGCGGAGATCCGACGCCCAGCCGGGAAGATATTGAGATTACCAAGCGGTTGGTAGAGTGCGGGATGCTGTTGGGGATTGATGTTTTGGACCATATTATTATTGGTGATCAAATTTTTATAAGTTTGAAAGAAAAAGGTATTGTTTAACACTATTTTTTTCATGATAATTAAGTTATAATTTAATTTATGAGTTTTGCATCATGAAGGGAGATTACATAGATGTTTGGCGGATTTTCTAGAGATATGGGAATCGACCTAGGAACGGCGAATACGCTCGTTTACGTTAAGGGAAAAGGTGTTATTGTGAGGGAACCCTCAGTAGTAGCATTGCGAACAGATACAGACACAATTGAAGCTGTTGGTAATTCAGCTAAGAATATGATTGGCAGAACTCCAGGAAATATTGTGGCTGTACGTCCAATGAAAGACGGTGTGATTGCCGACTTCGAAACCACTGCAACGATGATGAAATATTTTATTAATCAAGCACAAAAGACACGGTCGGTTTTTACACGCAAACCTAATGTCATGGTATGTGTGCCATCAGGCATTACTGCTGTTGAGAAGCGCGCGGTAGAAGATGCAACAAAGCAAGCGGGCGCAAAAGAGGCTTATACCATTGAGGAGCCGTTTGCGGCAGCGATTGGTGCTGATTTGCCAGTATGGGAACCGACTGGCAGCATGGTCGTGGACATCGGCGGCGGCACAACTGAAGTAGCGATCATTTCGCTTGGCGGCATCGTTACCAGCCAATCGATACGAGTAGCTGGTGATGAGATGGATGACGCCGTGATTCAGTATATTAAGAAGACCTATAACCTCATGATTGGTGAAAGAACTGCTGAAGCCCTGAAACTGCAAATTGGTTCTGCAGGCAAGCCTGAGGATATTGACAGCATGGAAATACGCGGGAGAGACCTATTAACCGGTCTGCCGAAGACGATTGATGTAACAGCAGAAGAGATAGCTGATGCGCTGAGTGATACAGTTGCGGCAATTATTGAAGCTGTTAAGGTCACATTGGAAAAAACGCCTCCTGAACTCGCCGCTGATATTATGGATCGCGGTATCGTACTTACTGGCGGCGGTGCTTTGCTGCGCCATTTAGACCATGTGATCAGCGAAGAAACAAAAATGCCTGTTATAGTAGCTGAAAATCCAATGGATTGCGTTGCTATCGGAACAGGACGTGCACTTGAAAATTTACATCTATTCAAGTCCAAAGCAGGCATTACTTCACGTTCACGATCAAAGTAAGGTAAGTGGGTGTCTTAAATGTCCCCTTTTTTCTCAAATAAAAAACTTATTGTACTCTTAGCAAGCATCATTGTACTCGTTGCATTAATTGGTTTTTCAATTAAACAGCAAACAAAAATGACTTGGGCCGAAGAATTCGTGCATGATACGGTTGGATGGTTTCAACAAATATTCAATAGACCCGCTCAGTATGTGGCGGGTTTCTTCGAGACAATTGAAGACATAGAAAATACTTATAAGGAAAACCGGGCGCTTAAGGCAAATCTTGATAACTATGCGTCTGTTGTTCAAGAAAACCAACAAGTAAAACAAGAAAACCATGAGCTCAAAAAAGAGCTTCATCTGCTCAACGACCCGAGTTTACATGATTATACAAAACATCCTGCATTAGTTATCGCGCGTTCCTACGATAATTGGAATCAAATGATAACGATTAATAAGGGTGCCCAAGACGGCATTAAATCAGGCATGGCTGTCATAACGCCTGATGGTTTCGTCGGCAAAGTGACTAAAGTTAGCCAGTTTACTAGTAATGTCATGCTAGTTACAGATTCTAGCAATGATAATCAAATTGCAAGTATGATACAAGACAAGAAGCAAAATATATACGGTATGATTGAAGGCTATGATCCTAAGAAAAATGTGCTTTCATTTAATAAAGTGCCGGTTAAGTCCAAAATTAAAAAAGGTCAAACGGTTGTTACATCGGGACTTGGCGGTGTCTTTCCTAGGGGACTTGTTATAGGAAAGGTTAAAGATGTTAAAACTGATCAATACGGTTTAACAAAGAACGTTGAAGTTACACCGTCTGCCAAAATAAATGATTTAACGAATGTCATTGTTGTTGAACGTCATGCGACAACCGTCAAAGGGGGATAAGTCTTGAAGCATGTAAAATTATTTCTTATCCTCTTTGTTCTTTTTCTCATTCAAGGGACGGTCATGACCGTTTTTTCCCCTGAATGGTTTGGTTATCACCTAATGATCATCCCGCATTTTGTTTTTGCTGCCGTTATGCTGGTTGCTTTTTTTCTAAATCAAGGAACGGCAGTAAAATACGGGGCAGTCTTTGGTTTTCTCATTGATATTATTTACACAAATGTTTGGGGAGTATACGCGTTTTGTATTGCTTTTACAGCTTATCTCTTGTCTTATTTAACTAAGATTTTTCACATGAATCTTTTTGTTGTGTTTATTATAAGTATGATCGGCGTCTGTCTTTTAGAATTGGAAGTTTACGGCATCTATTCTATTGTTGGTTTAACAAATATCCCATTTGTTCATTTTCTTGAGTATAGGTTGCCGCCGACTGCTGTTTTAAATGGCGTATTTACCATTATCGCCTTTTATCCGCTGCGGCGTTTTTTAGAAAGAATGAGAGAAGAAACGATAGAAGAATAGGCCGCAAAAAAAGGATTCCAATCATAGGATGTTGAATATATCTATGTTGAGGTGAACGCGATCCTATGTCTAATATGCAGCCTTTAGTCACAATCAGAGGAAGGAAAGATGGCCTCGTTCTTTCCTTAAATGATAAATGTTCATATGATAGCCTCATTTTGGAACTGAAAGAAAAGTTATTAGTTGATACTAGAGATCATGAAGGCCCTCTAATTCCAGTTAGGGTTGAAGCGGGATTTCGTTATTTAACGAAAGAACAAAAGGATGAAATAACGGATATTATCCGCTCCAAAAAGAAATTATACGTCGATGAATTCAATTCTCACGTTCTTTCAAAAGAAGAATGTGAGAATCTGTTAAAACAGACCCAGCTGACTTCGAAAACCACAATTGTTCGTTCAGGTCAAGTTTTGGAAATAGAGGGAGATCTGCTTTTAATAGGCGATGTCAATCCTGGTGCCCGCGTGATAGCTACAGGAAGCATATATGTTATGGGGTCATTGCGGGGCATCGCCCACGCTGGAAAGAATGGCAATCACGATGCTGTGATCGCTGCATCTTTGATGAAGCCGACTCAATTACGAATTGGTGAAGTCATCAGCCGTTCACCGGACAATTCAAATGACAGTAAAAACGGTCAAAATACAATGGAATGTGCTTTTGTCGATCCAACAGTTAAACAAATCGCCATAGACCGCATCCAGTCATTGTTTAAAAGGAACAAGCAACTAGCAAGGTTGACATGATGAGAGAGGTGTTGACAAATGGGGGAAGCCATTGTTATAACTTCCGGAAAAGGCGGCGTCGGCAAAACAACAACATCTGCCAATATTGGTACTGTGCTTGCTCTTCAAGGTAAAAAAGTATGCCTGGTTGATACTGATATTGGGCTTCGAAACCTTGATGTTGTCATGGGCTTAGAAAACCGGATCATCTATGATCTTGTTGATGTAGCTGACGGACGCTGCAAACTTAATCAAGCGCTTATTAAGGACAAGCGCTTCGACTGTTTAACTCTGCTTCCAGCTGCCCAAACCAGGGATAAGTCTGCTATTACCCCTGAACAAATGAAGAAAATCATTGATGATTTAAAGCGGGAGTATGACTACATAATTATTGACTGTCCGGCAGGGATTGAACAAGGATATAAGAATGCTGTTGCCGGGGCGGATAAAGCAATTGTTGTCACAACTCCAGAGATTTCTTCGGTTAGAGATGCTGATCGAATTATTGGTTTGCTAGAGCAAGATGAAAATTTATCGTCACCTCGTTTAATTATTAACCGAATTCGCAATCATATGATGAAAAATGGCGATATGTTGGAAATTGATGAAATTATGAATGTGCTTGCTATTGATTTGCTCGGCATTGTTATGGATGATGAAGCGGTCATTTCTGCAACAAATAAAGGGGAGCCGATTGCTCTGAATCCTTCTTCAAAAGCTTCTATCGCTTATCGAAATATCGGCCGGCGCATCTTGGGAGAATCGGTGCCTTTAATGGCTTTAGACGATAAACCCGGATTTTTCCAAAGGGTAAAAAAACTTTTGGGGATGCGGTAATTTTTGAATCAGGCTGGGGAGAATTTCCCCAGCCGTTTTTTTATGTCCTATACCAACCTTTAACCTATAGTCATAACTTGTCCGCAGCCAACATAAATTTTTTATCAAAGACGGTTAAAGGAAGGGTAATCGATGAAACGGATTGATGAAATCAGAAAAAGACATAAGGATAGAAAAAAATCATATGAGCGGCCGAAGAAACATGCAGCCTTTCAATCCAACCACAAATCTCCAGATCATTTTTCAGAATATAGCGGTTTTCAAACAGACAACGGCCAAAACGAATGGCATCCTTTATTTCGTATTCAAACCTTTATCATCAAATGTTTGATTGCTGGCTGTCTAGTGTTAGGCACAGGCATCGTCTACAAGCAATCTAACGGCCATCTGGCAACGATTAAGGATGGCGTGTCGAAAGCTATGAATGATGACTTCAAATTTGCAGAAGTATCAGGATGGTACGAGGATACCTTTGGAAAGCCGCTCGCATTATTGCCTTTTATGGATCAGTCCAAACAGCACAAGGATCAAAGCAAGTCCGGGAAAATGGCTTATGCTGAACCAGTCAGCGGTCAAGTAACCAAAAAATTTTCGGCGGCGAGTAAAGGGGTATTAGTCAAGACATCTGCAAATTCCCAAGTTAAGGCGGTTAAAGATGGCTTTGTTGTATTTGTAGGCAAGAAGGATAAAACAGGTGAAACAGTCATTATTCAACATAAAGACGGCAGCGAATCCTGGTATGGAAAATTAGACAATGTTAATGTAAAGACATATGACTTCGTTAAGAGAGGGCAAAAAGTTGGGACGGTTTCCAAGGGTGATCATAATCAAAAGGGAACCTTCTATTTTGCTTTAAAAGAAGGCAACCATTTCATTGATCCTATCCAGGTGATATCGTTTGAATAATATGTATTTGCCGAAGTTCAAAATCCACCCGGTTTTTTGGTTTGTACTGGCTGCCGGATTAGTCACAGGTCATTTTTGGGAAGTTGTCATCGTTTTTGTAATTGTCTTTATTCACGAATGCGGCCATGCCGTTGCAGCTATGTTGGCAGGCTGGCAAATAACGGCCATTGAATTGCTTCCCTTCGGCGGTGTTGCAAAGGTGGAGAATCATGCCAATCGTCCTCTCAAGGAAGAATTGTTTGTGACTATTGCAGGTCCAATACAGCATTTATGGCTTCCATTTGCATCACGTATGCTCGCTTCTGCAAATTTTTGGAGCGATGCCCATCATCATTTGTTTATCACTTACAATTTAATGATTTTGTTGTTTAATTTGTTGCCTGTATGGCCCTTGGATGGCGGAAAGCTTCTTTATATCCTGTTAATGAAAAGGTTTCCTTTTAAGAAAGCCTACTATTACTCTTTAATCATTTCACTTATCCTGCTTTTGATTCTCACAATTTCACTTTTATGTCTTTATCCTTTCGCACTCAGTTATATGGTTGTTGCCAGTTTTATAGGTGTTTCCATTTATAAAGAATGGAGGCAAAGGCGGTATGTTTTTATGAGATTTTTATTGTCTCGCTGGAGAGAAGAATATCAAAGTGATTACAGTCGCCGCAATAAGCCGATTATCGTCTCATCCCATATGTCTATATCTAGTATTTTGGATTTGTTTTATAAGGGCTTTAATCACCGGATCATTATCCGCAATAAAAATAAACAACGGGTGATCGATGAAGGTGAACTGTTAAACCTTTATTTCAGCGGCAATTATGCACGCCGCAGGATAGGCGAATTTTTCGAAGTCTGCTAGGAGCCGTTTGACTGAAGCACTTTTTATCTAATACAATAAGAACAGTTTCAGAAAGGACAACCGCTCGGGAGGCCCCATTAAATGGCAAAATTAATTATTGATACCCAGCAGCACGCTGAACGTGCTGCTTTAGTTGATGATAAAGAAGTCGTCACTTTCTATATTTCAAGAAGAGACAATCTCCCTGCAATCGGTGATATATATATCGGCAGTGTAAGCAAAGTAAATGACGGCCTTCAAGGCGTATTTGTTGATTTTGGGAATAGCAAACATGGCTTTCTTCACAAACAAGACACGCTGTCATTTGGCAATGAATCTTCCCCTTGTATGCCGCTGTCCAAACACATTCAAAAAGGCGACAGACTGATTGTTCAAGTAGTAAGGGAACAAACGAAACGAAAAGGAGCCAAATTAACGCAATATATCCAACTGTCAAATGATTATATCGTGTATTTGCCTTACAGCGGTTATATTGCCGTATCAAAGCAAATAACGGGACCTTTAAAAGAAAAATTGCGCCATCAAGTGTCCGAATGGTGTTCCGGCCAAGAAGGTGCAATTATAAGAACCAATGCCCGGAATCTTTCGTTAAATGAACTTGAAGCGCAGTTTTTCAAACTAAAAGATTTATGGGGGAGGTTATTGCAGGAGGCGGATGAATCCGGCAGACGAAGTTTTCCTTTATATACATATGATTATTTTGTCCAACGTATAGTAGGTGAAAACACAGCTATTGGTGTCGACGAAATCATTATAAATAAGAAATTAAATGAGCCAGCTTTGAAAAGGATAAATGGGAAAATCAAAATAACTCTAAAGCCAAGCGATAATCTATTTGAACTCTATGGGATTGAGAGCGCCTTTAAAAAGGCTTTGAAAAGAAAAATTTATTTAAAATCCGGCGCTTACATCGTGATAGATTATACTGAATCTTTAACTGCTATCGACGTGAATACAGGCAGGTTTTCAGCTGAAAGTTGGGAAGACACAGCCTTACAAGTTAATTTGGAGGCGGCTGATGAAATTGCTCGGCAGTTAAGGTGGCGGCAAATTGGCGGCATTATCATGATCGATTTTGTTAAAATGGAAAATGAACGTAATCAAACAGCTTTATTGGCTAAACTAAAAGTAAGATTTGCCAATGAAAAAGACACGACTCAAGTATTAGGTTTTACAAAACTTGGACTCGTTGAAATGTCCCGAAAGAAAAACTGGTATGGGCTGCAAGGGGCTGTTCTGGATCATTTATACCGCAACAATTGACAGAACGTTTTTCTCTGTGGTATGATTTTAACGTTAGTTTTTTGGAGCACCCGCTCCAACCGCTCAAAATAGGTTGTTAAATGCATAATAGAGGATGTTCCTTAGGACAATCCCTTATATGCTGCCTATGATGGCGAGTCTGAGATAATAGGGAGGTGCAAATATGTACGCAATTATTGAAACTGGTGGAAAACAACTTAAAGTAGAAGAAGGTCAAGTATTGTATATTGAAAAATTGCATGCTGAACCAGGCGAAACAGTAACATTCGATAAAGTTCTTTTCGTTGGCGGCGACAATGTAAAAGTTGGACAGCCGACTGTTGAAGGTGCTTCAGTTACTGCAAAAGTTGAAGAGCATGGCCGCGGCAAAAAAGTTGTTGTGTTTAAATTCAAACGCAGAAAAAACTACCGCCGCAAGCAAGGTCATCGTCAACCATTTACTAAAGTAACTATTGAAAAAATTAATGCATAGGTTTTCCTATGATTAAAGTAGATGTTCGGCGTAACCAAGAGGGACGCATCCATATTGTAACAATAAAGGGGCATGCGGATGCCGGCCCTCACGGTTACGATCTTATATGTGCAGGCGTGTCTGCCGTTTCTTTTGGTTCATTAAATGCCATACAATCTCTGACCGGTCTGGAGCTTAATGTAAAGCAGGGCGACCAAGGAGGCTTTCTCCGCTGTGATGTTCCCATGGACATACAACCGGAGCATCAAGAGAAAGTTCAATTATTGCTGGAAGGCATGATCGTTTCTTTAAGAACGATTGAAGCTTCATATGGTGAACATATTCAAATTGATGATCATGGGAGGTGACATGAATGCTAAGACTAGATATTCAATTCTTTGCCTCTAAAAAAGGTGTAGGTAGTACAAAGAACGGCCGTGATTCTATTGCGAAACGTCTAGGCGCCAAACGTGCAGACGGTCAATTTGTAACAGGCGGTTCTATTCTTTACCGTCAGCGCGGTACAAAGGTATATCCTGGTGCTAACGTTGGACGCGGCGGTGATGATACGCTATTTGCTAAAATTGACGGTGTAGTTAAATTCGAACGTGTCGGCCGTAACAAAAAGCAAGTCAGTGTTTATCCTGTAGCTAAAGAAGCTTAATATAATGAATTGAAGACGAATAAAAGCAGTGGAGCATATCCACTGCTTTTTTTCTCTAATAAAGCACGAATAATTTTATACGTTAAGCGATAAATTGACAGTAATCGCCATATCCAGCACAGCGGCCAATTCATTGTCTTCAGCATTAGCCGGCCAGGCCTCTGTCTAAACCTATGAAGGCTTGCCAACCGAGAAGTTTTCTATACCTACATAGCCATCATCTTAAGATTTTCTGATATAATTGAACAAAGTCTATTTGAACTCTTAAACGGTATGTTTTAAAGTAAATATGGGAGCCATATGATGATAAATGAAATAGAACTTGTTGAACTGTTAAGAAAAGAACGGCATGAATGGCTGAATGAATTGCAGCTGATTAAAGCTTATCTTTCATTAAATCGTTTTGAAGAGATTGAAAAAGTGATTGAACGCATCATTATAAAATCGAAAAATGAAGCGCAAATATCTAATTTGAACATTCCGAAATGTGCTGCGCTGTTGTTAACATTCAATTGGTATCCTCACTTTTTCAAACTGGAATACGAGGTTATTGGAAGCGGCTTTATGCTAAATAAATATGATGAAGAACTGACAGCTTTATTGAAGCGTTGGCTTAAAGTCTTTGACAGCTGTGCATCAAAAACAATAGAGAACGTGATGACTCTTACCTTTGACATCAAAGAGGAATCAGCAAGACTAATTTTTGATTTTGTCGGATCGCTGACAGACCATCAAAAGATAGAAGAGTTATTACAAGAAGACAGGCTGAATCAATCGTTTTATTTAGTTGAACAATATATTAACGAAACCGAGGCAGTTATTAAATTGCAAATTACTTAATATTGAGGTGGATTGTAGTGTTTGTCGATCAAGTCGATATTTATGTGAAGGGCGGCGACGGCGGAAACGGCATGGCAGCTTTCCGGAGGGAAAAATATGTTCCTAACGGCGGTCCTGCCGGCGGTGACGGCGGTAATGGCGCTGATGTTGTTTTTCAGGTCGATGAAGGATTAAGAACTTTAATGGATTTTCGCTATCAACGGCATTTTAAAGCTCCGCGCGGTGAGAACGGCGGATCTAAAAATCAACACGGCAGGAATGCCAAAGATATGATCGTTAAAGTGCCGCCGGGGACCATTGTCATAGACAAAAAAACCGAACGGATCATAGCGGATTTAACCGAGCAGGGGCAAAAGGCCATTATTGCCAAGGGAGGCCGCGGCGGCCGCGGAAATACCAGATTTGCGACACCGGCTAACCCGGCACCTCACTTATCTGAAAACGGCGAACCAGGCGAAGAGCGCGAAGTCCGGTTAGAACTTAAGTTATTGGCTGATGTAGGTTTAGTTGGATTTCCAAGTGTAGGAAAATCCACGCTCTTATCAGTTGTTTCAGCAGCCAAGCCAAAGGTGGCCGCGTACCACTTTACAACCATAAAGCCTAATTTAGGCGTAGTGTCTCTAGATGATGCCAGAAGCTTTGTTATCGCTGATCTTCCTGGATTGATTGAAGGAGCAAGCCAAGGGGCCGGGCTCGGCCATCAATTTTTGCGGCACATTGAAAGAACGCGGGTCATTATTCATGTGATTGATATGGCCGGAACTGAAGGCCGTGATCCATACGATGATTATCTTAAAATAAATGAAGAATTAAAACATTATCAGCTAAGGCTGCTGGAACGTCCGCAGGTTATTGCTGCAAATAAAATGGACATGCCTGGTGCGGAAGATCATTTAAAACAATTTAAAGAAAAAATTGATAATAAGGTGCCTGTTTTTCCAATTTCTTCGATAACTAGAGAAGGATTGCGAGACCTTATCTATGCAGTGGCTGACTTGCTTGAAAAGACACCGATGTTTCCGATCCATGACATTCAAGAAGAAGAAAATGCAGAGCGGGTAGTGTACAAACTGGAAGAAGAGGAGAAGCCATTTGAAATTACCCGTGGTGATGACGGCGTATTTGTGATCAGTGGTCCAAAAATCGAAAAGCTATTTAAAATGACAGACTTTACCCAAGATGAATCTGTCAGACGTTTTGCAAGGCAGATGCGGGGCATGGGCATTGATGATGCACTCAGAAAACGGGGAATAGAAGATGGCGATACAGTTAGAATTTTGGACTTTGAATTTGAGTTCGTTGATTAAAGAGAATGTTCGAAAAATCAGGGAAGAAAGCTGCAGAATTTGCATGCGCTGATTGGTGATGCGGATGTGATGCGCACTCCTTGTTTTTGGAACACGCATTTAAAGCTCTTAACGGGAGGCTCATATGAAAAAAAGCCAGCAATTCTTTTTGGTTCGCGAGGATGTACTTTCTGAGTCAATGCTTAAAGTCCTAAAGGCCAAAACCCTTTTGGAACGGGGCAAAGCCGAAAATGTTACAGAAGCTGTAAAAAAAGTCGGCCTCAGCCGAAGTGCTTTTTATAAATATCGTGACGGTATTTTTCCGTTTCATAAAGTTGTGAAGGAAAATATTGTTACTTTGCTGTTTCATTTAGAGGACCAGAGAGGCACTCTGACAAGACTTTTAGATATTGTTGCCAAAGCGGGATGCAACGTTCTTACCATTCATCAAACGATTCCCTTGCAAGGCCGGGCTAATGTAACCTTATCCATAGATACAAGCGGAATGGTTATAGATGTTAATCAGCTTCTGGACAGCTTTAAAAAATTAGATGCTGTAGATCAAGTCGATATGATTGGATCAGGCGGGCTATAATAAGTAGCCCGCCTTTTCTAATGACATGATGGCGTCGTCAATAAGTTTTTCAGAATCCGCTTCAATGGTATGCAAGTGCGGCCCTCCAGTCAAAGAAAGCAGAAGAGAAGCATTCATCTTTTTGATATTTTCAATAAAATTTTTAACATCATGGCGGTTTTTAATCATTAATGAAGCTGTAATTTCACCGTAAACAGGATGTTCAACAATAACATTTTTAACTGTCACGCCGTGGTCAACAATAATATTTAATTCATTTTCTGTTTCCTCCCTTGAATGCTGGCAAGCGATAATGCGGCTTATAGATTGCTGCTTATCCATATAAATATACCCTTGGGCAGTAGCCATAATCGGATGATTTCTCGCTTTAAGCAATGATATATCTTGAACAATCACTTGTCTGCTGACATTGGCAAGTTTGGCGAGATGGCTTCCAGTTACAGGGTTCGGACTTTCTTTTAATTGTTTAAGTATAAATGAACGTCTTGTTTCTCCAAGAACTTTTTTTTGCTTTGTCATATTGACACTCCATTTTGCGTTTTAAATACAAGACCATTATATCAAAAAAAATCTTTTAGTGACTTTTCCCCTTCGCAACAGGCGTTTTTTTGAGATTCAATGATCGCAAACTCTCCTTAATATAAAAAAATGTGGCAATCAGCCCAGACCGGCCATATAATGTAATACACGTGTGCAGGAGGGGTTAGAACGTGAAAATTTATGTTGTTCAAAAAGGTGATACGCTGTATAAAATTGCTCAACAGCACGGCATTCCATTAGAAGAATTAAAAAAAATGAATTCTCAATTGAGTAATCCAGATAAAATAATGCCTGGCATGAAGGTTAAGGTCCCTACTGGTTATAAGCCGGTTAAGAAAAAAGAAGAGCCTATGAAAAAGGAGATGCCTATAAAAAAGGAAGAACAAAAAGCCAAAAAAGAAGAGCCCATATATCATGGGAAAAAGGAAATGCCAAAGGCCGAACATCCAGTCGTTTACAAACAATCAAAGAAAACGGCCCCTATATATCCAATAATAGATAACAAAAAAGAAGAAAATTGGAATCTTGATGTTAATCCAAACGTCAATCCAAATATTAATCATAATGCAGATGCCCATGTTAATCCAAACGTCAATCCGAATATTAATCCTAATGCAGGTACTCATGTCAATCCGAACGTCAATCCGAATATTAATCCTAATGCAGGTACTCATGTCAATCCGAACGTCAATCCGAATATTAATCCTAATGCAGGTGCCCATGCTAATCCGAATGTCAATACTAAAATCAATCCTGAAGCTAAGACAGACCAAGAAGACATTCAATATATTAACGAGCCAAATGTGAAATCAAAACCGAACGATAATATTCATGAAATTCCAATGATGGATAACGAATTGCCGAATATTATACATCCTAAAAATGACAGTGACATGATGGATGTTCATCCAAGCATGAATAGTATGCCATTCTGGGAATGGGATTCAAAAATGAACATTAATGAAAAAAAACCAGTTTTAAATAAACCATTGGAAAATCCATGGGACGTCCTAAAAGAGAAGACATTTGATGACTCAAACGATTGGGAAAATCCATATATGTCAAACACATCTTGGCATGGTGCGCATTTTGTTCCTGATAAGCATATATTTGATGAAACGAACGTGAATCCTGAAGCGAATGTATGGCATGATCATGTAAATCCTGAAGCGAATATATGGCATGCTCATGTGAATCCGGAAGCAGAAACATGGGATGGCGCAACTGGGATGTCGGGAGCAAATGTATGGCACGACCATGTGAATCCTGAAAATCCATGGCCCGGCACTCATATTCCTCCCGAAGCAAACGTTTGGCCTGGAAATGTCAATCCGGCAATAAATCCGTGGCATCATGCCAATATTAATCCTGAAACAAATCATTGGTACGGGGCAAATATAAAACATGAAACGGCGTATTATCCGTCTTCAAGCCATTTAAATCCTTACTATCAACATGTTATGAATGTTGGATACTGGGAACCAGTTTATTATGGGCAGCAAATGCCGAATCCAAGTGTTTATCCTAATCAAGAGTACTATGGTTATCAAAATTTGCCTTTGCAAGGAGATTGCGGTTGTCAAGAACAACCTAATATGTATTATCAGCCAGCAATGCACTATCCAGGAACGCATTATTACGATCAAGCGGTTCAGCCGGCGCCTTCGACACCGCCGACGCCTCCGACGCCTCCGGTCAATCGTGAGGAAAGCAATAATCAACGATGGGACAGTTATGCCAACTATCAGGAACCTCCATACCTGCCGCAATTCCCAACACTAAATAAAAAGGATGAGTGACGATTGCGATAAATCGTTCACTCGTCCTTTTGGACTTAGCATCTGAAAAGTTTTGGCTTTAGCTTGCCAAAATAGAGTCAGGGGCATAACAGAAAAAATACATCAAAATTTAACAGTAACACCTTCAACTAACAGTTTAAGTCTAACCTCCTTCAGACATGATATAAAAGAAAGGGGGTTTATTATTTTGAAGAAAACAATCTTAACTTTGTCCACTGCATTAATGTTTAGCGGTGCGCTTGTTGGCTGTGCTGCCAATAATGCTGCCGGTCCTAACAACAGGGCCAACAATATGCGGAACGTCGGTTATTATAATAATCCGGCGCGCAACAATGTTAACTATCCTTATGTCACAAATCGTACACCTACTGATGATTACGGCATTAATGAGCGAGACACCAATTACACTTATGATCGCAATACCGCTACAAGAATTGCGAAAAAGGTCAGCCGAATTAACGGTGTTGAAGACGCTCATGTATTAATCAGAGGAAATACTGTCATAGTAGGCGTCAATGCAACAAAGGGAAGTTTGAAAAATCCTGACTTTATTAACGATGTAACTAAAACTGCAAAGCAATACGCACCTGATAAAGATGTTCGCGTGACAACGGACAGAAATTTGGTTAAAAGAATTCAAAATGTTAACTATCGCTTAAGAACCGGCGGCACTTGGAATGAAGTCAGCTCAGATGTAAGAGCGATTATTAATGATTTGGGAAATGCTGCAAAACGTCCATTTCAAAATAATGTTGGACGCTAGATTGGCTAATGGCAAGGGACATGCTCCCTTGTCTTTTTTTATGTGTAAAAAAACACAGTTTTGCTCCAGGTTTTTACTGTTGGCGGCAGCAGTAGAAAGTTCAGGACTTGCGGGGAGCCATAGTTTTTCTAATTGTTTTCTTTTATGGTATAGTAAAATGTAGAAGCAACATTGAGAGGAGAGTCTTTTATGGCTGGACATTCAAAATGGAAAAATATACAGCACCGTAAAAATGCACAAGATGCAAAACGCGGTAAACTTTTTATGAAATTAGCTAAAGATATCTTTACAGCAGCAAAAACCGGCGGCGGAGATCCAGATACAAACAATGCGCTCAGAACAGCCATTGAAAAAGCCAAAGCCGCTAATATGCCTAATGATAATATCACTCGAGCCATTAATAAAGCTACGGGAAACATTAACGGCGCCACATATGAAGAAATCACCTATGAAGGATACGGACCAGGCGGAACAGCTGTTATGGTTGAAGTTTTAACCGACAATAAGAATCGTTCAGCTTCCGAGGTCCGTCACGCCTTTTCAAAACATGGCGGAAACTTGGGGGAATCCGGTTGTGTGGCCTATATGTTTGATAAGAAAGGCGTTATTACAGTCGAAGCGGCCGACAATGTCGACGAAGAAGCATTGATGCTTGATGCGATTGAGGCGGGAGCCGAGGAAATGGAAAATGAAGACGGTGTCTTTATTATTCTTACGCAACCAGAAGATTTTACTCAAGTACGGGAAACGTTAGAAAGTCAAGGTTACCGTATTGAGGATGCTGAAGTGACAATGATACCAAAGACAACGACAACATTGTCTGAAGCCGATAAAGAAAAAATGATGAAGCTTATTGATGCTTTGGAAGAAAACGACGATGTACAGGACATCTATCATAATTTGAATGAAGATTAATTGTTATCCACGAATTTTAAACCTCTTATTTGGGAAAACTCCTGAATAAGAGGTGATTTGTTTTGATCAAACTCTTATTTTCCTTTTGTATAACTCTTTATATATGCTTTGGTATTGTTCCCAGCAATATTCATTTGGCCAAAGCTGAACAAGACGAGTCAAACGTTTTACATAAACCAATGCCTCGTGTTGTCCGTGTCCATCTAAAAAAAGACTATTTGGACGGCATTTCTATAGAAAGCACAAGAGAAGCCCATTTGTTAAGCGTCAAACAATATGTGGCCGCTTTTGATGATTGGCGGTTAGTAAAGCAAACGAAAGGCAGCCTCTACTTTGAGAAAAAAATAAATGATATTTCTCCCGTCGCAAAAGCGGTCGGCATTTTTGGCTTAACAAATAACGGGACTTTAACTATTTTTGAAGGCAACCCTGATAAGAATCAAATCATCCAAACCTTTTTTCAGATTGATACAAAGGCATTAGAAGTCAATGACTATAAACACCTTAATCAAGGCATCCCTGTTCGTGACAAAAAACATTTTCAACAGGTGATGAAAGCTTTAGCCAAATATGAGGAAAAACATCCTTCTGAGGGTGACCCAAAAGCTTAGCTTTTCAGGGACACCCTCTTTCTTTTTGACATATCTACTTAAATATAAAAAATCTTGCGGGACTTTTGATCCAGCCTCAATTTAATGCATAATGACGGTTTTTCTATCATATTGGCGATAATTATGTTATGATGTAGTTTAGGTAATTTTTATTTTGAAGGGGAAAATGCATTGATTGATTATATAACGGGAACCGTTCAACATATTTCCAGCGAATATATAGTTATCGAAAACAACGGCATCGGCTATCAAATTCTTTGTCCTAATCCTTTTGTCTACCAAAATCATATAGGACAGCAAATAACCATTTATACATATCAATATGTAAGAGAAGATATCATAGCGTTATACGGATTTAAATCAAGAGAAGAACGAACATTGTTTATTCATCTTTTAAGCGTTTCAGGGATTGGTCCGAAAGGCGGTTTGGCGATTCTGGCATCCGGCCAGCCTGAGAACGTTATCCAAGCGATTGAAGAAGAAAATGAACAATATTTAATCAAGTTTCCCGGGATCGGCAAGAAAACAGCAAGGCAAATTATTTTAGACTTAAAAGGCAAGTTTAAAGATTATTTTGGCTTGCTTGCACCGATCGAGGACAATGCCGTTGGGCCAAATGCGGCTCTTGAAGAGGCGCTTGAAGCCTTGAAGGCGCTCGGTTATTCAGAGAGAGAAATTAAGAAGGTACTGCCTAAGTTAGAAAGCAAAGACTTAACGGCTGAGGCATATATTAAGGAAGCTTTAAGGTTGATGCTAAAGAGTTAAGGAGGCCGATCTGAAGATGGAAGAGCGAATGGTTTCAGGTGAATCGATTCCTGAAGAGGAACTTATAGAACGTTCGATTAGGCCGCAAAAACTCGCCGACTATATTGGCCAAGAGCAGGTTAAAGATAATTTGTCTATTTTTATCGAAGCGGCAAAACAAAGACGAGAACCTTTAGACCATGTCTTACTGTACGGACCGCCGGGATTAGGCAAAACAACTTTATCAATGATTATTGCAAGTGAAATGGGGGTTAACATCCGGACAACCTCTGGGCCTGCGATCGAAAGGCCCGGTGATTTAGCAGCTATATTAACTGCTTTGGAACCAGGCGATGTTTTATTTATAGATGAAATTCACCGGTTGAACCGCCATGTCGAAGAAGTGCTTTATCCGGCGATGGAAGACTTTTGTCTTGATATTGTACTGGGAAAAGGCGATACTGCACACTCTGTCCGCATTGATTTGCCGCCGTTTACGCTTATTGGCGCCACAACGCGTACAGGGTATTTATCAGCGCC
This sequence comes from Scopulibacillus daqui, assembly GCF_016908855.1. Classification (GTDB taxonomy): domain Bacteria; phylum Bacillota; class Bacilli; order Bacillales; family Sporolactobacillaceae; genus Scopulibacillus_A; species Scopulibacillus_A daqui. The sequence continues at coordinate 16,207 of NZ_JAFBER010000004.1, read as the reverse complement.
TTTGCGGGACAGGTTTGGCGTGATCAGCCGTCTAGAGTTTTATACTACAGAGGAGCTTTCGTTAATTATTAAGAGAACGGCACAGATTCTTAAGACAGAGATTGATGAAAGGGCAGCTTACGAAATCGCCAGAAGGTCGAGGGGGACTCCGCGAATCGCCAATCGCCTGTTAAGAAGAATCCGGGATTTTGCCCAAGTCACCAATGATGGGAAAATAGATTGTTTTTTAACGCAGGAATCGCTCAGCCGATTGCAGGTTGATGATCGAGGATTGGATCATATCGATCATCAGCTCCTAAAAGCAATCATTGAAAAGTTTAACGGAGGTCCGGTCGGTCTTGATACGATTGCTGCCACTATCGGTGAGGAGAGGCACACGATCGAGGATGTCTATGAGCCGTACCTTCTCCAAATCGGCTTTATCCAAAGAACCCCTAGAGGCCGAATGGTCACTGAGGCTGTTTATAATCATTTTAATCTTAAAGGACCTTATAACAAATGACTGGTTTTGGCAAACTGATGATGACGGTTGGCATAATTCTGTTTCTTGTGGGGTTCTTTTGGCAGTTTATCGGGAGGCTCCCCGGCGACATTGTTTTTAAAAAAGGGAACACGACCTTTTATTTTCCAGTGATCACGTGTCTCGTCATCAGCATAGTATTGTCTCTTATCTTTTATTTCATTAACAAATTTCGCTGAAAATCCAATCAAGAAACTTTTAAAACCTTAAAAACAACAAGTAAAGGTGAGAATTATGGATGTATCAATGTTTGACTTTGATTTACCCGAAGAATTAATTGCTCAGACGCCGCTGAAAAATCGTGCTGCATCACGGCTGATGGTTTTAAATCCTAATCGGAATACCTTTGAACATCGGCGTTTTTCGGACATCATTGAATATCTTGAACCGGGAGATTGTTTAGTTTTAAATGATTCTAAAGTTCTTCCGGCCCGATTATTTGGCGAAAAAAAAGACACGGGCGCCAAAATTGAAATTCTTTTATTAAAGCAAACAGAAGGCGACACTTGGGAATGTCTTGTTAAACCAGCCAAACGGGTCAAGAAAGGGGCCGTGCTCGAATTTGGGGACGGCAAGCTTGAAGCGGTTTGTACAAAAGAGCTAGACGAAGGGCGGAGAGAATTAACATTTCAATATGAAGGGATTTTTCATGAAGTACTTGATGAATTAGGGAAAATGCCGCTTCCGCCTTATATTAAAGAGCAGCTGGAAGACCAAGATAGATATCAGACTGTCTATGCAAAGCATCGCGGATCAGCAGCTGCCCCGACTGCAGGCCTTCATTTTACAGAAGAATTGTTAGAAGCAATAAAGGATAAGGGCATTTCTATTGCCTTTATTACGCTTCACGTCGGCTTAGGCACTTTTCGCCCCGTAAAAGCTGATCAGGTCGAAGAGCATACCATGCATGCGGAATTCTACCAAATGTCAAAAGAAACAGCCGAACTCCTGAATCAGACAAAGGCTAAAGGCGGGCGGGTCATTGCTGTCGGAACAACTGTTATACGGACATTGGAGACAATAGCGGCTAAATTTAACGGCGAATTGAAAGAGGCATCCGGCTGGACAGATATATTTATTTATCCTGGCTTTGAATACAAAGCGATCGATGGCATGATTACCAACTTCCATTTGCCAAAATCCACATTGATTATGCTCGTCAGCGCATTTTGCGGGCGTGAGTTTTTGCTTAACGCTTATAAAGAAGCTGTTCAAGAACGTTATCGTTTTTTCAGTTTCGGAGATGCAATGTTCATAACAGAAGGGATTAAGACAACATGACTGCTGTGACATATGAGTTAATAAAAGTATGCAAACAATCGGGGGCGAGGCTCGGCAAACTCCATACGCCCCACGGCACCTTTGAAACACCAATGTTTATGCCAGTGGGCACGTTAGCGACAGTCAAAACGATGAGCCCTGAGGAACTTAAAGAAATGGGAGCAGGTGTTATTCTCAGTAATACCTATCACCTATGGCTTCGGCCGGGGGAGGATATTGTTCGCGAAGCTGGCGGTCTGCATAAATTTATGAATTGGGATCAAGGCATTTTAACAGATTCCGGCGGTTTTCAAGTGTTTAGTCTGAGCGACTTAAGAGATATCACAGAAGAAGGCGTTCATTTTCGCAATCATTTAAACGGCGAAAAGTTATTTCTGACGCCTGAAAAATCAATTGCCATACAAAATGCACTGGGATCGGATATTATGATGGCATTTGATGAATGTCCGCCTTACCCTGCTTCATATAACTATATGAAAGCATCTGTTGAACGGACAAGCCGTTGGGCTGAAAGGTGTTTAGAAGCTAATGAAAATCCGGACACTCAAGCATTATTCGGTATTGTTCAGGGCGGTGAATTCGAAGACCTTCGCAAGCAATCAGCCCGTGATTTGACATCGTTAGACTTTCCGGGGTATGCTGTCGGAGGATTATCAGTAGGCGAACCGAAAGAAGTGATGAATGAGGTTCTGTCTTATACAACACCGCTGCTTCCTGATAATAAACCGAGGTATCTTATGGGGGTTGGGTCTCCTGATTCGCTTATTGATGGGGCAATCAGGGGGATTGATATGTTTGATTGTGTGCTCCCGACCCGGATTGCTCGAAACGGCACTTGCATGACATCGGCTGGCAGACTCGTTATAAGAAATGCCAAATATGCCCGTGACTTTAGGCCGATTGACGAAAATTGCGATTGTCATGTATGCAGAACCTATTCGCGAGCGTACATCAGACATTTAGTCAAAGCGAACGAAACTTTTGGATTTAGACTTACATCTTACCATAACCTCTATTTTTTGATAAAATTGATGGAGTGTGTAAGACAAGCTATTCGAGAAGATCGGTTGCTTGATTATAGGGAGGCTTTCTTTGAGCAGTATGGGTTTAATAAACCTAACGCCAGAAACTTTTAAGAGATGATCAAAAAAGTCGATAAAGGCTGCCTCCTTTTTGATCACATAAATATTTGATTTTATAAAGGAGGGTTGAGGATGAGTGGTAATTTCTTGGCGACCATTGGGCCGCTGATTATCTTTTTTGTGATTTTCTATTTCCTGCTGATAAGACCTCAGCAGAAGCGCCAAAAGCAAACGCGCGAAATGCAAGCGAATCTGCAAAAGGGCGATAAAATCATTACAATCGGCGGTATACACGGTACAATAGATGTCATTGACGACGAAAAGGTCACTATCAAATGTCATAATACGACAAAGATTACTTTTGATCGTGCGGCGATCAGGGATGTTTATCAGAAAAAACAAACCCATGAGCCAAAAGGATCTAAAGAAAAAGATGATAATAAAGAAAAAGAAGAAAAGTAAAGAAAAAACGTGCTTCATCATGAGGCACGTTTTAATATTTTCTATTGAAGAGATTGACGCCGACAACGCCCCCTAAGGCAGCTGTGAATATATTTCCTCCGTATATTAAATATTCTTCGTGAGAAACACCGCTGTTATAACCGAGAAATTGGATTAGAAGAATAAGGAGAGAATATAAGACACCTGTTGTCCCTCCGATAAAAAGGCCTTTTTCCTTCATTTTAGCTCCCGCTATAATGCCGGCAATAAATAAAGCTGCAAACGAAGCGATTATCGGCAATAGGCCGATTGAAGATTCTGTTATTGAGGTGAATCGCAGCAATGTTGCCAAAACACATGTCACAACCAAAATAACGAGGAGCGCGGTTACAATTCCGTAACAAGCGGCTGTTAATATCCGTCTAGTCACTTTAATCCCCCTTTTACCATCTTTTAATTAATGATTATTCATGCTTGGACATAAATAGAATTGAAATCAGAATTAAAGTGATTTTTTGGTATTTTTTGATTAAATCATTTTCACATATGTCAACATTTTTCCCCTTGGCTCTGCTCATACTAAATATATTGAAAGGGGATTTATTGATGGCTACTGTTATTTTAAGGACCATTTTTTTATATATTGTCATTTTAATAACCTTTCGCATGATGGGAAAAAGGGAATTTGGAAAATTAAGCATCGTTGATTTCGTTGTATTTATTATGATTGCCGAGTTAGCGGTTATATCAATTGAAGATCCAAATAAACCGCTGTTAATTATGATTTGTCCCATATTTATTTTGACATTGATTCAAATGTTTCTCTCTTTTTTATCATTAAAAAGCCGGTCGCTTCGTGAAATTTTTGACGGTAAGCCGGCGGAGATTATTAAAAATGGAAAAATAGACGAACATGAGATGCGAAAACAACGCTACAATTTTGATGATCTTCTGACTCAGTTAAGAGAACAAAATATTAAAAATATCACCGATGTGGAATTCGGCGTTCTCGAACCAAATGGCAACCTGTCTGTTTTAAAGAAATCAGATAAAAATGATGATGAGCGGCATTCTGCAATGAGTTTTCCTCTTATTCTAGATGGAAAAGTTCAAGAACAAAATTTAGAAAAAATCAATCAAACGCCCTTATGGTTGAGGCAGCAGCTTAGAAAATTGGGGTTCCGTGATATTAAACAAATTTCTTATTGTATTTTAGATGAAGACGGAACTTTTTATATTGATATCAAAGATGAGATGTAAAACACCGGGCAATGAATCATGACCGGTGTTGTTATGCTACCCATTTTCCAATGATAGGGAAACTTGAGAGTTCCTCTTTTTTTAAAAGACGAATGAGGCGAATAACAATAACGTAAAAAATAACTGTTGCAGTAATCAACATGGCCGTTCGAGGCAAAAGCGCCCAGTCTAACAGGACGTGTTTCATTAAGAATTTGGCAAACCCTCCAGTGACAATAATAGCAAATATGCCTTTAATATAATCGATTAAAACAAGAGAGAAACCTACTCTTTTTATGACAGTTGCCAAATGAAGCAATGTGACGAGAACAACACTTACAACAAATCCCAAAGCTGCGCCTATAATGCCTAGTTCGGGACGGGAGGCAAGGGCGAATATGGTTAACAGTTTAACAGCAGCGCCTATAAAACTGTTAATCATGGCAGCATTGGCCAGGTCAAGAGCTTGAAGCACTGCTTGAAGCGGCCCCTGAAAATAAAACAGAAAAAAGAATGGACCCATGATATAGACATAAGCAGCTGATCCAGGTGAATGATACATTAATGTCATTAACGGTTCGGCGAAAACGTAGGAAACGACAATCGAAATGCCTCCTGTGATCATAGCGATTTTCATTGCTTGATTAAGCCGGTAGTGAATCGCTTCTATATTATGTGTAGCTTGAGCTTCACTAATTGTCGGCACAAGTGATGTTTGCAGAGCGAATGTTATAAAGCTTGGCAGCGTTAACAAAGGGATTGCAAAACCTTCTAATTCGCCGTACTGTTTGGTAGCCACAATTGTAGATACCCCGGCTAGATAAAGGCTGTGGGAGATAATAATGGGTTCCAAAAAATATGAAATGGAACCAATCAGCCGGCTGCCTGTAGTCGGCAAAGCAATTTTCATTAATTGTTTAAATGTTTCTTTGCCATTCTGAAAAAACCCCCAAAAATTTTTTCTTACCTTAACGCCTTTATTTCTTTTAAACATCGAAATCATATATAAGAGTGAAACAAATTCGCCGATGACGCCGGAAATCATTGTACCGCCAGCCGCATATTCGATGCCGTAGGGCAAAAGAGCTGTCGTTAAAGACGCAACCAGTGAGATGCGAACAATTTGTTCAATCACTTGAGAAAATGCAAAAGGCTTCATATTTTGCAGACCTTGGAAATAACCTCTAAGCACAGATGCTACGGCAACAATAGGGACAATCGGTGCGATAGCGATGAGCGGGTAAATGGTTCTTGGGTCAGTAAATATAGTCTTAGCAAGAAGCGGCGCAGCCACTACCATAAGCGTTGTGAAAACCAAACTAAGAAATCCAACTGTGGCAAAAGAGACCGTTAATATTTTTTTGATTTTTTTCTGATCATTAAGCGCGTCAGCCTCAGCAACTAATTTTGAAATAGCGACAGGCAGCCCCAATTGAGTTAATGTCACTGTTAGAATAAGCGTCGGATAGGCCATCATATAAAGGCCTATGCCTTCTTCACCTATAATTCTTGCGACGACCATTTTATTTACAAAACCAAGAATTTTAGTAATCATTCCCGCTATCATTAAAATAAATGTTCCTTTTAGAAAAGATTGTTTTGTCATGTTCAAGCCCGCCTTTTTTGAGGGTCAACCCCTTTAGCACTGACCCATAGTGAATATGTATCTTTGTTATGACCAATGCTTGTCTTGTACTTGATTACATATATATGCCAAAGGGTGGACAAAGCATGACAAGGAACTAAGTATTTTAAGAAGAATTCATATTTTCCATTAGTTTTACTTATGCTATGATAATATCGATAGGAGTGATGAACTTGTCTGATATACAACATTACCAAGAGTGGCGGGAACATATTCAACCGTTTCTTGACAGCAAACTGGAAGAATTCCATACGTTAGGTCTGAAGCGATTAACAATGGGCGAGCTGTGGGCATTTATTGAAGAAACGATGGAGAAAAAGGACAAATCGGTAAAACTTCATGAATTTGTCAATCATGTGATGGGTCTATCGGTAAATGATTATATGGATAAATTAAGAAAAGACATGTTCAAAGGATCGGCGTCTTTTCTTGAGGAAAGCCTTTCCAGCCTTAACAATCCCATTGAATCATAATGCTTGTAAAGCTTGATATGATTGAACCGTCTCTACATATAAAAATTGACATAAAAATTGCCGACTGGCTATAATGAATATATTCGCTTTTTAGTGAGGGGAAACTGAACCTGATTGCAGACAAGCTGTCATTTTGAAATGTTTAAGAAGGCGAAGCGTTTCCCCTGATTTTTTTTGTTCTATCAAAACTTGGCAGCATGTTGCAGGTTTGGCAGTATTTTAACGATCAGCTGCCGTGCCTCTGAGCTTGACACGGGCCTCGTTTTCTTAAGATGATATCAAGAAAGGAGAATAAGGGCATGGTCAAAAAGGGAAGGATTGCCTCCTTTTTTATTATTTGTATGATATTGGCCGTCATCATAGGCTTTACATTTAAACCTATTTTACATAATTTAAGGCTTGGCCTTGACCTAAAGGGAGGTTTCGAAGTTCTTTATCAAGTGGAGCCTCTAAAAAAGGGTGAAAAAATAACGGATAAAACAATGCAAAGCACAGTTTCGGCCATCAATAAAAGGGTTGATGCCCTTGGCGTCAGCGAACCGGATATCTCAATCCAAAACGGACACCGAATTGATGTACAGCTTCCTGGCGTAAAGGATCAGGCTAAAGCCCGCAAGTTATTGTCAACGACAGCAAACTTAAGTTTTCGTGATGTTAACGATAAATTAATGCTTGACGGTTCTGATTTGGAGCCGGGAAAAGCAAAAGTTGCCTTTGACCAAATGAACAAACCAATTGTTACATTAAAGCTTAAAGATGCGAATAAGTTCGGGAAAATAACGAATAAATTATCTAAATTGCCGCCTCCGGACAATAAATTGGTTATTTGGCTCGATTATAAAAAAGGCGACTCATATAAAAAGGAAGCAGCCAAACAGAAACCTAAATTCATATCAGATCCAGCAGTTAATCAAGAGCTGGATACTAATGACGTACAGATTACCGGCAACTTTACGATGGATGAAGCTAAAACATTGGCAGAACTTCTGAATGCCGGCGCTCTTCCAGTCAAAATGAAAGAAATCTATTCAACATCGGTCGGTGCTCAATTCGGTCAACATTCAATGCAAGAAACCGTATTTGCCGGAATCATCGGCATTGCAGCGATTTTCCTTTTCATGCTTCTGTTTTACCGTTTTGGCGGGTTTATCGCTATTGTATCGCTGTGCATTTATATTTATTTAACACTTGCAATCTTTATCGGTTTGCAGGCAGTTCTTACATTGCAAGGCATAGCTGCGCTGATTCTCGGGGTCGGGATGGCCGTTGACGCCAACATCATTACCCTTGAAAGAATTAAAGATGAAATCCGTTCGGGAAAATCGATTCTATCAGCGTATCGAGCCGGCAACAGGCGCTCCTTTTGGACAATCTTTGATGCCAATATTACAACCATTATCGCAGCAGCTGTCATGTTCGTATTAGGGACAAGCGAAGTTAAAGGATTTGCGATTATGTTGATTGTCAGCATTATCGTCAGCTTTATTACTTCCGTTTATGGATCCAGGCTGCTCCTCAGCTTATGGGTGAAAAGCAAAGCTTTAAATAATAAACCGGGTTTATTTGGTGTGAAAAAGGGTGATATCAGTGAGCTTGAAAAAATTTGATTTTATTAAACATCGCAACAAGTTCTTTGTCCTTTCGATCGCTATTGTCATCATTGGTATCATCAGCTTATTTGTATTTCGCTTAAATTTGGGAATAGACTTTTCCAGCGGTACCCGCGTGGATATTATGGGGAACAAGCCGCTGTCGATTAATCAGATTGAGCAGAAATTTAAAGAGTTAGGATACAATCCAGAACGGCCGGTATTATCCGGAAATAAGCACAATATCGCGACTGTAAGGATTAATAAAGATTTAAATCAGAACGAAGTAGCTAAGATTAAAGATACGTTCAAAAAAGAATTAGGTATAGATCCAAATGTGAGTACAGTGTCGCCGCAAGTTGGGCGCGATATGGCCAAAAATGCTTTTTGGGCGGTAGTGATTGCATCAATTGCAATGATCATTTATATAACGATTCGCTTTGAGTTCTTGCAAGGATTGGCAGCTATTATCGCTTTGCTGCATGATGCCTTTTTTATCGTTACGATATTCAGTTTATTTCATCTCGAGGTGAACGTTGAGTTTATAGCAGCCGTCCTGACTATTATCGGCTATTCGATTAATGATACGATTGTTACCTTTGACCGTATTAGGGAAAACATCAAGCGATCAGAGAAAAAACCAAAGACTTTTATGGAATATGGGGAAATTGTGAACAGAAGTATCCGGCAGACATTGGTTCGCTCCATTAATACAGTTGTCACCGTGCTGCTGCCTGTTATTGCCCTTTTGATTTTTGGAAGTGAGTCGATTAGGAACTTTACTATAGCTTTATTTGTTGGTTTAATTGCCGGGGTCTATTCTTCTATTTTTATTGCATCTCCTTTGTGGGCTGTTTGGAAAAGCAGTTATTTAAAAAGAAAAAGGAAGAAGGCGGCCCAGCCTCAAGCATAATTGTCTAAAAAGGGTGTTAAGGGATATCCTTCCTGACACCCTTTTTATTCTATAGAAAGACTTGGCAACAGCCATGATTGCTTTATAATAAAAATAAAAAAGAAGGTGAGATCATGAAAGGACATGCAGGCATTATACTTGCACTCATTTTTGCTTTAATTATTGCCATATTCTCAGTGATTAATGTTGATTCAGTAACGGTTAACTTTTTATTTGTTAAAGCTGATTGGCCGCTTATTTTAGTCATACTTGTATCCGTATTGATGGGGGCGCTGATTGTAGGATCTATCGGTTATGTGAGAATTTATAAATTGCAAAAGGAATTGAAAAAAGCCCAAGCCGATCTGAAGAAGTATCAAGGAGAAGGGGATATGTTAAGGAAACAACTTATCGGGGACGAAGGAGCCGGTCTTGATGAAAAGGAGCCGCCTCATGTATAATTGTTTCGTTAAGAGTGGTCATTCACGTTAAGAGGTGTTTTTAATGCTCGAGCCAATGACGAGATGGGAAATTAAATCCATAGATGAACAGCAGGCAGCTCAGCTTGCCGCATCATTAAATGTTTCACCCATTATTGGAAGGCTTCTTTTAAGCCGCGGTATTGAAGAAACGGCTCAAGCAGAAGCTTTTATAAACAATGATAAACAAGACTTTTATGACCCGTTCTTAATGGATGGCATGAAAGAAGCTGTAGAACGTATTCAAAGCTCGATAGATAACCAGGAACGCATATTAGTTTTTGGCGACTATGATGCTGACGGCGTTAGTTCGACCTCTCTTCTTGTAAGAGTGTTAAAGAAGTTAGGGGCTGACGTCTCTTTTTATGTTCCTGACCGGTTTGCTGAAGGATATGGCCCTAATAAACCGGCATTAGAAAAAGCAAAAGAAGCGGGCACCGAACTCGTGATTACTGTCGATACGGGTATTGCTGCTGTTGAAGAAGCGAAGCGGGCAAAAGAATTAGGGATGGATTATATTATTACAGATCATCATGAACCGCTTCCTGTTCTTCCGGATGCCTATTGTATTATTAATCCTAAAAAGCCAGGCTGCCCCTATCCATTTAAATCGCTGGCGGGCGTTGGCGTGGCATACAAGCTTGCCCATGCCTTAATGGGGGAGCCGCCGGGTGATTTGCTCAGTTTGGCAGCCATCGGCACGATTTCTGACCTAGTCCCCCTAGTGGATGAAAACAGGCTTATAGCCTATAAAGGGCTCAAAAAAATCAACGAAGGTTCATATATTGGTATTGAAGCTCTATTATCGGTCAGCGGGATTGATAGACCGGTTGATAGCGAACACATAGGTTTTGGCATCGGTCCGCGTTTAAATGCCGCTGGAAGGATGGATCATGCGGAACCGGCAATCCATCTTATGTTAACTGATGATGATGAAACGGCGAACCAGCTTGCTTCTGATTTGGATCAGCTTAATCAGAAAAGAAAATCTGTTGTCGATCAAATGACGAAGCAGGCTTTGCAGCAGGCGGAAAAGCAGTTTAATCATGGGCAGAAGTTTTTAGTTATTTCCGGGGAAAACTGGCATGAAGGTGTCATAGGCATAACGGCTTCAAGAGTTGTTGAAAAATTTTATCGGCCGACTGTTGTGTTCTCCATTGATCCGGATACAGGCCTGGCCAAAGGTTCAGCCAGAAGTATTGAAGGGTTTGATATTTTTCAGGCGCTGTCCGGCGTAAAGGACTTATTGCCGCATTTTGGCGGACACCCTATGGCCGCAGGTATGACTGCTGCAGCTGATGATTTACATATCTTGGCGGGCAGGCTGAATAAATATTGTGATGTTATGTTGACTGAAGAACTTATGACACCGTTGACAAGGGTTGATTGTGAATGCAAATTAGATGACATCACTATTGACTTTATAGAAGAATTAAACAGGCTTGCTCCGTTTGGTGTTGATCATCCAAAGCCTAAGTTTGTCATCAATAATGTCCAAACTTCCGGCTTGAGAAAAATAGGCAAAAATCAAAACCATCTTAAATTATCATTTGTTGATGAAGAATTGCAAATAGATGGTATAGGTTTTTACCTTGGTGATAAGTATGCGCAAATAACACCGGATGTCAAAGTATCGGCTGTTGGTGAGTTATCTATCAATGAGTGGAACGGGTTCAGGAAACCGCAAATCTTAATTGAAGATTTAAAGGTCGACGAATGGCAATTATTTGACCTTCGCAATGAACAAAAGATACAAGAGCAATTATCCGGTCTGCCAAAAGAAAAAAGCTTAATGGTTGCATTTGACGAACAAACGATTAAGCATTTGAATTTGCAAGAGTTAAAGGATGAGATTTTTTCTTTTGATGAGATAGACAGAGAAATGCTTAAAAGAGAATACTTGGTGCTGTTAGATTTGCCGTATGATAAAAAGCAGCTTCAAACGCTTTTGCATGCCGAACAGTTTCCTAAAAGAATTTATGCGGTCTTTCATCATAAAGAAGAACATTTTTTTTCGGAATTTCCGTCAAGGGATCATTTTAAATGGCTGTACGCATTTATTTTAAAACAGAGCCCTCTAAGCTTATCAAAAATGCAAACTGTGATTGCCCGTTATAAGGGGTGGCAGAAAGAAACGATCCAATTTATGGTCAATGTGTTTCTTGATTTAGGTTTTGTTAAAAAAGACAAGGATGTCATAACAGTTGTTCCATCACCGCAAAAAAAACCTTTAATCGAATCACGAATTTATCAACAAAAACAAGAGCAAATGGAACTTGAAGATATATTTTGCTATTCCTCCTATCGATCGTTAAAAGATTGGTTTAACCAATGGCGGTTAGAAGGAGACACCATAGAGGAGGCAACAAGCTGTGAATTACAAGGATTATATTGAAATCGTCAATGACTTTCCAAGTGAAGGCATAGTCTTTAAAGATATTACCCCCCTTATGGCTAACGGCGAAGCTTACCGGGCTGCGGTTCATGATATTGCGGAATATGCAAAAGAAAAACATGCGGATGTTATCGTTGGGCCGGAGGCAAGAGGATTTGTTGTTGGCTGCCCTGTTGCATACAGTCTAGGTGTCGGCTTTGTACCAGTAAGAAAAGAAGGAAAATTGCCTCGTGAAGTTGTCAAGGTAAGTTATGGAAAAGAATACGGGAAAGACGTTCTTACCTTACATAAGGATGCGATTCAACCCGGCCAAAAAGTTATCATTACAGACGACCTTCTAGCAACTGGCGGTACAATTAAAGCAACTATTGAATTAGTCGAAAAGCTTGGAGGCATTGTCGTAGGTCTTGCTTTTATGATTGAATTAACTCAGCTAAAGGGTAGAGAAAAGCTTGACAACTATGATATATTTACATTAATGCAATATTATGATTGAGAGTGCTCGGAAAAGGGCGCTCTTTGTTTACATGTTGGGAAAATATCATTTAAAATGATAAAAAGTTTTTGTTATAAGCTATTTAGGTAAATGAAAGGACAAGCATATACCATCTAAATATATTCGTTTTCGGTTGATATTGCAGCTTGCCCTTTACATGCTCAGCCTTTTATAAAAAATGCGTCGAGAAGAAGAATTTTTTTAAATAAGTGTATCGTTAACAAACCAATATCATTCGAAACGAATTTTTAAAGGTGATGGATTATATGACGATTGAAGAATTATTGGATAAGGCATCCTCCTACCTTAATCAAGAACAAGTAGATAAAATCAAACAAGCCTATGATTATGCTGAACGGGCACATGATGGTCAATTTCGCAAGTCCGGTGAACCGTATATCAATCATCCTGTAGAGGTTGCCAATATATTGGTTAATTTGCAAATGGATCCGACAACAGTAATTGCGGGATTGCTGCACGATGTCGTTGAGGATACTTCAGTCACCCTTGAAGATATTCAGGAAACATTTGGCGAAGAAGTAGCGCTTCTTGTTGACGGCGTAACTAAGCTGAGGCATTTTGAATTTAAATCAAAGGAAGATCAGCAAGCCGAAAATCACCGGAAAATGTTTGTTGCTATGGCGAGAGATTTACGGTGTGTTTTGATCAAGTTAGCCGACCGGCTCCATAATATGAGAACGTTAAAATACATGTCTAAACAAAAACAGCTCCAAAAGGCCAATGAAACTTTGGAAATTTTTGCGCCGCTTGCCAACCGCTTAGGTATTTCCACGATAAAGTGGGAATTAGAAGATATTGCTTTACGCTATCTTAATCCTCAGCAATATTACAGGATCGTTAATTTAATGAAGCGGAAGCGCCAAGAACGTGAAGATTATATTGCCTCAGTTATTGAGGATATAGACGAGCGTCTTAAAGAAGTTCATATAGATGCAGAGATCTCCGGGAGGCCCAAGCATATTTACAGCATTTATAGAAAAATGATTCACCAAAATAAGCAATTTAATGAAATCTATGATTTGCTTGCTGTAAGAATTATTGTTAAAAGCATTAAAGATTGCTATGCTGTTCTAGGGATTATACACACACATTGGAAACCGATGCCCGGCCGCTTTAAAGATTACATTGCGATGCCGAAGGCCAATATGTATCAATCGCTGCACACAACAGTTGTCGGTCCGAAGGGCGATCCGTTAGAAGTTCAAATCAGAACCCAGGATATGCATAGGGTAGCGGAATACGGGATTGCCGCACATTGGGCATATAAAGAAGGCAAGCTAAAGAATGTCAATAATAAATTTGAAGATAAATTAGCATGGTTCCGGGAAATTCTTGAATGGCAAAACGATACAGCGGATGCCAAGGAGTTTATGGAATCTCTGAAGGTAGACTTATTTTCAGATATGGTTTTTGTTTTTACTCCGAAGGGCGATGTGATAGAACTGCCGGCGGGGTCGGTCCCAATTGACTTTGCCTACCGCATTCACACTGAGATTGGTAATCAGACTGTAGGCGCCAAGGTTAACGGTAAAATGGTGCCGCTTGATTATAAGCTGAAAACAGGCGATATTGTCGAAGTGCTCACTTCAAAACATTCTTACGGCCCCAGTCAAGACTGGTTAAAAATTACCCAGAGCTCCCACGCTAAGAATAAGATTCGCCAATGGTACAAAAAGCAGCGGCGTGAAGAAAATGTGGCTAAGGGCCGGGAAATGATTGAAAAAGAGCTGAAAAACCAAGGTTTTGATACAAAAGAGATTCTTACTCAAGAAAACCTCGCAAATGTTGCCCAAAAATATCATTTTGCAACTGAGGAAGAAATATACGCGGCTGTCGGATATAACGGCATTACAGCAAAACAAGTGGTCACTCGCTTGACGGAAAAGCTCCGTAAAAGCCAGGAAGAAAGCGCGGAAAAGATATTAAATTCATTTCCTGATGTAAAGACTTATACACCAAAAAGACGTACTGAATCAGGCGTTAGGGTCAAGGGCGTTGATAATTTATTAATTCGATTGTCAAAATGCTGCAACCCTGTCCCGGGGGATGAGATTGTCGGGTATATAACTAAAGGTAGAGGCGTTTCTATTCATCGAAAGGATTGCCCGAATATAAAACTGGATCATGATGAAAACCGCCTGCTTGAAGTTGAATGGGAAGGGTATACGGAAAATTCAAAGCAATATAATGTTGATATTGAAATTACCGGCTTTGACCGCACCGGTTTATTAAATGACGTTCTTCAAGTTGTTGCCGAAAGCCATACAATGATGCATGCTGTCTCTGGAAAATCAGATAAAAACAAAATAGGCATCATTCACATGACCATAGCGATCCGCAACTTAAATCACTTGAAAAAAGTCGTCGATAAAATTAAGAAAATCCCAGACATATACAGCGTCAGACGTGTTATGCAATAAGCATAATCATCTCGAATCGCGCTGCAAGCCGCGGCGAGAAAGGGAGAACTTCTAGGAATAGAATAGGCTGCGGCGCAAGAGCACCGCGCACACTATCCCTATTTAGAGAAGGATGGAGGCTATTATGAAGGTTGTCGTACAAAGGGCAAAAAATGCTGCTGTTCTCGTCGATGGTGAACCGGTTGGCCAAATAGATAAAGGATTATTATTATTAGTTGGCATAAAACATGACGACACCATTGATGATCTCAAATATGCTGCTGATAAAATTGCCGGTCTTAGAATATTTGAAGATCAGGAAGGAAAAATGAACTTTTCGGTTCAAGACGTTCAAGGCGATATTTTATCGGTTTCTCAATTTACGCTTTATGGAGACGTTTCTAAGGGCAGGCGCCCTAATTTTATGGAAGCAGCAAAACCGGATCAGGCTGAAAAACTTTATAATCAATTTAACGATATCTTGAAAGAAAAGGGACTTCGCGTAGAAACAGGGCGTTTCGGAGCGATGATGGATGTATCTTTTACAAATGACGGTCCTGTTACTCTTATCGTCGAAAGCAAGCAGAAAGTTTAAATAAAAATGATTTTGGCTATCCTAACCAAAAAGTGCTTTTTCAGAATGTGAAAAGCCTTAAAGGAAGGGATTGCCAAGATGAGAATTAACCGCACACAATATGCACGGCTTTTTCATAAACATGAAGATCAGAAAGAAGCGGCTTTAATTATGTCGCTGAATGAACATATATTAGATCCGACACATCATAACCGAGAATCAATTTCGGAAATAAAAAGAAAATTTTTTCGTTAAAATATCTTGACAATATAAATAGTTATAAGTAATATATTGAAACATAAATAGTTTCACGGATAAAACCGATGATGAAGAGAGTAATTAGGTAGCGTATGCAAAGAGAGGAAATGCCGGAGGCTGCAAGCATTTCTGCATGCGTCTAATGAAAGACACTTCGAGAGGTGTCTCTCTGAAATTTAGAGTAGGAGAGAACGTCGCAGGCGTTAACTGTATTATGAGAAAGATAATGCTGCCATTGTGCATGTGTTGTCTTTAAATAAGGGTGGCACCACGGGTTTCAAAAATTCTCGTCCCTTGTTCATCATCGCGATGAGCAAGGGATTTTTTATTGTTTAGGAAACTATAAAATGTCGATTTGTGGATAATTGTTCGGTAAAATGTTCGTAGATTTACTTTGGGGTGGTAACATGGGGAAACATAAAA
>NZ_JAFBER010000003.1 GCF_016908855.1 Scopulibacillus daqui | reverse complement strand
GAAACAGTTAAACTTTTAATCGTTATGATCCTTAGCTGTTGTTGAAAGTTGCCCTTTCAATCACGCTTGGCTTTTGTTTAGTTTTCAAAGAACAAAAATTCTATCATAGCTAATTAAAGATGACAGCTAATATATAATAAAACAATTAAATAAAACTGTCAACTGGAAATAACTTAATAGATGGTGGGCCTGAGTGGACTCGAACCACCGACCTCACGCTTATCAGGCGTGCGCTCTAACCGGCTGAGCTACAGGCCCATCTATAGTTGATAAATGGAGCGGGTGATGGGAATCGAACCCACGACCAGAGCTTGGAAGGCTCTTGTTTTACCACTAAACTACACCCGCAGATTATTTTAGCCTGGTCGGGAAGACAGGATTTGAACCTGCGACCCCTTGGTCCCAAACCAAGTGCTCTGCCAAGCTGAGCTACTTCCCGCTAATGGCGCGCCCTGGAGGATTCGAACCCCCAACCTTCTGATCCGTAGTCAGACGATCTATCCAGTTGATCTAAGGGCGCATATTTTTTATTTAAAATAAAAAGGAAGTGTCTTTAAAGAAAATAATAAGTGCGGTCGAGAGGACTCGAACCTCCACGGAGTCTCCTCCACTAGCCCCTCAAGCTAGCGCGTCTGCCATTCCGCCACGACCGCAGATTCACTCATAGTATGAAATTCCCAAAAGCAATGGTGCGGGTGAAGGGACTCGAACCCCCACGTCGCGAGACACTAGATCCTAAATCTAGCGCGTCTGCCAATTCCGCCACACCCGCATTCAATTCTTTGAATTGATAATAGATATTAGATACAAGGTGTTTTGCACATAAAATCTAGAAGTTGAAAGTTCCTGCTCCAACTTCTTTCCTCAAAACCTCTAGTTTCTAATTTCTAAAATGGTGAGCCATGGAGGATTCGAACCTCCGACCCTCTGATTAAAAGTCAGATGCTCTACCGACTGAGCTAATGGCTCATGGCTGGCCCAGCTGGATTCGAACCAGCGCATCTCGGAACCAAAATCCGATGCCTTACCGCTTGGCTATGGGCCAACAAAATGGCGGTCCCGACCGGATTTGAACCGGCGATCTCCTGCGTGACAGGCAGGCATGTTAACCACTACACCACGGGACCGCATTTGAAGATCCATGCACAAGATCCTCTCTATTCAACCCCAAAATAAACATGATATGAAAATGGTGACCCGTACGGGATTCGAACCCGTGTTACCGCCGTGAAAGGGCGGTGTCTTAACCACTTGACCAACGGGCCAAAGATTCTTCTATGGCGGAGAAGGAGGGATTCGAACCCTCGCACGGGGTTACCCGTCTACTCCCTTAGCAGGGGAGCCCCTTCAGCCAACTTGGGTACTTCTCCGTTGGCTCCACAGGCAGGATTCGAACCTGCGACCGATCGGTTAACAGCCGATTGCTCTACCACTGAGCTACTGTGGAATAATATTCGATGTTTTTATCTCAGCAACGACATTTAACATTATACATCAAGATGTTGCGAATGTCAACAACTTTTTTCGATGTTTTTTTCTAAGATTAGTGCCGCTCATCAGCGACTTTTATAATTTATCACATTGCAAAAGATATCGTCAACCCTTTTTTAAAAGATTTTTTAAATCGTTAACTGACAGGTATTCATTCCATTCAGCAGGGGTCATTCGTGAAACAAAGAAAGGTTTAAAAACATCGTTCTCCAGCACAGCGGCTTATTAACATCATGTTCCCGCCATAGTCGAAGCATGTCGGGTTGTATCGTTTGTTCCTGCGTAACGCGTTCGCAAAAAGCTGCAAAGAGCTTGGCTCAAGTCTCTCTGTCCCCCTAACGGCAAGTTTTCTTTAATACCCATCGAAGTTTGCCTCGACACTTTCCGCATACATATTGATTTGTGTCGATTTTCCTTTTTCTATAATACCTTTCCCTGCATTTTTTACATTCATAAACATGAATATGTCTCGCTTGATTTCTTGTCCCGGGGATCGTTTTACAGTACCTCGATCCGCCTACATCAGACAGCAAGACTTGAAAGTCACGGTCGCGATGACGATACCCCTTCCCTTCGATATGCAAGTGATAATGGCAAAGTTCATGTTTAATAATTTTAATGAATTCATCCTTACCGTAAAATTCAAGCTGTTTGGGGTTAAACTCAAGGTTGTGGCTGGCAAGCAAATAGCGCCCGCCTGTTGTTCTCAAGCGCTTATTAAAGGCTGCCTGGTGCTTAAACGGCTTTTTAAAATATTTTAGTGATATTTGTTCTACAAGAGCCTGCAATTCTTTATTCGTCATTTACCTCGTCCTTTTACGTTTTTTGGGCACTTTAACAAGCTGTACTTCATAAATTAAATATGAAAGCATTTATCTGTTTTTTAAAGGAGGTCCCTTCCTTCGCATGCCCTTTTGGTTTAAAAAACAACTTAGAGAAGCTTATTACAAAAAGGATCGACATCAGATTAAATTATTAAATCAATGCTGGTTTTTTTACCAAGAGAGGCACTGTTCATGATAAACAGTGCCTAGCTTTCTTTATTGTCCGGCAGCATACTCAGTGAAATACGGCCTTTCTGTACGTCGACGCCGTCAACCCATACCGTTACAATTTGCCCTACCTGCACGACATCAAGCGGATGCTTAACGTATTTGCTGGATAACTTCGAGATGTGAACAAGACCGTCTTGTTTAACGCCAATATCTACAAAAGCGCCGAAATCAACAACGTTTCTTACCGTTCCTTCCAGCTGCATCCCTTCTTTTAGATCCTCAAGCTCAAGGACGTCCGTTTTAAGCAGCGGTTTTTTGACATCATCGCGGGGATCACGGTTCGGGCGGATAAAAGCATCAATAATATCCTTTAACGTTGGTTCACCCATGTTTAAATGTTTTGCTGTTTCCTTTAAATTAATGGCTTTCAATTTTTCAATCAGTTTTTCGGTACCGATATCAGCTGTCGAACAATCTAACAGATCCAACAATTTAAGCGCGTCTTGATAACTTTCAGGGTGAATAGCCGTTTTATCCAGAGGCTCATTTCCATCAGGAATTCTTAGAAAGCCCGCGCATTGCTCAAAGGTCTTGTCCCCTAAGCGCGGAACGGTTTTTAATTGCTCTCTGTTCAAATATTTTCCGTCCTTCTCACGCTTTTTAACAATATTATTCGCAACGGTCTTTGACAGTCCGGCAACATATTGAAGCAAAGACGATGAAGCGGTATTTACATTTACGCCGACTCGGTTAACCACTGTTTCAACGACAAACGTTAGAGACGCATTCAATTCTTTTTGCGAGACATCATGCTGATATTGGCCTACGCCAACTGACTTAGGATCAATTTTAACTAATTCGCTGAGAGGATCCTGCAGCCGCCTTGCAATAGAAACAGCGCTTCTTTCCTCAACTTGCAGATTCGGAAATTCTTCACGCGCGAGCTTGGAGGCTGAATAAACACTGGCTCCGGCCTCATTGACAATGAGATAATATAGCTTTCTGTCTTTTATTTCTTTAATAACATCGGCAATGAACTTTTCGGTTTCCCTAGAAGCTGTGCCGTTGCCAATAGCAATCATCTCAATGTTAAATGTTTTAATTAAATCTAAGACATGCTCCCTAGCTTTTTCAATCTCTGATCGCGGCGGAGTCGGGTAAATAACTGATATATCCAGAACTTTTCCGGTTTCATCGACGACCGCTAACTTGCAGCCCGTTCGATATGCAGGGTCAACTCCTAAAACAATCTTTTCTTTAATAGGCGGCTGCAAGAGCAAAGACCTCAAGTTCTCAGAAAAAATATGTATGGCTTGTTCTTCCGCTTTCTCAGTTAATGATTGACGGACTTCTCTTTCAATTGAAGGCGCAATCAGCCGTTTATACGCATCTTGAATGGAGTCTTTAAGAATCTGTAATGCTGAAGTTTTGACATTCGTAATAATATGCTTGTACATCCAATCAAAAATTTCTTCAACAGGAGCATTAATGTTAACTTTCAGAATGTCTTCCTTTTCACCGCGATTAATCGCCAATATTCTGTGAGGCACGATATTTTGTACATTTTCTTCGTAGTCGTAATACATTTCATAAACTTTTTTTTCGTCTTTTTCTAATTCTTTCTTGTCTTTTCGTTCGCTGTGAAGCACGCCTTTTTTAAATGTTTTTGTTCTGATTGATTTTCTTATTTCAGGGTCATCAGAAATTCGTTCAGCAATGATATCTTGGGCACCGGCGATGACATCTTCTGCTTTGTAAAGTTCATGCTCGTCGGATAAATACTTTTCCGCTTCTTGTTCAACAGGGATTTCAGGGAAACTCATGAGCCAATCGGCTAATGGCTCAAGCCCCTTTTCTTTGGCTATTGTTGCTCTTGTTCGCCTCTTTTGTTTATAAGGACGGTATAAATCCTCTACTTCCTGCAGCTTCGTCGATTGTTTGATAGCCTTTTGCAGCTCATCTGTTAATTTCCCCTGTTCATCAATAAGCCGCAAAACTTCTTCTTTTCTTTTTTCCAACTGCAAGGCGTATTGCCAGCCATCATGGATATTATTAATTTGGACTTCGTCTAATCCTCCCGTCAATTCTTTTCTATAACGGGCGATAAAAGGAATTGTATTATCTTCTTCAAGCAATTTAATGACGTTGGCCACACGCTGCGGCTGAATATTCAGCGACTTAGCTAATTGCTGATATATCGCTTCCTTGTCCATTATGTCTTGGCTCATAACTGCCGCCTCCCTTTTTAAACACGTACCTTTATCATATCAAAACTTGAACATAAAAAAACAGCTCCCTGTTTAGAAGCTGCGTTTACAACGGTTTCCCAATCAAAAGCGTTAAATCGTCATTGCTGTTTAATTGTACATAACGGTCAAGGTAGGATTCTCCTTCTTCCGCTACAACATGATACATGTTTTGAATCGTTTGAACCTGATTGGCATGCAATGTTATGCCATCGGAATAAAGAACAAACATCGCATGATCCGGATAATTAAATTCTTGCACTTGGAGGCGCAAAGGCTGACCTGATAAAAAGCCGCGCTTTGGCAATGGAGAAATCGGCTTTCCAAATCGCGGATATATAAGGAGCTTTACGTTGCCTACACCACAAAAGGAGACTAGCTTAGCTTCGTAATCGATCTTAAAAATCGTGACAACCGCTCCCCGGTGCCTGACTAATGATCGATTAACTTTATCCATTAAAAGGTCAAGGGGAAGATTATAATTGGTTTCGATGGTTTCAATAGCGGTTTGCGAAGCTTCCTTGGCACCTATGCCGCTTCCTAAGCCATCAGCAACCGCGCAGATCAAGTAGTTGTCTGTTTCTTTGACAAAATAGCTGTCTCCACAGCATGTTTTATCTTTTTTCGCCCTTTGAAAGGCGGATATTTTAAATTTTTGAAAGGGATAGTGTTCAATCATGTCAGTTTTTCAAGCCCTTCCTCTGGTAAAGTCTCACGAAGTTTCCGCAGCGCCCTTCTCTGCAGCCTTGATACATGCATTTGGGAAATGCCGAGCCGGTCACCTGTTTCCTTTTGGCTCAGATTATCAAAGTAAGTAAATTCAAGAATTTGCCTTTCTCGCTCAGTCAGTGATTGAAAGACCTTCTCGAAGAGCATTTTTCGATTAACAGCCTCATAACCGTCATCCTGCTTCCCGACAAGATCAAGGAGAGTGACAGTCCCTCCTTCAGAGTCGGCCTCAATTTTGCTGTCGACGGATAGCGCATGATAACTCCTGCTCATTTCCATCGTTTCCAGCACATCTTCTTCATCCACATTAAGGTATTCAGCTATTTCCGCAACTTTAGGCGAGCGTTGAAGGTCATTAGTCAGTTTATCCACTGTTTTTTTTATTTTCGGGCCAAGCTCTTTGATTCGCCGCGGCACATGGACACTCCATGTTTTATCGCGCATATACCTTTTGATTTCACCGACAATAGTCGGAACCGCAAAAGATTCGAAACTTCTGCCCATCGACGGATCGTAGCGTTTTAATGCTGCCAATAAGCCAATCATGCCAACCTGATATAGATCCTCTTTTATATCGCTGTTCTTTGAAAATTTGTTTGACATGGCAATAACGAGATTCTCATATTGGGCAACAAGTTTATTTTGAATCGCTTCATCATCCGGATTGTTTTGATAAGCAGCAATTAAATCGTTAATTTTAGTTTTTGAGTCATTCTGTTGAAGTTGAGACTTTGCTGGCATGGCCATCCACCTCGTCTCTTTTCAAAAACTTTGTCATAACGACGATAACTCCGGAATCACCGCTGATGGTCACTTTATCCATAAGTGTTTCAATTAAAAATAAACCGAGCCCGCCTTCATTGATCTTGTCTAATGACATGCTCGGGTCTATCGGACGCAGGTTGCTGATCGTTTCTTGGAAATCAAAGCTTTTGCCGCGGTCGATAACCATAATTTCAATTCGATCTTCAAAGCTGTCGATTTTCAGGCTTATTTTCCCGTCTTCATCTTCCCGGTAAGCATGATTGACAGCGTTGGTACAGGCTTCGGATACGGCTATCTTAATATCCTCAATATCCTCATAAGTATATCCCATCCGATTGGCTATCCCCGAGATTGTTAAACGGACAACTCCGACAAATTCAGGTTTGGCGGGTATGGTAAGCTCTATGGAGTCAGTGGACATTAGCACTTTCCCTCCTTTGCTTCGTTATTGTTATTCAAAACGTCCAAAAGCCCGGTAATCTTAAAGAGCCTTTCTACACGAGGCGTCATTTTCCCAACCACTAATGTACTGCCGCTTTTCTTTGCGGCCTTCAAACCAGCGATTATAATGCCCAGGCCGGTGCTGTCCATATATTCCGTTTCGCTTAAATCCATTGTTATCAGATCTCCGCCCTTTTCCACCAATGGAATAAGCTCCTCGCGAAGGTCCGGTGCGGTATATGCATCAACTTCACCGATTAGTTTAATGATATATTTATTTGAACCCACTTCTTCGTGCACTATCCGTAAATTCATCTGGAAACCCCCTGTAAGAAACCTGGCTTTTCACCGCACTAGCCTATGCGCGGCCAAGAAATCGAACTTTAGTTCAAGATCATTCAAACGTACTATGGATTTACCCCATAGAAATAAAGATTAAACCTAAAACTTAATGACAATTAATGTAAAGTCATCTCTCAGATCAAAGTCTTGCAGCTTCTCTAATTCATAAAAGACATGATCAACAATTTCCTGAGCCGGCTTTTCCATATTGTCTCTTATTAAACTCACAACCTCTTCACGTTCAATAAAGCCTTTTTCCGTCCGGCATTCAGTTACGCCATCCGTCAACAGTACAATCATATCACCCGAATGAACTTTTTTAACATACTCATTGTATTTTGTCGAACGCGTCAGCCCTAAAACAAGCCCTTTAGCTTCCAACTCAGTAAATTGATCTTCTTTGGCTGAATAAAAAAAGCCTGGTTCATGACCAGCCGATGAGTAGAAAAACTCTTGAACTCTAGGATCATAAAGACCGTAGAACATCGTGACAAACATATTGGGATCGACATTTTGCTCAACGACACGGTTAAGATTTTCCAACATAGATCCGGGCTGCATTCTTTGTTCCGGCAGGCTGTCCATCGTATATTTGATCATGGACATGCACATTGCGGCCGGAATGCCCTTGCCGACAATATCAGCAATGGCAACGCTTATACAATTATGATTATCATTGACAAAATGATAATAATCTCCGCTCATTTTTTTCGCAGGCTGGCTGATGACGCCTATATCTGCAAATTCACAGTCAGGGACATCTCCCTTTAACAGCGATTGCTGCAAGTTGGCCGCCACTTCGATTTCAGAGTCAAGCTGCCGCTGCTTATTTCTTAAGCTTTGGTGTTCGCGGTAGGCCAATCCATAATCCACCATCACCTCTAACAAAAAGTCAAACGCATCAAGGGTTTCCTTATCCAAATTCGGCATCGTCCGTGAAAGCACCTTGACATGCATGCTGACGACTTCCTCAGGAGAAATGTTTTGTTCAATCATTTTCCGGCCAAATTGCTGAGCTTTATATAAAGCCCTTTCGTTTCTATTTTCTAAATAATTCAATAATATCTCTTCATATTTTTTATAAAGGCTTTGACTATCCATTAATTTGTCTCCTCTCTTATTAACGGAGCCACTTTATCGCAACAATTTCTGTGCCGACGCCTTCCTGAGAGTGAATTTTGAACTCATCCATTAGCCTTTTAACCCCCGGGAGTCCCGCACCTAAGCCTCCGGATGTCGTATAGCCATCCTCCATAGCCTTGCGGACGTCTTTAATACCCGGCCCCTTGTCGGATGAGACAACTTTCAACCCTAATTTACCCATATCATTAATAGGTTCAACCTTAATAAATCCATCATTAGCATAAAGATAGATGTTCCGGGCAAGTTCTGAAATGGCTGTGGTAATCCTAGCTTGGTCAACTGTCTGAAAACCAAGCTGTTTTGACAAATCGCGGCCAAGCTGTCTGGCTTGGACAATATTCCATTCGTTTTTGATTTTTATACAGGATTGGGTGCGCATAGTCATCCCTCCAATTCCTGTTGCAGTTTCTCAAGTCCTTTTTCTAAATCTAGCGCTGTTGGCACGTCTTTTAACGTAATGCCCAAATCAATAAGCGTAATGGCGACTGCAGGCCTGATACCCGTCAAAACAACCTTTGCACCAAGGAGAGATGACATTCTGACCACATCGCTTAGAATCTTGGCTATATAAGAATCAATCATATCTACAGATGTTAAATCTATGACCACGCCTTTTACGCCTGTTTCATGAATTTTTTCAAGCAAATCTTGCTGGAATTGAATAGCGGTCTGATCATCCAATTCTACTTGAATAGAAATTAACAAATAGTCATGCAATTTTAGTATAGGAATTCTCAATCTGAGCCCTCCTGATCAATAAAGACTATTTCGCGTTTTGTCATTTTTAAGGCTGTCTCAATGCCTTCTTTCAATGTGCTTCTTGTAGGAAAATCGCTTAATGTAATGCCGAGGTTCACAATCGTTTGCGCAATTTCCGGACGAATTCCGACAAGAATGCATTTTGCGCCGACTAATCGAACCGCTTCGGCAGCCTGAATAATATGATGAGCAACCATTGTATCCACGATAGGCACACCTGTAATGTCAATAAGAACGACTTCCGATCTATGTTCAATCACGCCCTCGAGCAAATTCTCCATGATAAGCTTTGCTCTTTCAGTATCAATGGTCCCGATCAACGGCATCACTGATATCTTTTCCATAACGGGGATTAACGGGGCCGATAGCTCCATCAGGGCATTTTTTTGCAGGTAAACAGTGTTTTCCCATTGCTCTGCGGCATCATGAATTAATTTATTAGAAATCGGATCTATGATCGCGTCCGTTTGTTGATACAGCTGAAGGAGTTCTTTAGTATTTTCCGCTTTTCCTCCAATAACTTCTATAACCACTCTTCGAAATACTTGGATGCCATGGGTAAGATAGCTTAGAGGCCAGCCAAATTGGAGAATTCTGCCGATAAATTCGTTTAAGTTTCTGCTCGAACCGTCATTGAGTATATAGTTGTAAATGACTTCGGCAAACGTTTCGTTTGTTGTGATCAAAGCTTTATAATTAATATTGGATTGCGGCGCTTCCGCTGCTGCCTCGTCCATTTTCTTCATCCACAATTCGACAATCTTATCTTTATGTTCTTTTAAATGTGCGATAACCGGCGAGTCCAATGAAGTCACTCCCTTCAAATCTCTCTTTCTTGTGATAATTATTCCATTCATTAATATATTTCGCAATCATTTAATTTCATGTCTCGGTAAAATTCTGTTCAAAAATAAAAAGCCGCCCTTTTTATTTAAGAGCAGCTGAGCAGTCTAGAAATCAATAAGCCCTAAGCTTATTTGAATCGCCTCATTGACATTATGCATCATATCGTCATCAAGATGTGTGATTTTATCAGTTAACCGTTGCTTGTCAATCGTTCGAATCTGTTCGAGCAATATCACTGAGTCACGATCAAATCCGTACTTTTTAGCATCAATTTCAACATGTGTCGGCAATTTTGCTTTTTGGATTTGGGCGGTAATAGCAGCTATAACCACCGTTGGACTAAAACGATTGCCGATGTCGTTTTGGATAATTAAAACCGGCCGCACGCCACCCTGCTCAGAACCAACGACCGGTGAGAGATCGGCAAAATAAACATCGCCGCGTTTTACAATCACCCTATTTACACCCCGCTAACAAGGCGCTCTGAGGTAATTTCTGCCTCCTCTTCTGCAAGAAACGCTTCTGAGGCGATGTTTAAATTAATTTTAGCCATTTCCATATAGCCTTGACGCATCGATTCACGAATCTGGCGTTTGTTTCTCTCACGAAGATACATTCTTACTGCTCGATTAAGAAACTCACTGCGATTTACCTTATCCTTTTGAGCAATCCCGTCCATTTCTTTCAATAAATACTGCGGTAATTTCACTACAATTTCTTTAGAATTCGACTCAGGCATAAGTGCACCTCCAACAAATCGCTTCGACTCAATCATATTCTAAAAGTAATCATATCATTCCAAAATAACCAATGTAAAGCGTCTGCATGGACAAACATCAGCCATCATACGAACGTTATTAAATGATTATTAATTTTACTATAGTCTTATACCCTTAATCAACGGATTCTTTATTTTTATTATTTCTTTATTTTTTAAGTATATCCTCGGAACTCTTTCATTAATCATGCACGGCACCTCATAGTTAATTGTTTCTAATAGTTCCGCAATTTCATCGATTGTAATGCGTTCATCTTGATCTGAACCAATGAGGGTAACTTTGGTCCCGACCGGAACTTCTGAATTCAAGCGGCACATCAATTGATCCATGCAGATGCGCCCAACGACCGGGCAGCGTTCGCCATTCACAATGACTTGATTATGCTGTCCGGAAAGCTCTCTTCTCCAGCCGTCCGCATAACCGATCCCGACCGTTCCTATCCACTCATAGCTTGACGTCCGGTATGTGGCGCCGTAGCTGATCGCTTCATCAGGTTCAACCTTCTTAACATGAGTGAGACATGCGTATAAAGAGAAGGCTTCTTTTAATTGAAAGGGCAGCTTTTCTCTCATGCTCGGCGATGGCGATAAACCGTACATAGAAATCCCGAATCGAACTAAATTGAACATCTTATCAGGATGCTTAAGTGAAGCCGCACTGTTTCCGCAATGAATCATATTCGGGTTGATGTTCTCTTTTTTCAGCCATGACAGGCCTGTTTTGAATCGTTGATACTGCTCGTTAAAATAAGACTCGTCATCCTCATCAGCAGTAGCAAAATGCGTGTAAACGCCTTCCAAAACAAACCGGTTATCTTCTTTCAGCTTACGGGCAAAACGCGATAATGACTGTTCATCCCGGATGCCTAAACGGCCCATACCTGTATCTAATTTAAGATGCAAGAAAACCGGATCGTTCTTTTTGTAAAAACGCATTGCCTCTTCAAGCCATTCAGCTTGATAAACAGTTAAAGAAATATGGTATTTAACAGCTGTTAGAACATCTTCAGGCCTTGCACGCCCTAATACTAAAATGGGAGCTTCTATTCCAGCCAACCGCAATTCAACGGCCTCATCCAAAAAAGCGACCGCCAGCCAATCCGCCCCTGATGCCAGTGCAGTTTCCGCGACTTCAACGGCGCCGTGGCCGTAGCCATTAGCTTTTACGACCGCCATTAATTGAGTCTTGTCCGGCAAATAATTAATCATATTTTGTACATTCGACTCAATGGCATCAAGGTCAACTTCTACCCATGTATCTCTGTAATAAGGGGCCATCATATTTGTTATATCTCCTTTAAAATGATTTATGCTTCGAACGTTTCCAATTTATTTTATAAATAAAACTTGTCGAGTGGCAAGCTTTAATAAGGTCTCGATATCATCCTGTACCGCAGATTTAAAGAATATTCTCCAATTCCCCTCAAAGTTCGAAGTCGTTTGAGACGATTCGCCTGGTACGCCCCCAAAGCTCCCTCCAGGTTCCGGCCGTTCAACGAAAAAACGGACTGTTTCGCTCGTTCCAGCCCAGTTTAATTTATAAGCAGCTATGTTAAAAAACGCATAATAAAATAACTAAGCCATCAAAAGACGGCTTAGCTATGATGTTATTTCGTCAACATACCGTTAGTTGAGCGAGCGATGTCTTGCATCTCTTCACCTGTTAACTTGCTGGATGCCAAATAATAATCCATACCCTCATAGGACCATGACAGGGAGTGATCCGTCATTGTGCCGATCGTGAAGCCAAGGTTGACCGGTTCCCCCATTTCCATCACCGGCTTGCTTGTCGGTGCGACATCACTCTTTGTCTCAATGAGTGTGTATGCCTTATCCCCTTTATATTTAATCACAAACTTCTTCTGATGATTGGTCACTTCCGGCTTCATGACAGATAGCTTTGTGTTTGGCAATTTAACAGTTGGATAAGACACTTTAAATTCTTGATGACTTGCAGCCATTGTTGGTGTTTCAAGTTTTGCAGCTGTCATGTTCTTTTTAACATCGAAATCGTCTTTTCCAAACGCCGGGTTCATTTTAAAATCTTTAAAGTTCACATCAACGATGACATTCATATCTCTATCCATAACTTGGACAGATTTAGGTGTTAGATCTTTCTTTAACAGCGCGATCTTTTGATTAGATAAATCTTTTGTTGGATAATTGGTTTTCGTTTTAAAAATATATTTGTCATCTTTGGACTCGAAAGTTGCGCTCTCATCATTCAGAATGTCTTTGGCAAGCGACTGATACAAGTAAAATTGACTGCGATTGTTCGGCCAATCGCTCTCAAAACGATAACTTTTATTTAAAGCAGGCGTTAATACAAATACACCATCATTATTGCGAATGATCATTTGTTTGTTTTCCTTTTTATTATCTTGCAGGACAACTTTATAATAGGAAGGTTTCTTATACCAAATTTCAGCGTGATAACTTTGCTTTTTACTGCCGTGCATGAAAGTCATGACGGCTTTTGTTTTATAACCTTGCATATCTTCCATTTTCTTGCCCAAATCAGATACAACGTGTTTTTGACTTTTCTCACCGCATCCTGCCAAGACAACAAGGAACATGATGCCGAGTAACAACATTGCGAGAGTCTTCTTCACTTTTTATCCAACCCCTTTGTCTCATGTCGGTGACAAAGGAGGGATTCTATTCTAGCAAACCGCAGCACGGCAAAAATCATGCAAAACCATCGGTATTCCGTTAATGATGTCGGACGCCAGAACATCCATTTGTGAATGGCCTTTTAATATCAATTGATCACTGACCGCCCCGTGAAGATAGACAGCGTTGCAGATTGCCGGGAACAGATTCTTGTGCTGGAGCATAAAGGCCAGAATCATTCCGGAAAGGACGTCTCCAGTTCCGCCTTTGGCAAGGGCAGGGTTACCTGTTGGATTAACCGCCTGCTCTCCTTCTGGTGAAGCGACAATAGTATATTTCCCTTTTAATACAAGATAGACATTGTATTCTTTGGCAAACTGATGAGCGATTTCAAACCGGCTATTCTCTATTTCTTTAATGGAAAGTCCGGTTAATCCGGCCATTTCTCCAGGGTGCGGCGTTAAAATAACAGGAGATTGTTTGTTCTTTAACATCGGCAAATAATGCTTCAGGTGATACAAGCCGTCGGCATCAATCAGCAAAGGTTTGTCTGTTTTGGCTAATATATCGCGTAGCTGTGCTTCAGCCGGCCCGGTTCTGCCTATTCCCGGGCCTATTGCCATGCCGTCATAAGCGTTCCAGTCAATATCTTCACCGGAAACATACATAGCTTCGGGAACATGGGATGCGATGATTGGTTTGATGCTTTTCGGAACATAGAGGCTTAGCAGGCCTATTCCAGACGTTAACGCGGCCTTTGCCGACAATGCGCAAGCCCCGGGCATATTTTCAGATCCGGCAATTAATAAACCTTTTCCGAAACTGCCTTTATGGGAAAAAGGCGTACGCTTGGGAAGCGTGCTAATAAAATCTTTTTTCGTCCATAATTGTTTTGTGATGTTTGCTTGATTAACAGCCGCTTGCGGTATTCCGATATCTATGATTTTAGTTTGCCCAAAATGAATGGCGCCCGGCTGTGTATACATTCCCATTTTCGGGCATTGTAATGTAAAAGTATAATCTGCTTTAATCGCCTCGTGCTCAAAATGACCCCCGTTAGCCGGGACGCCGCTCGGCAAATCAACCGCAATAACCTTAGCATCCGCCTTATTTATAGTGTGAATAGCCTCCTGATAACGCTTTTTCGGCGTTCCCCGAAAACCTGTGCCAAGCAGAGCATCAATGATCATTGTATATTCTTTGACTTTTTCTTTAAAAACTTCAGGCTGTTCGTGAACATATTTTATTGATCCTCCGGAACGTAAATAAACGTCCATATGAAAGGCTGCATCACCTGTTATATCCTCCTTATTTACAACAACCCATACATCGGTTTCATAAGGCTGATCCAATAACTGTCTCGCTGTAACAAAGCCGTCTCCCCCATTATTTCCTTTGCCTATCACCACCCCTATTCTTTCTCCCTCGGCTAAAAAGGGCTTCAAATGCTCTAGGAAAGCGCGTCCGGCATTTTCCATTAAGACCAGCCCCGTCAGGCCAATATTTTCAATTGCATACTGATCGATGGTTTGCATTTCTTCTCGTGATACGATATGCACAATAGTCCCTCCTAGCGCATTAAAAATATATGAGACAACTTCCCTCAATATGCAGACTAGCCTACTCGCTTTCAATAATGACAAAAGCCGCGGCATACATTTCTGTGTGAGTAATAGATAGATGGATGACTTGCTTTTCATTTGTCATATCTTTTAAGATAGGTTTGCCTTGACTGTTGTTCATCACTTCAATGTCACGCCATGACAACGCTTTGCCTATGCCTGTCCCTTTCGCCTTTGCATAAGCTTCTTTGGCCGCAAATCGTCCGGCAAGAAATTCAACTTTTCTATGATCAGATAATTGATTAAACCGTTGTTTCTCTTGTATTGTTAAAATGCGGTCTATGAACTTAGCATTGTTAATTTGTTTTTTTATCCGATGACATTCAATAATATCTATACCCGTTCCAATAATCATTTTTTCACCTTTTAATATTTGAGTTCTACAGATCAGCTTTTTTCATTTATACTATAAGTACGATAAATTTAAGGAGGCCAATCTGTGTTTGTTAGAAATGAAAATTTTAAAACATTTATCAGACTATACCCTATTGTAACATGCATCATAGCTATAAATATTCTCGTCTATCTCATTATCTTTCTTGATAAGATTACTCCCTCTGGAATAGGCTATTCTATTCTCAGCTCAGGGATTGGCTTCAATGCCGCCATTGCTTATGGCGAATGGTGGAGACTGATTACACCTATATTTCTGCATATCACTTTCCCGCATATCTTATTTAATTGCTTTTCAATTTTGTTATTTGCGCCGGCGCTTGAATTATTGCTCGGCAAATGGCGGTTTATCGCTGCTTATCTCGGAGCTGGATTCATTAGCAATTTAGCTTCCTTCATCTTCCAGCCAATGGGTTATACGCATTTAGGTGCGAGCGGCGCTATATTTGGCTTATTTGGCATTTATCTCTATATGGTTGCCATCAGACGCGACCTTATCGATAAAACAAATACTACCATCATCGTTGTTATACTTATATTAGGGCTTATCTCGACCTTTATTTACCCTGATATTGACGTTCTCGGACATTTATTTGGCTTTCTCGGCGGATTTATACTGGCTCCGTTCCTTTTATTAAAGGTTAAAGAAAATCCTTATATCAATAATGAGCAGCCATAGGAAGCATCAGCTTCTTATGGCCGCTTTCTTTTTATACATTAGTCGGCATCTTTTCTTTTTTTCTTTAATTTTCCCTGCCGCTTGGGATAAAACGGCGCCGCGATTTCATCATTTTTGAATAGTCCGTTACATCTTCTAATGCCTTTTCTTCAATGGGGATTCTTATTGATAAGACAATAATGTTTAAGATAGTAAAAACAAAAGCTGTGAAATATGCCCGAAAAATCAGCGGAAGCGTTAATATTTCAGTTGCGACGATAAGATAATTTGGATGTCTGAGATATTTATAAGGTCCTCTGGCAACAACTGGAGCATTAGGCAAAATAATAATTTTTGTATTCCAATACCTTCCCAGTGACAGCAATGCCCATAGGCGGAGAACTTGCGCCGCAGCAAAAAAGGCTAAAGGTATCCAGAACCAGCTTGCCAATGTTTTTCGCAATATCAGCACTTCTGTTAAAAGCGAGACGAAAAAGCCGGCATGAACCAAAACGATCCACTTATAATGAGAATGGCCGATTTCCACAGCGCCCCTTGATTTTAAATAGGCTTCATTAGAGCGGGCAATGATTAATTCCGTTACCCGCTGCAGCACAACAAATAAGAAAAGCACCGCAAACAATATCATGAGATCGCTTCCCATTCCAACAAAACCGCCTCTGATGAAAAGCCCGGTCCAAGAGAAACTGCCACACCCAGATCACCCGGCTGATTCACTTTTTTCATCACACGGTCAAGAACAAACAAAACGGTAGGCGATGACATATTCCCGTAACAGCGCAATACTTCCTTCGCTTCATCAGTCATGCCATCTCTTAAATTTAAAGCTTTCTCATAAGCCTCAAGGATTTTTTTTCCTCCCGGGTGCGCGATAAAATGCCTCAACATGTCAGAGGTGACATCATTTTTGCGAAGAAAGTTATCAAGGATCGGCCGAAGCCATTTCTCGACAATTTGCGGGATACTCCTGTCAAAAACAACAAACAGCCCCTTATCCCGTATGTCCCAGCCCATGACATTTTCAGAGTCGGGCATTAAGGTGCTTTGAGTCTCTACGACCGCCGGGCAACTGTGCCGTTTACTTTTTTTAATTAATGGAGACTCATTACCTGCAACTAATATACACGCCGCGCCATCCGCAAACAGGGAAGTTCCCACCAAATTGCTTTTCGAACGGTCGCCGTACTGAAACGTTAAACTGCAAAGTTCAATACAAAGAACAAGCACAGCTGCATCAGGATAAGCTTCACAAAATTCATGCGCCCTTGCAAGACCCGCCGTTCCCCCCGCACAGCCTAATCCCCATATAGGGATGCGCTTTGTATGAGGATTAAATGGCAGCCGATTCATTAATTTGGCCTCGATGCTAGGTGTTGCCATACCTGTTGTTGAAATATATATTAATGCATTAATATTTTCAGCTGAAATGGCTGATGCCAAGTATTCCTCATTGCTCAAGCAAGCCTGGACAGCCTTGTCCCCCAATTCAACGGCTGTCTTAATGTATAGATCATTTTTTTCTTTTAATGTTCTTTCTGTTTGGAACCAGTCCATTGGAGCAGAAAAATAGCGCTGATCAATTTGGCCATTGTGAAATATTTTTAGCAGCCGGTCGATATCGGAAAAATCCTGCCTAAAAAAATTTTTGGCAAATCCCATCACTTGATCCTGATTAAGGGCATATGGAGGATTGCATGTTCCAATTGATAGAATGTATGACAAGCGGCTCATCCTCTCGGTTGTTTTCCTTATTTTTCTTCAGCATCCCCCTTTTCATTCAAACTAAAAAACAAGCTGTGACATTTGACAGTGTAAAAAAGAACCACTATCCGATATATGGTTAGTGGTTCAGCAGTACATTATTCTTACTATTATTTTTCCTTTTTATAGGCCATTGGACAATTCGGGTGATTTTCTTTTTGGCATGGCTCCAATAAACGATTGTTTCGGTCTCTTGATTAAAGATAAGCAAATGTTCTCCCTGTGTTCTGATATCTTGCGCCTTTGGTATTTGAAAGCTTTCTGTTTTTTTAGTGGCGGGATCGAGATAAATAATGCTTTCAGCCCTTCCTTGGGACATATCAATACCATGCAGGATCAGCTGTCCATCATAGCTGAATATTTGCCTCGGCGATACAGAAACCGGTATTTCTTCAACATCATTGCCGCAAAAATCAATACATAATACAGAACCTGTGTTAGGAGAATAAAGCGGGCAAACCGGAATGTAAAGAAGGTTATCTTGAATAAGCACTCCTGTTGGGAAAAAGCCTTGGCCAAGCACCTTGCAGCTTACTTCCTGACCGGAAATGGTA
Organism: Scopulibacillus daqui; assembly: GCF_016908855.1. Classification (GTDB taxonomy): domain Bacteria; phylum Bacillota; class Bacilli; order Bacillales; family Sporolactobacillaceae; genus Scopulibacillus_A; species Scopulibacillus_A daqui. Next base: position 182,209 of record NZ_JAFBER010000003.1, on the reverse strand, counting down.
TATAAAACAGCTTCATTAGTTTCAGCCAGATAACTTGTAATATACAGTACATCGCCCAACTTCTCCAAATCCCAAAGGAAACCGCTAATATCCCAATGTTCTAACAGTCTTTGATCTTCCTTGGCATATTTGTAAATATATCCTTTGCTGTCGACACCCTCGCATGCAGCCAGAATGCAATCATCATACTCATACAACGTTGCCGCCTTGCCGTTAACTCTAAGGCTTTTGACTAATTGGCCGCAGCTGTTAAAAATATAAATGCTGGAAGCGCTTTGACCTTCAGCCGTCTTTTCTGTAAACCAGTAAAAGCCATTGGTATCAAGAAGGAACTGATCAAAACCGGCCGTTTCCTGGAAGGATTCATCAATCATATCCACAAACGTATTAAATAACACGGATTGCGACTGGAAGGAATTTTTGACGTCATCAATGGTACCGGCATTCTCCTCACGCACTGTCTTAAGATCGGCTTTTTCATTAAACATCCTGACCATTTCCACCAATCCTCCTTTAATATTAAAAAAACAAGGATTCTTAATAAAAAGCTAGAATATATTTTTAATAACCATTTAGTACTAATGTTTCAAATTAAATTGATAAAAGTGTGAAATGATTTTCTATATTTCTATCATACCAGAAATAATGGTACTCTTTTATTGGGAAAATTGATTCAAAATACATAAAATATTAGGGGGTATGATAGTGAATTTTCCCAAAGCAAAAAGGATGGTATATCATGATAGGAACCCGCATACGATATTATAGAAAAAAATCAGGGATGACCCTGGAACAGCTATCCGAAGGCATTTGTTCAGTTTCTTACCTCAGCAAAATTGAACACGGCGATAAGTCAAGCGAAGACACGATCAAACGCCTTTGCGAGAGGTTGGGGATATCTTATGAGGATGTAGATAACCAAGAAGAGCTGGATGAAATTAATGAGTTGTTGGATGAGTGGTATAAGGCAATTAGGGATCAAAATATAAACATAGTAAAAGATATAGAAAATAATATTACAATAAGACTAAAAAAAATTGAAGATCCTCATCCCTTATTAAAATATGATTTATATAAAGTTAGGCTTTTGCTATTAGAAAGAAATTTTGATGGAGCCTATTCATTACTTGAGGAAGTTGAAAAATTTAAAGACATTTTCACAACAGAGTTACAATACTTTTTCTTTCATTTTAAGAGCATCTATGTTTATTATAACAATGAAGACTACGAAAAAACTTTAAGTTATTTAAAAAAAGCTGAAGAAATTTTAGAAAACAAACTTAACCTTTCTGAACAAGAGTCAGCTGAATTATATTATCAATTAAGCTTAAATTATATTTATTCCTATAAAATAGGAAAAAGTATTAATTATGCTTATAGAGCTTTAAACATATTTGAGAAAAATTATAATTTAAAAAGGATTTCGGATTGCCAAACATTACTCGGTATTTGTTACAGACGTATTCATAATTATCAACAAACTGAATACCACTACCGGCAAGCTCTAAAATTTGCAGAATTATATGATGATGATGAGCGTCGTGGTATTATTCATCATAATATTGGATTTGTTTATTCATGCCAAGGCAAATCAAAAGAAGCTATTGATCATCTTGGAAAAAGCCTTAAATACAGGATTAATATTGATCCCAAAAGTCGTTGTTACACTTTATATTTATTAGCAAAAGAATTTCTGAACATAAAAGAAACAAATAAAGCCCAAAAGATTATTTATGAAGGGTTATCATTGGCAAAAAAGCATAACATCAAAGATTCTTATTTTGAATTTAAAATACTGGATGTTCAAATTAACAATAAAGATTGCTACGAATCACTATTAAGAAAAGAAGCAATACCTTTTTTTAAAAAAAATAATAAATGGGAACACGTTTCCGAATTCGCTGAAGAACTTGCCAACTACTACTATGATAAGGGACAATATAAAAGTGCAAGTCAATATTATAGACTAGCAAATAATGCTAGAAAAGAAATTAAATAAGATTGGGGGGATCATTTTGAAAAAATTTATCTTTGGTCTTTGTGCCATTGCCTTTGTTACAAGCTTATCTTTTACACATTTAAATTCTGAAAAAAGTTTAGCACATGAACTTAATCCACCAGCAGCAGTAGCTTATAACGATCTTTAAAAATTAAGACAGTTATCCAAAGGGATAGCTGTCTTAATTTTTATATTTGTTTAAATGCTGTTTCACTTAGCAGTATAGAAAAACACTTATATCCAAAATAACTTTTGGACAATCTCCCTCCCAATTCAACTTTTAACCATAAACCCTTCCTTGCTATTTATAAAATGTTATGATATAAAAATTTTATGATATATTCCATTAAATAAACATCTAACCGTTTATTTAAAAATATTTAAAACTTCACCACAGATTGGGTTATACTTAAAACGAAGTGTTATAATTGGTTTAGTTTTAATCCGAACTGGAAAGGGGGACTTTTCAAATGGCATTTGTAATCACATCACCATGCAAAGACGAAAAAGCTGCTGAATGTGTTGAAACATGCCCCGTTGATTGCATCGAAGAAGGAGAAGATATGTTTTATATCGATCCGGACGTTTGCATTGACTGCGGAGCTTGTGAAGCAGTATGCCCTGTCGAAGCGATTTATCCTGACGATGAGGTGCCTGAAGAAGAACAGGAGTATATTCAATTAAACAGGGATTTCTTCACAAAATAAATCCATACAATGACAGCGCTCCTTTAAAAAGGAGCGTTTATCCTATTAGATGTTTAGGTTTGCTTTTTTCCTGCTCAATTTCTCCTATATATTCCAAGACTTTTCTGATACAGACCTTGCAACTTAAATGAAAAAAGGAACGGAAATCATTCCGCTCCCTTACCTTTCCCCGCCCCTTTCAAAAAGCCGACCAGTGCCGTAATCGTACGGTTGACATCCGGGTCTTTCAAAGCTTTTACAAGCCCAAAAAGGGTTGTATGCTTACCGCTGTTAATTTGTTTTTCCGCCTCATCAATGCCTGCATTGACATGATCGATTAAGCCATTCAATTTTTTCACTTCCAAATTGCCGAGCATTTGAGCCAGATTCATGGCATGATCTATTGTATCGCTTATACCGGGCTTATTAAGTTCGCTAACCGCAATAGCGAGAACCTTATCGCCTTGGCCGAGCAATGCGTTTAACAGATCAAGGATACCGCGCTCCTGCAATTTAACGACAATTTCTATCAGCGACTGTACCGCCTCTTTGTTTTCTAATAGGGCTGAGAGCAATTGATCCGCTTCTTGCTTTTTTTGAACCTCAGGATCTATTTTCATCCGTTCAATTTTTTGTATTGGACTAGCCATTGGTCCTCAGCTCCTTTTTATATTTAACGAGATCCCCTGGAAACACATAATCGTCACGTTCCCATTTTCTTTCGACTAACACGCCTTGTTGCGGTGTTCGATTTCCATAGCGGTGATTATTTGCCGGCAGCGGGTTTTCGCCTTCAACCTCCAGGACTTCCATGCGAACGGCGGTATCTTTATATGCCGGCGTATCAGTGTCTTTGTCAACTTCGCTCGATGTTAACCGATTAATCGCGGTTTCGCCGTTGTCATTCATTGGAATATACAACTCCTTTCCGCGAACGCGGTCTGTGACGACAACACGCCCTTTACAAGCGCCGTACGGCGAGACAAGGCGAACGGTCGACCCATCCTTAATGCCGCGTTCCTTTGCCAATTCAGGTGAGACTTCAATGAATGCATGCGGCGTTTTCCTCTTAATCCCTTCAGATTTATACGTGAGATTGCCTTCATGAAAATGTTCAAGCAGACGGCCGTTATTGACATGTAAATCATATTCAACGCTTGTTCCTGTCGGTTCGGTCCATTCAACCGCAAAAAAGCGCGCCTTACTATCATCAAACGGGAATGATTTTTCATAGAGCAGCGGGCTGTCAGTACCGTCTTTAGCGACCGGCCATTGCAGACTGTTATAGCCTTCCAGACGATCATAGCGAACCCCGCTAAACATCGGTGTGAGTTCAGCTGCTTCATCCATAACCTCTGAAGGATGCTGATAAGACCAGTCAGCGCCTAAATATTGAGCAAGCCGCTGAATAATTTGCCAATCCGGCATTGAATCGCCTAACGGTTCCAGCACTTGATAAATCCGCTGAAAACGGCGTTCCGTATTTGTAAACGTGCCGTCCTTCTCAAGGCTCGGACTGGCCGGCAAAATAACATCGGCAAATTGAGCCGTTTTTGTCAAGAAAATATCCTGAACGACAAAGAAATCAAGCTTTTCGTAGGCTGATTGAACGTGATTGATGTTAGAATCAATAATGCCCATATCTTCTCCTTGCAAAAACAGCGCTTTTAAGCGGCCGCCATGAATCGCTTCAACCATTTCATGGTTGTTTAAACCAGCCTCTGCAGGAATCGTGCAGCCCCAAGCCTCCTCAAAACGTTTTCTAGCCTCATCATCCGAAACATCCTGATAGCCAGGGAGTTTATTTGGCATGCTGCCGAAATCACTGCAGCCTTGCACATTATTATGTCCTCTAAGCGGATAAGCGCCCGTACCTTTTCGCCCGTAATTTCCCGTCGCCAAAAGCAAATTAGAAATGGCTGTCGATGTATCGCTGCCGCCCTTTTGCTGCGTGACACCCATCGCCCAGCAAATCACAACTGAGTCAGCCTGGCGAATTTCTTCGGCCACCTTCATTAAAATGTCTTTCGATATTCCTGTCGCTTGTTCTGCATAGTCAAACGTATACTTAGCTAAGCTTTTGACATAGTCATCAAAACCGTTCACTCGCTGCTCAATAAAATCTTTATCTGCCCAGCCCTGGTCAATAATATATTTCGTCACAGCCTGAAGCCAGACGAGATCAGATCCCGCTTTCGGATGAATAAACAGATCGGCGCGTTCAGCCATTTCGTGCTTGCGTAGGTCGGCAACAATCAGGCGCTGTCCATAAAGTTTTTGGGCCCGTTTGATTTTTGAGGCAAGCACCGGATGGGATTCAGCTGTATTAGAACCAATGGTTATCACAAGATCAGCTGAAGCGATATCCGAAAATGATCCGGCATCGCCGCCGTAGCCAACCGTTCGGAATAAACCGATTGTGGCCGGGGACTGGCAGTAGCGGGAACAATTATCCACGTTATTCGTTCCGATGACTTGCCTGGCCAGCTTTTGCATGAGATACGACTCTTCGTTAGTAGCTTTTGATGACGAAATGACCCCTATCGCATCGCTGCCATATTGTTTTTTAATCGCCTTTAACTTATCGCTGACCGTTCTCAGAGCTTCGTCCCATTCAACTTCAACAAAACGGTCGCCTTTACGGACCAGCGGCTTCGTTAACCGTTCCGGACTGTTGACATAGTCCCAGCCGAACTTGCCTTTCACACATGTCGAAATGCCGTTTGCCGGGGATTCAGGGTGCGGCTGGACTTTTAGAATTTTTCTGTCTTTTGTCCAGACATCAAAGGAACAGCCGACACCGCAATAGGTACAGACCGTTTTCGTTTTCTTGATTCGTTCTTCCCTCATAACGGATTCAGCATCGGAAATGGACATAAGGGAACCGTAGCCGTTCTCCACTTTTTTGGTCAGCTCTATCATAGAACGCAGCGTCCCTTTTTCAATACCTGATAAAAACCCCGCTTCACCAACCATGCCCTTTTCCATCATTGCATTGCACGGACAAACGGTGGAACATTGGCCGCAGTTAACGCATGAAGATGTATCAATTGATGTCCCGCCGTCCCAAACGACGCGCGGACGATCCAGCGACCAATCAATCGAAAGCGTTTCATTAACCACAACATTTTGACAAACTTCTACGCAACGTCCGCACATAATGCATTGGTCCGGATCATATCTGTAAAAAGAACCGGTGAAGTCCTCCTCATAAGGCTTGTGCTCAAACGGTTTATCTTGATGCTCGATCTCCATAGCCTTTACCGTATTATGAATGTCACATGTCCCATTATTATAATCGCAAACCGTGCAATATAACTCATGATTTGCTAGGATCCGGTTCATGGCAATGCGGCGGGCCTCTTTTGAAGCTTTTGTTTGTGTATTCACAGCCATTCCGGCTTGTACAGCCGTTCCGCAAGCCCTCTTTAACTCTCCATCGACTTCAACAATACATGTATCGCAGGTTTGAATAGGCCCCAGACTTTCATGATAACAAACACTCGGGCATGCAATACCGTTATTTTTGATCAGCTCTATTAAGCTCTGTTCGGGATCAGCAAGATACTCCTTTCCGTCAATTTTGACAATGGTATGTTCCGGCATGAAACCTCCCCCTTAAAAACTTCTCAAAATCATTGTAAGCGTTTTAACCTAATTATACATGAGGCGATATTCACGGAAAAGAAATGAAATGAAAAGCGGCGGCCCCCTGACTCATCATTGGCGCCCGCCGCTGTCAAAGTTTTACATCCTTTCTCATTACTCGTATATATATTCCAAAGAAACATCTAAAACCTGCCTGGCGTAAACAAATAAGAAGGACAGACATGCAGCCAGCAAAACATAAGCAATCAGCACTTTCCATTTTGTTGACGGCTTGGCTTTATAATATTCTTTTAATGCACTCTTTTCTTTCTCTAGGGCGGTGATCTCCTGATTAGTCTGATTAATTTTTCTTTCGATGCTTGAATAGTCGGGCGCCTTTTGCAAAAAGGCCGTCAATTCTTCATAGAGGTTCATTTCATATATAAGGGCATCCTTCTTCAAGCGGTCTTTATCCTGAATGAAAGGAACATACCATTTTTTCATGTCTGAGAGCCGCATCTCAATGTCAGCTATGTGCTGGCGAAGCGTTCTTAAATGATACATAATCATCGTTTCATTAATCATCGGCCCGTCTTCATCATCAAAACCGTAAACATAAAAAATATCGTCTTTAAATTTTTCCAGGCTTTCAATCATCTTTTGTTTGGCTTCAATGCGAAGATCTATTTTCTTTCGTTTATAGCCTTCACGCGCTCGGTTCCACCATGTTAAAAAGCCGAAAATTAAAATTAAAAACATGATGGGCGTTGGAGATAAAATAATCAGCACCAATAGAGCAATAAGTGCAACAAACCATATTTTTGTCGAGAGCACACCCACGATTCGCCCTCCATCCAGCGGAGATACTGGAAACAGATTAAATAAGTTCAGCATAGCTCCCAGCACAACAACAAGCGCCCAATAAGGCTGGTGAGTCAAGTAAAAAAGGATAATAGCAGGAAAAATTGAAATCAGCCCTGCAAAAGGCCCTCCATAAGCAAGAAACGCCTCCGTTGCCGCATCTTTCGGCTGCTCCTTAATACCGATGACCGCCCCGAGGAACGGTATAAATACTGCGGGTGATGTTTTGATCCCCTTTATCTTAGCGGCAACCAGATGTCCCATTTCATGTACGAAAATGAGATAAATAATCGCTGCCGCAAATCCCCAGCCAAAGAAGACAGCATAGCCCGCCAAGGAGACAACTAAACTTATTAATGTACCGCCAAATTTGGAAAATTTTAATACGGCGAGCAGCCATTTCAGTTTAGTTAATATAAGTAATCCTATTGTCACTAGAATGCCTTTTTTCGTCTTATTTTCAGCCATAGATATTCTCCTAAGAAAACTTTACTAAAGTTTAACATAATATATATGAACATTTGAAAATAATATTTGCTGTATTAGACTTAACTTTTGCTATGATCTTTATTGCCTTATGATGGTTTTTAACTTAAATGTTCCTTTTCATTACATAAACCGATATGCCAGTCGTTATTCATATAATAAATGCTTGAAATACTGCAGTTATCAACATAAATATCGTCTCTTTTCAACGTATTTTTAGAAACAAGCGCCAGAAGCGTTTTAATTAATCCGCCATGAGTGACAGCTATAATCCGCTTGCCTTGCCATTGATGCAAAAGATGATTAAGCAAACGTTGCGCGCGCTTTTCTAAATCAACCAGTTCCTCCATCCCTTCAATCGGCCTGCTGTTAAATATTTGAACCCTTTCTTCATAAGTCAACCCGGAAGCCTTGCCGTAATGCCTTTCAATTAAATCGTCTTCAATATAGATGGGAACATCCTTATCGAGGTTAGCGGCAATACGTTCAGCCGTTTTGACTGTCCGCTTTAAAGGACTTGTGACGAAAGCATCCCAGTCTATTTTTCGGGCAAACTTGCCAGCAGCGTTTGCTTGAGCTATCCCTGTTTCATTTAATTCAATATCTTCGCGCCCTTGAACTTTTTTTAATTTATTCCATTCGGTTTCCCCATGACGGATCAACCATATTAACAGCTGTTTGTCGTTTTGCAAAATTCTCTCATCCTTTTAAGTGATTTGTATGTATTTCATATCTTCGGGGGTACCGGCTGCGGTTATGATATGCCCCATAATTATCCACCTTTAAAACATTTACTTCACAGTGAACCAAAGTGCATTTTCCTTTATATACATGTTCAATCGCTCTGTTTGCGCCAAGTAGTGAAGATAACTTGTCACTGCCGTTCGGTACAGCGCCCACTGGAGAGCACCTTTAACTCTATATCCCATTCCCGGCAAACTTTTTGGATCAATTGTTCATGGGATAAACCGTCTGATTCGTGCTTCAGTAATACTATGATTCGTGATAGAATATCCTCATGAAATTGAATATTCTTCCGGATTGTTTCTTTGAAATTTTCTTCAAATACCCCATGTCCGGGAACCGCGCCTTTAACTGAGAGAGCGAGCATTTTATTCAGAGAATCCAGCGTGCGTCTTAGATCAACCAGAAAGGGTATGCGATGCTTATTCAATGCACCTGTAGACATATAGCTGTCTGCGGCAAATAAAACGCCTTTATAGATGACGCCCATTTGGTTTTCAGTGTGTCCCGGCAATGACATACATTCTAATGATGCTTCTCCTAATCCCATAGAACCTTCTTTACAATATTCATCGACTTGAACAGGCTGTCCTTCAATAAATTTGTTCCTAAGGGATTCATGCGGTTCGCTGCCTTGAAATAAATATATCGGTTCCCACTTGGGATACCGTAAAACATCTGCTTCCACTTTTGGAGCCAATGTCATAACCTTTCTTTGTTGCAAAATTTTATAAGCGCCGCCATAATGGTCGGCATGTGCATGAGTAATGAGCAGATGAGTTAAAGGCCAATCCAGTTCGTCCAATTGTCTCAGCACTTTTTTAGATGCTGAGGCATCAAGTCCTGCATCAATCAGGATGCCTGTCGAACCTTTTTTAATATAGCCGACATTGACCGGGCTTTGAAAATAGTAACATTCGTCAGTTATTTTTTTAACTCCATATGAATAACCTCTCTTTTTAGGTTAATGTTTTTATATTTTGGTGAAAGGATGTTAAGCCATGAATATTAAAAAACGCGGTGACCTTATCGTCGACTGCTTTGGAAACTACTATTACGCGATTGATCAAAAGGAAGATACCCTTATTCTTGTCAATGCCTTTATGGATCTTTCCTTTCGCCGCAAACTTGATGATATCTATTTTGAAGAATATCAAGGCGAATTTATCGGAGAACATGCCATGAATTTATTAAAAGGCAACATTGAAATGATTTTAAATCAAAAAAGCAAACTAAACATCTACACTTTAGATGAAGTGGAAGAGCATTATGACGTCATTATTGATCCCTTATATCAAAAATCATAAGTCTTAAAACCTGGCGCCGAATGATCAAATCTCGTGTCAAATTTATATATTCTTTGCGAACGGGCAAAAACCTGCCAATTTTCATCGTTCAAAAAAGGGCATATATATAAGGAAAAAAACGTTTGGTCTTTTCGCCAAACGTTTTTTTCTACCATTATACGCTTTTTTATTAAGGATAAACCGCCCTATACCTTCTAATGATCATTTCTTTTCAATCTCAATCTATTAAAAATAAAATACCCGATTGCTAAAATGATAATAACGGCTAATACGATCGGCCAAATGATTGATTGAATGCTCCTTGGCTTTTCCACTTTCCATTCCGTTTTCATAGATTCCGGTTGAATGTTTCCTTGATCTTTCGTTAAGGCGAAAGCCATGACTTGCCACTTTCCGTCCCACGGCAAGGTGACGGTACCTTTATAATTCCCTTTTTGGTCGTTCGTCAATTTGCGCTTAATGATTTCATTGCCCTTTTTGAAGAAAGCATAAACAACCACATGATTGTCATCTTTAATACTTTGTTCAGGGTCTTTTTCATTAATACTTGAAACATGGACTGTAAAGGGAATTTTCTTGTTGGCAATAGGTTCTTTATCATTTGTTAGACTGGTGATCATTAATCCGGATTGATGATGGTTATCCTGCGCAGATGCTTGTGATGCGACCAAAAAAGAACACACACTGAAAATAAATAGAACACGCCATATGGTCTGCTTAGCCACCTTGACTCCCCCAATAAGCTCTTATATTGTTTTAACGCCTAAATTTTCTTAAATCAATCAATAAAACAACGGTGATTAAAACAAAAGCCAGCAGAGCAAGAAAAGGTATCGTGATAAAGCCAAACCAATCAATATACTCACCGCTGCAAGGAATCCCTGACCGGCATATTCCCCCGAACAAACCTAGTTTCTGTTCACTGTAATGAATGATTGACACGCTGCCGCCGATGATTGTCAACGGCAGCGTATAAATACTAATCGAACGATCATTTCGAAAGCAAGCAATGCCTAGAATAATCACAAGCGGATACATAAAGATCCTTTGTACCCAGCATAATTTGCATGGCTCAAATCCCAAAATTTCGCTGAAAAATAAACTGCCGAGAGTCGCTGCAATAGCGACAACCCAGGCAAAATAAAGACGCAAATTCAAAGCATCATTTGATTGAGCTGGTTTACTCATTGGCAGCTTCCTTTATGGCCTCTTTTATTTCTTGATAATTAAACGGATCAACCTGCTTGCCGTTAATATACAGTGCCGGTGTGCCTTTGACGCCAATATTTTGAGCCATGCTGTAGTCCTTAACAATATCATCTTGGTAAGACATATTGTTAATATCGTTTCTTAATTTGTTCATATCAATCGAAGGCACCGTCTCCTTTGCAATTTTCAACAGCAATTCTTTAGTCACCCAGTTTTTATCTTCAGGACCTTGGCTTTTATATAATTTTTGGTGGAATGCCCAAAAGCCTTTTGGATCTTGGTGAAAAACAGCTTCAGCCGCATTAGCCGCCAGCTGTGAATTTTCTCCGAAGATCGTGTCATTTATAAAATAAAATTTTGCTTTTCCAGTATCAATAAAATCTTTTTTAAGCTTTGGAACTATCGTTTCTTCGAATTTTTTGCAGTAAATGCATTTATAATCCCCGAATTCCGCAATGCGTACAGGCGCATCGGCTTGTCCCATCATCGGTTGCCCGTTATAGTTAATGGCTGCTTTCGTTTGCGTTTGTTTTCCGGCATTTGGGCTCGGTTCAGCTGTTTTATTTTTGTTGATATTTTGCAGAACGATGGCCACTATCCCAGCAATAAGCACCACGACTATGATCGTGCTGATAACTATCATTTGTCTTTGTCTTCTTTTTTGCTTTTGGTTTTCCCTTTCACGCTTTCGTTGTTCTTTTAATCTTTTCTCATGATTATTTGCCATTTCGCCACCCCTTCATTTAACATTTAGTCAGTTTATCAAAAAATATTTTAACCCAGGTAAGCGCTGAACACTTTTGGATCATTCGTTATCGCCGCTTTTTTGCTGTTTCATGCTCATAAAGATCGTCTATTGGAACAAATTCAATCTTGTCTTCCTTCTCCAGCAGAAATTCTTCTAAAGCCTGAAGCATCATTTCGGGAGCCAATTGATCTGCACCTATGTTTTCTCCTGAATCATGCAGTACGATGACAGCTCCATCATGCAAACTTTTATGAAGACGCTTTTTCAGCTTATCTTTCCCGAGTTTGCATCGCCAATCCCCAAGGATCGCCGACCACATAATGATTTTAAAAGGCTGGCTCGACCATTTGACAAATAAATTAAGATGCCCCCAAGGCGGCCGGTAATATACCGGGCGCTTCCCTGTTATTGATTCAACAGTGTCCGCTGCCATACGGCATTGTTCCTTAACTTCACGAGGCGTTAATAACCAGTTGCTTAAATGTCTATAATGATGAGTACCGATAGTATGACCTTCAAGGTACATTCTGGATATAATGTCAGGATAGGCTTTGGCGTTTTCGCCTACTACAAAAAATGTCGCTTTAATATCGTGTTTTTTAAGGAGATCTAATAATCTTGGCGTATAAATGGGATTTGGTCCATCATCAAATGTTAATGCGGCCTTATTTTTTATAGATGAAGATTTAAAAATACCAATGGGAAAGAGCCGCATGACAATCGTCGGAATAATGCTGTAAACGACAAAAATACATAAAAATATTAATAAAATAAGTAAAATAGACATATTTCTATCTTCCTCTTTTAGGATTTAAGTTTACATTTAGATTTTTTTATATTAACTTTGATATTAAGTGTATATCTAAAAGAGAGGAAAGTCATAACTTGACATTAAGACTTTTGGACTTCCTCCTAAATACTCTACATAAACTATAAAATAATAGTCAAATGGGGAATAATATGGCACACTTTGAACCGTTTCTGATTACTTATGGTTATTTTGCGATCTTTTTCCTGCTGTTCTTCGGCATTACAGGCATCCCTTCACCCGAAGAGTCCTTTATGGTTTTTATCGGCATTGCCATTTCTCAAAACACGCTTAACTTATACAGCAGTTTAGGATGCGCCTTTTTGGGTGTTTTTTCAGGGATGATAACTTCCTACTTTATTGGAAAATATATCGGGAAGCCTTTTATAAATAAATTCGGCAAATATGTCGGTTTAACACCGGAAAGATGGGAAAAAGCTGAAACAAAATATAAAAGGCATGCCGCTTGGACCATTGCGTTTGGCTATTTCATCCCCGGTATAAGGCAAATCAATCCTTATTTAGCCGGTATAAGCCGTTCCTCTTTGATTACATACATTATCAGCTCAGCCATAGGCGGCGCAGTTTGGGTCCTCACCTTTATTTTTTTGGGTTATTTCCTGGGAAACAAAATACAACAATATCTGACTTTTAAGCCTCAGCATTTAGCGATTATTGCGGGAATATTCCTGTTAATTTTTGCTGTTGCTACAATTATTCATATCATCCGCATTAAGAAAAAAGAGAATGATTAAAAAGCGAACCCGCATGGTTCGCTTTTATTATACATTCTTTTAAACGTTGTCTATAGGCGAGATCTTCTTCATATATTTCATCACTTTGTTGACGACACCCCGGGTCCGCAGAAACTGATAGCCGCTTCGATTAAAATAAGCGCCTTTCAGCGTATTGGCTGAGATTAATTGGAAAAGGGTATTGGTAGATGGGATTTCGAACTTATCCAGATATGTCTGAACAGCTTTTTTCCACCTTCTCATCTCCAGCTCATTTTGCAAGACGCTGGAAATGATCGTTTCCAAATTGCCTTGTTGATCGATCTCATAGACTAAATGCTGATTCTTCAAATATTGCAAATTAATATATTCTTGACCAGGCAAGGCTGAATGGACAAATATCGGCAAACCTTTTCTGAGCACTTCACTGATGGTCACACCGCCGGGTTTTGTAACAATGGCATCAACCTCATCATACAGCTGATTCATTTCTTCTTTTGATGATAGATAAGGCAGCGCCTTGACATCATCTAATTTCAGTTTCAGAATGTCATGATACAGCTTCTTGTTGTTACCGCATAAGATAATATATTGATAATTTGATTTTTCCCCTGTATGTTTGACTAAGTCAATGATATTGCCGAGCCCGCTGCTGCCGCCGGCTATAAGAATTTTCTTTTGAGAATAATGGGATTTGACTTTGCCTGGCTTTAAAAAGCTTTCGTGTACAGGGATTCCGGTTACAATAATACTGCGTTCCTTAATATGGTAATGTTCAATCATCTGCTGTTTCATTTCTTGATTCGGGACGAGATGATAGTCAATCCCTTTTCGCCCCCATATGTCATTCATAAAGAAATCCGTATATATATTAATAACAGGTATCTTTACAATGCCGGATAACTTTAACCGGCTCATCAATAATGATGGAAAACCGTGCGTACATATAACGAGATCAGGCTGTTCCCTCGTCAGCAGCTTGTAGAGCTTATTTATAAAAAAGCGTTCTATAACACTAAAGGATACATGCTTATGATTTTTCGTATAAGCAAAGTGCCTGTATGCCCAATCATAAGAGCGAGGCGTATGATGTATCCATTTTAAATAAAATGTTGAGACAGCCTTTTCCAATAATTGATTGCTGTAGCTTAGCAAATCAACTTTCTTGCACTCAATTTTATTCGTTCTTTTCTCTATTAAATTTATAATTGCATCTGCAACATGATGATGCCCGGAAGGCATTTTAAACAAAGGCAACAACAATATTTTCATATTTATAACTCCTTTTATCCTCAAACCAACCAAATAAATAAATCATTAATGGACATTAAGGGATAACTAACTCATTGCCTTGTCATACCTTATAACATTTCGACTATTTATCGTCATACCATTTAGAATGCCATTAATAAAGGCCATTATAATATTCGCAGCAAATGATTATTTGTGTGTATGTACCCTATTTTAACATGAATTAAACTTCATGTGCATATCAGTCGACGGACAAGTTCCCCTATTAAATGACATAAAAACAGCAAAGCCGCTGCTGGACAGGCTGCTTTTACGGCTTTGCCACAACTATGATTAAACTTCTTAAAAAACTTCCGGAAGAGCACTTGGGGAACGCATGGCTAACCGGCCTTCCACAGACATCCTTAATCAGATCAAAAAGCTTGATTGCCATTAACACTGTCAGTATTCGCAACCTCGCTTTGATCGTTAATATCAGGGTCGTATAATTGATTATTAAATAGTCCTGAAACCGGCGATTGGTCTCCAATGGAGTTGTTGCCGCCCTGGGATTTTGAACTGGCTGTATGGCTGTTATGGTAACCCGGCCCAATAATAACAGAAGCATTATGGGACATGTTATTGATTTTTATGTTTCTTATATTAAAAATAAAGGACATGGGGATCACCACATATAAAAAGGAATTTTAATCTCCAAAAGAACATACTAAACTTGGCCGGTTTGCGGTAAAGATGGGTTGGCAACTTGCCCTTGATCGCTGATATCCGGATCATAACTGCCATTTAAACTAAATGAACTGGATGGCGAAAAATCTCCAAGAGAGACATTGGCACCAATCGACTTAGTATTGGCTGTATGGCTGTTATGAACGGTGGGGCCAATATCAATATTGCCGTTCATTGTAACACCGTTCGTTTTTATATTAAAGATATTTATCGCATATGGCACAGCCCTCATCTCCTTATAAAATCATTTACCAAAGGATCCGTCCTTCGCGGCTTTACACAAAAAATGGGCTATTTCCCTTTATTATATGTTAGATATCCCGTGATGATATAAATAAAATAAGGGGAGGTATCTTCACCCCCCTTTTGTTATGCCATCGGCTCAAAAGTTTTACAATCAGTCTCTTCTTGATCTTTTGCCTTTTTTCCTGTGTGGCTAACGACATAAATGGATTTAGCGCTGCACTTATTTCCGTTTTCCCAGTACTTGCAGTTACTGACTTCACACAACACATCTTTCGCCATGGCATATCATCTCCTATAAAAATAATGTTGTGCTTTTTTATCATTCACAGCGCGCATTCATTTCATTCATTTTTTAGATTTGACAAGTAAAATACAATCATATAAAATCAACTATCAAAAAGTTGTGAACAAAAGATGGTGTTTTAAATGAACGAACAAATGATGCGAAAAAAAGCACTTGAAAAAAGAAAAACTGCCCTTATTAATGAATTAATCCAAAATGGTATATATAAAAAAGGCGAACAGCACTTATATGATTTAACTTTGTCTGATTTAGAAAAGATATGGCTTTCGCTTAAAGATGCAAAAAGAAAAGACGCAAATTAAAATTGTTTGCGTCTTTTTCACATAAAAAGCGCTTATGCAAAATAAAATATACGGCTCGCAGTTCTTTTTATTTTTAAATATTTTTTAAATTCTATAAACGAGTTATAATGAATATAAACCAATGATTGGGGGGAATTTCTAATGGAATTGTTAAGCCCTGGCAAAATTGCTCTCATTTTATTAGTCGCATTTATTATTTTCGGTCCGAAAAAGCTTCCTGAACTCGGAAAAGCTGCTGGCAAAACCCTAAATGAATTTAAAAGGTCTTTAAATGGCAAGGAAGACCAAGATGAACCTATTGATTCGCCCAAAGATCAAAAACCTCTGCAATAGAGGTTTTTCTTTTGTAAAGGGAGAATTCAAAACATGGTTATTGGATGGTGTAAGGCAAAGATGAAGAAGGTGTCCATGAGGAAATCTATATCCAATAATCCATTTTCAAGAACTTTTCGATTGCAGCATGTGACGTTGGTACATATTTATTAAATCATCTAATTCTTTGCTTTGTTTTACAGTTTCTTTATTTTTGAAACCTCTGATCGATGCAATTCTGATCATTTCTTTTCTTTTTCGATTTATCATTTGAAGCAGATCAATTTTTGATGCTTGGCTACTTTCCTTCATCTCTTCTTTACCTCTATTCTCCTTTAGTGTAACGGTTTCCACAAACCATTGTCTATTATGCAAAGGATCGATAGAAATTGCAATTGTTTTGACAAAACTTTTTATCATTAGACATTTTTAAACAAATGAATAAAGCCATTAGGCTGTTTAATATTGGCAATTTCATAGAGAATCATGACGGCACATTTTGTCTGACTAAATCAAAAAGATTAGGCAAATGCCTGCCTAATCCTTTTGATTTTGATAAGCCGCTTCATCTTTGATTTCTTCACGCATTCCTGCAATGGCTTCTTCCCGTCGTTCGTTCTTTTCAAGAATAGCTTGACGGTCTTTTCCTGAAAGATCCTCATTGTGCAGTGTATCATGAGCTTCTTCAAGATTTTCGATTGTGTTTTGCACCATTTCTTGCAGCTTTTCAACATTATCGCTGCGATCATCTGGCTTTGGTCTTGGCATAGGTCGTTCCCTCCTTTTAAACACGAATCATTATTATTGTGTTTCAAGAAGGGAACTTTATTCCTGCATGTTCAAAGTTATCAGCTAAGCAGAATGCAATTGCACCGGGGTCATATGCTCAGAGCTTTCACTGCAAATTTCCCGCAGTGTCTGCCATATTTCGATAAGATCTTCATCATTTTCATTATTCATCGTTATTTCAAGCCATTGCAATTCTTCGGATAACCGAATGGAGGAGCCGATCCAAATCTTTTCGCCTTGTATGTCAATAGTAAATGGTTCCTCAAAACGAAACGGCAAATAAAAGCCTTGATTATTAGGATGAAGGATAAGGTTTTGGTAAATCGTCTTTTTCAAAAGCTTCGCATAAAACAACGGCACGCCGTCATTTTTCGCCGCGGTTTTCTTTAACTTTTCAATTAATTCACGGCTGCCTAATTCATAAGAAGCAATTTCTTTGTCCCAGTTAAGAGATTCACGATAAGGCGTTAAATAGCCGAGTTGCTGCATCTTAATTTCCAAACTTCGATAAAGAGCATCATTTTTTGATATTTCTTCCACGGGAAGTGGTTTTAGCTTGGCAAGTATTGACATGAACATTCCCCCAAAGAAAGCTTTTCTTCTAGAAATATTCGGTGCCGTCAATACAGTATTGACTGTTAAAAAAACTGCGATATGAAAACTTAAGCCTTAATCTTTATGTCAGAGATGGCAGCTCGCTAGGGATATATCTTGCTTGACACCGCAAGACGGTTAACCTGCCGCGGTTTCATAAAAGCTTTTAATACATTCTGTTATGTACTTTATGGAATCTTTTGTAAGACCATAAAACATGGGAAGTCTGACCAGCCTTTCACTTTCCCTTGTTGTATATTGATCCTTGCCGAAAAATGTGCCTACTTTTTGTCCAGCTTTAGATGAATGGAGAGGAACATAATGAAAAACCGCCATAACACCATTATTTTTCAAATAATCAATAAAATCGGAACGCTCTTTTATGTCATTAACTTTAATATAAAACATATGGCCATTATGCTGACAATCTTCAGGTATAAAAGGACGTTTTATCTTCTCTGCCTTCTCTAAGGCGGATAATTCGCTATAATAAAAATCCCAGCTGGATAAGCGATCCGCATTAATTTCTTCTGATTTTTCAAATTGCGCATATAAATAAGCGGCATTAAGTTCACTTGGCAAAAAAGAGGAGCCGATATCAACCCAAGAGTACTTATCAACTTGGCCCTGCAGAAATTGTTTCCGATTCGTGCCTTTTTCTCTTACCACTTCAGCACGCTCTGCGAAACGCCGATCATTAATTAACAGCGCACCGCCTTCTCCGCTTGTATAATTTTTTGTTTCATGGAAACTGTAACAGCCAAAATGGCCGATGGTTCCCAGAGGGCGCCCTTTATACTTGCTCATAACGCCCTGTGCCGCATCTTCAACGACGAATAATCCATATCTCTCTGCCAAATCCATAATCGCGTCCATCTCGCATGCGACCCCTGCGTAATGAACAACAACGATCGCTTTAGTTTTTGGATTAATGGCCTGTTCAATTAAACGTTCATCAATATTCATCGTATCCGGACGTATATCGACAAATACTATCTTGGCTCCATGCAGCGCAAAGGCGTTGGCTGTTGATGAAAAAGTGTACGACGGCATGATCACTTCATCACCAAGGCTTATATCCATTAACACCGCGGACATTTCTAAGGCATGAGTACAAGACGGCGTGAGGAGGGCTTTTGGACATTGGAAAGTCTTTTCAATCCATTGATGACAAAGCTGAGTGAACCGTCCGTCCCCGGAAATTTTGCGATTCCTGACCGCTTGAATCAGATAAGCTTCTTCATTGCCTGTTACAGCCGGCTGATTAAAAGGAATCATACTTTACACCACCTAAGTAGACTGACTTAATACAATAACGCCAATAATCACCAACAATAATCCAACAACCTTATATACCGTCACGGCTTCGTGGAAAAATAATATAGACAAAACAAAGACCAATACGAATGAAAGGCTTGTAAATGGATAAGCATAGCTTAGAGAAAACTTTGTCATAGCGGCCATCCAGAAAAGAGAGGCAATAAAAGCGGAAGCCAGCCCTGAAAATATAAAAGGGTCAAACACTGCTTTAAGCAAAAATAAAACTTTATCCAGAGATCCGGACGGTAGCTGGCCTATGCCATTGATCCGCCATTTCAAAATCATTTGGCCGTAAACTGTAAAGAATATTGTTCCGAAAATATATAAATAACCCAATGCTAGACTCCTCTGCCGGAAGCTTAAACAGCAATCATTGCCGCCTTTAAACTTCCTATTATAAATGTTTATGATTGACCTTATGATAAATATCCACAGGATTTCTAAAAGAAAACCCCAGACGGTGATAAACGTTCATTATAGCGACATTAGCCGCCGATATAGAACTCACTAATTCCTTGCAGCCTAATGAAAACAAATACTGGCAGGCGGCGCTCCAAAAGTATTTAGCCAATCCTTTTCCTCTAAAATCTTCATGTAAAGCATGGAGCAATATCCGTTCATCAACACATGCAAAGAAGCCTGCTGTTGTCTGCCCTAAGCGAAGTGCGAAAACATGGCCGTACCGGTGAATATCGCGAAGCCAATTGGCATACCGCTGGTCCGCTTGATTTGGGTCAATATGAAAATCGCGGTGAAACCGGTCAAAGCGAAAAGCATTAAAACACATAGGCACTAACTCTTCTAAATCAATATTGTCGCTGATCGAGATGCCGGGTTCGAAAAAAGGACAAAAGCAGCTGCTAGTCCCGTAAGGCTCAATCAGCGTATCGCAGTAATAAAAGCCATGCCGGTGCAGCAGAGCCTTCGAATCTAAAGGGGAAACCTTAACAGTAAAGTGACCGTTTATTTGATCTAACGAAGATAAAATATCCTCTGACACGCGGCGGATTTCGTATGTATCAAAACCAAAAACCCGCTGATCCCACGGGGTCTTAACAACATCTTCCATCACACGTCAGTCTCCTTATTTTTGATCACTTGAACAGGGTCCTCAAAACCAACGGCTTGATGAATGATATAAAGCGGGCGTCCCTTAACCTCATCAAAAACCTTTCCAATATAGAGGCCTAACACGCCTAAATTAGCGAGAATGAGTCCGCCAATAAAATAAATAGACACCATAAAACTTGTCCACCCGGCCACAGGCTGCATAAGAAAAAAGTATTTATAAATAAGAAAGCAGCCGAACAACAGCGAAATAAACGAAATGGCAAAGCCCAGCTTGATCGCTAATCTCAGCGGCTTGTTAGACTGGGAAACGATGCTGTCCATAGCGAAACGGATCAGCTTAGAGAAATTATAGCTTGACTTTCCTAATTCCCGCTTCGCATGATGAATGTTAATCGATGTCCAATTAAAACCGAGCCATTTTAAAAAAAGCGGATAAGAGCGGCTTCGTTCACGCAGCCGAACCACTTCATTAACCACTTGCCTCGAGCATATGCTAAAGTTTGCGATCGAATGATCAAACTTGGTATCCGCCAAATAACTGTACACTTTATAAAATAGTTTCGACTGCAGCCTTTTTATCCATGTATCATGACGCTCTGCACGACGCCCAAACACAATATCATAACCCTCGAGCGCCTTCGAATGGAGCGGTATAATCTCTTCAGGCTGGTCCTGAAGATCGCAGTCCATGACGACCACCCAATCCCCTTTGCTTGCATCAAGCCCTGCCGTAATGGCGATATGCTGGCCAAAGTTTCGGGAAAGCTTGATTCCCTTTACCCGCATATCTTGCCGTGCTAAAGATTGAATAACATCCCATGACCGGTCCGGACTGTGATCGCAAACCATAATAATTTCAAACCGGTTGGAAATTTGAGTAAGAACTCTTTTTAACCGCTGGTACAATTCACGAAGGCATTTTTCACATCCATATACCGGCGTCACAACCGATATATACGGTTGATAAGCATGTCTGTTCAAAGGTTGTCACCACCATACGACAGTCTTATACAATTAGGTTATCCAACCGTTAATATTCCATTCATTTCCTGTATAAAACCCCCTATTTAAATCCATCAGTTCTCTCCCGTTCTCTTTTCCAGAGTGACGTTTCACGGCTTCTACCTTAAGATTCCGCCGCCGGTTGCCTCAGATGCTGACCGTATCGGATCTATTCAGGCTGTGTGGAAATATAAAAAAACGCGCCGTTTTTTTGGCGCGTTTTATATATTAAAGAGCTGAACTTATTTTATTCACAAGCGATTGGAAAAAGTCTTTGAGCTTTTCAAAAAAGCCTTTGGCTTCTTCAGAATTTGCAGTTTGCGTTATTTTATTTTTAGCATTCTGCAGCTGGTCAGCCACTGTGTTCCAATTAATATTCAAGTTTTCAATTTTGTTAAATAAGACGACTAATTTGTTGGTATCGCGGCTGTCTAAGTTAATGCCGACTTTATTTGCCGAATCATTAATAATATTTCTCATTTCTTGATCGCTGGATGGCTTATCCTTGGCTATTTTTTCTTTGATAGTTGTCATGAGATCCGCTGCTTTTTCTTTTCCGATACCGTTCTCATCCGCCAGCTGCGCTGTTTTCACCATTTCTTCGTTAGCCACTTGTTTTTGCTTTTCAGGTATCACTTTGCCCGTGGATGTTTCATAGGCTTTGATTAAACCTGTCAATGCCGCTGTTCCCGACACATTGAAAGGAGCCGTGATATATATGCTGGCATCTTTAACGCCTGCTGTTGATAAGGCGTTAATGTACATATCATCTGAAACATAATTGATATTATGGGTACGGACAGATAATCCCGTTCCTTTGTCCTTCAAAGTAATTTTGGCGGAACTGATCGCCCGGCTGCCGATTTGGGATTTCGGCATATATTTGTCAAGATATTTATGCTCTTCCGCATTTGTAACGGTAATAATCTCAGCTTGTGTCGGGTCAACATTCATTTCCCTTAACATTTTATCCTTCTGCTCTTTCGTCAGATTCGCCCCCATCGTGACAATCACATCGCCTGGAGCTGAATCTGCTTTAGCTGATATCGTCCCGGATATTCCTATACCAATTAATATGGCCGATAAAATCGGAACAATGATTTTATTTAACATCTTAATAACCTCTCTTGAGTTAAAATCTACCGCTGGATAATAGAATGATAGACCAATGATTCAATCATACTATTCGCAGATAAGAGATGTCAAAATATACTTTATTATATCATACGTATCACGATGGATTTCATTGGGGTCATCACAAAAATTTTTTGCTGTATGTTAGTAAAGGGCAAGCCGCTGAATGAAAAAGAAGGGGCCGTTTTCAAGCCCCTTTACTCTTCCTTGCGGTGCGGATTTTTAAGCTTCTCCGGAATCTCAGCTTCCGCAAATGTTTTATCCGTTAAATCCATATTAGCCATGCTTTCTGTTGGTGTAAAATTATTGTTCCGCGCCGCTTCTCTCGGCTGTTTCCGCTTTGCCATTATCCTTCCTCCTTTTCCTTAAAGTATTATTTGCATTTTTTTATAAAACATTCGCATCGGAACATCAGCGGCTATCCATTCAGTTTTCTGTTCAGCGGCGAATGGCTTAATGATCTTTACCCAACTATCATATGGTAAAGCAAAGAGCCTAAAAATGAATTTTTAAAAAATGTTGATCACCATTTTTTTGTTGTCATCATCTAAGTTTCCAGTAGGTCAGCCCAAGGTTTTAATAAATTTTAAACAACAATGGCTAATAAAAAATCGATCCGTAAAAGAGGAATCGGCCTAACTTAAATGGTTTCAAAAATACATATTATTTACAATTTAAATTTTTTATTTTAAAATATATCATATTTAAAAAATTGACCTTATTTAATGATTTACCAGGATACGAAGGACAAAAACATTTCATATCTTACTTTATGATGTCTCTTGTTGTTGCACTTATCATATTATTTACAGAAGACAAAGAAATCTGCATGCTGATGGGGAAGTGAGAATATTAAGATGTAGGAAGGTTTGTTTATATTGCTTCTATTAATGTCATCCTAAAAAGTGATTGATGAGGAGGCCGCTATGTACGAAAAGTTATTGAGTGAAGTCAAAACAAAGGTATTAGAAAATGATGAAACCCTTTTAGCCGCGATTTACGGACAATATTCATACCCGTTTGCAGGAGTCGGCGGCCGAAGACAAGGCATTTTAGCGGCAACAAATAAACAGATTATTTTTTATTGTCATTACATGAAAACGGAAATTATTGAAAAATATCCATATGAGGTTATCCAAAAAATAAACAAAGAGAAAAGTTATATTGGCCATAACGAAAAAGTGAGTTTTTTCCATGAAGGAACAAAGGAGTCAATGTCCTTAATACAAAAAGGAGATATTGATTCATTTGTAAAAGCTGTAAAGAATCAAATCAAGACAGCCTCTGCCGATTAATTCTTCTTAAGAAGTTTATTTATATAGAAAAAATCGGGCCATACACCCGATTTTTCTTGAAGAATAACAGGAATCTTATCCTTTTCCGCCTCATGCTGCAATGATATTTTCCCCGCTTGCTAGTTTGCTGCTGAACGTAAAAACCTTGGAAAACAAATCATCGCTACAATTAATCCCACAATGCCGAATGCCGTAAGAATGGCGAGACCATCTATAACATTTCCAATATGCGCGCCGCGGGCGATGACATCTTGCAGACTCTTTTGAGCCCAAAATTGCGGTGTAAACTGACCGATCGTTTGCACAAATGACGGCATGAGATAAGAAGGCATCCATAATCCGCCGACCATCGCGCCGCCAAGCGCAATAATCTGTGAAATAACCATGGCCATATTTTCGCTGCTGACAATTAATGAGAGCGCCAAGCCAAGCCCCGAACTGCAGATGCTGATGCAAATAATAATGAGGCCTAATGCAGCGAGATCCCCAAGGTTAAGGTTGTAAACCCAATGTCCAAAAGCGAAGAGGAGTACGCATTGGGCAAAAACGATAATAACAAATGGGAGCCACATCCCGATCAAATATTGATAGGGTTTGACGGTTGTGCTTTGAACCCTTGCCAACAACCCCGATTTCTTTTCATCAAAGAAACGTTTGGCCATTGAAATCATAATGTAGAACACAAACATAACAGTCATGCCTGGAACGATTTGTGAAATGTAATTAATACCCGTTGCTGTTGTATTGACATCTTTAATCACTATTGGCTGAGCTAATGTTTTTGAAATATCCTCTTTAGAAATCCCTTTGGCCGCAAGTGTTTGAGATAACTTTTGTTCCCGATAGCCATTGGCAATATTTTTAAGCACGGCTTTAACAGGCGCAACGGATGAAGCTGAGGACGGGTCTTGGTAAAGCTTCAAGTCCGCTTGTTTCCCTTCCTTCAAAGCCTTTTGAAACCCTTTATTTATAACGATGACGGACGACAACTGCCCTTTTTTAATTTTATCAATCTCGTCTTTTGTGTTTTTCGAAGCAGTTTTCTCCAAGTTAATGCCTTTAATATGGCCCATCTGGCTAAGAAAGGCTTTAGATGCCAAAGAATGATCTTGGTCAATAACATGAATATCTACGGTTGAATCATCTGTATTGCCGAAGACCGAACCGAACATAACAATCATAAGCAGAGGCATAATCAAAAGAAAAAAGTAACTTCTCTTTTCTTTTAAAATCAACTTTAACTCTTTAACTATAATTGATTTCATCGCAATCTCCTTCTCATAAGTTATCCACAATTCACGTGAGATAGACCCCTATTAATCTCTGAGAGCCGTTCCAGTGAGAGATAAAAAGACAGTTTCCAACGATGGTCTGACGACTTCGATCTGTTTAACATCCCAATGATTGTCTGCCGCCAGTTTAATAAGGTTTGTCATAACATTTGAGACTTGGTCCGTTTCTAGAACCCAGCCCGACCCTTCTTTGCGTGTTTTCATCACATGCGGCAATTGCGGGATCTCTGTTAATCCGCTTGTTTCAATATAAATGGCTCTTTGCCCGAAACGTTCGAGCAATTCGCCAAGCGGACCTTGAGCCATGACGTTGCCGTGGTCAATAATGGCAATTTCGTCACATAATGTTTCGACCTCTTCCATGTAATGTGTAGAATAAATGATCGTTATTCCTGATTGATTCAGCGCGCGTATCATTTCAAAAATGCGATTGCGTGATTGCGGATCAATCCCAACTGTCGGTTCATCTAAAATGAGCAATTTCGGACGATGCAATAAAGCGCAGGCAATGTTGATCCGCCGTTTCATACCGCCGGAAAAGGTTTTGACCGCGTCCTTCGCACGCTCTGATAAACCAGTGTCCTCCAAGACTTCATTAATCCGGCGCTTTAACTCGCTGCCGCGAATGCCGTACGCTTCCCCGAAAAAAACAAGGTTATCATAGGCGCTTAATTGCTCATACAAAGTGATTTCCTGCGGTACATAACCGATGTATTTCGAAACCATATTTTTATCCTTTGAAACATCTGTGCCCAAAAGATTTGCACTGCCGCCATCCGCCTTAATAATACCTGTTAAAATCTTCATTGTTGTCGACTTGCCGGCGCCGTTTGGTCCAAGCAAACCGAAACAGCTTCCCGCTTTGACCGAAAAGGTAACGTCTTCCAACGCTTGCTTCTTACCGTATGTTTTCTTCAAATGACTAACTTCCAAAAGGGTATTTGCCGATTGGCTTTGAGCATTAAAAGACTCTGAATTCAACACTGTTTCCATTACAGCCCCTCCTACCTTAGGTTACATTTATACATCCAATTTATTTTTTAACAAGTAAGCCGAAAAACGGGTCAATAAATAGGCCAAAATCCATCCTGCGATCAAGAAATAGAAAAATACAACTGGAAATGGCGATGAACCGGGACTTGTTTCGCCGCTGAAAATGGAATATAAATTATGCTTTTGATTCATGACGCCTAACCCGCCGTACATACCGTATCCTAATATAAACATAAAGAAATAAATCAGCGGGGAAATATATTTAGCGTTTGTATACTTAATGACAGCGACAAGCACCCCTATGGAGACCATGAGCGGCATTAAGCCCATTAATAATAAATACCACCAGAATCCCGACACGATAAAAAAGATCACCTCATGAAGAGGAAAGCCCCCTTTTAAAACACTGATACAGACGCCGTACAGAACACCATAAACAATAGCTAATGCATAAGTGACCAGGAGAATGTACAGAGTCTTAAGCAAAGCTGCGATATATTTCGCTCCGATTAATGTGTTTCGCGAATAAGGAAGCGTCAGCCACCAGCCTTCCGTACTGTTTTCCCATTCATTTTTAATCGCTCCCATCCCATAACCAAACAACATCCACGGCAGACCAAGTGTAAAATACCATACATTTCTCAGTTGGAAACCCCAATGTTGATTAGTCGCATAGACTGTAAAGCATAGAAATACGATAAAAAGCAGCACGGCATACATCAGCCAAATTTTCTGAGGCATTTTGCCCTTGCGCATTTTTTTTCTTGTCATATATCCAGATTTAAGTTCATATTTAACGAGCGTCCAGAAAACATTTGAAGAAGGCAATGTTAAAACCCTCCTTTTCCATAACGATAAAATTGTCGAAAGATATCATGCATTGATCCGTATTGTGCACGAAGCTCTTCTGTATCCCCTGATAAAATGGCCTTCCCTTGATTAAGGAAGATGGCATAGTCGAACATGCCTTCCACTTCGTAGATCTCATGTGTGCTGATAAGAATAGTCTGATCCCGGTCACTGAGATAATCGATCATCCCTTCAATAATGCGTTCCCGCGAAATGACGTCGATGCCGGAGAATGGTTCATCCAAAATGATGAGCGGTACATTTCTTGCCATACAAAGAATTAACATGAGCCTTGCCTCTTGGCCGCGGGACATGCCGCTTACTCGCATATCTCGTTTCATCTCCATAAAATCAGCCAATTCTTTCGCATTAGCTATATCAAAGCCGGGGAGAAGCTTTTCCGCCCATTCAAAAGCGCCGGCCACGGTATGATTGGGGTACCAGCGAGCTCTGTCAGGCAAATAGGCGATTTCGCGGTTAATTCCCGAGCCCGGCCGTTTCCCTAACACTTCAATCTCGCCGCTGTCAGGTTTCACCAATCCGGTAATCATACGAAAGAAAGTTGATTTGCCTGATCCGTTTGGTCCAAGTATCCCAACAATTTTGTTTTCAGGTATAGAGACGTTTAATTCATCTAAAGCGTGTTTATCGCCATATCTTTTTGTGATTTGCTGACAATTTACAATAGATGCGGTCATGTTAAATCACTCCCTTTTCGCCTCGATCCTCTCTCTTGCATATAGCCTTCAATATCTTCCCATGAGTACCCGAGACTCTCCATTTTATTTAAAAAGTCGTCTATATATTCTTTAACGAGTTCAGCACGAAACGTCTTAACACGCTCTTCTGAAGTCGTAACAAAAGTGCCTTGGCCCCGGCGCTTTTCTGTTAAACCATCTCGTTCTAATTCTTTATATGCCCGCATTACCGTATTAGGATTAATTTTCAGCGCGTGCGCCATTTCACGAACCGATGGAATTTTCTCTCCCAATCCAATCTCTCCTTTTGCTAAAGCACTCCGGATTTGTTCTAAAATTTGTTCATAAAGCGGTTGGCTAAAGTCTAGCTGAAATGTCAAAGCTCCAACCTGTCGTATATCCATTGCATTCCCTCCATCCAGGGGAGCGTTAATTTCATGTGGTTCAAGTGTATTATATCACTTAATACACTTAATACAATAGGTTTTTTTAAAAATAGGCTTTCCATTTTTTTAAATATTAAAAGCCAGCAAAAAAGCCCCCATCTGGAGGGGCTTTTGCTGGCAAATTGAACTGATCTGGTTATTTTCTTATGTTTTTCTGCAAATAAGCCCTAATCATAAAATAACTCACTTCTTCGGGCAGCCTTTGTTTAATCGGGGTTAATCTTTCCGTTCCTGCTTCCTCGACAGATTTAGCAATCAGCGGTTCCAGTGCTTTATCGATAAATTGACCCCAATCTATCTCAAAGCCGTCCTCAGCCGAGCGAATCAAATGCGATTCAACGGTTGTTGTTGAGAGGCCGCGCGCATTGGCAATTTCTTGGATTGATAAGCCCTCGCTGAACATTTGATAGGTTATATGATGGGACTTTTCCTTGGAACTGTTCTTTATTTTCGCTTGGGGTTCAGGAGAAACTAAGCTTGGTTCAGGTTGAGCGATCCCGTTCTCTGTGCAATAATCCTGAATTTCATTTATGAATGTTTGGCCATATAATTCCAGCTTCTGCTTGCCAATGCCTTTAACATTTAGAAGCGCTTGTTCATTAACCGGCAGTTTCGCACCCATTTCCTTTAATGTCGCATCTGAGAAAATAACAAACGGCGGCACCTGTTCAGCGTCAGCTATTTCTTTTCTTATCTTCCGCAGACGCTCAAACAGCGCATCTTGCACGACAAACTGTTTTGCTTGAACATTTTCTTTCCTTAAAACTGAACGCTTGCCTAAGAGAACTTCGACAGCTTTTGAGGTTAAGCCTAATACCGGATAATGGCCGCCCGTCGGCAGAAGATATTGTTCGGCAGTCAGATAGTCAATAAGCTCTGAAACCTGCTTTTGTGTGCGGTCGCTCATAATGCCGAATGTAGACAGTTTATCAAATCCGAAGCTTTGTATTTTACGGTCAGATGATCCGGTTAACACTTTCGCAATCAATGTTTTTCCGAAGCGTTCTTTCATTCGTTTAATGCATGAAAATACCATTTGTGCGTCGCGCGTCACATCAACGGACTCACGCTTATCCGTACAATTGCCGCAATGACCGCAGCCCTTCGCATCACGGTCGCCAAAGTATTTTAAAATATATTGCTGCAGACAAGCCTCTGTATGGCAATAGCCGGCCATTTGCTGCAATTTATCGTATTCATGCCTTTTTCGTTCCTCATCCATTTCCGACTGATCGATCAAGAACTTTTGAATCTGGATATCCTGAGCCGCAAATAAAAGAATACATTCACTTTCCTCGCCGTCACGTCCGGCACGCCCGGCTTCTTGATAATATGACTCAATGTTTCGCGGTATATTGTAGTGGATCACATAACGCACGTTCGATTTATTGATGCCCATTCCGAATGCCGATGTTGCTACCATAACGGTGAGATCATCATAGAGGAATCGTTCTTGATTATCGTTGCGTTCCTGTTCCGCCATACCGGCATGATACTTCCCTGCATTGATATTTTGCTTAATTAAAAAAGCATGCAAACGCTCTGCTTCTCTGCGGGTAGCGGCATAAATAATGCCGGAGTGAGAACGGTTTTTATTAATATACGATTCCAGAAACCGGTCTCGGTCTTGTCCTTTAATGACTTGGAAAAACAAGTTGTCACGCTCAAACCCTGTGGCTGTCACATTCTCAGCCGGAATATTCAGCATGTCGCAAATATCGCGGGTTACTTTAGGGGTCGCCGTTGCCGTTAATGCAGCGATGACAGGTTTTGCATGAATTCGATCAATCATTTTTTTAATTAAGAGATAGCTGGGCCGGAAATCATGCCCCCATTGAGACATACAATGCGCTTCGTCAACCGCTATTAAGGATAAATTGACGTTGTTAAGCCAGTCCAAAAAAGCCGCTGATTCCAAACGCTCCGGTGCAATATAAATGATTTTATAGCGCCCTTCCATAGCGCCATTTAGCCGATCACGAACATCTGAAGCGCTAATAGAGCTGTTAATAAATGCTGCCGGAACGCCTTCTTTCTCAAGGGCATCGACTTGATCTTTCATCAATGAAATCAAAGGGGAGACAACGAGAGTGACACCGGGAAGAATGAGAGCGGGGATTTGATAACAAATAGATTTTCCGCCTCCTGTCGGCATGATGCCTACAGTATCCCGCCCTTCAAGCAGATTTTGAATAATCTCCGCTTGTCCATTCCGAAACGAATCATAGCCAAAAGTGTCTTTAAGAATCTTCAGCGCCTGATCAAGCATACGGATTCTCCTTGCAAAAAATTTAAATACTATTCACATTTTACCATTGATTTCAGCTTAGCAAAAAGTCACCAGAAAAACAAAAAAGCCCTTCCGTTTATGGAGGGCACTATAGACTTTAACTATGCTAGTTTTTAACAGCTTGATAGGTTACTTAGAGAAAAAGCCTTTAAGCGCAAAAGCAACATTTTGCGGTCTTTCTGCCAAACGGCGCATAAAATACCCAAACCAGTCATTGCCAAACGGGACATAGACTCGCATTTTATAACCTTCTTGAGCCAAGCTCAGCTGCATATCCGTTCTGAATCCGTATAGCATTTGAAACTCAAATTGATCATTCGGTATATGGTGTTCTTTGACAAATGCTTTGACCTTATCGATAATATGATGGTCATGGGTTGCTATGGCTGTGTAGCTGCCGCTCAGCAAATGTTCTTTAATAATTCTCATATAATTGCTGTCAACATCTTTTTTCTCTTGATAGGCCACATCAGGAGATTCTTTATACGCACCCTTAACCAGCCTTAGCGTCACGCCATTTAAATCTTTGACGTCCTGTTCTGCCCGGAATAGATAGGCTTGGATAACCGTTCCGACGTTGTCATAGGTTTTGCGCAGTTCCCTTAAAATATCAAGCGTTATTTGACAATGTGCGTAATCTTCCATATCAATGGTAACAAAATTATTGCATTCTTTTGCAGTTGATAAAATTTTGCGCATATTGCTGAGACAAAATGCTTCATCAATATCTAAGCCAAGCTGGGTCATTTTAACTGACAGCTGAGAGTTTACCCCGGCTTCTGAAATCGCTTTCAAAGTTTTTATATTGTAATCTGTGGCTTCAATAGCTTCCTCTTCACTTGTAACAAATTCTCCTAAATGATCAAGAGTACAAACCAAACCCTTTTCGTTTAATTCGCGGATCTTTGACATCGTTGGCTCAATGGTTTCTCCGGCAACCACTTGAGAAGCGCCAAATTTAAGCCCCCACTTTTTCGCAGCTTTATTTAATGACTTGCTTTGTGAAGCGTATAGAAAAACATTTCTTGAAACTGTTTCTAACATAGCTTATCCCCCTCATTCATCCATTGTTTCGTTTGAAGGGGGCAACTTAAGATAAGCTGCCCATCTTTCTTATAGCATTTCCCCAGTTGTCTTCGCTTGCATGTGCAAGATGAGATAATCAGGTCCGCCTGCTTTTGAATCTGTACCCGACATGTTAAATCCGCCAAAAGGCTGATAGCCTACGATTGCGCCGGTACATCCGCGATTGAAGTAAAGGTTGCCGACATGAAACTCTGTTCTTGCACGTTCAATATGTTCACGATTATTAGAAATTAACGCACCGGTTAGACCGTAATCAGTATTGTTGGCAATCTCCATCATATGATCAAAGCCTCTCGCCTTGCAGAAGGCAACAACAGGACCGAAGATTTCTTCTTGCATCAGCCTTGCCTTTTCATCTACATCAGCGATAATAGTCGGCTGAATGAAGTATCCTTTTGAGTCGTCTCCTTCACCGCCGCACATCAGTCTGCCTTCTTCCTTGCCGATGCCGATGTATTTCATAATTTTGTTGTAGGCCGCTTGGTCAATGACAGGACCCATATAGTTATTGACATCTTCAGGATTGCCGACGGTTAATGTCTTTGTTAACGCCACTGCCTTTTCAAGCACTTCATCATAGACATCTTCATGTATAACAGCTCGTGACCCGGCAGAACACTTTTGTCCTGAGAATCCAAACGCCGAATACACAATTGATGAAACGGCCAAATCGATATCAGCGTCTTTATCTACGACGACTGTATCTTTACCGCCCATTTCCGCGATAACTCTCTTTAGCCAGATTTGCCCCGGATGCACTTTTGCTGCACGCTCATAGATGCGGCAGCCGACTTCGCGGGACCCGGTAAATGATACGAAGCGCGTCTTCGGATGATCAACCAGGTAGTCTCCAATCTCTGAGCCGCTTCCTGGAATATAGTTAAGCACACCATTCGGAAGGCCGGCTTCTTCCATCACCTCAACGAATTTCGCAGCTACCACCGGTGTATTATTCGCTGGCTTAAGCAGAACTGTATTTCCAGCAACAATCGCGGCAACTGTCGTCCCAGCCATGATGGCTAACGGGAAGTTGAATGGAGAAATAATCACACCGACGCCAAGCGGGATATAGTTAAATTTATTAATTTCTCCTTCACGGCTTTCTACAGGGACACCGCTTTTCAATTTCACCATTTGGCGCGCATAGTATTCTAAGAAATCAATGGCTTCGGCTGTATCAGCATCCGCTTCCCTCCATGGCTTGCCTGCTTCTTTGACAAGATAGCTCGAGAATTCATGCTTGCGGCGGCGCAATATAGCTGCTGCGCGAAATAGAATATTTGCCCGTGCTTCAGGATCCCACTTTTTCCATGTTTCAAATGTTCTAAGAGCTGTTTGCATTGCCTTTTCAGCTAATTCTTTATTAGCTTTTGAAACCGTGCCAATAACCTCTTCTTTGTCAGCCGGATTAATTGAAGTGATTTTCTCGTCTGTTGTAATCCGTTCTCCGCCAATCACAAGAGGGTAATCTTTCCCAAGCTGTGAATGAACATCCTGTAAAGCCTTTTCAAAAGCCTTTTGATTTTCTATATTTGTAAAGTCTGTGAATGGTTCATGTTTATATGATAAGACCATTTTATTCCCTCCAAATCGCTGTTTATAATTCTCACTTTTCTTAATGCAAGTTTTGTGCCAAAAAATACTTTTAAGACAATTAAAAGATTTATAGGAAAGAATGTTCACTTTTTATTAACAATTTTGTAAAATGGGTGTAAAGACTATACACTTTTGTAAGCGTTATGAGTGACTTATAACCTGAGGTGATGATGATGTTAAACCAAAACACGCCGCTTATTTCAATATCATTACCATGGGAGGATACGCTGGACATTAAAGAGATGCACATTCTCCCTAAGGAAACGCCGCTTTCTGAAATCGGGCCTTTGCCAGATCAAAAGGACATTGCACTCAAAGATCATAACGGCATGACCGTTGGATGGCTGCCTTTTAGTAAACTCGCACAAACGATCTTTCATCAGTGGAAAATTCTCTTATCCTATTATCAGACTTTACTTCAGGCTGTTGATGATGCCGTTGCCGTAGTGGATAAGCATGGGAAGATTGTTTCTTGGAACCCGAAAGCTGAAGAACTCTATCAATGTTCAGGTGAAGATATTTTAGGCAAACCAATTACTGACTTTTTCAAAAAAGAATCGGTTGTATTAATGTCAACTTTACAAGACGGAAAAGGTGTTGTTAGAAAATATAATCAGCCTCATCCTAATGTTCATGTATTAATTAATACATTGCCTGTCTATGATGGCCAATCTGTTATTGGCGGTGTATCCGTCGAAAGAAATATTAGCGACATGGTTAAACTTAACGATGAACTATCAACAACAACAGCTATCATCCACGATCTGGAAAGCAAAATTGAAACGACATATGCGAATGATCCATTTTATAAAATTAAAGGAAGAAGCCAAGCGTTATATACGGCTATTGATTTAGCCAAAAAAGTATCAGCTACCGACGCTTCCGTCCTATTGACCGGGGAAAGCGGCGTCGGCAAAGAATTATTTGCCCGGGCAATTCATAAGTCCAGCCCGCGCTCAGATCAGCCATTCATTGACATTAATTGCGGCGCTATACCGGCAGCGTTATTTGAAAGTGAATTATTCGGATACGAAAAAGGAGCTTTTACCGGCGCAGCAAAGCAAGGAAAAAAGGGAAAAATAGAGGCAGCTAAAGGCGGCAGTTTATTTTTAGATGAAATAGGCGAGTTGCCGCTGGATCTTCAAGTTAAGTTATTGCGCGTTATTCAAGAAAAAGAGTTTTACAGAGTTGGGGGAAATACACCAATTCCAATCGATATTCGAATTATTGCCGCTACAAACAGGGATTTGGAGAAAATGGTCAATGACGGACTGTTTCGCCAAGATTTATTTTACAGGTTAAATGTTGTTTCTATTGAAATTCCGCCGCTGCGGGAAAGAATTGAGGATATTCCGGAACTTATTCAACTCTTTTTAAAAGAATTCTCTATTAAATATAAGAAAGCGGTTCCTGAAATCGACCCTGAAGTCATGTATACGTTCTTGCATTATCCATGGTCGGGAAACATTAGACAGCTTCGCAATACTATTGAACGGATAATGATTCTTATAGACGAAGATATGATTCATCTGCATCACTTGCCGAAGAATTTTATAAAAAATAAACCGGATTTAAAATTGGACAAGCCGGTGGTGGAATCGCCGACTCCTGTAATAGAAAACGAAAAAATGAAATTAAAAGAGGCATTAGCTAAAACATACGGAAATAAATCGGCTGCAGCAAAATTATTAGGCATTTCAAGAGTGACCTTGTACAATAAAATAAAAAAATACAATTTATAAAGCCCAAAAAATCTGATAGACAGCAAAAAAAATAATCCCCTATGAGCTCAGCTTGCACTCAGGGGATTATTTATTAGCCTGCGTCATCTTTTCAGATAATCAATAAACATACGAATAAATTTCTCATGGTCGACTTCAAGACAAACGTCAATGTTAGGTTCTTTGCCAAGTCTGTTCCCGAAGTCGCATACCGTTTGCCCGTCGCACAATTCGCTTTTTGTTTCTACATCAACGTAAAGCTTCTCGGTTTTGACCAGCGATTTGTCCAATGCAACGCCGACAGCTAACGGATCGTGAAGGGCGCATGATTTAACACCGTTCCTTTTATAGGAGTTATTCATATAATGGGCGGTAGCATTCTTCACAAATTCTCCAACTCGCGACCCTTCCAACTGGGCGATATGTTCATCTGTCAGCAGCGCCTTCTTAGTCACGTCCAAACCAACAAGCGTGATGGGCATGTCCGAATGAAAAACAATTTTTGCGGCTTCAGGATCAACATAACTGTTAAACTCGGCAAGAGGCGTTATATTGCCAAGGCTTTTCACCGATCCGCCCATGATCACCATTTCTTTTATCCATTGTGTGATTTCCGGTTTTTTGCGGATAGCGAGAGCAATATTTGTTAACGGCGCCGTCGGAATAAGGGTTAACTCCCCTTTATACTTTTCCGCTTGTTCAATAATAAAATCAACAGCACCGTCCTCCGGCATGTCCGCTTCCATGTCTTTTAGCGCGCCGCCGAGACCGTCATTCCCATGCACCTCATGTTCAAATACAGGTTCCCGCAATAACGGGCGGTCAGCTCCCCGAAAAATTTTGACTTGATTGCCAAGACCAAGCCATGTTAAGACCTTTTTTGTATTCAATGCGGCCTGATCTAAGCAAACATTTCCGGAAACCGTTGTAATGCCCAAAATATCAAGTTCTTCACTTTTAAAAGCCAGTATCATCGCTAAGGCGTCATCAATACCTGTATCGACATCCAAAATCACTTTCTTCATGATCTTCATTCCTTTCTGGGAATTGCCCCCAGCGATTGACCGGATCCATTATGATTGCCGATAAACATATGGATCTTTCGGCTGATTGATGGGCTGCCATTTAGTTACTTTTAGAACGGGTATCGTTTGTTGAAACGGCTGATAATAAGTGGTCGAGATCTTCCCTTCAACTTGCAGCCATTGATCATCCTTGTAATCGACGTTCTTAGGGAATTCGACCATCATACCGTATGTTCCGGCATCTGCGATACAATGGATGATGCCGAATCTGAATAGAAAGAATTGTTTCTTGCTTGTTTGATGATCGGCAGTATCGTGGTATACAAATCCATTCATCGTCAGCCGCTTATTTTCAAAATTGCCCGGAAAATTATAAATGGTTTCTAAAGCCCTTAGATAATTGCTGTCATTCAGTACGAGCTTGCGGGACGAACTGTATTTTTTCAAATCAGATTGCTCCATATTTTTATAATGGTCTGCGTTATAATACATACTTGTATCAGGGCGCAACACTTGGTGCAATTCACTTTCATTGCCATCGTCAACTTGCGAAAAATGAAATCCTTTAGCTTTTACAATGCTAGAGTTTAGAGTTGCGACAGGCAAAAACAATCCAGTGGCTATCGGTATAAGAAGCAATCCGTAAACAACGATTTTCTGAAAAATTGTGTGTTCGCCGTGTGAATGCCCATGGTCGTGCTCATGATTGTGATCATGGCCATCATGGCAGTGCCCATGATCATGCGCATGTTTTTCTTTCTTGTTCCCTTCTGAAACCCACTTGATCATTTGATAAAGCGTCAAGAAGGCAAATACAAAGATCATGGTATAGGATAAATACGAATATTTCATATTAATGTATTTACTAATATCGCCTGTCACATGCAAATGCATAAACAAATAGAAAAAGCCAAATAAAATAATAAGCCGAAACAATCCGCTCACTCCCCTCTTAAAGCGCGTGTTGAGAAACAGGATAAATAGAACCGGCGATACGGACTAAAAAACATCGCATCCACGCAACAGCGCCGGTGCTGGCTTTCTAAGATCTTCTTAGATGAATAGCGCCCCTGTAAACACACAAACAAATATCAACAATACAAGCGTCAAGACAAATTTTTTCTTAAAGAAACTGAGCATCATGATGAGATTTTTCATATCTACCATTGCCCCGAACACCAAAAAGGCGGTTAATGGACCAATTGGAAAGGTGTTGCGGAATGACGCCGCGATGAAAGCATCTGCCTCCGAGCAGACTGACAGAATAAAGGCTAATAGAATCATAACAAGAATAGCTGTTACCTTTGTATTTCCCATTGAAAGCAGTGTGCTTGTTTTTATAAATGTTTGCATAGCCGAGGCGATTAATGAACCGATAACCAGGAACTTGCCGACACTGAAAAATTCATCGATCGCATGATCTATCACAGCTTTCACTTTGCCTATGAATGACATCTTGCGATGATCATGTTCATGGTGATGGTGGTGGTCGTGATGCTGATGTTTCTTTCCTTTATTATAAATATATTCTCTTAATTGGTCTTCACGAAAAAGGAAAGAAATAATGATACCAACAACAAAAGAAACACATATCGCCAGACCGCAGCGATAAAATACCATCTTCCAGCTATTGCCGAAAGCGATATAAGTGGAAAAAATAACTATCGGATTAATAATCGGCCCTGTTAGCATAAAAGCGATTGCCGCATGAAGCGGCACGCGTTTTTTGACTAGCCTTTGTGTTATAGGAACGATGCCGCACTCACATCCCGGAAATAATGATCCAATGCATGTCCCCATCGTTACCGACAAAAAGCGGTTTTTAGGTATGACTTTGGTTATCATTTCCTCTGTAACAAACAACTCAATGAGAGCCGAAATAAATACACCTACAACAACAAACGGGACAGCTTCAATTAACAAGCTGATAAAAATCGTATTCATTTGCAGCAAAGATTGACTAAGCATATTTAAGTTCTCTCCAATACATCATGTATAATCTATCACTTTTGTAAACTATTGATCTTCTCACTGATTCAATTATTTTAACATAGATTCCATGTAAACTTATGACATTTTTTGATAAACATTTGGAAGAGGATCATGTGCATGATAAGAATGATCTATTTTTATTACGCAAAACCCGTCTCTTAAGATTTGTTTAATAAATGCCAAAATTAAACAGAACACCCGGTTGAAGAAGAACCGGATGTTCTGCTAAAAATTTATTGAGGTATAGCCAGCTTTTGGCCTGGATAGATAACAATAGATGATAAATGGTTGGCTTTCATAAGTTTGTTGACGGATGTGTCATTTAATAAGGCAATGTCCCACAGCGAATCGCCTTTCTTAACGATATAGAAAGAAGAGGCTGGTTTCTTTGATGAGTGTTTGCTTGATGAAGTGTTCGATGTTGACGCATGACCGCTTAGCTTCAGTTTCTGACCAGGGTAAATAACATCTGATTTTAAGCCATTAATAGATTTAAGCGATGATAGAGACATGCCGTGATTTACAGCTATTTTCCACAGGGAATCACCCGGTTTAACAACATATGTACCGCCGGAGGAGGCTTGATTTCCTGATGATCCTCCGCTATTTGACCCGCCGGATGATGACGCGCTGCCGCTTAACTTTAATTTTTGGCCGGGATAGATGATATCTGAGGATAATCCGTTGATAGACTTTAACTTTGATACTGACATCCCATGATTGGCGGCAATTTTCCACAGGGAATCGCCTGATTTAACAACATATGTACCGCCGGAAGAGGCTTGATTTCCTGATGATCCTCCGCTATTTGACCCGCCGGATGATGACGCGCTTCCGCTTAACTTTAATTTCTGGCCGGCATAGATCAGATCAGAAGCCAAACCGTTTGCTGACTTAAGCTGAGCCACTGACATGCCGTGACTTGAGGCAATTTTCCAAAGCGAATCGCCGGGTTTGACAGTGTAGAATGACCCGCTGCTGTGTGAAGAACTGCCGTTATTTGCCGGCGGCGCTGGCGTTGAACTGCCCGGTGGATTGGCGCTGCCGCTTTCGCCTAACACCCGCCGTGCTGTAACAAAATACTTATTCCAATACGCATTTGAAAAAGCTGACGTGTATCTGACACCGTATGTAGGTTCAGCATCCAGCATTTGGCCATCCCCGGCATAAATGCCGACATGGTTAATAACGCCGTCACCGTCCGTATCATAAAAAAGCAAGTCGCCAACTTGCAGATTGCTCTTTGAAACCGGCACGCCGACAGTCGCCTGAGCTGAGGAAACCCTTGGTATATCAATGCCGAAATGAGCAAAGATTGTTTTCGTAAATGAAGAACAATCAAAAGACTGAGTCTGTCCATAAGAAGCGCCGTATATGTACGGTTTGCCTAAAAATTGATTGCCGTAGCTTAAAATTTCGCTTCCGGTTGCTGCATGTCCCGCGCCATTAGCAGAAAATATAATACCAGTAGCCAGTACAGCCGCAGGAATAAACCTTTTTGAAGCGGCTCTCTTTTTCATAAAATCTCCCCCAAAATGCAATGTTCTATCTCTTAAGTAAAGTTTTAATATTTCAATAGATCAGTAATTTCATCATAACATAACAATATTTCCAAAAATTTTACGTTTGCATTACAAAATCTATTGCAAAAACCCCAGATATTATTATTTTCGGCATAATGATTAACAAATTTAGCGAAATATGAAGAAATATATATTATTCCCATAACCCTTATTTTGAAGTTGATTATCGAATTTTATATTCGTATACTCAAATTGTTGGGTTTACTACCGACTAATCATAAGTTTATAAGAATTAAAGGAGGCATCTATGAATCCATTTGATACAGCAGTATACCATGCGATTAACAATTTATCCGGGCATGTTCTCTGGTTCGATGCAATCATGGCATTTATCTCACATTACGCGATGGAAATATATGCCGCTTTGTTTGTCGTCTTTTGGTTCACACTGCCGAGATCCAAGGTTAACAGCCGGCATACGTTAGTGGTCGCTTTCTTTGCAGGTGTTATTGCCCTATTCATTAACTTTATTATTTCGCATATTTGGTATCGTCAGCGTCCTTTTGTCGTTTTGCCTCATGACAGCTTCCATAAACTCATTCCTCATCCTGCCAACGCGTCGTTCCCGAGCGACCATACGGCAGGCAGTTTCGCTTTCGCGTCGGCTACATGGGGAAAAAATTCCAAATGGGTAAGCCGGGCATTTACTATATTTGCCATCGTTGTTGCCTTTTCTAGGGTTTATACCGGCGTCCATTGGCCGACTGATGTCATTGCGGCCATCGTCATTGGAATAATTGCCGGACGATTAGGCTGGAAACTGTCATCTTTACTTTATCCTCTAACAAAATTCGGCGTTAAATTATTCAGGCTGGAACCGAAGGACAAGGATGCTACCCGCATGTAAGATATAAAAACTCGCCTTTGAACCAGGCGAGTTTTTATCATTTCATAATTATCACTGTGTATAAGATAAGGATAAATGGATGCTGACAAATGAAGTTAACTACCCGCGCGCGGCTGGATGCTGTCCAACAGCTAATGCAGTTTAGTCGTGTAGCCTACCTCATGATCATAGGCTTTGAAAGCTCCCTTATCATTAAGTGGTTGAAAAATCTTAAATTTATTTAGCTGCTTGCCGTACACGTGAATTGTAATTGCCGATTGATCGTCGGCCGCCTCAAGAATATGACAATCCGCAGGCGGGAGAAGCTGTCCAGTGCTGTGCTCACCAACCGTCATAGTGCCGCTGTATCGAAGCTTGACAACATCCTCTGAAATCTTTTCTGATTGCAGGTAGTTTGTCACTTTAATACGGCCATTGAAAACGCCTTCAACACCCCATGTACCGTCGTGGTCGTGCAACGGGGTCGATTGTCCGGGTGCCCAGACAAGAGCTAGAACCTCAAATCGATCCAGGGGATCAACATATAAAGAATAACGGGCATAGTGATCGCGGTTAGGAGCGATTTTTTCAGATGGGAACCATGACTTGTTCTGAATGAGTTTGCCGACAAGATGTTCCGCTTTAGAAACCAATGCCGCATCATCTTGTTCAGTTTCTACAGCCGCAGTCATGTCTTTAACAAAATCCGTCAATTCATATTGGTCTTTTATACTCTTCATATACCCAACCTCCCAATTATTGTTATCTTCATTATACTGGATATTTTCGCACTATTCTTTAACCAGAAGCGTTTGTAAAGAAAATGGCCCGCTAAGTTAATTTTACTATTTATTCCAATATAGTTAAAACCATTTTTGCACATTTTGAAACAAAAATAACAGCCGAGATTATCATCCTCGACTGTTTAATTCTCCTTATTTTAGACTCCCGCAAAACTTCGCGCATCGCCTGTGCAGTCATTGACAAAAGCCGTTAGCACAGCTTGTCAGCTGCATTTAAGTATATTAAAACAACGCCTGTCTCATTATCATCATTGTTCAGCAGACACACTTTGTTTCTCGTATTCTTTGGCAAATAAAAATTTTGCTAATAAGGACTGGCCGATAAGAAACACACCGCCGATAAGCCAGTACAGCGGCAAGGCCGCAGGCGAGTTGAATGAAACAATTAAAATCATTGCCGGAGATGCCAGCCCCATCCACTGCATCATCTTGGGCTGATCATCGGGCATATTCATCAGCTGCACCCTGAACTGCAGAAAATAAACAACACCGGCAAGTATCGCGAGAAAAATATCTGTATGCCCAAGGCTGAACCACATAAAATTATGTGAAGCGATTTCTTTTGAACTTCTAATAGCGTAATAAAAACCCATCAGGACAGGCAATTGAACCAGGAGAGGCAAGCAGCCCATCGGTGAGATCGGGTTGATGCC
The DNA here is from genome assembly GCF_016908855.1 of Scopulibacillus daqui. Lineage (GTDB taxonomy): Bacteria > Bacillota > Bacilli > Bacillales > Sporolactobacillaceae > Scopulibacillus_A > Scopulibacillus_A daqui. Next base: position 140,840 of record NZ_JAFBER010000003.1, on the reverse strand, counting down.
ATGCTTTTTATAAAGGGATAGCATCTCATGTTGAATTTCCCTCTGTTTATCAGGGTCTGTTGTTTCTTTTAAACGACTTTTAAACGCTTCCATTTCCGGCTTGATTCTATTCATCTTTTCTTTCATTTGCTGCTGATGTTTGTATTGTTTCAACATGAAAGGCAATAGAATAAGGCGTATCACAAGTGTTATTAATATGATGGCAATGCCGTAGCTGCCGTTAAAGAGAGAAGCTGTGTAATGGATTAACTTTGCAAACGGATCGACTAAATAGTTTTGAAATATGCCTATTTGCGCATGTGATTGTTTGTTTTGTGTTTGACAAGCTGATAACGTAAGAATCGCTAATATAGCGAGTATGGCAAAACAGCCCTTTTTCATTATGATTGTCCTCCTCATTATCGTTTTCATAGATGCAATGAGGAGGATATATGGTCTCCATCATCCTCCGCAGAAGGCTTATCTTTGCGTTTGATATATCTCGAAAGCCACTTTGCTACAAGATGATGAGCAATGATATGAGTTTGGGCTGATGACTCATTAATCTTTTTGCTATAAACAAAGCAGGGGTTTGGAAATGCCTCTGAATGGCGCCTTCGTATCAATAACCCCCAAACCGCACTGAGTGTGACAGGGATAAGCAAAGTCATAAGTGCAGAACATAATAATGGGTCATTCGGTAAATTGACGATGGCTTCTACCATTCTTAATCCCCCTTTTATGTTTACAGCAACTTTAACAAGCTCTGATTTTATATTATGATATTATGATTGATTTGTAAAACTTATCTATAAATTGTACGTAAAGGCATGAATTAAAGTTTTAAATGCCGCAAGCCTTTTTTGCCAGGGCAACAGCCCCGCATAAACCAGCATTATCTCCTAATCCAGGAGGTACAATATATTGGTCGATGTCTGATAGAATTTCATTCGTTTGCACATAACCGTTAAGCAGCTCTTTAACGTTTTCCCGAATGATTGGGAACAATTGTTTTTGGTGCATGACCCCGCCGCCTAGTACAATTTTTTTTGGTGAAAGGGTATAAATAAGATTGACTGCCGCTTGCGCCAAATAATAAGCTTCAATTTCCCAAACCTTATCAACTTCCTGAAGTTCAATCCCTTTCTTTCCCCATCTCTTTTCAATGGCTGGTCCCGCTGCCATGCCTTCCAGACAATCCTGATGGTATGGACAATTGCCGGCAAAGTCGTCTTCTGGGTGACGCTTAACTAGGATATGCCCCATTTCAGGATGAAGCATGCCATGAACCATTTCTCCTCTGATAACAGCTCCTCCGCCTATGCCTGTGCCGACTGTCATATAGACACAGCTGTCCAAGCCCTTTGCGGCACCCCATTCAGTTTCACCAAGCGCAGCCGCATTAACATCGGTATCAAAGCCAAAAGGTATATTAAAATGTTTTTTTAATTCGCCAATAATGTCGAAGTTTCTCCATTTTATTTTTGGGGTGCTTGTAATATATCCGTATGTCGGACTGGACTCATTTGGATCAACTGGTCCGAATGTGCCAACGCCCATCGCATCCATTTGTTTATCTTTAAAGAAATTAATCACTTGCCCCATCGTTTCTTCTGGTGTTGTCGTAGGAAAACTAACTCTCTCAAGGATTTCACCGTTTTCATTTCCTATACCGCAAACAAATTTTGTTCCACCAGCTTCTATGGCTCCAAAAAGCATGGTTATTCCTCCCTAATAGTATCTTCTGATTAAATACACGCTAACTATTTTAGCAAACTTGCCCCGGAATCTTGAAATTTTAATGTTTAAAAACCAAAAAAAGGCAGTTCCCTGAATAAAGGAAACCGCCAATACCAATCAAAACTGAAAACCCTTCAACACAGCTTAAACGGAAACGTTTCTTTTAAATTCCTGATGATCGCCCGCGGTATCATAAGTTAAGCAAACAGGCCTATGATATTGCGGATCATTCACGATGTATGCATCTATATCAAAGACTTTTCGAAGCGTATCTTTTGTCATAATGTCCCGATATGTGCCTTCAGCGATCAGCGTTCCTGAATTCATGGCAATCATATAATCCGAAAACCTCGCCGCAAGATTGAGATCATGGATGACCATGACAATGGTGCGCTGCTCTTCAATATTTAATTGCTTTAAAAGCTTTAATATGTCAAGCTGATGAGCCATATCTAAAAAGGTTGTCGGTTCATCCAATATTAGGAGATCAGTTTCCTGGGCGAGCGCCATCGCGATCCAAGCGCGCTGCCTTTGTCCCCCTGATAATGATTCAACAGGTTTTTCGGCAAAATCTAATGTATTGGTCATAGACAACGCTCTATCGACAGCATCTTTGTCTTCCTTCTTTAACCGGCCAAAGCCCCGCTGATGGGGAAAGCGGCCGTAAGAGACAAGCTCACGGACCGTTAAACCGTTTGGCGCTTCCGGGTTTTGCGGGAGTATGGCCATTCGTTTCGCTATTTCTTTTTTCGGCTCTTTGTGAATCGCCTTCCCGTCCAGGTAAATGGCGCCGTCTTTTGGCTGCTGAACACGGGCTATTGTTTTAAGAAGAGTAGACTTCCCGCATCCGTTAGGTCCAATAATTGTGGTAATGGCACCCTTTCTAATTTCTAATGATAAGTCTTTTATAATTAACTGATCGCCGTATCCGATAGAAACTTTTCTAGCAGAAACCGTCAATTCACTCACCTCTTTTTATACGTTCGTATAGATATAAACCGAACGCCGAAAGGATTGGAACAATATCATATTCAATTTAAAATGGATGAAGTTGATTCTAACCATTGAGAATACACAATTAAAAATGATAATCATTTTCATTAATTATACTAATGTTGTTCCTTGCCATTGTCAATCGGCCTTTATGCGCTCGATCTTATAGCGGCATCAGCTAAAAAAAGCTGCCCCATATATTATGAGACAGCCCTTCCCGCTAAATGAATTTGTTTGCTTTTAAATAATCAATGATTTGATTAACACATTGGTCAATGGTGAAATGTTCGGTATCAATGATCATTTCCGGTTTGTCCGGTTCTTCATAGGGAGCATTAATACCTGTGAATGCTTTGATTTCCCCATTACGCGCCTTTTGATAAAGCCCTTTGGGATCACGCTTTTCGCATTCATCTATCGAGCATTTAACAAAGATCTCTATAAACTCATCAGCCTTTAATAATTCCCGCACGGCGCGGCGGTCTTCTTTGTAAGGGGAAATAAAAGCTGTTAAAACCACGCTTCCGCTGTCAACAAACAGTTTCGCTACTTCCCCGATACGGCGGATGTTCTCTTTCCTGTCTCTCTCCGAAAAACCTAAATCTTTATTCAAGCCGAATCTTATATTATCACCATCTAATACATACGATTGCAAATGGTCATCAAACAACCTGCCAGCGACAGCATTAGCCAATGTCGATTTGCCCGAACCCGATAATCCGGTAAACCAGATGACAAAGCTATGATGTCCGTTGCGCAATCTTCGTTCGCTTTTTGAAATGGATGAAGCATGCCAGGTAATGTTCGCAGACATTGTGATAAACTCCCTTCTTTTTACTGAGTGACTTTTTCCGATAATCCCTCTGCAAGAACCTTTACGACTTCCGGACGGCTGAAAGTGCTTGGGAGATCCTCTCCGTTTCTTAACAAAGTTCTTACCTTTGTTCCAGAAAGAATTAACCGATCTTCATGAGAATGCGGGCAGGTTTTTAACGAAGCCATGCTGTCGCATTTTAAGCAATAAAAACTGTGTTCAAAAAACAGCGGCGTAATCCCTAACTCTTCTTGGGAGAAATGGCTGAAGATTTTTTGGGAATCATAGGTGCCGTAATAGCTGCCGACTCCTGCATGATCCCTTCCAACAATAAAATGCGTGCATCCGTAATTTTTCCTAACCATCGCATGAAAAATGGCTTCTCTCGGACCAGCATACCTCATGGCTGCTGGAAATACCCCCAGTAAAACCCGATCTTGCGGATAATAATGCTTAAGCAGAACACGATAGCTCTTCATACGAATGTCTGCCGGTATATCATCATTTTTCGTTTCGCCAACAAGCGGCTGCAAGAATAATCCATCAACGGTCTCAAGCGCTGTTTTTTGAATATATTCATGCGCGCGATGGACTGGATTTCTCGTTTGGAATCCGACGATTGTGTTCCAGCCCCGTTCTTGAAAAAGCCGCCGGGACTCGGCAGGTTCATACGTTTCATCAGGGAACAATTTTTCAGGCTTTTTCGTTAAGATAATCTTACCGCCAAGATACACATTCGGACGCTGAAACAGTTTAGCCACGCCGGGATGCGCCAGCTCGGCTGTTCGATAAACGCATTCCGCTTCCTTTTCCTTATCCGGTTTAAATTTATCTTCTACTCGAATGACACCGTAAACTTCGCCATGATAAACAAGCTTGGCTTCTTCTCCGATCTTGATAGATGACGCCTTATTTTCATTGACAGGCAATGTAATCGGAATAGACCAAACCGTTCCGTCTTTAAGTCTCATATTCTCTACAACACTGTCATAGTCTTCTTGACTAAGAAAGCCTGTTAATGGACTATAGGCCCCTATACCGATTAATTCAAGGTCGCGAAGAGCTGTTGCATCGAGCTCTACTGAATGCCGAACAGCAGAAACCTCATAATTGGGTTGAAATAGATGAATTAACGTTCCTCCATGCGGTTGAATGGCCATTGCAATTCCTCCCTGTCATTATTCAAATCATATTTATCAAAGTTGTTTACTTGGTTTTGTAACCAACTTTTTTCTGAAATAAATCCCATTTCACTGATTTGACCAAACTAATGCCTCCAATAGTAGCGGCAAATACAATCACAACGACGATAAAGGCATACCAATTGGAAAAAATAAACGCCTGAACGAACGCATAAGATAAAATCAGTGAAAATAAAGGGGATACAACCCATACCTTTAAAAGCCGCTTAACAATGTTTTTTTGAAAAACGTTGAAGCCGTTTTTCGAAAAACCGATCCCAAGTATCGATGAAGTCGTTATCTGAGCCATCGGAACAGGAATACCGAAAATTGAAGCCGTTATAACAAGACTTGCACCTGTTGATGAGATGATGATCCCTTCTATTTTTGAAAAGGCCACGATTTTCTTGCCGTTTGTTTCAATCACTTTTCTTCCTAACAGAAGCACCCCGATGCCGACAGCAATCCCGCCAATCCATTTGCCTTCATTAACATTAAAGATGCCAGCTCCAACAAGAGGCCCTACCGAATTGGCGACGTTGTTCATCCCTGATGAAAAAGCCTCAAAGAATCCGGCCACGATTAGCAAAACCGTCAAAACCAATGATCGTTTTTCAAGAAAATGTGTTAGTCTCATAATTTCAAAAAGCTTTTTCATTGAGATCGTTACAATAAAAGCAAGAATAGGAACAATCAGCCAGCAAGTAACAATAAAAATCAGCTTTGGCAAATACATAGATTGATAGGCAACCCCTATGCCAACAACAGCGCCGACAGTTACTTCGCTCGTCGAAAGCGGAATACCGGTTATATTGGCAATGAACAATGAGACCGCGGCGGAAACTAAAATGATGACAACGATTGGAACACTCAAATATTTTTCATTAATAAGCCCGGACCCAATGGTCTTAATGACTTCTCCGCCGCCAATAGTAGCCCCCAGCAAAATGCCTATTGCGCACAACAGCAGTGCATAGTAAACCTTTTTCACAGCGCCGGAACCGTAAGCCACACCCATTGAAGCGGCGGCTCCGCTTCCGCCGATATTAAGCGCAAACAACATGCCTACTAATATGGCTAACCACGTCATGATAGCGTCCCTCTTGTATCTTCATGCAATCCGCATTCTAATTTTGCTTGGCCTGCCCATCTGCCTGACCGTAAATCATTTTCATCGAAAGCAGGCTGTGTACAAGGATGACACCCGATACTAGGATATCCTCTGTCATGAAGCGCATGATAAGGCAATTGATGCTTATGAACGTATCTCCAAACATCTTTCCAAGTCCAATGGATAAGCGGGCAAATTTTCACCTTTTTAAATTTCTCGTCTCGATTGATATATTGGACATGCCTTCGTGTCGGCGATTGCTCTCTTCTTAGTCCGGAAATCCAAGCAGTCACATGTGCCAGTGACTCTTGCAAAGGTTCGATCTTTCTTAATTGACAGCACAAGTTCGGGCTGCTTTTCCAAAGCGCCTTGCCGTACTGAACCTCTTGTTCTTCCAAAGTGAGCAGCGGCTTTTTTAAAATAATCGTTAAGTTGGGATACGCCTCTTTAACGCTATTAATCACGTCATAGGTTTCTTGAAAGTGCAATCCTGTGTCTAAAAAGACAACTTGTGCAAACGGATTGACTTTAGAGATAAGATCGATTAAAACGCTGCCTTCTACGCCAAAGCTGCACGAATATAATATTTCATCTCCGTATGTTGAGTAAGCCCATTCGAGAACTTCAAGCGCTCCCTTTGTTTCGGAATCTGAATCAAAAGATATATCTGGTGTTATCCAATTTTGATATGTTATCAATATTTTTGTGCTCCCTTCATTAAAGAAAATTGATCCGGTGCCAAGTTATAGCGCACAAATAACTGTTCATAACTTAAATAGTCAAATGAAAATCCGATAGTTTTAAAAGCTATAAAAAAGCGGTTTTCGGCTATTAAGCATTAAAAGCCCAAAACCGCCTCTAGTTTGTCTAGTCAGCGAATTTATTTCAATCTTACTTTTTCATTTTTTTCAAGCTGAATCACTTTTCCGTCCTGGACAACAAGCGTGATCGACCCAAATTTCATCGATTTAAGCATATCTTTTATCCGCAAAATAACCGGATCTAGCTGCTCACTATTACCCACTTCAGTCCCCCCTTTTATTAAAAAACCTGGCTCAGGCCAAGCGTTGGATGCGACTATTCTTTAGCTGCGCGTACTATCGCCGTAGCCTTGGGCTTGGCTTAACGCCCAAGGCATAGGTATAGTCGAAATATTATGAAATATATCCACTTAAGAAAGACTGTGAGGTCATTTTACTGCCTTACTTATCTTTCAAAATGGGTTCCATTTTGCTGGATTTAGCACCTTATCCTTCACCCGTTTCAGCTATGATCACAATGATGGGTTCCGAACAGGTTGCCGGGCTTCATCGGGCCAATCCCTTCACCTTCTCTTGATAAGTATTTTTGTATTATTGATTTTAAATCTTATCATAATAGACAGAAAAGTCAACCCGACTTTTTTGGTCGGAATAGTATTATTTATGATAATCCCCGATCTGATAAAGAAAAATCGACGAACAAAGGGAAATTTTTTTATTTGCATATCCGCTAAAAGGAGTCATTCGTTACTGTTTTATCATATAGCCAAAAAGAAAAAGTGTGAGAAATACGGCTCTGTCCCTGTGAATTTGTGGATAATGTGGATTTTGTGGATAACTTGAATAAAACGCCCCTGCCGCTGTTCCATTTTTATACTAAGCATTAAAAAGACATACCTAAGCTAGAAAGCTAAAGTATGTCCGCTTCTTACTGAATAACACTAAACCCAATATTAAAAGCTCCAGCTTTATGAAAAATCCTATTGAGCTGTATAACCGCCATCTATTAAAAGTTCAGAACCAGTCGTAAATTTAGATTCATCAGATGCCAAATATAATGCGCCATAGGCAATATCGAGCGGGTCCCCTAAATGTCCGACCGGATGAAGAGACTCCAAATATTTGACAGCAGCCTTACTCTTTTCATCATCGTTTTCCACCATAGGCGTTTTAATATAGCCCGGATGGACGCTGTTTACCCTAATACCGTATCCCGATTTCGCACAATGCAAGGCAGCCGACTTTGTTAAAATCCGTACGCCGCCTTTACTGGCATTATAAGCTGCTAAATTAGGATCACCAACAAAACCTTCGATTGACGACATGTTAATGATTGAACCGGTCTGATTATTTTTCATCGCCTGTATACCGTATTTTGTTCCCAGAAAAACGCCATCCAAATTAATGCTTAACACTTTTCGCCATTGCTCAAAAGTACACGCTTCAATATTAGCTGCTAGGCCAATCCCGGCATTATTCACTAATACATCGAGCTTGCCAAATTGTTTTTGGGCAATATCCAGCGCCTTTTTCCACTCATCTTCCTTGGTCACGTCGTGCTGAATGAACATAGCTTCGCCGCCGCAGTCTTTTATTTCATCGACAACAGATTGCCCATTGTCCTCGTTAATGTCAGTGATAATTATTTTAGAGCCCTCTTTTGAAAACAACAAAGCAATAGCTTTTCCAATACCCGATGCACCGCCGGTTATCAATGACACCTTATTTCCCAATCTCCCCATATCTTCAAGCCTCCTAAATCCTATATTAAATACACTTCTATTCATAAAGTGTACAATTTGCTCTGTTAACAAACACCGTTCTGTATTTATGATGGGCTTATGATGCCCGTTAAAAAGACAGTGAGACGGGGCATATATTATCCATAGATCTGAATGAAGCGCTCCCTCGCAATACAATTCGCAGAAGCAATCAATGACACCGATTTATACAAAAAAGCACCCCATAGGCAGACGTTTTTGCATGTCCACCGGGCGGGGTTCATTTTAAATAGGACTGATCTTCTTCATGCTTATTAAAAACGAACATGTTTTATGGTTTATTCAAACAACCAATCCCATTGCACCCAATAGTTTGACCTCTTTCCTTATAAAAATCCCCCTGCATCTCTACTGCCAAGACATTGGAGTCTTTCAAATCCCCACAAGCTATATACTTGAATAAATGTTATTTGAGGCGTTTAGATAAAATAAATTCATCTCGAATTGGAATTCCATCATTGCTGAAAAGGGGGATCTCAGGTTTTATTTCCCGAGCTTTATTTACTGCATTTGGCAATACTTTAATACATTGATATCCCCTCTTTTGATAAAAATAGAGTGCTTTTAAGTTATCATTGGTTGTGACCAATTGAATAGACGAACAATTTTGTTTCTTTGCATGCTCTTCAGTTCTTGTTAATAGTGAAGAGCCGATTCCTTGATTTTGCCGGATACTGTCAAGCGAAATAATATGACTGGTTGATTCAGTTATATAAAAGGTTATTAATCCAATAATATCCTTCTGGTCCACAGCTGCAAATCCATCTAGGTTTAAACAATTGAAAACCCCTTGAGAATAAACCATTTCACAAGTACCCCAGTTAGTTATAAAAAAGCGTTTGATACGTTGTTTATCTACAGATAAAAAAATTCAGCCATAACAGCTCACCTTTTTTTATTACCTATATTCTGCCATAAGGGGGCTAATTCCTCTATATCAAAGAAGAGAATTGCCTAATGATAAACGTCCATTCAATTCAAATGGTCCCTTTCAAAATGAAATGGCTTCAAAAATTAAACGTTATTTGATACATTTAACTAAAATTCATACTATCCAGATGGAAATGAATCAAGTGAAGAGTAAAACGGAGAAAGTCACCGAAGATTCGATAAATAAAATTTGCACATCAATGGATAAAGGAAAAAAGTTATCAATGCAAGGATGTTAATAACTAATCATGAATGCTGTCATTTCATCATATGATCAGAAACAAAACCGATTCCCCAGCATAAATGGAGAATCGGTTTTGATTAAACTCAATCAATAGGCTAACTTATAGGTGCCGTCTTGATATACCTTATACAAGCCTACGGTTCCAGTTCCCCCCTTATTCTGCATAGATTTAGAGGTTAATTTTATAGTATAGTAGGATCCTTTTTTATCAGTCTTTAGTTCTCCGCCCATATCACTGAAGGCTATATCCTTATTGTTATCCATCTTCAATTGATGCCTCAAATGCTTTATTGCAGCGCTTCCGCTGGAAATTTTAGTTTTAGCGGCTGCAGCGGTTAAGTTTACATGATTCACAGTTTGATCGTAACCACTTATAATCGGGTTATCGCCAATTACAAAATGAAGTTCGTAGCGGCCTGTTTTATAAACATAGTCTTTTTCGCCTGTACCTGGATCTTTAAGAATTTTATCAGCACGGCCCAGCTGTTTTTTTAATAGGTCAGGTGTAATGCCGCCAAGATTTGTTTGCCGCTCAACAGCTGTTCCGAAATTTCGTATTTCTGAAATAGTGTTGTCTTTATTATAAGCAAACCCATATCCAGGCTGCCCCATAGTCCAGCTATATAAATCAAATTGATGATCTACCTTATCGGGATCTCCAAATTTGGCATGAACATCTTTTTTTGTGCTTTTATTAATTTTAAGCCCTTTAACATTTCCCGGCATCTCTCCCTTAAAGGCAGCATGATAAATATCATTTAAAGTATTTACCGCACTCTGATTAACATGATTAACAGTCTCGGAGACAGCTGCCTTTTTAGACGCTGCATGTGCAGCGGTTTCCGATAATGTTCCGACTCCTAATATGGAACCAGTCAATAATGAAGCTGCAATGACCTTTGTAAATGATTTCTTTGAAAGCATTTTTTATCTCTCCTCTAATCATTAAGAATAGGCCTGTAAAAAAACGGCTGCATTGTTTTATATACCCCTTATTGCCAAAATATTAACCGGGTATATAGAATCACAGGCCATGGAAAAAACATACATATACAGTTTATTAAATCAACCAGCCAGTATGCTATACATCGAGTGATTTATTTTTCTCCAAAAAAGTTGTTATGTCGACGCAAAAAGCGATTATCCGCTATTTTCGGGAATTCCCTTTGGCGAATTTTAGCGAATATCCTTTAAATTCCACTCAAACCACCGGCCGTGGCCATCAGCGGCTCCAATTGTATGATGATATTCAATGCCATTCATCCAATAGTCGAGATGAAGCTTCCGATCCCACATATTGTTATAAATATGAAAAACATCTCTTTGACTGCCAATTTTCTTTATTTTATCGATAAGTTCATATTTTGACTCTTTCGCCATTTGATTCGCAACATGGGTATGAAAAATACATACGGCAGTATCTTTAGGAAGTTGCTCGATTACATCTGTTAATAATTTTACGCCATCACCTTCAATAAGTTCTGCGGGATTTTCCCTAAATACTTTGGCTGCGCGTTCAAACAAGTCTAATCTTTCTTTATGTTCCGGCCAAATGAGCGATTTCAGCCAAAGGAAATCTTCAGAATGTCTGAGATCACATACATGCAGATCTAATCCGATTTTTGATGCCGTTGGCGGACACTTTTGGAGAAGCGAAGGCGTCAGCCGCCCTTTTATTTTAGACTTTATAAGAACGCTTGAGCCTCTGTCGCCATAGATATTATGAGTATCATATGAATAGCTGTACTTATCCCATAATAGCTGCAGTCCTGCACTTGTTCCAATTTCAATCAGTGACAAAGGCTTTCCTGTCTTACTGTATATTAAGCAAAAAATTGGATATAGGTAAGCACAGCGCCTAACTTCATTTGTTTGTACTAACTTGCTTTTAAGAATTGCAATAATCTCATCCCTATTAACATTGCAAAAATCCTTAAAGTGATCATAACACCCTGCTATCGTTCTTGGATTTTTCGTGATGCTTGGATAATATTCTTTTAAAGGGTGTTCTTCGCCTTTTAACAGCAGATAATGGACGGCACCAAATAATAAATTAGGAACTGGCTGTCCATTTCGAGCTTCGGCACATAGTTCAATCATTTCACTATCTTCAGAAACTTTAAAGGCTAAACATTCATAAAGGCTGCTCGATCCTTTGCATTCTAATTCAGCAAAATGCTTAAACCGTGAAGATAATTGCGCTGCATCCATCATAGATTTCCTCCTTTTACCTTTTATTTTACCATATATTTGTTAGTTTACTGGACGCTCTTGGCGGAAAAACGTTTATTCGGTGAAGTTTACTTTGTCTTTAGCGCCTTGCCTTCCTGAGCGTTGCTCCAATATAAGCGTAGCAGCAAACGTTATAATAAAGTTGTCCGCAGCTCATAGCTTCAGGCCCAAAATTCCCACTTGACTAATCGGATTTGAATCAATAAACTTTAAATCATATAGAAACAGGAAAGAGGCTGATTCATGGCAGCACCTGCTGAATCTAATCGTACACAACAATTAAAACGTTCATTATCCATGAGGGACTTAATTGTCTATGGGTTAATTTTTATGGGGCCGCTTGCACCTATGGGAATTTACGGCGATGTTGTGCAGGCTTCCCACGGCATGATTGTTCTGACATATATCGTCTCGTGTGTTGTAATGCTTTTTACAGCATATAGTTATTTTCATATGTCTAAGGAATTTCCTTCCGCCGGTTCCGCTTATGCCTATATCCAGCATGGCTTGAATCCGCATATTGGCTTTTTGGCCGGCTGGATGATTTTGCTTGATTATATGTTAATTCCCGCATTGAATGTGCTGATAGCAGCCTCTTGGCTGCATGCTTGGATGCCGTCTATTCCGAACTTTGTTTGGCTGCTGCTTTTTGTGATAATAAATACAGCCATTAACATCAGAGGGGTTAAGCTCGCGATGATGGTCAGCTGGATTGTATTTTTGGCTGAATTTGCATTCTTCCTATTATTTGGCGTGCTGGCTGTTATTTATGTCATTCAAGGGAAAGCTTCCTTCTCTATGGATCCCGTTTATCAACCGCATGAATTCAGCCCAAGTCTTATTGCTTCGGGGATGTCTATTGCCGTCCTCAGTTTTCTTGGCTTTGACGGTATCAGTACATTGGCGGAAGAAACGAAATCTAAGCGTTCAATTGTTGGGATGGCAACGGTTTGGTCATTGATTATCGTTTCAGTGATGTATATTGCATTTGTTTATTTGGGAGCTATTGTTCATCCAAATTACAACACTTTTCCAAACCTTGATGTTGCTTTCTATTATATTCTTAATCAAGTCGGCGGGCCATGGATGCAAACGATTGTTATAGTCCTTAAGTTCTTCTCAGCCATTTGCTGCGGGATGGCAGCACAAGCCGCTATTTCAAGACTATTATTCAGTATGGGGCGCGATCGTGTTCTTCCAAAAGTTCTGTCAAAACTGCACAAAAAATATCAAACACCGGTTCCGGCTATATTGTTAGTTGCTTGTGTATCTGTTGTGATCGGTTACATCATGTCAATCGGAAACCTGAGCCGCCTAGTAAACTTCGGTGCGGTCACAACGTTTATTGTGCTTAATATAACCGTCATTATCTACTTCTTCATAAGGAAAAGAACCGGGAAATGGTGGCAGCATCTCATAATGCCCCTGTTAGGTTTTGCTATCCTTCTTTACGTATGGATTAACTTTGACAAAATGACCTTTTACCTTGGCGTGACTTGGTTTGTGATAGGCTTGATGATATTGCTGATAAACGTGTTTATTCTGAAGAAAAGCGGCAAAGACTTAAAAATTGATTAATGATAAATGCCCCGCCTGATTAGGATGGGGCATTTTCACACTACGATCTTTATCGCGCATGGTCCATATCTTGATCTTGATCTTGTATAACGATATGCCTTGCCGCCTTAATAGCCTCCGGACGATTGCGTTTCAAGTACGCTAATACCGCAAATCCAATAACAATCCATACTAAGACAATATACGGCGGCAAATTCATAGGATAAGCCGGCACTGGAAATATCGACCCATACAGTGCTATCAAAAGAAAGACGCTTGAAACAATAGGAAAAAATCCATGCAGCCACCAAGAAAACTCATTGGGATATTCTCTTCGATAAAAGAAAACCAAAGCAACATTTCCTAATATATAGACCATTATGAGAGATAATGTCAGAACCTCCGCTATCAGCTGACTTGCGGCAAAGGGGCCGAATAAAAAGCCAGTCCCGAGCGTAAGAACAAGGGTAATGATAGTTTGAACATTTAATGATGTGGAAGGGATTCGGTATTTAGGATGAATAAAGGCAAATGATTTTGGCAATACGCCTATCCGGCCCATTGCGTATAAAACGCGGGTACAGGCTGTTTGCGAAGCAATGCCGTTTCCCATCTGGCTGTTCATTAGCGCTAAGAATATCAATATCCACCCCCATCCCCAGTAACGATGCGCTAATACATTCCAAGGGTTGGAGGATAACGCGTAACTAGACATCTTATCAAGGCCCCACCCGGTTATCGCCGCATATGCCGAAATCATATAAAAAAGACCGATAATCACCGAGGCCAGTAAAACGGCTCTGCCAACTGTCTTTCTCGGATGGCGCGATTCTTCTCCTAAAGGGGCAGCTGTTTCAAAACCTGCAAAAGTAAACACACCAAAAACCATACCTAACAGCACGCTTGACCAGCCGTGATTCAATGATGCCCCAGGAGTAAAAGGGGCGACGCCCGGAGTATGAGGCGCACTAAAAAGAATAGATAAAGCCAGCATGAGAAAAATGCCTATTTCCAAGACACCTAAAACACTGGCAACTTTGGCAGATGCATGAATGCTTCTATACGTAATAAAATATAATAATAAGATGCCAGCAACAGACCAAACGTACCAAGGAATTGGAATACCAAAGACTTTTGGAAATGTCGTTTGAACTAAAAACCCGACGACAGCAAATACTGTTGATGGCATCAGCGGCTCATAAAACAAATAAAACCAAGCCGTTAAGAATCCCGCGCCTGGCCCCAGACCGCTCGAGGTATAGGTGTAATAACCGCCTGCAGATGGCAGCTTTTTAGCAAATTGCGCTACAGTGCTGGCAACCATTAAGCTTGGAATCATTGCTAAAAGCAATGAAAGGGGCAATGCTCCTCCTGCGGCTGAAGCGACATAAGTCAAAGCAAATGCTACCGCACCTGCAGGGGCCATTCCTGTAATAGACTGAAACACAACTTCACGAAGACCAACGGCATTTCGAGACAATCCAAGACGGCCTTTTGGTGAACCAGGCGGCAGGTCCATGTTTTTTCCTCCTCATAAAAACTTTATACATAGAAATCATATTCGGCTTATCCAAAATTTATTAACATATATGAGGAGGAAACCAAACAACGGTTTCCATTTTTTAGTCCATCCTTAGAATAGATATCCACATGTGGATAAACTTGCAGGACGCCATCGGCCGCCAGGCAGCGTTTTATCCAATTATAAATCGCAAAATGCTACCCGGCTTCTAATCTAGCATTTGCTAATCGATGCGCTTGATCTGGCGTCTATCTTTAGCATCCACCTATTTTGGCGCAACATTATTGATTTTCATTCGGCCCAATTTTATAACGAACCGGAAACGATTTCTCCCTTGAACATTACAGCGGCACGTTTCGCCCTTCTAGCAACAGCTTCAGCGGAACATGAAGCTTCGACAAATACAATGTTTGCCTCATCGCCCGCTTTCGGCCAGACTTGTTCGCCGTCGTGATTAAGCGGTGTTTGGCCTCCGGTTATAAAACAGAGTGTTTGCGCCAATGACCGTTCATCTGACCAATTCAAAACTTCTGCTAAACGGCCGGCCCTTTCTAAAATATCGCCGTTTCCAAATGGCGACCAGACATCAAAAATGTTGTCGCATCCAACAGCAACCGGTACGCCTTTTTCTTGCAATAAGCCAACAGGCGGAAACTTTCGATTAATAGGCACACTAGTAATAATGGTAATCCCAGCATCCGCTAATATTTCCGCCATTTCTTCTGCCTCGGTTTCAGAGATATCCCCAAGTGCAAAGGCATGGCTAATCGCTACCTTGCCTTCTAGCCCAGCTTCCTTTGTCAATTGAGCGAGTCTCTTAATTGTAAAAACGCCTAGATGATCGGCGTCATGCAAATGCAAGTCGATACCCGCGTTTCCTTCAACAGCAAGTTCAACCATTTCTTGCAGGGAAGCTTCAATGTCGCCGTCTACAGTAGCAGGGTCAACCCCGCCGACAAAGCCGGCCCCTTGGCGAAGGCTTTCTCTCACTAAATCTTTTGCCTTTGAACGCAATAAGCCATGTTGAGGAAATGCAACAATTTCATAAGATAACTTTCCTTCAAACGTCTCCAGCGCTTTTTGGACATCTTCTAAATGCTTTAATCCTATCTCAGGATAAATATCCACATGTGTACGAACATGAGACACGCCGAATTTTACATAAATATCAAGCAATGTTTCCGCACGTTCTTGAGTGGTCGTTTCCAGGGAAGGAAGCACTTTTTTCTCTATTTCAAGCCGTTCAAAAATGTTTTTGGCGGGGGTCACAGGACGCCAGCGATCACTGAGCAATGTTTTATCCAGATGACAATGTTTTTCTATAAAAGCCGGGAGCGCCAACAGCTGTTTGGCATCTCTTTTCGGTAAATGGTCTGTTATCGTTTCGTTAGATGAACGTATATCAGCAATCTTTCCATCCTTGATTAAAAGGTGATGACATTTAGTATTTGTCCCTATAACCGCCCCATCTTCAACTTCGTAACCGCTTTCCAATCGAGCATTTAACAGCCAAAAAGCATCGTTCATTTGCGATCTTCCCTTTCCTTTATAGTTTTCCGGCAACACATTTGCCTTTATATAAAACCGCCGCTCTCTTTGCTCGCCTTGCCACAGCTTCTGCTGAACAGCTCGCATCTGCGGCAACAAAATGAGCATCGTCGCCGGCATTTGGCCAAACACGTTTTCCTTCTTTATTTAAAGGTGTTATGCCCCCTGTTATATATCCGAGGGTTTGTCCGAGCGAACGCTCATCAACTAGGCGGAAACGTTCTGCTAACACCCCGGCTTTTTCCAAGCTGTCACCTTTTCCAAAAGGAGACCAGTGATCTGTTATACTGTCATCACCAAGGGAGACGTCTACCCCTTTTTCATGTAAAAGAGGAATCGGTATCGTCTTTGCTAATGGAACCGACGATGTAACCGAAATGCCCTGATGAGCGAACAGTTCCGCAACTTCGCTTGCTTCTTCGGTTGTGACATCTGCTAAAGCAAAGGCATGGCTGACTGTGACTCTTCCTTGCCATCCAGCCTCAGCCGTTAAAGCCGCTAATCGCTTAAAAGTAAAAATACCGAGATGGCCCGGGTCATGAATATGAAGGTCAATATTTGCATTCGCCTCAACCGCAAGCTCGATAACTGTTTGCAATGTTTTTTCAATATCTCCATCAATTGAGGCAGGATCGATACCGCCGACTAATGAAGCGCCCATTCTTAATGCTTCCCTAACAAGCGAAACTGAGCGGCTGCGCAATAATCCATGCTGCGGAAAAGCCACAATCTCAACGGAAGCTTTTTCTTTATAAGCTTCCGCCGCTTCTAGTGAGGCTTCTAGATTTTTCAGTCCAATCACAGGGTCGAATGAAAGACTGCCCTATTGATGACGCTTATTGATTGTTTAATTCGGCCCAGCGCTTATAAACCCGGATTCCGTCTTCATCTTTTTGTTGAACCATAGGTAATCGCCGCTCCTCGATTGGTTTCGAGTATTCATCATAAAAGGTCTCTAACTCAAAATATTTGCGGTCGTCTTTATAGTAAGGAGCATAATCCTCACGTGCCGTAATATAAGTGACTTTTTTCGGGCTGCAATAATAGAGAGCGCCTAAGCACATTGGACAAGGACTTGCAAGAATATAAATCTCACAATCAGTTAAATGTTCTGTTTGCAGCTTTTTACATGCCTCTCTGATTGCAACGATTTCGGCATGAGCTGTCGGATCATGCATTTGCGCAACAAGATTCGGGCTCTCAGCTATAATTTCTCCGTCCCGAACGATGACAGTCGCAAAAGGGCGGCCGCCTTCTTCAACATTTTTAAGTGCTAATTCTATTGTTCGTTTGACAAAGTTCATGACAATCACCTCATATGGCAGCCCTATCTGCTGCCCTTTTTTACATCCCTTGCATTCATATCTGCACATGCTTTAAGACGTTAAAACCATTTTTGGATCGCCTTCACCTACCCTTCTTCTTTATTGTTTGTCTCTTGGAACCCAATTGGCGATTAATGGATGAAAGCATCAACAATTTGCGGTACATGATCATTCCTCGAACCTTTACAATTATGCTACCATGGGAATAGTTATATGAAAAATATTAAAAAAATAACTTTTACTTAAGTTTTTCATATATAAAGAGGAGGCTTTTTAAGATGGATATCAGACAGCTCCGATATTTTATAGCGATAGTAGAGGAAGGCAAAATTTCAGCCGCCGCTGAAAGACTTCATATTTCGCAGCCGCCGTTAAGTCAACATTTAAAAGCTATGGAGGAAGAACTCGGCTCAACATTAGTCATAAGAAACGGCAAGTCTATAGAATTTACAGAAGCAGGGAAAGCCTTATATAAATATGCCTTAAGAATGACTGAGTTAATGGAAGAGGCTAAGAAGGAAGTGAAAGAAGTTGGAAATGGGGTAAACGGAACGCTGACCATAGGCACAAATACGCATTCAGTTATCGAACTGCCAGAAATCCTTCACCGATTTCAAAAACAATATCCTAAAGTGACTTATAAAATACAACAAAACGAATCCCTTCACCTTTGCCAATTAGTCAGAGAACGCTTAGTAGAGCTGGCGATGATTCGATTGCCTCTTCATTTAGATGATTTTTCAATGATGCATCTTTACACAGAACCGTTTTATTTTATTACATCAAAAACTAGGAAGCCGTTGGATCCCCAGGTTTCACTGGCCGAAATCCAAAACTATCCGCTTATTTTGCCAAGTACAGAAGGGTTAGGCGTCCATTATTTGATTTTAGAAGCCTTTTCCCGCTTTCAATTGCGGCCTCATATTATAAGCGAGTGCTCTGACATTTCACTCTTAATGGCATTGGTCTCAACTGATTTTGGTACGTCCATTGTTCCGGAAACATCGCTAAAATGTTTTAAAGGCTATCCTATTGAGGTATATAAAATTCCGGATAACATGATGTCCGCCTCGATTGGGCTAATATGGCTGAAAAATCATTATTTATCCAAAACAGCACAAAACTTTATTGCGTTATTAAAAGATTATTTTGATAAAAGTCATTAGAATAATAAACACAAGAAACCTCAACAACTTCAAGCAAGATAAGAACACCTGACAGGAACTTCAATCTAATCACCAATCCCCCACAAAAAAGAACCGATTCTCGTTTCTTAAGAAAATCGGTTCTTTGCTGCAAACATTGATCAGCCTTAATAACCGCGCTTACGATCTACTAATCCTTGTAAAGGCTGTTTATTCAAGTATCGATTTAAATTGTCGACAAAAAAACGGCTGACACCATCCCTTGTACTCGGTCCGGACAAATGCGAAGTGACATATACATGAGGCATTTCCCAGAAAGGATGGCCTTTGGGCAGCGGTTCTGTCTCAAAAACATCGAGAACCGCGCCTTGAAGGTGTCCTGAGCGCATCACAGCCAGCAATTCTTTCTCATTAATTAACGCGCCGCGGCCAACGTTTATAATTGCAGATTCCGGTTTCATAGCTAATAGAACATCCCGGTTAACAACATGATGCGTAGCCTTTGTTAAAGGAAGGGTTAAAACTAAATAATCAATCTCTTTAACAAATACCTTCCACTCATCCGAGGCAAAATGACGATCTACGAGTTCTGCTTGTTTTCCGCTAAAACTTAATCCATATACATTCATATCAAAAGACCGGGCTTTACGGACAATTTCAGCGCCGATAGACCCAAGTCCGGCTATCCCAATCGTTTTTCCTGCCAAAGTTTCCGATATAAAAGGGTCCCAACGGCGTTCTAATTGTGCCTTGCTCATGCGGGGGACGTCTTTAACTAGATACAATAGATATGTAAAAACATACTCAGATATATAACCGCCAAATTGATCAACGATTCTCGTTAAGATAATGTTCTCGGGTATATGAGTATCACTGGCCAAGTCATCAACGCCGGCGCCCATTGATTGAAACCAGCGAACGGACGAAGCGATTGGTTTATGAAGCAATTGGGTCGGAAATTTCCATGCTAAAATGACTTCAGTCCCCGGCAAATATTTTTCAGCTTCCTCCACAGTTGATGCTGCTTTCACCGAGGAAAATCCGTAACCACGGATACATTCTGCGTACGAGTCCGCCTGATCAGGGCTGTATATAAGAATGTTAGGCTTGGGCGACATCAACCAATCTCCCCCTTATTTTAAATCGCCATAGCTTTAAAAATGCGGCATTCTTCTGAATGCAAGAATTAACATCAGCAGTCTTCTAAATCACCCAAAGCCCGTTTCGCAAAATCGGTTCAATTTCTCCTTTTTCCGTTTCCCCGTCAATATTAAGTTCACTTGAACCAATCATAAAATCAACGTGCACAAGGCTGTTATTTGCGCCATGCTCCTCAAGCTCATCTGATGTCATTTGCGTGCCGCCTTCTAAACACGTTGGATAGGCTTTGCCAATAGCCAAATGACATGAAGCATTTTCATCAAATAATGTATTAAAGAAAATCAGACCGGATTGTGAGATTGGCGAATTATGAGGAACTAAAGCAACTTCCCCTAAATAATGGGATCCTTCATCTGTTTCGATTAATCCTTTTAACGTCTCATAACCTTTGTCAGCAGAAAAATCAACAATTTTTCCATTCTCGAACGTTAATGAAAG
The DNA here is from genome assembly GCF_016908855.1 of Scopulibacillus daqui. Lineage (GTDB taxonomy): Bacteria > Bacillota > Bacilli > Bacillales > Sporolactobacillaceae > Scopulibacillus_A > Scopulibacillus_A daqui. Next base: position 120,378 of record NZ_JAFBER010000003.1, on the reverse strand, counting down.
GCCTTCAATGAGCGTTCCGCTGTAGTTCAGCGGCATTGTACTGGTCACTTTCCCATTGACGCCCGTTTTCAATGGCAGCGTATACACTTCTTCTGTTGGAATGTTCTTGATAAATACCGTCCCGTCCGGATGGCTGGAAGCCGCGCTCGCCCATAAATGTTTTTGATTTAACTCAATTGTCAAATCCGTTCCCGGCGCTTTATAATGAAGCTTTTTATATCTCTTTTTATTAAGATATCCGGCTTTCTCGCTTAATTGCTGCTTATGTTCTTCCCAAGCTTGAACGGGATCTTCACGGTCGGCTCTTGTCAAATGGAAAATTGTTTCCCACAGTTTATGAACAGCCTTTTCTTCATTCAAATCAGGAAAAATCTTTTTTGCCCAGCCGCTAGAAGGAACAACTACGATTGACCAGCTGACCTTATCAGACATTCGATAATGGCGGTAAGGCGCCAAAGCTTCAGCAGCCGTTTTATTATCTGCGGCAATTTTTTCAGGATCAATGTCTGTTAACAAATCTGGATTTGGAATCCGAATGTCGAGAAATGCCGCGCCTTTTTCCGCAAAAGCCTCCAGACCCTTGGCTGTCCATTCCGGATACTCTTGAAATGACGATTCAGGCGCATACTTAAAACGCGTTAACGTCAGTTCGTCATCATGCCAATTAAAATGGACATATTTCGCGCCCGCCTGGTAAGCCTTTTTTGCCGCAAGACGAACAAAGTCAGCCGCCTCAATGGGAGCAGTAATGACAAGTTCCTGCTCTTCTTGAATATTTACACCGTTTTTCACTGCAAGTTCTGCATATTTTTCAAGTTTTTGTTGAAATGTGGACAAAGTGAATCCCCTCCGTTCAGTTCTATTGTATCATTCAAAAATATGATTCGGGAGGCTGAGTTCAGGCTGCAAAGAATCGAATCTTATAAATAATGAATGGTTTTCAGTCCGCTCCTGATGAATCTCTTACGGCCTTTAATGAAAAAAGCCGCCGCGTTCGGCAGCTATACAGAATAATAGTCTTGATTTTCTACTATCTCGATACCATTGAATCACATAGGCAAGCTATTCACTCGACTGAGTGGCATTAAAAAACATGTCAGCCTCTTGATTATCTTTTGTCTTTTTCTTCTTTTCCTGCGCGTCAGCACTTGTCAGATTCATTTTGCCGTCTGATTCATAACTTTGTTTAAAAGCATTTTTCTTATCCAAATGAATCCCTCCTTGCCAGTAATATTTCACAAATTCTGTTATTTTATTCTAAGCCCTTACCAGCAAGAAAAATCCATGACTTTTATTTGCTATTAATAAACTGTAAAGTCTTCTCAATAATCAAGTCTTTATCATTATCTAAAGTCGCCACATGATAACTGTTTTCCAGTCTTATAAGCTGCTTCTCTTTGGAACAAATAAAATCGAATATGGTTTGCGAATTGCCGGGCGGAACAACATGATCCTCTGTTGATACAAAAATCAGCGCCGGACATTGAATCTTATAAAGCCCGCTTTTGACCTTTTCCATAAGCTTGACGATTTCTTTTACGGATCTCAACGGTGTTTTTTCATATGCCAGTTCTTTTACATTTGCTTTTTTTATATCTGAGCCGATGGCATCCAGGAATCGCGGCTCGCTTATATTATTAAGCGCCGCCATATCAGGCAAGTCGATGGCCGCGTTAATAGGAATGATCGCTTGAATGTCCGGATGGTTTTCGGCCATGTATAAGGTCAATGTTCCGCCCATTGATAATCCGGTGACAAAAATGGTTTGACACTTTTCCTTTAACCGTTGATAACCTTCCTCTACAGAGGCAATCCAATCGGTGTATGTCGTAAGCTCCATGTCGTGATAGTGTGTGCCGTGGCCTTTCAGACGCGGCCCGCAAACCGTATAGCCTTTTTTCGCATATGCCTCCCCCAAACCCAGCATGCTTTGTGTCGATCCTGTAAAACCGTGAATCACTAAAATGCCCGTTCGGTTCCCTTCAAAATAAAAGGGTTCTGCTTCCTTTAAAACCGGATAGTGTTCAGCCATATTCTTCACCTGCCGCCTTTTTTATCAATTGTACCACTATTCAAACAATTATGGCCAGCCATAAGAAAAACCCACATCCCTAATTTTAAGATGTGGGCCTGTCTTTAGGCTTTTTGCCGATTAATCTGGTGACAATTAACATTGTAATAGGCAGCGATCGGTTTTTTCGGAACGCTAGATATTTTCCCTTCCAGATTGGGTAATATTTGCTTTTAAATTTCCTTAGTCCTCTGAAGCTGTACATATAGTTCACATTGTTAAAGATAATCGCAGCAATGCGTTCAGAGAGAAAAGAATACTGTGATTGGCCAACGTTCGATAATGGCGCCATGCCGGCATTGAAATATTTATATCCTTGCTCTTTCGCCCATTGCAGCAAATGGATAAACATAGCGTCCATAATTCCGCTTGGCGAGTCCGGATAATATCTCATTAAGTCTACAGAAAGATATCCCTCTTGATACATCGGCATAAGGTTCATAAAAGCAACAATCTTTCCGTCACTGTCAGCTAAAGTGGCGATTTCAGCTTTTGAAAGGTAAGAGACATCAAAATAGCCCAGAGAGAAGCCTTTCTCATTTTTCTTGCCGAGCCATGCATCAGAAACCTTTTTAATATCTTCCATAAACTTATCCGAATATGGCGGTGAATGCAATTCAAAAACATAGCCTTCCCGGTTGAATCGATTAAATGTCGCCCGCATTCCGGCGCGCTTTTTCCCTGATATTTTAAAGGTTTCGAGCGGTACAATCGCTTCCTCGCCCAGTTTGAAGAAACGATATCCAAGGTCATGGTAGAACGCCATATTCTCGCCGTCTATTTGGTAAAGGATGATCGTATACCCGTAATAATCGGCGGCTTCATGAAATTCTTGCAGCACTTTTCCGAATGATTCAGGATCTCCTGCGGGATCACCTAACACAATCAGCCTGTGGCCTGATTTAGCAAATTGGAGCATCGCTTTATTATCACTGCTAAAGAAGAACCTCTTATCTCCCAAAAATCCGAGATGACTTAAAGCATTGCCGCCGTTCTTTTCAAGAAATTCTTGAAGTTTTTCAAAATTCGGCGCTTCCCCCGGCAGCTGATGATGGATTTTATTAAAGATAAACTCGAAAATAGATATATAAACAATAGCGAATATCAGCGCCCCCATGGCAATTCCGTAAAAAACAAAATTCAGCTTATGCGGCTGATTTAATAATTCCAGCACCAATGAGCTTGACTTTAAGTAAACTGCAAGCGCCAAGACAGCCAATACTATTGTCCGGCCTATCGTCGCAAAAGAAAATGGATAACTTTCTCTTACGAAAGAGGAACGCTTTAAAAACAGCCCAACCAAAACCAACAAGATGATAATGCTTACCAATAAGGAAATTGTAAAGATACCAAGGATAGCGGTTAAAACAAGGATGATGCTGACCATGTAAAAAACCCTTTTGGTCCGCATGTAAATTTCATGTATCAAGAACAGCAGAATCAGGCCGCATCCAAACAAAAGCATATAAAGAAAGAAAAATATTTTAAAGTCAAGACGCGAACTGACTTCATATCTCAGTAATATAACGCCTATCGAAACACTGAAAAAAATCGTGCCGCTGATGCATATCATGAGCAGCGGAAAAGTTAAGTTTGCCAATTTTTGCAAGAATAATCTTTGCAGTTTCCATATTACGCTGGTTGTTTCAATAGCCGGCGTAAATATTTGATGATCCTCGACCTTCTTTTTGATTGTCTCAGACATCTCCAGAGCAGCAAAGATAAGCCCGATGATAAACGGGATAAAGTAATATACGATCCGGTATATTAACAACGCGGTTAGAACCGTTCCTTGATCCGGATATAAGGTTTGGGCCCCGATCAAAATCATTAAGTCAAAAGAGCCGAATCCGCCCGGAATCAAACTAATTAATCCCGTAACGCCGGCAACGGTAAAAATACCGAAAACATGGAGAAAACTTATTGGGATATGAACAAGCCGAAAAATAACAAACAAAACGAGTCCGGCGGCGATCCACTCGGCTAAAGAAGTGACTGTATACTGTAATGATGCTTTAAACGATATATTTTTTGAGTTTCTTGCAAACGAATAAATTAAATAAGCAGGCGCAATAAGCATGGCGCCTATCACAGCAATCCACAGCCATGGCTGAGTATGCAGAACGGCACGAACCGGAAATACATTAAATAAAACAAGCCATAATAGAATAGATAATCCGTTCATGACGCTTGGCGTCATCCAGGCAATGCTTTTGAGAAGGCTGCGTCCTTCTTCTACATGATCGCGGTAAAGCATGGAACGGAGGCCGACGCCTGCCAAGCCGCCAAATCCGATCACATTGTTAAATGAATTGGCTATCCAAGAAACGCGGAACACTTTACTGAGAGGTATTTTGGCATCTACGGAACGGGTTAAAAAATAATCATAAAAGCACATCACCGATACAGCCAATAAGCCTACAATAATTGTTAAAATAAAGCCTCCAGCATGCAGTTCTTTAATAGCTGCAAATGACTTTTTTATAGAAATGCGGCTTAATTCCCTTTCGCCTTGGTAAAAAATAAACAGTATCAAAAAAATAGGAAAGACGATTTTAAAAATACTTGTTATCCGTTTCATTATACTGGAGGACATAAATGACATCCTTTCCATTCAATATAACAATATGTCCTGACAACTATCATAATCTATTTCAAATTATAAATGCAATATTTTCCTTATTCGTTATTTTAATTATCGTTACTTATCATGATTTAGTCTATATTTTTTCTCTAAAAATAATATTTTACCCTTCCTAAATCATTTTAAATAAGACTTAAAAACCCGCTGAAACGGCAGAAGCAACCCATTCAGATGATCTTGCGCCCTTTTTCCATCGGTGAGCCGCATAACGGACAGTCCTTATGCTTCAGCCTTCCTTCTTTATAAGAAGTGATCCGCTGCCAAGCAATGCATGTTGAACTTGTACATATCCACGCCGATACGGATTTTTTTGCAGCCGGCTGTTCTTTATTGTTAAAGACTGTTTGCCGCTTTATTCGTCCTTTGCCTATTTTTCCTGACTGACGGCTGCTAAAAGGCGATAAAATAAACCGGGAAATTTCAGCTTTTTGCCCTCGATAAAATGCTGGAGAACTAATATACAGCTCATCTTTTGCCCGGGTTATCGCGACATAAGCCAACCGCCTCTCCTCTTCAATAGCGTCAATGACTTTTTCTTCCTTCCCTTTATCTACCCTGACGTCTTCTAACTGTTCGGCATCTATTGCAGAACTATGAGGCAGTATACCTTCTGATGCACCAATAAGGAAAACGACCGGAAATTCCAAACCCTTGGATCTGTGAATGGTCATTAGCGACACCGCGTCAGCACCATCTGCTTTTGTCCTTCCGCTTAACATCTTTTGCTCTTTGGCAATGTCTCTTGTAAAGCGGATAAAGGCGGCAATGCTGTCAAAACGTTTGGCTGACGATTCAAGCTCGTCCAATGTTTCTTTGATATTTTCCTTATGCAGTGAGGCCTTGTCATGATGAGCTTCAAGATATTTATCATAAAAAGATTGACGTATTTGGCGAATAGCCTTTAACGGCTTCTCGTCTTTAAGATCTCTCGTAAATTCAATGCGTTCCTTAATTTTATTCTTTTGATAATCTTTTAGATCAGAAGATTGGACCAGATGAATTAACGGATATTTTTTCTTTTTCATGCTCTCCTGTCCATGAATCCATGCCATTCCGTTATAGCGATTAATATAAAGTGTCGGCAATACGCCTTCAATGGCATTAAAATCCCTTGGGTCTAACGAAAGGCTTAAATAGTCAATAACCGGTTTAACGACCCAATGCTCATAGAAGCTTTCATCCTTGATGGAATACGGAATGAATGGAATGCGATTGATAATCAGTTGTTCAAACATCGCCCGGCTCGAGCTGGCTGTTCGATGAAGGATCGCAAAGTCGCCAAAAGATCTTCTGCCTTCCTCTACCTCACGCTTAATATGGCTGATCACGATTTCGGCTTCCTCATCTGTCGTTTGCGGCCGGCAATATTTTGGGGCAGCATCCAGCGCTTTTGCCGTCTGCAACGTCTTCTTTCTTCTCTTTGAGTTATCTTGAATCACCTTATTCCCCAAGCCGACTATACTGGGTGAAGAGCGGTAATTGATATCTAACGTAACGACAGCCGCCTCTTCATATTCCTTTTGAAAGTTTAATATAAAATGATTGCTTGCGCCGTTAAAGGAATAAATAGTCTGATCATCATCGCCGACGACAAAAAAGTTCCGATGCGGTTTAACGATCATTTTCATTAGTTCATATTGCACGACATTCGTATCCTGAAACTCATCAACCATGACATATTTAAAACGCCGCTGCAAAGATTGAAGCAAAGCAGGCGAACGCTTTAAAAGATCGTAAGCAGAAAGCAGAATATCATCAAAATCCATTTTGTTGTTGGCTTTTTTCCATTTCTCATAATGCTGATAGATGAGCTTTTGTTCTTTTTCTATATCAGTTTTGCCAGGCATATCTTTAAGATTAATTTTATATGAAGAAAATAGCGACAGAAGCGTCTCGGGTTGATAGTCATCTTGCAGCCCCATAGTTTTTAGAATTTGCTTGATCGTGATTTGCTTGGCCCTTTCCGACCCTAAGATATTCTGTTGACAGCCGCTGTGCCTTAAGATGGTCAAGAAAAAGGAGTGGAATGTACAAGCTTGAACCTTATTGGCCATTCGCTGAGTAAGGCCCGGAAGCCGAGAAATCCGAGTCTTCATTTCGTCTGCCGCTTTCTTTGTAAAAGTGACCAAAAGAATATTTTCCGGGGCAACATGATTGACGTTAATCAAGTAACCGGTTCGGCTGATTAATACTGACGTTTTTCCCGATCCCGCACCTGCTAATGTTAACACCGGGCCATTCACATGACGAACGGCTTCAATTTGCGGCTTGTTAAGAAAAATATTTTGCTTTTCCAATAACCGAAAATAAAAAGCATCCGGTTCATCATCTTTAACGATCCCTAGGCTCGTTACGCCGTTCGCTATTTCCGCGCGAGGTATTTTTTTATAATCGGAGCCTGGCGGTGTTTGATAAAAAATCTGTTTTTCCATTATGTATCACCAAATTATTTAACATTAAAGTTTAATAGACTTCTCCTATTGTATCCAATCAGCGTTACTTTTTAAAATCTGTTTCTTATTAAATTTTTTATTTCATTTATCGTTAGCATCAGTAAAATAACCTTTTAACTGCTTGCCATAACCTTTAGATTGACTATATTTACAAAATTATATGCTGGGATTATTGGTGTTGTTGAATCAGATAAGGCTCAAGTACAAGATATGTTTAAGGTATGGGGTGTTTATCATCCGATGTTTTTAAGCTGATTAATATAAGCGACATTGATTTTTGAACGGCATTGTATGATTATTAATTTTATTATAACTGGTAAAAGCAGGTGATAGAATGGTTGTTGAAGACGGTTTTATGAAGCGCTTGAAAAAGACAGCATAGCAGGATAACTTAAAACAGTATTTTAGAAGTTTTAGAGCAGGACGATAATATTAGGTAATCCCTATTTTCACCCTATTTCTTAATAGACGGTTTATGTTCGTTTCCTTTTTTCTCTGCTGTAAAGCATCGTAACTACAATTAACCATATAGAGGAAAAAATGAATCTTATCCAAGCTTGATCGTCAGGGGGAGTTATATAACCTAACAAAAAGACAATAACCCCTAATATAATCGATCCTATTATATATATAAAAAAATATTTCCATATTAAATTCTTCATAATAATCTCCTCTCTCTTCCTTTGTAAATGAATTACCCTTTTTTTATTTTTTTCAGGCTGATCATATAAAGCGGCATTGAAGCGCGAATGGAATTTTTGCTTATTTTTTATTCATCATATTCGCTAAAACATTCTCACAAAAGCATTTTCCAATTACAAATTTTTAAAATAGCCGCATTCTCAATGAAAAAATGCGGCTTCAGGTGATAAAAAAGATGACCCCTGTTCAATGCAGGAACCATCTTCTTAAACGGCCTAGACTTTTTGATCCTTCATTTAAAGAGTGCAAGCATTATCGTTTACTTTTTACGGCAGAACGTTAAAAGAGATTCAGCTTACCAATCCGGTTAACGGCTTCTATAAGCAATGCCTCATCGACTAATAATCCAACCCTGACATAACCTTCGCCATACTCGCCAAAGCCGTTTCCAGGCGCTACCGCTACATCGGCTTTTTCAAGTAAAAAATCGGCAAACACTTCACTGGTAAAACCTTCAGGGACAGGCAGCCATGCGAAAAATGAACCAGAAGGCGCTTTGACACGCCAGCCAATTTCATGGCAAGCCCTAATAAACGTATTACGGCGCTGTTCATAACGCGATACAATCTCTTCTACACATTGCTGATCACCTGTTAAAGCGGCTGCAGCTGCCTTTTGTACAGCTGGAAAAAGGCTGACATATAAATGATCCTGAATGAGATTTAGACTTTCAATAATAACGGGATTTCCTACAGCAAAGCCGACACGCCATCCGGCCATATTGTAGGTTTTCGACAATGTATACAGTTCCACACCGATTTCTTTTGCCCCCTCCGCCTCAAGAAAGCTTACCGGTTTTTTACCATCAAAGCCGATAGCCCCATAAGCAAAGTCATGCAAAATCGTGATATGATGCTCTTTCGCAAAAGCAACTGTTTCCTCAAAGAAAGTCCGATCCGCTGTTGCCCCAGTCGGATTATTTGGGTAATTTAAATACATTAATTTTGCCGCCTTTGCCTGCTCAGCCGGTATAGCGCTATAATCGGGCAAAAAATGGTTTTGGGCTTTCAGAGGAAAGGTTTGGCACTTTACGTTGGCCAGCGCGGCACCCGACAAATAATCAGGATACCCCGGATCAGGCAACAACATCAGATCGCCTTCGTTTAACAAACATAACGGCAGTTCGACGAGTCCAGCTTTTGTGCCAAATAATACAGCAACCTCCGCAGATGGATCAACCTCGACACCATACTGCTTTTTATAGAATTCCGCTGCAGCGTTTTTTAGCTCGGGCAAGCCGCGGAACGGAGAATATTGATGTGTATTGGCATCCTCCGCTGCCGTTTGCAGCGCTTTAATGATATGGGCCGGTGTTGGCTGATCAGGATTTCCCTGTCCCAAATTAATAATATCCCGGCCTTCGGCAATGGCTTTATTAACCTTCTCAACGAGTGTTGCAAAAAATTGTACGGTCAGCTGTTTCAAGCGTTCTGAATATTCCATGCGGTCCACCTTTAACGTCATATGAATAAGATTATTTCAAATTCTATAATTTTTAAATAAAAATGTCTAGAAAACTGAACTGACTGATGAATACATTGCTTTTTCACCGCCGTTTCAGTTCTCAAGCCTTTCAGAAGCCGCTCTTATTATAATGAAAACCCGCCGAAAAAGAGGCAAGGAAGAAGATAACGATGGGTTTTGAAAGAACGTTAATGCCTCTGCCTAAACTTTCCTTCATTAAAGCCGGTGTTGGAGCCGCCGTTCTTTAACAGCATGCCTTATCATAGAACAAAAATCTTTTAATAGCATTGTTTCCGATTCCTTTTCGCCAAATTTACGAACATTCACAGCGTTATTGCTCTTCTCTTGATCACCGGCAACTAAAACATAAGGAATTTTATTCATTTGCGATTCGCGAATTTTATAGCCAAGTTTCTCGTCTCTGTCATCAATCTCAACCCTTATGCCAGCTTCTTTCAATACCTTTTCGACATGGGCAGCGTAATCAAGATGATTTTGTGATACAGGGACAATTTTGGCTTGAACCGGCGCCAGCCAAACTGGAAATGCACCGCCGAAGTGTTCAACCAAAATGCCGAAGAAGCGGTCTAATGAACCGTATACGGCGCGGTGTATGACAACAGGACGGACTTTCTCTCCCCGATCATCAACATAATGCAAATCAAACTTAAAAGGCATTTGAAAATCAAGCTGAACAGTGGCACATTGATGGCTTCTGTTTAAAGCGTCCTTAATATGGAAGTCTATTTTCGGTCCGTAAAAGGCGCCATCACCTTCATTTATTGTATAATCGCAATTTAAGTCTTCTAGTACACGCTTCAGTGCGCTTTCCGCCTTTTCCCATAGATGATCGTCCCCCATTGAGTCTTCAGGCCTTGTCGAAAGTTCAATACTGTATTCAAAGCCAAATGTGCTGTAAACTTTATCAATGAGTTTCATAATTTCTTTGATTTCATCTTCAATCTGTGACGGTGCCGCGTAGATATGAGCATCATCTTGACAAAATGTCCGAACCCTGAACATACCATTCAGTGCACCGCTGAATTCGTGCCGATGCACTTGGCCAAACTCTGCCAGGCGAATAGGCAAGTCCCGGTAAGAGCGGAGCTTGTTTTTGAAAATAAGCATATGCCCTGGACAATTCATCGGCTTAAGAGCAAAGTCTGCATGATCAACTTCTGAATAATACATATTTTCCTTGTAATGATCCCAGTGGCCTGATTGCTCCCACAAACGCTGGTTCATCATAAAAGGCGTACGGACTTCTTCATAGCCGCTTGCTCTTTGCAGCTCCCTTAAGAAGGCTTCCAATTCACCTCGAATGATGAACCCCTTCGGCAAATAAAAAGGCATGCCCGGCGCCTCTTCTGAAAACATAAATAATTCTAATGCCTTGCCAAGTTTCCTGTGATCCCGTTCAGCAGCTTCGTCTAAAAAATGAAGATAACGATCCAAATCTTGTTTCTTAGCAAATGCCGCGCCGTACACTCGCTGCAGCATTTTATTTTCACTGTCCCCGCGCCAATAAGCACCTGAAACATTGGTTAATTTAAAGGCTTTAATATAGCCTGTTGATGGGAGATGCGGTCCTCTGCATAAATCAGTAAATTCCCCTTGCTTATAAATCGTTATTTTTTCACTTTCTGGGATATCTTTTAGCAGTTCTAATTTTAACGGATCATTTTGAAATAGTTTTTGAGCGTCTTCACGCGACACTTCGACGCGTTGAATATCAAGATTTTCATTGATAATGTCTTGCATTTGTTCTTCAATTTTCCCCAAGTCATCTATCGATAGGTTTTCAAGAAGATCCATATCATAGTAAAAGCCGTTCTTAATGACAGGGCCGACGCCAAAGTTGACATGGCCGTAAATTCTTTTTACGGCTTGAGCCAATACATGGGCCGTTGTATGACGCAAAATGTCAATGCCTTCGTCCGAATCTAAAGTTACAATTGTCAATGCCGCATCTTCATGAATAGCTCGGCGCAAATCGCACAATTTGCCGTTAACCTTGCCCGCAACAGCTTTCTTTTTTAAGCTGCTGCTAATAGATCCTGCAATGTCTTCAACCGTTGCCCCTTGAGGAAACGCCTTTTGCCTCCCGTCTGGAAAAATAATCTGAATCAGTTTACCATTCATCTTCTACACTCCTGTTCAATGTTTTTTTACCATATAAAAAAGCCGCATTCATCCTATAAAAGGGACGAATGCGGCCTCGTGGTTCCACCCTTGTTCCCGTCAAAAACCTGTTCTTTTGACGGCTCATTCTGCTATAACGTCGCTATGACGGCATCAGTTACTTTACATTTTCCCTGATGCAGCTCGAAGGCGGTCAATCATTCCTCGTGTTTGGGAAGTTCTCAGCTCTCCTTCCCTCTCTGTGAAACCGGTTGGAATCATTGTTGTCCTTCTTCATTGCTTTTAGCCATATAAAAAAGCGCACATCATCCTTTGCATAAGGACGAGTGCGCTTCGTGGTTCCACCTTATTTCCCGTCAAACCTCATGATTGACGGCTCAACAGCTGTAACGTTGCTGTGACGGCATCAGATACTTTGGCTCATTTCCCCGATGCAGCTCGAAGGCGGTAAGCTATTCCCCTGCATTAGGAAGTTCTCAGCTCCTCTTCCCTCTCTGTAAACCGTTAAGAATAGCCATTATCCTTCTTCATTGCTTTTATTTTCCTCTCAAAATCTTATCAATAATATATAATATTCAATTATTATTTGCAAGTTCTTTAAAAAAAATCAAATTTTGAATAGAGAACTAACGACTATTCTATAAACAAACAGGGCAAAATAAGCCGGAATAATCAATAGGGAATGGTTTTATGCATAAGAAATATACCATAACTTCAAAGAACAATATTCAGACAACATTAAGAGGACGCGATGTGCTAAGTACAGTCGTTCTAAACAAAGGTGTTGCTTTTACACGTGAAGAGCGGGAAGCCCTTGGTTTAAAAGGGCTGCTTCCCCCAGCTGTTTTATCTATTGAACAGCAAGCCAAACGGGCGTATAGCCAGTTTTGTTCCCAGCATGACGACATAGGGAAAAATATTTATTTAACGTCCTTGCAGGATCGAAATGAAGTCCTGTTTTTCCGGTTATTATCCGAGCATCTGAGCGAAATGCTGCCAATTATCTATACACCAATAGTCGGGACATCCATCAAAACCTATAGTCACGGCTACCGGCGGCCGCATGGCATTTACTTGTCTATTGATGATCCCGATGGCATTGAAGAAGCTTTTCAAAATTTCGGCGCGGGACCGGACGACATTGACTTAATCGTCGCTACAGATGGAGAAGGGATTTTAGGGATTGGTGACTGGGGCGTTGGCGGCATTAATATTTCTATAGGAAAGCTTTCGGTATATACTGTAGCGGCCGGGATTGATCCAAGACGCGTCATACCGGTGATTTTGGATGTTGGCACAAATCAAGAGAGGCTGTTGAACGATCCGCTTTATATTGGGAATAGACATTCTCGCATACGCGGGAAGAGATATGAAGAATTCATAGACCGTTATGTCCAAACAGCGACTAAAATGTTCCCAAACGCCATTCTGCACTGGGAAGACCTTGCATCGGGAAATGCCCGGCAAATTCTTAAAAAATACCGCCATCAAATATGTACGTTTAACGATGACATTCAAGGCACGGGGGCGATTTCGCTTGCAGCGGTATTATCTGTGGCAAAGGCTTCAAAAACGCCGCTTCGAGATCAACGCATTGTTGTTTTTGGCGCTGGGACAGCCGGCATCGGCATTGCCGAACAAGTTCGTGATGCGATGATTCGAGACGGTCTTTCCAAAGAAGAAGCCAACCGGCGTTTTTGGTGTGTGGATCGCCCGGGACTTCTTCTTGATAATATGGTTGATTTGCGGGACTTTCAAAAGGAATTTGCACGCCCTGCTTCAGAAGTTTCAGATTGGCAGCGCGAAGGGCACGGCATCGGTTTAGGTGAAGTCGTACGGCAAGTTCATCCGACAATATTAATCGGTACTTCAACAGTCTCGGGCGCATTTACAGAAGAGATTGTCAAAGAAATGGCCGCCCATGTGGACAGACCGGCTATTTTGCCATTATCAAACCCCACTCATTTGTCAGAGGCAAAACCGGCAGACTTAATCGAATGGACCGACGGCCGGGCACTTATTGCCACTGGAAGTCCATTTGATCCTGTAACATACAAAAATACAACCTATTATATCGGACAGGCGAATAATGCCCTTGTCTTTCCAGGATTGGGCCTCGGAACAATCGTATCACAAGCGAAGCTGATGACCGATCGAATGTTTGCGGCGGCCTCTGAAGCGGTGGCATCTACGGTCGATGTTTCGCAGCCCGGGGCCGCGGTCCTTCCAGATGTTGAAGATCTTAGATCAGTATCCGCCACTGTCGCAGTCAAAGTCGTTGAAGCGGCTATTGCGGACGGCGTGGCCAGAAGAAAGCCGGATGATATGATTCAAGCGGTACAAGATGCTATGTGGCAGCCCGTGTATCCGAATGTTGAAGCTGTTAAGGATCCGCTGCCATAACATTTAACAGTCATAACAGCATGCCGGTTCATACCGCCTGCACTCCTTTAAGGCAAAGGTCTTTCCGCCAAAAGACATCTTGCCAGCACCTTTAGGATGCAGGCGATTTCTTAATGCTAAAGAACAACAAGAGCAAAAAAGGAAAAAACCGTATGAGATGCACTGACAAAGGCGCCAATATACATTGCCATCAATCCCAAATATGCGGTCTATCAGCCTTCATCGTTCTTAAATAATCCAGAAGTTGTCCTGTATGTACTGCTTCATGATAGGCTATTCTCATTAGCATATCTCCTAATGAACGTATATAGCCTTGATCGGAACGGTCGATTTTAATGTCACTTAAATCTTCGTTAGAAAAAGAACTGACCCTATTTAAAAATTGCCGGCGATAACTTTCTGCAAAACTCAGCTCATCTTTAACAGAAATATAAGGCCTGTTTTCAAAAGGAGAATGGAACTCCTGTAAGCTTCCTCTATTTTCTATAGCAAGGCAATAATAATATTCTGATTCTAATACGTGACGAACCATTTCAATGCAGGTCATCGCCTCTTCATCTGGTTTCCAATCTAATTTATCATGAGGTATAGCTTCCCATACAATAATACTTCTTCGTCGCGTTTCTTTTAAATTTAATAATATTAAATCAATGGTATTCATTTATATTTTCCCTCCTTTACTATCTCATAAATCAGTTTACTAGCATTTTTGGGCGAGACGCAAATTTCTGTCAATATAGGGCTTATTATAAATAAAACTCAAAAAGAGGCGTATTTATTTAAAAATCAAATGGCATTTGATTTTTAAGATAGACTCAGAGCCGGCAGACAATCTATTTAACAGGCATTTATTACTAATATAGCGTCCGCTCTTATATAAATCCGTCCTTTAATCATTTCCATTTTCTAATATAACCGTCCTTGAATATACTAAAGCCCTTATGTCAAGGAATATCCGCATTAATAAGACAAAATCTGTAAATATATTCTTTACCCTGCTTTTTACCTATACACGTCCTTTTTTAGATTCTTAATTTTGCCCTCCGAAACAACTTTTAGTCCATATGTATTATTTTTCAAATAATTGAAAATTGTATTGATTTTTCATTTCCTCTTCTGTATGATGAAAACAACCTTTTAGAAATGGAGGTGGTAAATGTGACAATTAAAATCAAAAAAGCGAACAAAAAAGCTGGCGTTGTGTTAGGTTTTCCAGGTTAATAACTTCCAGATTATAGCATAAAGATTTTGAAAATAGGGAACTATCAGTTAATGGTTCCCTATTTTAATATCATTTATTCTTGGAGGTCTCTATAAATGGTTAAACCTAAATTTAAAGAAACTATACCGGTGTTTTTTGTGAATAATGAAATACATATCGGCGAAGAAGATGGGATAGCAGGAATTATTGAAGATCCGAATGGCAGTATTAAATATCTTATTTCCTTAATTGATGGAGAAAACACCATTGAAGATATTATAGAGAAAGTCATATTAAAATATCCATACATTACTTCCGAAGACATAAATAGCGCACTTGGATCCTTAGATGCGGAAAACTATTTAGAAGACAATGCTAAAAGGCCAAAAATAATGGGTGAATACGAGATAGAACGGTATAAGGCAAATTTAAACTATTTTTCACTCTTCACATCCTTAAATGACAGCAAATTTGATATTCAAGAAAAAATCATGAACACAAACGTTGCCTTGTTAGGCGTTGGCGGCCTCGGCAGCCAGATACTATATCATTTAGCAGGGTTAGGCTTTCATAACATCAATATATTAGACTTTGACACTTTAGAATTAAGTAATTTTAATCGACAGCTGCTATATTCTGAAGAAAATATTAATGAGTTAAAAACAGAACTTGCCAAAAAAAGGATTTCAAAATTTAACCCGAATGTTAATTTAAATATGACAAACAAACGGATTGAATGTGCAGATGATGTAATGAATCATATTAAAGACAGCGATTTTGTCATTTGTGTAGCTGATAAACCCACAATGCATATTCAAGACTGGGTAAATGAAGCAGTCGTCAAGTTAAGAAAACCTTTAGTTTCTGGCGGGGTATTAAATACACGAGGGCGCTTTTATTCAATAATACCTGGAAAAACCGGCTGTGTGGAATGCCATAAAAAGACTCTTATGGATAGTGATCAAAGCGTTAATGAAGAACTTAATAATATGAATCAAGTCAACTTCCAGCGAAATAACGCAGCCATTAGTTCTAATGTAGCCATGCTTGCCGGTGCAATGGTTAATGAGCTTTTAGGGTTAGTTACTGGTATAAGCGAGCCCCGTTCACTTGGAAGAATGATAGAAATAGATTACCTGACATATCAAACATATGCTATTTCTGAGTGGGAAAAACAAGACAGTTGTCCAGTTTGCCAATCCATATACTCTAAATAGCTTTCAAATACAGTGACTAAGAAGGGGTAAGTATGAAATCTTATCAAGTATTGAAAAATAGAGACTTTATATTTTTATTTCTAAGTGCTACAACCAGTAAGTTTGGCACTTCATTTTTTCAAGTCGCTTTGCCTTTATTGGTCTATAAGTTAACGAAATCACCAAGTTTAATGGCAGTGACTTTCGTGTTAGAAATAACACCTCAAGTGTTATTTAGTCTCATAGGGGGAGCATTTGCAGATAAAATCAGCAAAAAAATGATTTTGCTGATTGGGGATATTATCTCTGCTGCCTTAGTTATTGTTATTCCCCTCTCTGCACTCACTTATCATTTAGATATTTGGCTTGTATACATTATAGCCTTTCTATTATCTTCTATTAGTTCATTTTACCATCCAAGCTTTGAATCTATTGTTCCAGAAATTTTAAAAGGAGAAAACCTTATTCAAGGCAATTCTTTGTTAAAGCTTTCTGAAACGATAACCACATTTATCGGCCCGTCCATTGCCGGTGTATTAATATCAATGATTGGATCTATCAACATATTGTATTTTAACTTTGCTACGTATTTCTTTTCGGCATTGTTTATTAGTTTTATCGCTCACAAATACAAGAATATTAACAATGCTAATCAATCGATGATAAATTCAATTAAAGAAGGTATTGATTACGTCGTTAAAACGAAACTGATATTTATAGGTACAGTTTTTATATTTTTAATAAATTTAGGATACGGAGCAATGGAATCTTTGTTCATGTTTTATCTTAAAGGCCCGTTACATTTATCTTCGCAATACATAGGATTAATTTTTTCCCTACAAACATTAGGTTCATTCTTTTCCATTTATTTAGCCAACAAGCTAAATAAATTCCCGAGAGGAAATATAATGATTTTGGCCGGCATCTTAATAGGGCTGGGACAGACAGGATTAATATTATCTCAAGGGCTCCTCGTCATATTAATTGTATGCAGAATAATCATTATAGGATCCGTTACTTTATTGTCTATTAATTGGTTTACTCTGCGCCAAGAGATCGTTCCGTCTCATTTACTCGGACGCGTGATCAGCTCTACACGCATGCTATCCTATTTAGCTTTGCCTTTTGGCGGCATGCTGTCTGGTATATTTGTTGAGCATATCAGTGTTAACATCATATTTATTTTAGCTGGTGCCATTACAATTATCATTTCATTTATAGCCATTAAAACATCACTGTTCAATAAAAAACAGCAAATTCAAAATGGCATAAGCAGCAAAGCCGAATCGTACAAGCCGTAAAATTAAGATAGAATGTGGAGAATATGATCTATTTCCCCACATTCTTGTCATTCATACAAATATATAAAAGATAGCTCAAATCATATTATCTTAAATATAAAGAATCCCGATCTATCATTCAGTCGTTTCCCCGCCTTTTTCAACGATTAATCTGCTTCTATGCCCATCTCCTTAAATAAGGTCATTTATTTTTCTATAAGGAATAACATCATCTGTTAATAGATGAAAAGTCCCTTCATCTATTATCTCTTCACTGATTTTCTTAAGCAAAGTTACAGTAGATCTAAATGGAGCAGATCCACAGCTTACTCTTTCTATTCCCATTTTTGAAAGCTCTGCGATTGAAGGCAACTTCGGACTCACCAATAAATTGATAGGACATGAAATCAATTCCCGAAGGCTGCGAATAATCTCCAAATCGTCTAAGCCGGGAATAAATATGCAGTCAGCTCCAGCTTCTTGGTAAGCTTGAGCACGTTTAATGGTTTCTTTATAACGTTGGGAGTCATCCCCAATATTTAACCAATACATATCAATGCGTGCATTAATAAATAAAGGCATGTCGTTTGAATTTGAAAATTCTTTGATTGCCTTTATCTTTTCTTTCTGTACAGATGCATCAAAAATAGGGTGAGCAGGATCCCCTGTACCATCTTCAATATTGATTCCAACTGCACCAGCTTCTATAACCTTCTTTACATGATTTAAGACTTCGTTAATGGTTGATCCATATCCAGATTCGATATCTGCGCTGACGGGAACATTAACAGACGACGCGATATGACTAATGCTTTCAATCATTTGTTCAAATGTCATATTCTGGCCGTCTCTGAATCCCAACGAAGCAGCAATTCCGGCACTTGTCGTCCCTATTGCCTCAAATCCACATCCCTCAAACATTTTGGCACTCATAGCATCCCAAGCATTTGGAAGAACAAAAATTGAGTTTCGCTGATGTAATTGAAAAAATTTCTCTGCTTTTTGTCCTCTATCTAAGGTATCCATAAAACAACCCCTTTTTTAGGAAAATGATTCACTTCTCTTCTGTTTATTCCATAAATGAGTCACTATTCCTTCTTTTCTTTTTATTGCATTACCTTTTTAATATAAAAATCAGTTTAAGAATAAGTGTGATTTAGAGGTCTGGAAGAAAAACGCGAAAATATACACTAAGCCGATTTCCTATGCTAAGGGAGAATCGGCTTAAATTTATTGGAGATCGTAGACCTTCGACAATTGCTGTTTGGCTTTATTCCATCGACGTGAACCTGTTTTACGTTGGGAAAGTCTCTTGCTCCAAATAACGGATTTTTCGTTCAGCATTAGAGGAAAGATTAACAACATTATTAATCTTATATATCTATTCCTTTATCTAGAAGATAATGGTTCATTTTAAGGTTTCGGATTTATTTATACACCTACTCAATCAATCAGATTCTGTTGTGGAGTTAAATTTACCTCTTTTTTTAATTGCATCTTTTCCGTTCTTTTAATTGATTTACTTCGAATAATATATATAAAGAAACCTATTAATACCCAAGACATTCCTGTCAATAAACCTGTTTTTCCAACGGGAATTAATAAACCTATACAAATAATCAAGGCCAAAGCTGGAGTTATTGGATATAATGGCACGGAGAATTGCTTTTTTCTTTCATCCTTTGAAGTTTTATTCCTTGAAATAAAGAATGCAATCATTGTAAAAATAAACGTCAGCAGATAAAGGAACCCTGTTGCGTTAACCGCAATATTTATTGAACTAAATAATGTAAATATCACCTGGATTCCTACACCTAACATGATAGCAAATACAGGGGTTTGAAACTTCGGATGAATATAAGCAATTTTTTTAGGCAATAATCTATTGCGCCCCATTGCAAAAGCCGTTCTTGAAATAGATACAATAAAGGCATTTGCAGTTGCTGGTAATGCAATGACGATAACTATACTAATAAAAACAGGGCCAAAATGACCTAAAAATTGTTCACTGGCAAGTGCAACAGGAGTACTTGACGCCCCAAGCTGTTCCCAAGAAATGACTCCAGTTGATACGAATAAAAGCCCGGAATAAAGTACAAGCACTAAAATAATTGATAAAAAAATGGCTCTAGGAATTGTTTTCCGTGGATTTTTCATTTCTTCTCCAGCATCAACAATACAATCCCACCCTACCATAGAAAGAAAGCCAACCAATGCTGCAGCTAAAATTCCATGGAATCCATTAGGAGCAAAAGGTATATAGAGAGAATAATGAACTTTGGAAAACCCTAATACAAAAAATCCAATCAATACAATGATCTCAGTAATAACAATACCAACTTGTATAAACCCACTAAATTTAATGCCAAAAGTGTTTAATGTTCCTAAAAATAATAACAATATAACCGCACTTAGAGTTGGAGGGGCACCTGTTAATGAGTGAAGATAATTACCAAATCCTTGAGATACAAAACTGCTCGCAGCAAGCCATGCTCCCCAATAGGACCATCCAATGATAGTACCTACTAAGGGGCCCATTGTCCGACGTACAAATTCGTAGGCGCCACCTGCTCTAGGGTATCTAGAAGCTAATTCCGCATAGCAAAGACCAAGAAGCATTTCAAGAATAGCAGCCATAACAAAAGAGATCATTACCGATGGGCCAGCCTTACCAGCAGCTACACCACTCAGAACAAAAATACCAGCCCCAACCATTGCTCCTGTACCAAGGGCAGTTGCTTCTTTCCAACTTAAGTCCCTTTTTAGACTCATAATAACCTCCCTGCCGGAAAAAATTAAAAATCTGTCATTTCTCCAGGTTTTTCAGCAAAACCCCATCCTTTAAGATCGACCATCCAATATTTTTTAGGACGAATAATTCCATCTTTATCGTATCCTGCGCGCCTTTCCCATTCGCCTAATTCATATATATCTGTAACTTCCAAAATGGATAATCCTTTTACATTTTTATATCCATATAACCCAAAATCAAATAATCGTAAAGGATAACCTTGTTCCATAGGGAGAGGTGCTCCATCAACAGAATGAACAAGAAGTGCATTCCTTGAAAGGGCATCTTCCAAAGGAATAGTTGACTCATAGACGCCTTTCTCTTTGGTTCCTACACTAATTTGTTTTAAAAAGTAATTATTGGTATTTGAAACTCCTGCTTTTTCAATAATTGTCGCCAACCTAACACCTTTCCAGGTACGGCGAATACTCCAATTACAAACGCACACCATTCTTCTACTTTCTTCAACTTGCGGTAAATCTAAAATATCCATTATAGGTAAGCTTTAATTCATTTTTTACATAACCCGTAACTGAAAGTCTCCAGGTATTTAAATCAATTGATTTAGGTGGTCCTTCTTGATAGTATCTGAGAGATGAAGGCTTCTTCTCGATATTTGGTGTTTTAATAGATTGGCTCAAAGTTCTTCCTCCTTTACGTTGTTTACGACACATCTAAATCCAATTAAATTATCTCGAACTGACACAGGGTAGTAGTCGCGCGCAGTACATCTCAAAAAGTCTTCATTATGAAGACCGCATCCTCCACGTACCATATGGTAATCCTCATCTTTTGTAATATAAATTGGGTCTTTTCCGTCTCTATCCCATTTATAATTTGTAGAAGCATTGTCTAAACACCATTCAGCAAGATTTCCTGCCATATCTAGACACCCAAAAAAAGATTTATATTTTGGATGGTCGTAGACTGAGGTAGAACTCCGAACCAATTCAGTTGGATCACAATCATATGCAAAGTTTGCATAAGCTAAAGTTGGTTCTTTATTACCCCAAGGATATTTACGATCATCTGTACCCTTACAAGCGTATTCCCATTGGGCTTCTGTAGGCAGTGTTTTTCCAGCAAACTTAGCATAAGCCATTGCTTCCCACCAGCTAACTCCAGTTACAGGATGATCATCTTGATTAAAATGATTGTCATACCAATAATTTGGATACTTAATTTCATTTTCCCGAATATATGCCCAACCTTTTGGCTGCCAAAAGGTTGGATCATCGTAACCTCCTTGTTCTACAAAAGCTCGAAATTGTTTGTTAGTAATTGGTGTTTTATCTATCGCAAAAGCAGATAATAATATTTGTTTAATTGGTTGTTCATCAGGAGATGCATTGCTTCCCCGAAAAAAGATTCCCTTCGGAATGATTATCATATCTTTTAATATCGTATCTACATTTGTCATTACTGATCCCCTCTCAACAAATTACCTTAATAATCCCATACTGCCGGTAAGTTTATTGACTTTCTTTTTATCGCCGTATAAGGCTAAACCTAGATATTTTAAATCATTTCCCGATGACTGTGATATTTTTTTTTGTATATTCTTGATAATTTTTGGTCATTTGTGCTGCATCCGAAAAGTCGACTACGAAGAGGTCTGAAAATTCTTCTTTATAAAGATTGCTTCTAAGTTCTTTGATTTTTTCATTATTTCCTTTTAAAATTGGTATAGGAGTAGTGGTAATACCAGCATGTATTTGCTCACTTGCATCTTTAACATCGGGACCAATAATTCCCTCAATTGTTTTTCCTAGAGTAAGTGCAAGAATAGCTGATGTGTTTGCAATGAGACCAGTAGATAACTCTGAATCGATAACCATAACGCATTTTTTCTCCATTTCCTTTTTCCTCCTATTTTTGAAATCCTTAAACATAGTAAACATAAATAACGGAGATTAAACTTAATAGTTAATTGAATTTAAATCTTCCTGTCTAATGAAAACAGACCATAACATTAAAATTGGACGGGTTTTTGTTATAAATTTAACGCCGTATTTTTTGACAGCATTCTCCGTTGTAACACAAAGATCAACTTCTCCATCTCTAAGTTTCATAGCAGCTTCGCTTGTTGATTTTACAAATAAGACATCATATTTATAATTAAAATCAGTTAAAAACCACGGAATAAGACTAACCGGAGCATGATGTGTTGCAATTTTTAAAGGTTGATTTTCCGGAAGGTTTTCCCCTGAACGTTTAGCTATTCCATACAACGGCGTTTCATAAACAAATGGAAACAAAAGATGAGATTCTTGAGACATATAGATCCTGTCAATTCGCTCATAGGCATTTGCAACAATTAAAAAGTCTGACTTTCCTGAGATTAACCCTTCGAATGCTTCTTCATATGTTGGATAAAGTTTGTATTGACCATTTTTACAATTTAACTCTGAAAGAAAGTGCTTTGCCGCTGCTTCACTACTAGTCCCAGATGGACCTAAAGTAGCTACATTTACTAATGCTTTTTTTGTTATTAACTTCTTTAAAGCTCGATATTGAGCGTTCCAAGTAAAAGGTACGTCTATAACAGGATCTGTTAGATCCAATTTTTATCCCCCCTTTATAGAATTTTTTGTAAATTTATCATCTTAAATCAATTTACCATGATAAAATGATGTTCAGTAGTACCAATTTAAATAAACTTTTTTAGTACCAATTTAATTTGGAGGAATAAAATGGTTTGGATTACTGTTGATAGATCACTTGATATTCCTTTAATAAGACAAGTTTACGAACAAATGAGACAGCGTATCCTACGCGGCGAGTTAAAGGCCGGTGAACGCCTTCCACCAACGCGTGAATTTGCTGCTGAGTTGGAAGTTTCGAGGAATGTTATAATTGAAGCCTATGAACAGCTGTTTGCGGAAGGATATATAGAAGGGCGGCAAGGTTCCGGAACCTATGTTGCCGAGGGTACATACTTAAGACAAGACCCTAGTCAAGAAAATTTATTTTCAATAGAAAAAGTAAATATTGAAGAAAAATCTAATGGTATGATTGATTTCCGTTCAGGTATACCTGCTTTGGAACTTTTTCCGCGGAACATTTGGGGGAATATCGCCAAAAAGGTTTGTATAAATACCAATCACTCTACATTTGGTTATGATTCACCTGAAGGGAAATTAGAATTAAGGCATGTCCTTTCACGGTATCTTAGAAGAACAAGAGGCGTTCATTGTCATCCTGACCAAATTGTAATTACTTCCGGAGCAACACAAGGCCTTTCCCTTATAGCAAAATTATTATTGTCACCTGGAGATGAAGTAATTATTGAGGATCCTATTACTCAGGAAATCCAAACTATTTTTTCATCACCTGGCAGCTTACTTTACCCCATTCCAGTTGATCATAATGGGATGAGAACAGAACTGATACCCCACGATAAAAAACCAAGCTTTGTTTTTGTTACTCCATCTCATCAATTCCCAATCGGAGGTACTTTACCGATTCAACGGCGAATTCAATTAATACAGTTTGCCCGTCAATCAAATTGTTATATCGTAGAGGATGATTATGATAGTGAATTCCGGTATAAAGGATCACCAATTAGTTCACTTCAGGGGTTAGATCCTTCAAGAGTTATTTATATCGGTACATTCAGTAAGATCTTATCACCAGCACTTCGTCTCGGATATTTAGTACTTCCTCCATCTCTTGTAGAGAAGTGCAAAAATTTAAAATGGTTTACGGATCTTCATACCACTTCTTTGGAACAACTTACACTTGCACATTTTATTGAGGAGCGTTGCCTAGAACACCATATAAGCAAAATGAAAAAAATATATAAGAAACGTCGTGAAGCTTTAAAACAAAGCTTAAATTTTGAATTTAGAAATAAGGTTAAAATATTTGGCGATTCAACAGGACTTCATTTAATTGCCAGTTTTGATAATGTCATTTTTTCTGAACAGATGTTACAAAAAATAGATCAGCATAAAATAAAAATTTATCCTGTTGAACTCCATACTATCCAGAAAGGTGTACATAAAAACAAAATTATTTTAGGTTACGGAAATTTATCCGAAAAAGAAATAGAGGAAGGGATACAAAGATTGAAAGATGCTTTGTTAACCGATGAATAGGCTATTATACTTAAAAAATTGATGATTCTTAGCACCCGCAAACCAACTCCCGCTCCCCAGGTTAAAAAGAAAGCCGCTTTACTTTTAGACTGTAAAGCGGCTTTCGAAAATCATATTCGTATATTAATTGCGAATGAGGTAATCGAATGCACCTAGAGCTGCATTCGCGCCTGAGCCCATTGAGATAATAATTTGTTTATACGGATTATCGGTGCAGTCTCCCGCAGCAAACACTCCCGGTATGCTTGTGGCTCCATGTTTATCCACGATAATCTCACCGGTTCGCGTACGTTCAACTGCTCCATCCAGCCAATCCGTATTTGGCATGAGACCGATCTGGACAAACACTCCCGACAATTCAATATGTTGTTCTTCTCCTGTATTGCGGTCAATGTAGGTGATGCCGTTTACTTTGTCAGTACCGGTAATTTCTTTCGTTTGAGCATTCTTTATGACCGTTACATTAGGCAGACTGTATAGACGTTCCTGAAGGACAGAATCGGCTTTCAGCTCTGACATATATTCAAGAACTGTGACATGTTTCACAATGCCTGCAAGGTCTATTGCCGCTTCAATGCCGGAATTGCCGCCGCCAATTACGGCTACGTCTTTGCCTTCGAACAATGGACCGTCACAATGAGGACAATAGGCAACACCTTTGTTTTTGAACTCGGCTTCTCCAGGTACGCCAACATGACGCCAGCGGGCACCTGTCGAAAGGATGACGCTTTTGCTTTTTAAAACAGCGCCATTTTCGAGTTCAATTTCGATAAGGTCTTTCTTTTCTAAACGCTTAGCCCGCTGTAAGTTCATCACATCAATGTCATATTCTTTAACATGTTCTTCGAGGCTTGCTGCGAGCTTAGGCCCTTCGGTGTACTTGACGCTGATAAAGTTCTCGATGCCCACCGTGTCCATGATTTGACCGCCAAAGCGCTCAGCCACAATGCCTGTACGAATACCTTTACGGGCTGCATAGATCGCCGCGCTTGCACCGGCAGGGCCGCCGCCGACAACCAGCACATCAAACGGGTCCTTATCAGCAAGATCTGATGCATCAGGGCCATTGCCCATTTTGGCAAGAATTTCGTCAAGTGTCATTCTGCCGCTCCCAAACCAGTCACCGTTAAGGAAAACACTTGGAACCGCCATAACGTTTTTGCCTTCCGCTTCTTCCTTGTACGCGGCACCGTCAATCATTGTATGAGTAATCCCAGGGTTAAGAATACTCATTAAGTTAAGAGCCTGCACGACTTCAGGACAATTATGGCAGCTTAGGCTGACATAAGTTTCAAAATGATACTCGCCTTTAATATTTTTCACTTGCTCAATAACATTCTGCTCGACTTTTGGGGGCCTTCCGCTCACCTGTAACAGAGCTAATACAAGCGAAGAAAATTCATGACCCAATGGGACGCCGGCAAAAGTGACCCCGGTATCTTCACCAATACGGTTAACACTAAAGCTTGGCGTTCTTTTCAATGATGTTTGCTCTGCCTTAATTTTAGATGACATCGTTGTTAATTCATCAACGAGAGCTAACATGTCGCGGGAGACTTGATCAGAACCTGCACTCACTTTGAGCAGTACATCGTCTTCCATCAGCTGAAGATATTGCTCTAATTGTGCTTTTATATCTGCTTCCAGCTTCATTAACCGTTCCTCCTATATCTTTCCTACAAGATCAAGGCTTGGCTTAAGTGTTGTCGTTCCCTCTTGCCATTTTGCTGGGCAAACTTCGCCTGGATTGTTGCGAACATATTGCGCTGCCTTAATCTTATTAACAAGAATGCTTGCATCACGCCCAATACCGTCCGCATTGATTTCAACAGCTTGAACGATGCCGTCCGGATCAATGATGAAAGTCCCGCGATCCGCAAGGCCTTCTTCTTCGTTAAGTACATCGAAGTTGCGGCAGATTTGCTGCGAAGGATCGCCGACCATAATGTATTCGATTTTGTTGATCGCTTCTGAATGATCGTGCCATGCTTTATGCGTAAAATGGGTATCCGTTGAAACAGAATATACTTCAACCCCAAGTTCTTTTAAAGTTGCATATTGATTTTGAAGATCTTCAAGTTCAGTAGGGCAAACGAAGGAAAAGTCCGCCGGATAAAAACAAACGACACTCCATTTTCCTTTTAGATCTTCTTCGGTCACCTGAATAAACTCGCCATTATGATAAGCTTGCGCTTTGAATGGTTTAACTTCTTTTCCAATAAGAGACATAGTGAAATTCCTCCTAGTGTAGTCTGTTTTTTATTAGAATTATTAAATCTATTAAAGGTAAATAACAATTAGCAATAAATCATAATTATTTATTTATAATAATTCTAATTCGATATTTATTATTATACAACCTTGTTTTTTTGTCAAGAATAAAATTCCGCTTTATATTAGATATTCAACCACCATTAGTAACCAATATTGGTTCTTATTGCAGTTATTGGTTTGAGGATTATTGTAAAACAGAGATATAAACGGGTTATTACGGTTAATCTCTAATTATCAATTATCGCTATTATTTTTCAATTAACCGGCCTTTCTTATTATCCTTTCCATTCATTTCCTTCGTTTAAATCATTTATACAACCTTCGTTAATAGACTAATATATTGGCTCCTCTTAATATGGAGAGAGTTCTTTGTTAAAAAAAATATTTCTCTAATATACCGCCCCCTAGATGAATATGATATAGTTGGAATCTTGTCCCCGCTTTTCGTACAATGTTAAGAGGGCTCGAGCGAGGGAGGTGAATGTTAGTGAGAAATGAAACAACCGCTGCGATTTTTACACATATATCGTCTTTTTCTATTTTTATCGGGATTCCTTTTGGCAATCTTATTGGTCCGCTGGTATTATGGCTGATATTCCGGAAACAATCCGAGTTAGCCGATGAGAACGGAAAAGAAGCCGTTAACTTCCAAATCTCCATTATGATTTATTTTATTATCAGCGCCATCCTTTGCCTGATTCTCATTGGTTTTTTACTGCTTTTGGCCGTCTGTATCGTATGGTTTATATTTGTGATTATCGCTACAGTACAAGCCAGTGAAGGAAAAGTATACCGGTATCCTTTGACCATTCGCTTTATAAAATAATAGTTATTTTGCTGACGGATCAGCTAGTTGATCTTCCAGCGTACATACGAACGGCTGGACAAATGGTATCCCCGAAATAAAAAAAGAAAGGCAGAACTAAACTGATCTGCCTTTCTAATATTAAATAGTACATATATAGGCCTTTAACGATCGAGTCAAGGGCCGTTTTTCATAACAAGAAAAGGGCTTTGAATGATTTTATTGTTCCCCTTCTTCTTCCAGCTGTTTGATCATATGGTTTAACCAGGCTTTGATTTCCTCATCTGAAAACTGTCTAAATCCATATTCTTGGATCATCTTTCCCGCCGCTGCCAAATCTCTATTATTCAAAATGTTTTGCAATTCAGCCAGCAGCGACTTTTGCACCTCTGGATTTTCGTTATGCTTAAATGGCTCGATGACATCCCATACCTCATCAGTGTCTAAGCTCTGTATACAATACGCTTCTAAAAAATATTGGAATTCCGGATACATCTATCTCCCCGCCTTTACGGTTGGATAAGAAGTGATGATTTTGTAGCCAAGCTTGCCGGAAGGATCTTTTTGCAAGACTGTTATTGTATCATGCAATTGAGGATGAACTTCCATATCTGACCTGAGCACTGCTTTGCCTACCGCAAAAGAATGATGAGTTTTTAGAACAAGACGATTTCTGTTGGAGTGATTAAGCCAGTTATTGATTTTTTTATCATGAATGCGCAGAGCCTCTTGGACGGCTTTTGTTGCCGTTTCTTTATCATAGTAAGTGCTGGCAGCTGAGATATGGTCCTTCCGAATCCGTGCTTCCAGTTCATGGTCTGATTTGCCCACATGCCTTGCCAAAGTATGTCCGTTCTTTGGAGGGCCTTCCATCTCATCAAGAATGTTGTTGCTGATATGATGTGTTTTAGAATCTCCATGATGTTTTTCAGCAGTTTGGCTGCACCCGCTCAGCAGCATAATAGAAGTAAACAATGCAGCCAAAAATAAATAAACCCACTTCATGTCTGTCACCTCGTGAAACAGTATACAAGAAAAATGGATTCTTAACAAAGAAATAGCGGCGTCAAGAAGGATAAACCGATGCCCCAAAAGAAATGGTCAATCGGTATCCGCATTGAATGTATAAGTGTCATTTTTCACCATATCCATCCCTCATGCTAATCAAATTTATTATACTATTTCAATTAATATCAATGCAGCAAGGTTAATAGACGAAAAAGGCGAACATATATTAGGAACCCTAACAGATGTTCACCTTCTAAAGTTAATTTTTAAAACCCAAAAGCTTAAAGACGCCTATAACATCAAGAAAAACGATAATAATAGCAACCGGCACAATGTATTTGATTAATAAAAACCAAAGGGCAAATAACCGTCTGCCTCCGGTCATTCCGGCGCTAAACTCTTCCCATAATTTCTCTCTGGAAATTTTCATAGGGACAAAAATAGAAATGGCCAAAGCACCGAGCGGCAGCAAAATATTGGAACACAGATAATCGGATAAATCAAAGGCTGTTTTGCCAAATATCTTAAAATCGCTGAGTACGCCGGATGATAGTGCAGATGGAATACCGATCAAGAAAATAATGATGCCTGTTATCCAAGTGGCTTTTTTCCTTTTTGCCTTATTCCCTTGTGTAATCGCGGCAACAATAATTTCCAACATAGAAAACGCAGAAGTAAAGGTTGCAAACAAAAACAACAATAAAAATAGGACAAGGAAAACCATACCAAACGGCATCTTATCAAATACTGCAGGCAAAACGACAAACAACAGCCCTGGACCGGCTTCAGGCTTAAAGCCAAAGGAAAAGACTGCCGGGAAAATGGCCAAACCAGCTAAAATCGAAATAAAAAGGTTCATGGTCACAATGATGGCTGCCGACTTCGGCAAATTTTCCTTTTTCGATAAATACGAACTATACGTGACCATAACCGAAAAACCAACGCTTAACGCAAAGAATGATTGCCCCAGCGCATATAAAATAGCCTTAGAAGAAAGGCTGGAAAAGTCAGGATAAAGAAAAAATTTAAGGCCTTCTCCGACACCGCTTAAGGTCAAAGAACGAACAATCAAAATCATAAAGGCAATAAATAGCGCCGGCATCATGATTTGACTGGCCCGTTCAATCCCTTTTTGGACACCTTTTGCAACAATCACAATTGTAATGAGCATAAATACAAGCTGTGCGGCAACAGCAACCGTTGGATTGGCAATTAATTGGTTAAACAGCTGATTATAGGCGCCCTTGTCCAATCCAGATAAGCGCCCGCTGACTGCTTCAACAAAATAAATAATAATCCATCCGCCGACTACGCTGTAAAAAGCAAGAAGAACACAACTGGATATAACCCCCATAATACCGATCAAGTCCCAGCGCGTGCCCGGTGCAAATGTGCGATAAGCATTTATTGCATCTTTTTGCGATCCTCTCCCGATGATAAATTCAGCCAAAAGCATCGGCAAGCCGATAAAAAGCGTGAATAATAAAAAGATGACAAAAAAGGCTCCGCCGCCGCTTGTTCCGACAACATAGGGGAATTTCCAGATTGCGCCTAAGCCAATGGCTGAACCTGCCGCTGCCATAAGGAAGCCTAATTTCGATGACCATTGCTCTCTTTGCTGCTTCATGTATATCTCCTCCTTATCCAGGGCCTATAAAGTTATCCACAATATCAACATTATCCACAACATCTATATTATCCACATTATACACAGTTTTCAGAGTCAGATCCGGCATACAGTCCGCTTGTGTATATCTCAGTAAGGTTATGAACAACGTCCTCTATTGAAGAGGTGTTTTCATTTCTAACGATCTCCCACAAATACATTTCATTTGCAAAAAACCATCCTCTGGCAACCAGGTCTCTATCTACATCTGTTCTGGCCAGTCCGTTTTTTTGAGAGCAGGCAATGTCTTGGGCAATCCGCTGTATAAACCGCTCACGAATGGATCGCCATTTGTGATAGACATCAGCGGAAACTCTGATCGCTTCTTCAATCACCTGCATCATCGATTGTTCATTTCTGGCCATCTTTAGGAATAAACGCACTTGATTTTTAATCAAATCGTACGCTTCTTGCTTTGTTTTTGGCTCAAATGGCAGTTCGGCAATGTCATAAAATTTATTCATTACATCTTCCATTAATACAATTAAAATATCATCTTTATTTTTAAAATGGACATACGCTGTGCCATATCCTGTTTGCGCCTGTTTAATCATTTGTGATATTGTTGCCTTTTGGAATCCGTATTTGATAAATATATCACGACCTGCGTTCAGCAGTCTATGCTTTGTTTCAATGGACCGCAATTTTCTTGATGACAGCCGGTTCATTTCTTTTTTCATATTCTTCACCTTTTCCGAATCATTTTCTGATTATTCTAGATAAATCATGACACGGCGTCAATGACATGATGTCATTGACGCCGTGTCATGTTCGTAGTATATTGAATTGAGAGAATATTTTGTATCAAAAATACATTATTTCATTCACCATTGTTCTCTTTACTGCTTCATTTGTATGGTTTACGAAAATAAGTATAGTCTGAAAAGTTATCAACAATATCCACAGCATCCACAATCAGCCATGCCAGACTCCTAAAAGAAAGGATTGATTTAATGGGCCTTTATGCATTTGATCCAGCTTATCAATATGCACAGCAATTGGATAAAGAAGATGAATTAGCCTCATTCCGCGATGAATTCTATGTAAAAGAAGATACAATCTACTTGGACGGCAACTCCTTGGGTCTTCTGTCAAAACGCGCTGAAACCTCTTTGCTGAACATCCTTGATTCATGGAAACAATATGGCATTGACGGCTGGACAAAGGGCAAATATCCTTGGTTTTATTTATCTGAACGGTTAGGTGATTTAATCGCTCCGTTTATAGGCGCTGATGCCGGCGAAGTATTTGTAAGCGGTTCCACAACCGTTAATCTTCATCAGCTCGTTGCAACCTTTTACGAACCTAAAGGAACCAAAACAAAAATTCTTGCTGACGAATTAACCTTCCCTACCGATATTTACGCTCTGCAAAGCCAATTGAAGCTAAAAGGCTATGACCCTGATGAATATCTTATCCAAGTTAAAAGCCGTGACGGGCGCACTTTAAATGAAGAAGATATCATTTCAGCAATGACAGAAGATATTGCGCTTATTGTGCTGCCCAGCGTCTTATACCGGAGCGGACAAATTCTTGATATGAAACGGCTGGCTGAAGAAGCTCATCAGCGAGGAATTTTAATCGGGTTTGACCTTTGCCATTCAATCGGCTCAATTCCTCATTATGTCAATGAATGGGATGTCGATTTTGCTTTTTGGTGCAATTATAAATATTTAAACGGCGGCCCCGGCAGCGTTGCCGGACTCTATGTCAATAAGAAGCATTTTCACCGTACGCCCGGACTAACAGGCTGGTTTAGTTCTCATAAAGATAAACAATTTGATATGGAACATCACCTAACCCCGGCTGAAGATGCCGGCGCCTATCAAATGGGGACCCCGCATATACTCAGTCTTGCGCCTTTAATCGGTTCTTTGGAAATTTTTAAGGAAGCAGGCCTCGAGCGGCTCCGTCAAAAGTCTCTTAAAATGACTCAATATATGATGGATCTTATTTCCCATGAATTGAAGGATATGGGATTTACGATTGCAAATCCGATTGAGGATGACAAGCGCACAGGTCATATATATTTAGAACATCAGGAAGCAGCACGCATTTGCAAAGCATTAAAAGAAAATAACGTCATCCCTGACTTTCGTGCGCCGAACGGCATTCGACTTGCACCTGTCCCCCTCTATAATACTTTTCAGGAGATCTGGAACACCGTGCAAATACTGAAAAAAATCATGATAGAAGGCCAATACAAAAAGTTTGAAAACAACAGAGACGTTGTCGCTTAAGGAGGGGGCACATCATGGCGTGGATCGATATTTCGCAGCCTTTAAATAATGACATTGCAACATGGCCTCATGACACGCCTTTCACCTATGAAACAGCCTTTACAAAAGAACAGACAGGGTCAGTCAATATCGGGAAAATAACAATGAGCCTGCATACAGGCACCCATATTGATGCGCCGTTTCATTTTGATAATGAAGGCCGGAAAGTCATTGACCTGGATATTAACATTTACACTGGTCCGGCCCGAATCATTGATGCATCACAATTTGAAAGTATTGGAGCCAAAGAACTGGCAAACTATGACTTAGATGGAGCCAGCCGTTTGCTTGTACGGACCGCACCGTCTAACCCTTATGTTTTTCCAAATAAAATCACTTATTTAAGAGAAGATATCGGCCCGTTTCTTAAAGACAAAGGCATCCAATTAATCGGTGTTGATGTGCCGTCGGTGGATCCCCTCGACAGCAAAGATATGGCTGCGCATATCTCCCTATTCAATCATAGGGTTCACATCTTAGAAAACATTGTGCTTGATCACGTAAAGCCAGGCGACTACGAACTTATCGCACTGCCCCTGCCGCTTGCAGAAGCAGATGGGAGTCCGGTTCGCGCTGTGATTAAACCGCTGCAAAAAGGAGAATAACGATGGAGAAAAACAGCTGTCAAGACTATGATCAAATAGTGACTGAAAAAGGCATTCATACGGATTTCACGAACCATATGACCTATGGCGAGTACCTTCATTTAGACAGCCTATTATCTAGCCAAAAGCGATTATCCGGGCATCATGATGAAATGCTCTTTATCATCATTCATCAAGTCAGTGAACTATGGATGAAATTAATCCTTCATGAACTCAATGCGTCAATTAAATCCATTCAAAAGGATGATCTCTCGGCTGCTTTTAAAATGCTGGCCCGAGTCTCAAAAATCCAATCGCAAATCATTAAGGCTTGGGATGTCTTGTCTACATTGACGCCCTCTGAGTATATACAGTTTCGAGATAAGCTTGGACAAGCTTCTGGATTTCAATCATATCAATATAGAATGATTGAATTTGCCCTCGGTTATAAAACGCCGCATGTCCTTAATATTTATAAAAAAGACCCGGAATTGCATCAAAGCTTAGAAAAAGCTTTGCATGAGCCCGGCCTATATGATGCCGCTATCCAAACCCTCGCAAACGCAGGCTTTGCGATTAACCCGAACCTTCTGCACAGAGACTTTAGCGAACCGTATCAGGCCGATCCGACTGTGGAAGCAGCTTGGCTTGAAGTTTATCACAACGTAGAAGAATACTGGGATCTATATGAGCTTGCAGAAAAACTCGTCGATATAGAAGACTGGTTTCAACAGTGGCGCTTCCGTCATATGAAAACAGTGGAACGAATTATCGGCTATAAGATGGGCACCGGCGGTTCATCGGGCGTTCATTATCTTAAAAAAGTGCTTGATCAGCGATTTTTCCCTGAACTTTGGGATCTGCGCACCAAATTATAAGCTAAAGAGCCTTTCAATAGCTGTTGCAGTTATATTCATCAATATAACAAGGGTCAGTTCCTCCGCCTCGCGGACAGAACTGACCCTTATTATTGAACAGTAGGTTCAAGGACAGTAATAGTATTATTTATTGTATTCAAGTTTACTGCAGCCCCTATGGGAACAGCTGTCTTATAAAAACCATGCGCGGTAGCAAGGTTGGTCATCAGCGGTTTGCCAAGAGGAACAATAAACTCATCAATGACATCCTCGTACGTTTTCCCATAAGAAGTCAGACACCCTGTGCATTCCCCCATAATAATGCCAATGCAATCATCAAACTTTCCGGCGAGTTTCAAATGATTAAGAAGCCTGTAGACTTTATTTGCCGGTTCATGCGTTTCTTCTATTAATAAAATTTTGCCTCTTGTATCAATCT
Organism: Scopulibacillus daqui; assembly: GCF_016908855.1. GTDB lineage: Bacteria > Bacillota > Bacilli > Bacillales > Sporolactobacillaceae > Scopulibacillus_A > Scopulibacillus_A daqui. The sequence goes on along the minus strand of NZ_JAFBER010000003.1, from coordinate 86,019 downwards.
CAAAAGGTGTGCCTAATGTATCAACAAATGAAGTAAGGTTTCCGCCGACAATCGGTCCCGTAACATTCCCGGGAACCTTGCTGATTAGCGGAACACCCGGCGGATTTTTTATTTGTCTGTAATTCAATGTAGATACCGCAGCAAAAAACTGATCGTAATTAAACCGAGGCGTATTTTCCTTGAAATCAATAAGAAGAAGACTCTGAAAGGTGATCAGATTGGCATATTGGTACAGGACATTGAGCAATACGGTGATATCGCTGTACCCTGTTACAATTTTTGGGTTTTGCGAGATGAAATATAAATCTAAATAAGGAAGAATGCCGGCAACTCCTTCTCCGCCTCTGGAAGGCAAGATCATTTTAACCTGTTTATTCTCAAACATACTCATCAGATCATGAGCACGTTGTTGATCTGTACCAGAGAGAAATCCATTTTTGGCATATACGTATCGCCCTAATACCACATTAAATCCTAAGTTTTTTAATGTGTTGATTCGCGCATTAATGATGTTATCATCCAATGGACTGCCAAGCGTAACAATGCCAATGGTATCACCTGGCCTCAACATAGGCGGTCGCGCTACCATAAGTCATTCCTTCTTTCCCAAAAAAGGTCCGTGACGTAAAAAAACATTTATAGTAAATATATTTTCAAAATCCTTAACTATAACCAAAAGTTCACTTCGCTTTTTCGAAAAGAAACATGACCTTTTTTTACGAAATACAAGCAGCCAGCATTACTCCTATAGCTAAAGCTAATACAGATACTAAGAAAAGCCACGTTTTCTTATGTTTGACTTTCATTCCAGTTTTACTTCTAACATATTCAGGAACAATTACAAGAAATGCCTCAATGATTATGACGAAGATTAGAATGAATGCTTTCAAAACATTGCTCCTTTCACTCTTCCTTTACTTGATAAATTCGGTTTTTTATTCCTTATTCGGTCCGTAACATTACATTAAATTAGCATTAGAATAATTTCAATTCCATTTCATAAAAAATTAAAAGAAGTTCTTATATGAATAAAAAGGCATTCTTAAGGATAAAATAAATTTTTAGTACTTTTGGCATCATTCGCGTTTAACTAATGACTGATATAATACTGTTTAAATAACCAATAACATGCGCAAATAAAATTTATTATCGGTCACTTTTTATTTACCTTACAAAAAATGTATGATAGATACTTATCAAATTTGGGTATATAGATAACTAAAAGCACTTAGAAAGGATGAGACTAATGAATGAATTATTGAAAAAAGGCTTTTTCCTTGGATTAGGCGCTGCGGTTGCAAGCAAAGAAAGAGTTGAAAAATATATCAATGATCTTGTGGAAAAGAAGGAAATCGCCCCTTCTGAAGCAAAAGGCATTTTAAGAGAGCTTCAAGAGAAAGGAAAAGGCAAGCAAAATGAATGGAATGAACAATTTCGCAAAGAATTCATATCCACATTAAAACAAATTGGTTTTGTCACAGTTGACCATGTTAATGATTTGCATTCCCGGATTGAATCATTGGAGAAAAAGCTCGATGAAGTGATTGAAAAAAACAATAAGTAAGCATGAAATGCGTTGGTGAGAATCATGATCAAAAAGAGAATGCGGCACATGAACCGGTATCGGGAAATTACAACGGTTCTCGTTAAAAATGGGTTCGGATATCTCGTTAAAGAAGTAGGGCTGTTTCATTTATTGTCCCTTCCGAAAAGAATAGAATCTGATTTAAATAAAGGCAATGCCAAACCGCTTGGCAAACGGTTAAGGCATTCTATGGAAGAACTCGGACCGACCTTTATTAAATTCGGACAATTGCTAAGCATTCGGAGGGACATGATACCTGCCTCGCTGACAAAGGAACTGGAGAAACTCCAAGATGCTGTCAGACCTGTCAACAGTTCTGTCATTAAGCAAATTATCAGCGAAGAACTCGGCGCGCCATGCGAAGACCTTTTCGAAACCTTTGAAGAAGAATGTCTCGCTGCTGCTTCAATAGGACAAGCACACAGAGCGACATTAAGAACTGGCGAAAGTGTTGTTGTTAAAGTTCGCCGTCCTAATATTGAAGATCAGGTGAACATTGATGTTGAAATTTTAAGAGACTTGGCCCGTCTGATCGAGAACCGTTACGCATGGGCTAAGCATTATCAGCTAAGGGAAATTGTCGACGAGCTTGCCGTTGCCATCAGAAACGAAATGGACTATTCACAAGAAGCAAGAAACACTGAGAAGTTCAGACAGATGTTCGAAAATAACGATGATGTCATTATTCCTTCAATCTATTGGGACTACTCAACAAAGAAAGTATTAACATCCCAATATATCGAAGGAAAAAAATTTATTGAACTGAAGGAATTGCCATCCGATGAATTTAATAAAAAGCTTCTTGCCGAACGGCTCGTCAACTCTTTTTTAGACCAAGTTTTAATTAAAGGGGTTTATCACGGCGATCCGCATCCCGGTAACATATTTTTCTTGCCGGGAAACAAAATAGCTTACATCGACTTCGGTCAGATTGGTGTTTTAAGCAGCGAAATGAAAGAAAATTTCGCTTCGCTTATTATTGGATTAATGAGCAAAGACACTGATATGCTTTTACATACCGTTCAAAGAATGGCCAATATGCCGCATGATATCGACGAAAGCAAGCTGAAAAGCGACATAGATACATTAAAAGACAAGTATTACGATATTCCGATGAGTCAAATTAATATCGGCGATGCCATTGCAGATCTTTTTAATACAACGCAAAGAAATCGGATTACCATCCCGAAGGACTATACCATGCTTGGCAAGGCGTTAATGACCATCGAAGGATTTATTACCGATCTCGATTCAGAGCTGAGCTTGATTCATCTTGCAGAACCTTATGGAAAAAAACTGTTGTTAAATCGAATTAATCCAGTCAAAAATTTTCCTGCAAAGTGGGTTGAGATCACAGAACTTGCATCGATCATTTTTCAGTTGCCGAAACAGCTTAGGCACACGCTGACAAAGATAAACAAAGGACAAACCCATCTTGAAATGAATTTGCCCCAAATTGATAAATTGCTGTTAAGGCTCGACCGGATCGGCAATAGAATATCTTTCAGCATCACCCTTCTCGCTTTCAGCATTGTTATTGTGGGCTTAATTATTGCCTCAACTTTTGGCAACACTTTTTTATCCAATATCCCTGTGATCGGCATAGGGGTCATTATAGCTATACTTATGTTTGTTTGGCTGCTATTCTCTATTTTCCGTTCCGGCAGATTTTAAATATAAAGAAGGGTACTGTGAAAAATCAACAGTACCTTTTTTATATATACAAGCCTGATTTTTTGAACCGAAGGAAACGCAGGGCGTTTTTCACGTGTTAACAAATTTGTCAAGGATATTTTTTTGAAAGGGTTTACACAAGTATCACAGCTAAGTATAATGGGTAACAACAGGCTGACATTAATTTTTGAGATCCTTAATATAATATAGGCTTTTTAGGAGGTGATATAAATGAAACAGTATGTGTTTTTATTTGAAACAGATAGTGACCATCCAGACAGATGGAATGAAGTCATTGAGTCTAAGCATATGTTCGAAGCTTTTGATAAAGCACAGCAATTAAGCAAAAAATATGAGAAAGAAAAGTCATCCTTGGTTAATGTAGAATTCAAAGGTGTTAAATATCCGCATATCGCTTAATTCTGAAAGGATGATTTGGTGTATAAGAAAGTTAATATCTTTCGGTAATGTGTAACCTTCTTCACAAGAAAAATAGAAAGGGTTACACATTTTTTATATTAAGAAACCTGCCGCTATAGCAGCAGTTTCACATATAAAGCCATCTTCTCTCAAACGATTTTCTATTTCAAAAGATTTTCGGTTTAACGATTTAGAAGCTTTCTCCCAAATTCGCGAAGCTTGTATTTTTGGATTTTCCCAGATGCTGTCATTGGATATTCTTCACAAAACTCGATATAGCGCGGCACTTTAAAAGAAGCAATCCTCCCAAGGCAGAAGTCACGAATTTCTTCGGCTGAAGCTGTTTGCCCCGGTTTCAGTTTAATCCAAGCCATCACTTGTTCTCCGTATTTTTCATCCGGTACACCGACAACCTGTGCATCAAGAACTTTCGGGTGCTGGTAAAGAAACTCCTCAATCTCTCTTGGATAAATATTTTCTCCCCCGCGAATAATCATGTCTTTGAGTCTGCCGACAATTTTACAGTAGCCATTTTCATCCATGACAGCAAGGTCTCCAGTATGAAGCCAGCCATCCTCATCTATCGCTTCGGCTGTTGCCTCGGGGTCCTTATAATACCCTTTCATCACATGGTAACCGCGGGTGCACAACTCTCCTCGAGCACCATTATGAACTGCTTTATTTGTTCCCGGCTGAACAATTTTTACTTCTACATTCGGCAATGCCCGTCCCACAGTGGATACCCTTATTTCAAGCGGGTCGTCAGTCCTTGTTTGCGTAATCCCCGGAGATGATTCAGTCTGTCCATACACAATGGTCATTTCTCTGGCGCACATCTTTTCTGCCACCGCTTTCATAACCTCGATTGGACAAGTGGAGCCTGCCATAATGCCCGTACGCAATGACGACAAATCGTATTTGTCAAAATCAGGGTCATTCAATTCTGCAATAAACATGGTCGGTACACCGTGCAATGCTGTACACCTTTCATCCTGCACCGCTCTCAAAACTTGTTTAACATCGAACTCCTGAATCGGAACCATTGCTGCTCCAGCGGTTACACAAGTCAATGTCCCAAGCACTGATCCAAAACAATGGAAAAACGGCACTGGTATGCACATCCGGTCACTTGAAGTAAGCTTCATGCACGCCGCAATATTTGCGGCGTTATTCACTAAATTGTTATGGCTCAGCATAACACCTTTTGGGAAACCTGTTGTCCCTGATGTATACTGCATATTAATGACATCATCCGGATCCAGCGATTGTATTCGTTTATCCAGTTCCTCTTCGCTTACCTCATCTTTCAATTTAAAAATATCGGACCATTGGTACATGCCCGGATAGCCTCTTTCCCCTAGAACGATAACATTCTTTAGAAAAGGAAACTTTTTAGATTGGAGTTTCCCAGGTTCTGATGTCTTCAATTCCGGTACAATTTCGTAAAGCATATCGATGTAAGACGTTCCTCGATAATTTTCCATTAAAATCAGTGTTGTTGAATCAGATTGCTTCAAAAGATACTCAAGTTCTGTCAAACGATAACTTGTATTCACCGTAACGAGTACAGCACCCATTTTGCCTGCTGCAAATTGAGTTGTCACCCATTCCGGACGGTTTGAAGCCCAGATGGCCATATGTTCGCCTTTCTTAATGCCCAGTTTCATAAAGCCCCTTGCCGCTTCCCTGCACAACTGATTAAACGTCTTATAGGAATAACGCAGACCTCGATCAGGATACACAACAGCATCGCGGTCAGGTTGTCTATCCGCTGTTTCTTCGAGCAATTGGCCAATCGTCACATTCATTATATGCGCTATAAGAAACCCCTCCTCATCGAGCCAGTCTTTTGGGATTATATTAAGGCAAAAATGGTGTTAAGTCAATTATGTTTCCGAATTTTCTATCTATTATATCAGAAAAATAATCCTGCTGAAATCGCTCAGCGGAGTGCCGTTTTACTTTACATATGAAGTATGATCCGCAACTGAACCCCAGCTTTTTCATGACATGCATCGCTTAGATTAAGCATTCTGCTGACTCTGTGATTCTTCTAAAAAACATCTAAAAATCGTTATCCAATGGCTGATCCATGGATAGAAAAAAATGCCCCGCGTTTTTCGCGGAGCATGGCTATTATGCAGTTTGCGGATTTTCTTCTTTTTCTTGCTCTTTCCCTTCAATTTCCGGTGTTTTCCAGCCGCTCTTAATTCCCCAGAAAAAGAAAATTAATGATGAAGCGGCGATGGCCGCATAATCCCAACCGGCAGGGATCAAGCCTAAACCGCCAAATTCTTTGCCGCCGATAAAGGAAACGAACATCATCCATAACAGATATATAATAACCCAAAGCCCTGCTTTTAAGTGTTTGGCAAAACCTTTGAATTTCGCTTTAGCTTGATAGTAAAAATAGATCGGCAAACCTATCAGCATAACGATGATAACCTCGCCGGTCAGCGGCCACCTTGACCAATAAAGCATCATTGAACCGGCAATAAAAGCAATTGGAGCGAGAATGTATATGCCTTTAATTCTTAACGGCCTGTCTAAATCGCTCCCTACTCTCCGCAATACAATAACGGAAATCGGGCCAATTAAATAAGAGATAACCGTCGCCACTGAAATGACTTCTGAAAGTGATCCCCAGCCTCTAAACAAGTACAGGAATATGAATGAGACAATGAGGTTAAACCACATAGCCGGACGAGGAATGCCTAATTTCGGATGAACCCTTCCAAAAACTTTTGGAAAATAGCCGTTCTTTTCCATTCCGTAAATCATCCGGGCCGTTGTGGCTGTATAAGTGATGCCGGTTCCTGAAGGCGATACAAAGGCATCTGCAAAAAGCAAAAGAACCAGCCAGTTTAATCCCCATGCCATCGCCAAGTCAGCAAATGGCGAGTTTAAATTAATTTGCCCCCAGCCATGAGCTACCATATCCGGCTTGACAGCACCGATAAATGTTATTTGCAAAAGGATATAAATAACGCCTGCAATTAAAATGGAACCAATAACAGCAATCGGCACTGAACGTTTTGGATTGCGCGCTTCGCCCGACATATTAATCGGACTTTGAAACCCATTAAATGCAAAAACAATACCGGATGTCGCAACCGCCGTAAAAACGCCCGACCATCCAAATGGGATAAATCCGCCTGTTTCGTGAGACGTAAAATTGCTGCCGTGAAAAGAAGCAAAAATGAGTCCAATAATTGTAAGGGCAGGAATGATAAATTTAAATACGGTAATCGCTGTATTAACCCTGGCAAAAAGCTGCACAGTAAAATAGTTAAGTATAAAATAAACAATAACTAAAACCGCAGCTACCATAAGGCCAGGGGTTGTTAATTCTGTTCCGTTATATAGCTTATGAGCCCAATCAAAATTCCAGGAACTTAAGTATTGCGCAGAGGCTTCCGCTTCTACTGGGATAACCGAGACAATGGCAATCCAGTTTGCCCAGCCGGCGATAAAACCTACGAGAGAGCCATGTGTATAATGGCCGTAGCGAACCATGCCGCCTGCTTCAGGAAACATGGCCCCTAATTCAGAAAACGTCAGACCAATCAATAAAATAATGATTGTTCCGATAGCCCAAGCGAAAACAGCTGAAGGACCGGCAATTTTTGCAGCCTTCCACGCCCCGAAGAGCCATCCAGAACCAATGATCGAACCAATACCAGTCATCGTCAGCGCAAAGGTTCCAATGTCTCGCCGCATATTATCTTTCATACATAGAAACTTCCTTTCTGTCATGAATCTGAAATAGATGAAACATACTCAAAGCGTTTAAATGTTATTAATAAATGATATTATCAACGGATAGATTTAAGAATAATAAAATATTTACAATTAAATAAATATTCTGTCATATTATTTTCTTTTTCAGATTTGCAGTTTCACATACACCCCTTTTAAAATATGTGGCTATTTTCTAACAATACTATGTGACTATTATAACATAACTTTTGAAAACGCTGTCTAATTTTTTTCGATAATGTCGAAAAAATGCAAAAGCCGCCCTGCTTCTAGCCTGCAGATGATTTTTTTTGCTACCACACATTAGTATGTGTTCTTTTGCCTGATCGCTTTGTGCTATATCGAAAATAAAAGGTATTTTTATGATATATAACAGGGTTTTAGGCAACATTCAAATGCCACTGAAAATCAAAGCAATCCGGAGAAATCATAAGATCGTGGTTTTTGATTATCAGACTGATTTTCGTAATTATTTCCCGACATAAAAATCAGCCCATATCGGCGAATTTGGCCGAATATAGGCTTTTTTCTTTTTCATTGGTTCAGCTAAGATGGTTTATGTTAACTTGGGCTAAAAAAGAGATCGGTCTAAACAATCGCGCCCGTTTGCTTAACTTTTGTATCGCATCACGTCGTGAGTAAAAAAGATTTCTTTTCAATTATGGCTTTTATTGCTGAAACACTTTCTTCGATAGATTGATTTGTTGTGTCGATAATATTGGATTCATAGGCACCTAAATCGTTAAATTGCTCCCACATTTTTTCTACCAATTCAATGTTGGCGCCTTCGTCTAATTTAGTGCGATTGATTGCTCGTTTCATTGTTTCTTCTTTAGTCGCTCTTAAGATAATGTAATGTACTTCATAATTATCTTGTACAACATTTAACCACGGCTTTAAGAACCAAGGACCAACAATTCCATCTATAATCACATCGTACCCGCCACGTGCAAAACGTTTTGCAGCTTCTAAAAAAGCCTCAATAACAATTAAGTTTTGTTCTTGTGATTCCGGTAAAAAAGGAGGTATTGCCCCCTTTTGAATATAGTGATAAAAATCATCCGTGTGCATATGAACAGCTTTTAATAAGCTAGATTCTTTAGCAACAATAGACGCCGTTGTACTTTTACCAGTCCCTGGTGAACCAGTAATTATAATAATCCTGCCTTGTTTCATAAATATTCCCCTTTGTTCAACAAAATGTCAATATTATTGTGAATCTGACCTTAAAAGCCGCCCTGATCAACATTATTTAAGCGGATAAGCAGTTATAATATAGCGTTTAGGCGCATGGCCAATATAATGAAAAGGATAGCACGTTGACAGCGTTAAAACTTCTTTTGGCGCGGTGGAATGAATGACGGTTGTATCGTCTTCTGATACAATTTTCCATCCCTTCATGCTATATTGGAATGTTCCATAAGGCATTTGGACAATGATTTTATCCCCGGGTTTCAAATCACCCAAATGCCGGAATACTGTATCTCTGTGCCCGGATAATAAAACTTGGCCTTTTCTTGGATGAAACGGTCTTTCTTTTATATCCTTATCTTGCGGATGATTGCTTTTTACAGCGGCTTCTGCTTGGTGAATGGCCTGCTTTTGTCCAGTATGATCAATCCAGAGTATGCATCCTGAAACAGAAATTAAAATGACGCCAATAGATAATAGAAAGCATCCTATTAATTTGCGCATATTAGCCACCAATCTTTAAAGATACAGTTAAAGGCCCGCCCTGCAAATAAAATTATGTTCTTTTCCTTCGATAGAATAACACCATAAGGCCCAGAGCGGCTAGAATAATACCCGCTAATAGATAACTGTAAATATTTGTTGCTGTATCCGGGAGTTTGTGCCCGGCTTTTGAATGGCTGCTTGATGTCTTCCCTTGATTTTGCTCATGGCGGTCATCGCCGTTAAGGGCATTGACTTGTTCTGCTTTGGAGGGTTCAGCCAGCGTTGCGCGTCCATCAACTTTGGGATCGAGCTTTTTGCCTTCGGCAGTTAGTTTCTTTAAATATTCAATAAAGGTATCAGTATCGGACTGGTAAGGTTTCACCAGCTTTCCTTGTTTAAAGGCAGAAAACCCGTCCCCTCCGGTTGCCAAAAATTCATTTAACGCCACTGTATAGGTTTTATCCATTGCTATTTTTTCACCATCTGAAAGATACATATCCTTGACACAATATTTCTGATGACAGCCGGGAACTTTGTCACCATCGGCGTATGTGTATTTTATTCCAGAATCTTGCATAAACATCATATGGTCAGGGTTTTGCCATTGTTCGTTTAAAGCCGCTTTCATTTGTTTCCCAGTTAATTGATAAACGCCCAATTGATTTGCAAATGGCTGAACGGCGTAAGCATCCCCCCAAGACACTTCATGCAAGCCTTTAGTGTTCGTATGAGACACTAATCCTGTACGAATGCCTCCAGAGTTTGTAAAGGCTATTTGTGCCCCCGTCATTTCGCGTTGGCCGTCAGTAATGAGATCTCCTAAAGGATCTTCGCCTTCTTCCGGGTCCTTTTTGCCGATGGTCTTACCGTCTGCTGCATAACCGATTGGACTTTTTGTCACTTTGTCAGTGATTGTTTTCGCCTGATTTACAATGCTTTGAATTTTAGGATCTGGTTTGATGTCTCTTGTATTTGGAACGACACTCGCCTTAAGAGAACCTTTCACAAAGTCTTGGGTCTTAGGATCAAGCTTGCCTCTCACATCGCCGTAAGCTTGTCCGTATTTCAGATCTTCGACAATCAGCTTTCCATCCACAAAACCGTTAACATTTGTGTTATTGTGTCCGGCGAAAATAACATCCACATCATCGCTGACTTTTTTGGCTAAATCCGCGGCATCACCGACGATTTTACCATCTTTATTGTCTGCAGGAATATGGCCATCGACGGCAATCGCATGAACCCCTTTGTTATGCAATATTTTCACGTACTTATTGACCGTATCGGCTTCATTAAGAAATTTAAAATCCTTGATATTTTTATGTAATGTTGTTTTCATCGTTTCCAGCGTATCGATGCCGATAAAACCCACTTTGACGCCGCCGGCATTTTTTATGGCATAAGGCGGAAAGATGGGTTTGCCCGTCTTTTTATCAACAACATTAGCGCATAGATAGTCAAAGTCTTTATCTATCCCTTTATAGCGATAGTCAAACCCTTTTGTATATTTCTTAACGTTCGGATGGACAGAAGCTGCATATAAAAGACGCTTTAATTCTGGTATTCCCTCATCAAATTCGTGGTTTCCGAGAACACCGATCTTAAAGTTCATCGCATTGAATGCCGCTGCTGTCGGCTGATCTTGAAGCAGCGCGGAAATCGGCGGACTTGCACCGACAAGGTCCCCGGCATGAAGACGAATGGTATAGGATCTGAGCCCTTCTTTCTTTGCCTGCTGATTCATATCCTGTTCGGCTTGATTTAAGTGTGAAGCCAAGTAAGCCGCTCCGCCGACTTTATACATCTTGCCGTTATCTTTAATGTCGCTTACAGTATTCAAATTGCCATGAAAGTCATTAACCGCAAGCATTTGGAAAGCAATCTCTTTGCTGTTATGTCCTTTTGCATGAGCTTGTGCTGTCAAACGTGATACAGCCGGTGAAACTGACAGTGAAAACACAAGTAAAACGGCTAAAATCACCTTTTTCATACAGATTTCCCCCCGCAGTTTTTATTTAATATTCCCCCATTGTGAATATTAAAAAAATATCATAGAAGCCGAAAGCAAGGCGAACTGCTTTCGACTTAAAACCATAACCGCTGTAACCATGGTTTACCGGCGGTTTCTACATTTTAAAATGAAATATTGGCGTCAGTAATTAAAATTTTACGGCTGAAAAGCATTTAAATGGGCTTTGCGTTCTTTTATTTTTTCGTGGGCTTTCTTGTCTTTAAAATTGTATAATGCCCCTTCCCAATCTCCATACATTGGATTTGGCATGATAATAAATTTGTCCCCGAATTGGCTTTTTTGCTCCTCTACAGCCTTATTTCTGTCTTCAAGAGATTTTCCTTTGAAATTAGGGAAATCTGATAAGTTATCTCCGAAAAATAAAACTATGTCATGTGTCTTGGCTATACGATCATCCCGGCCTTTTTTGCTTGTGTCATTTTTGCCCTTTAAAAGGACATGCTCCTTATTTGCCTGAGGAATATGCTCACGCTTTAGATTTTTAATTGTTGCATCTAATTGATCAACTGAACGATCAGAAACGTAGTAAATGTCTACACCTTTTTTGTTTGCATCATTTAAAAAGTCTACTGCTCCTGGAACAGCTTTTGCTTTTGCCGCATTGACCCATTCATTCCATTTGTAAGGAAAAGCTTTCCCTTTTTGAGCGACATACGCATCCCAAGGGCTGTTATCCAGGACCGTTTCATCCAAATCCAGGACGACAGCCGGTTTTTTCTTAGTGCCTTTTTTTAATGCTTCGTCCAATTTCATTTTACCAATATTATAGCCTTGGTAATATAATGCTTTTGCCTCACCCGAGGTTTGATACCAGGCATCCGCCATAATAGATTCTTCACCCATTGTTTTTTCTGCTGTTTCCTTGGCGGCAAGAGGTTTTGTTTGCGCCTCGGCACTCATCTTATCTTGAGTACCGCAGCCAGCTAACGAAAAGGATAAAATAAGTGCTGAGACTAGTCCTGTGACTTTTTTCATGTTCATTTTTCCCCCTATTATTTTTTTTCAGTTTAACCTTGATAAAGTTGGAATTCAACCCTTTATAGGGAAATTGGGGACTGACTGCCCGATTTTAGAAAAAGCAAGTGCGTTCCCGCGGCTTAATAAAAATAGATGCCGGAACATATTGACCCGGCACCTAATCCTTTAAATATCCGTTAAATTTTCCTTAAGCGATTTGCGTTCAGCTATAAGCCTTTGAAATTCTTGTTCAAGCGTTTCCGATGGATGCTCACTGAGTTTACTAATCACTTCAGTCAGTTTTGTTTCAATCTTTAATAGCTCATCTCTTGCAAAATCCCGCGATGATTCCTGCCTGCTTTCCCGATATTCCTTATAATTTCCTGTAAATACTGTAATGGATTGATCTTCAATTTCAATCATTTTAGCAGCTATGTTTTCGATAAAACGGCGGTCATGCGAGACAAAGATAACCGTTCCCTCATAATGGCTTAATAAATCTTCCAAAGCTTCCATTGCATGAATATCGAGGAAATTTGTCGGTTCATCCATTACTAATACATTCATATCGCCCAAGAACACCTTTGCAAATGCCGCTTTGACTCGTTCACCGCCGCTGAGGGCTTTGACAGGCTTAAACACTTCTTCCTCATAGAAATGCAAGCGGGCAAGAACGGTCCGTATCAGCGCTTCTGGATAGATGGCCGTGGCTTTGACATTTTCCAAAATATTTTTTTCTGGATTTAAAATATCAAGATTTTGGCTGAAATAACCGATCTTCACAGCCGGAGAGATCATTACCTCAGGGACTCTTGCTAAAATTTGCTTTAGCAAGGTCGTTTTGCCGGCGCCGTTTTTCCCAATCACCGCGACCTTTTCCCCGCCTTTTATATCAAAAGAAGCCTCTCTCCACAGCACTTTCTCATTAATTTTCATGGTGAAGTCTTTGACTTGAATGATGCGGCGGCCTTGAATTTCCGATCCATCCGGCAAATCCATTTTAATAGGCGGCAGCTCCCTTGGCTTTTCGACTTTTTCCAATTTATCAATTCGCGTTTTTAAAGCTTTAATATTTTGATGCATCATCTTTTGCTTCTTCGCATACTTCATCTTATAAAGGCGGGATTCTGAAGTTCCCATATGTTTTGAGGGTGCTTTTGTCATCTTCTTAGCTTTCTGCTCTTTCAGCTGTGCAGCCTGTTCCAGCTGCTTTTTCTTAGCAGTATACTGTTCATATTTTTCCCGCTCTTGCTGCCGCAGCAATTCTTTCTGTTCAAGGTATTGCGTGTAATGACCGGTAAACTCTCTGACATGGCCATCTTCAATTTCCCATATTTTTGTGCAGAGCTGGTCTAATAAATAACGGTCATGGGAAACAAGCACAATGGCTCCTTGAAATCTTTTAAACTGTCCTTCAAGTCTTTCAATGCTTTCAGCGTCGAGATTTGTTGACGGTTCATCAGCGAATAATATATCCGGCTTCGCCGCTAATGCTTTGTCAATGTATCTTTTTGTGATCTCGCCGCCGCTTCTGACAGTACCCGCTTCTTTCAACTGCGGCAACAAATAGCGCGTCGCAGACGTCATGATTGTTCCTTCATCCGCTTCTGATTGCCCCGCCAAAATGTTTAACAAAGTTGTTTTCCCGCTGCCGTTGCGGCCGACCAAACCGATTCGTTCTCTATCTTGAATCCGTAACTGCTCAAAGCCAAAAAGTTTCCGGTCTTTTATTGATTTTTCTATGTGATTCGCTTCAAGTATAATCATATAACCCCTCCCTTAACGTTAGGTCTCATTGCTTTCTATACATTTCCCGACTGTTTTAAGCACCGTCAAAAGATCTTCATGATATAAAAAACCTCCTATCCGTTTTCCGAATAGGAGGCAATGAACATATAGCAAAAAGAACTGCTGTCAAAAGCAGTGCTGAAAATCCTTTTTGTCTATATAAGTACATGACTCATCCTATTCAGAAAACATCGTTAAACAATATGATTTTCTGAATAGGAGAACCGAGTGCAAACGCTATGCCATTCTTTAAAATGGTAAAAAAGTACAGATTTATCCCATTCAAAAAACCATTCAATGACCTTAACGAATGTTTGTTCTTAAATAGGATTATAAAATCATGTACTTTTTTCACCCTTCCGATTTTTGTTAATTTATTTTATGCATATAACGCTCCTAAAGTCAATTATTTTTGACTAATTTGCTTTCCGCCAGCTTAAGCTGCTGTTTAACTTGTGCTGCCGCTGTACCGCCTGCGCTTTTCCGTGCGTCTACAACGTGTTCCGGCGTTAAATACTCATAAACATCCTCTTCAAACAACCGGCTGAATGATTGATATTCTTCCATCGTTAAGTCTAGTAAATATTTTCCCTTTTGAACGGCATAAATAACTATTTTTCCGATGACTTCATGAGCTTGGCGGAACGGCATCCCTTTTGCGGCTAAATAGTCGGCGATGTCGGTCGCATTTGAATAATCTTGCGCCACAGCATTTCTCATTTTTTCAGTATTGACTGTCATTGTCTCGAGGAGCGGTACCAGCAAATTCAAAGACCCTTCGAGCGTTTCAACCGTATCGAACATGCCTTCCTTATCCTCTTGCAGGTCCTTATTGTAGGCTAAAGGCAATCCTTTTAACACCGTTAACAGCCCGATTAAACCGCCGAATACGCGGCCTGCTTTGCCTCTTAATAATTCAGGAACGTCAGGGTTTTTCTTTTGGGGCATCATGCTTGATCCTGTACAAAAAGCATCATCAAGTTCGATAAATTGAAATTCTTGGCTGCTCCAAATGACCAATTCCTCTGAAAGCCTTGAAATATGCACCATTATAATTGATGCAACTGACAGAAATTCCAGAATAAAATCCCGGTCACTGACCGCATCCATGCTGTTTGGATAAACATCATCAAAGTCTAACAGTTCAGCAATGCGGCCGCGATTAATAGGAAAGGTTGTGCCTGCTAATGCGCCTGCCCCTAAAGGTAAAACGTTAATCCGTTTTAAGCTGTCTTGCAACCTTTCTTTATCTCTTTCAAACATCCAAAAGTAAGCGAGCAAATGATGAGCAAAAGAGACAGGCTGGGCACGCTGAAGATGTGTATATCCAGGCAATATCGTTTCAAAATTTTCTTTCGATTGATTGATTAAAGCCATTTGGACTTTTTCCAGACATTTAATCAATTCTTTTGTCTTTGTTCGCAGATAAAGATGCATATCCGTTGCCACTTGATCGTTGCGGCTTCGCCCGGTATGCAATTTCCCACCAACCGGGCCGATTTCATCAATTAACAGCTTTTCGATATTCATATGAATATCTTCATGCTCCAATTGAAAATCAACTTCCCCTTTATCAACTTTATCTAATATCGTATATAATCCTGATTGAATTTGCCTTGCTTCTTCGTCCGCAATAATACCGCATTCACCGAGCATCTGAACGTGAGCGAGGCTGCCTTGAATGTCCTCTTTGGCTAATTTTTGATCAAATGAAATAGATGAAGTAAACGTATCGACGAGTTTATCCGTTTCCTTTGTAAACCGTCCGCCCCAAAGTTTTGCCACAATGCCACCCGCTTTCTATCCATAATAGACATTTATAAAAAGTTGGCTGATGCAGACCTGAAAATCAACGCATTCATTCAGTATTTGCACTTATAAAAACAGCTTGACGCTCTATCAGCAGTTTGGAATGCCCCTTACTTTCCCGCAGCTGGTTCTCCAACAGGCGAAAGTCCTTGATGAACTTCTGAGTACACTTTTGTCGGCAGACCCCACAGATTAATAAATCCAACAGCCGCATTGTGGTCAAACGCGTCCCCTTTTGTATAGGTCGCTAGTTCCTCATTATAAAGGCTGTTTGCGGATTCCCGGCCGACAACGACATGAGTGCCTTTATGAAGCTTTACGCGCACTTTTCCTGAAACGGCCTTTTGTGTTTCATTAACGAAGGCGTCCAAAGCCGGCTTAAGCGGCGAATACCATAATCCCTCATAAATGATTTTTGCCATTTGCTGATCAACTATTGATTTGAACTGGGAAACCTCCCTTGTTAGAGTTAAATATTCCAGTTCCTTATGAGCATTGATTAAAATAAGCGCCGCTGGATTTTCATAGACTTCTCTTGACTTAATGCCGACAAGGCGGTTTTCGATATGATCGATCCGGCCGACGCCATAAAGACCGCCCTTTTCATTTAATGTTTCAATGACTTCGACTAAAGGGAGTTTTTTATCGTTTAAGGCTGTTGGAACACCTTCCTCAAATGTAATGTCAATATATTCCGCTTCATCCGGGGTTTTCTCAATTGGATTTGTCCACTCAAAGGCTTCTTCCGGCGCTTCTGTCCAAGGGTTTTCTAATACACCCGCTTCACAAGCACGCCCCCAAATGTTGGCGTCAATCGAAAAAGGATTATCGAGATCCACTGGAATCGGAATGCCTTTTTCTTTGGCGTAAGCAATCTCTTCATCCCTTGTCATCCCCCATTCGCGTACAGGCGCGACAACTTTCAAGCTTGGATTGAGGGCCTTAATCGACACTTCGAACCGGACTTGGTCATTGCCTTTCCCGGTGCATCCATGAGCTACAGCGGCTGCTCCCTCCTGTTCGGCCGTATCAACTAAGAGCTTTGCGATTAACGGCCGCGACAATGCGGAAGAGAGCGGGTATTTACCTTCATATAGGGCGTTCGCCTTTAATGCCGGCAAAATATAATCTTTGGCAAGCAATTCTTTTGCATCAATGCAGATGGATTTAATCGCTCCGACATTTAATGCCTTTTGTTTAATTTCTTCTAAATCTTTCCCTTCTCCAACATTAAGTCCTAGTGCGATGACATCATATCCATATTTCTCTTGAATCCATTTGATTGAAACAGATGTGTCTAAACCGCCGGAATACGCTAAAACAATTTTTTCTTTGGCCATTAAGCATCTCTCCTTTATTAAAAATCTCCTTCTATATCAAACAATCAGCCTTCCATTAAATGTTTCAATATAGCTTTTTGGGCGTGCATCCTATTTTCAGCTTCATCAAAAACGACTGAGTGAGAACCGTCAATGATTTCCGGCGTCACTTCTTCACCGCGGTGTGCCGGCAAGCAGTGCAGAAAAAGGAAATCATCTTTCGCGTATGAACAAAGTTCCTTGTTCACTTGATAAGGTGCAAAGACTTGTAATCTTTCTTCAGTTTCTGCCTCTTGACCCATGCTGGTCCAGACATCGGTAACGATAATGTCTGTTTGTTCAATCGCTTTCTCTGGTGAAGAGGTATATGCAACCTGGCTTCCCGTCGATTGGCCGATGCGTTTAGCATTTTCAAAGATTTGCAGGTTTGGTTCATAACCGGCCGGGCTGGCAACCGAAATATCCATGCCTACGCTTGCTGCCCCTTCGAGAAGCGAATGGCACATATTATTATTGCCGTCGCCGATGTAGCACATTTTCAGTCCGCTCAACGTCCCCTTATGCTCATAAACTGTCAATAGGTCAGCAAGCACCTGCGTCGGGTGGTGCAAATCGGTCAGACCGTTAATCACCGGTACTTCCGCATGTTCCGCAAACTGTTCAATTGAATCGTGGGCGAATGTCCTGATCATGATGCCGTCAACATAGCGCGACAATACTTTTGCAGTATCGCCTATTGTTTCTCCGCGGCCCAGCTGGATATCGTTTGAACTTAAAAATATCGCCTGGCCGCCAAGCTGCATCATGCCAACTTCAAAGGAAACCCTCGTTCTTGTCGACGGTTTTTCGAAGATCATCCCCAACACTTTCCCGCGCAAATACGGATGGGGAATACCCTTTTTTTGCAGTTTCTTCATTTCAAGTGCTTGATTTAATAGAAAGAAAATGTCATTTTGGGTAAAATCGGCTAAAGTTAAAAAGTCTTTTCCCTTTAAATCTGAAGGAACTGCCTTCAATTGAACCGGCTGGCTAACATTTAACATTCCTCTTCCCCCTAACTCGTTATCATCTCAAGCCTGCGGTATTCCGCAAGCGTCAATACTGTCAATTGATCGGTTCTTCCCGATAAGTTAAGTGCCGCTTTAATCGTATCGAGACAAGTAAACAATGGTATTTTGTAGCGAACGCTAAGCTCTCTTAAGCCAAAACCGAACGATGCTTTATTTCTCCCTTGATTTGGACTATTTAAAACAGCGGCCGCTTTTCCGTCCGCGATCAATGCCTTTATTTCATCCAAATCATTAGAAACGAATGGTGTTTTGATACCGTACTTATTAAAGTAAGCAGCTGTATTGACGGTCGCTCCTATTTGAAATCCTTTATTTTGCAAGGCTTTTACAATCTCAATGCTTTCCGGTTTCTCCCGGTCTGCTATCGAACAAAAAACAATTGAATCTCCAGATGCATCCTGAAAAATATTTTCGCCGTTTGGAAACATTGCCTTTTCCATGGCTTCTTCGGCTGAACGGCCTAAGCCCAAAAGCTCCCCCGTTGATTTCATTTCCGGCCCTAAAACAAGGTCTACATCTTTCAACTTTTCATTGGAAAAAACCGGAGCTTTAACTGAATAAAAGGACGGTTCGCTTAATAGACCAAACTTATCGAAAAGGCCGTTTAAGCTTTCGCCTAATTGAACGGCTGCTGCCGACTCTACCATTGGAACTCCTGTAACTTTACTCATGATAGGCACCGTTCGCGATGCCCGCGGATTAACTTCCAATACGTAGACGGTTTTTCCCGAAACGACAAACTGAATATTTATCAAGCCATTGATTCTTAATGCTTTGCAAATTTGCTTTGTATAATTTTCAACTGTCGATTTCATGTCGTCCGGCAAAGTGATCGGCGGAAAAACCGCAAAGCTGTCACCCGAGTGAACGCCTGCTTTTTCGATATGTTCAAAGATGCCGGGAATGACGATATTCTCACCGTCGCTAATGGCGTCCACTTCACATTCAACGCCCGGCAGATAACGGTCAACGAGCAGCGGCCAAGACTTTTTATCAAGAACTCCCTTATTTCCGATATAGCGCTCTAACTCTTCTTTGTTGTAGAAAATAAACATCGACTGGCCGCCAATGACGTAAGAAGGTCTAACAAGTATCGGAAATCCAAGGTCTTCTGCTGCCTGATGCAAATCATCGGCACTGTTGACTGTTTCGCCTTCAATATGCGGAATGTTCAGTTGATTCAGCAAACAATAAAACTGGCCGCGGTCTTCCATTTGATTAATCGCTTCTGTTGACGTGCCTAATATCGTTATACCTTCCTGTTCCAGTTCCTTGGCTAAGTTAATAGCCGTTTGTCCGCCAAATTGTATTAGCGCACCTTCGGCATTTTCCTTTTCGGCGACATTTAAAATATCTTCAAGCGCGAGCGGTTCAAAATAGAGCCGGTCAGCAATTGAATAGTCTGTGCTGACCGTTTCAGGATTATTGTTGATCACAATGGCTTTATAGCCTTTTTTCTTAACAGCTAATGCGGCTTGAACAGAACAATAATCAAATTCTATGCCTTGACCGATCCGTATTGGCCCAGAGCCGATGACAAGAATTTTTTTATGATCATGAACTTCTGCCTCATCTTCGCCGCGCCAAGTTGAATAATAGTAAGGCGTCTTGGCCTCAAACTCAGCCGCGCAAGTATCAACTAATTTATATCCCGGTTTTAAGCCGAGCGCTTTCCATTTCTGCCTGGCTTCTTTTTCACTAATGCCGAAGATTTGCGCTATTCGCTTGTCGCTGATGTTGAAAGACTTAGCCTGCTTTAAAAGTTGTACAGGCACCTCTTCCCAAGCCAAAGCGGCTAAATGCTCTTCAAGGTCAACGATGGCTTTAATCTTCGTTAAAAACCACCGATCTATCTTCGTGTATTGAAATGCCTCCTCAACGGTCATGCCTCTCTTGAACATTTCAGCAATCGCAAACAGCCGTAAGTCCGCGGCTTCTTCAATATGAGCTTTCAATGTTTCCAAGCCAGCCTCTTGAAAAGCGGAAAGCGAAAGTCCGAAGAGGCCTAACTCCATTGACCTTAATCCTTTGTTTAGTGCACCTTCAAACGTCCTGTCAATCGCCATCACTTCCCCGGTCGCTTTCATTTGCGTGCCGAGCGAACGGTCGCCTTCAGTAAATTTATCAAAGGGGAAACGCGGCAGCTTAACAACAACATAGTCAAGCGCTGGTTCAAAGGAGGCATAAGTCGTACCGGTAATTGGATTGATAATCTCATCAAGATGAAATCCTATCGCGCATTTTGCGGCAATTCTCGCTATTGGATAGCCGGTCGCTTTTGAAGCCAGCGCTGAAGAACGGCTGACCCTTGGATTGACTTCGATGATCACATATTTGTCTGAATACGGATCAAGGGCAAATTGGATATTGCAGCCGCCGACAATTTCTAATGCCCGAATCACCTTCAGCGACGCGCTTCTTAACATCTGATATTGCACATCGGATAAAGTTTGCGATGGTGCTGTTACGATTGAATCGCCGGTATGAACACCGACCGGGTCGATATTTTCCATATTACAGACAATAACGCATGTATCGTTGGCATCACGCATCACTTCATACTCAATTTCTTTCCAGCCCTTAATGCTTCTTTCAATGATCACTTGGTGAATCGGGCTTGCTTGAAGTCCTTGCTTGAGAACGAGTGCCAGCTCCTTTTCATTTGCGGCAAATCCGCCTCCGGAACCCCCGAGCGTGTAAGCGGGACGGATAATAACAGGAAATCCAATTTTTCTTACAAATGCCAAACCTTCCTCATAGGAATGAATAATTTCCGACTCGCAAATCGGTTCATCGATATCAATCATCAGCTGACGGAATTTTTCCCTGTCTTCACCTTTTTGAATGGATTCAACTGAGGTGCCCAGGAGCTCGACGCCGTATTTTTGTAAAATGTTCTTTTCATATAATTGAACGGCTAAATTTAATCCTGTTTGGCCGCCGAGCGTGCCGATCACGCCGTCAGGTTTTTCTTTCTTTATAATTTCTTCAATGGCTTCTACCGTCAACGGCTCAATATAAATCTTGTCGGCCACTTGTTCATCAGTCATGATCGTTGCTGGATTATTATTAATTAAAACGACTTCAATATTTTCTTCTTTTAAGGCTAGGCATGCCTGTGTCCCGGCATAATCAAACTCGGCTGCCTGCCCGATCACGATCGGCCCTGATCCGATAACCAGCACTTTTTTGATATTAGTAAGTAATGGCATGTTTCATTTCACCTGCATTTCGTATTGTATTTAGAAATCTTTCAAAGATGTATTGTGTATCATCAGGACCCGGATGAGCTTCAGGATGAAATTGAACCGTTTCGATTGGCAGCTTTTTATGCTTTAATCCTTCAATGGATTGATCGTTAACATTTACATAAGTAATATCAAAAATCTCCTGATCAATACTTTTATCTGTGACCACATAGCTGTGGTTTTGCGATGTTATCCATACCTTTCCTGATTCAATTTCTTTCACTGGGTGATTGCCGCCGCGATGACCGAACAACAGCTTATTCGTTTCGGCACCGTATGCTAATGCTATCAATTGATGGCCTAAACAGATGCCGAGCGAAGGATAACGCTCCGTAATCTTTTTAATCTCCGGCAGCATTGGCTTGAGCGCTGCCGGATCACCCGGACCATTGCTGAACATGACACCGTCTGGATTTAATGATTGTATCTCTGGAAATGTTGTGCAGTATGGGACAACTGTGACCTTGCAGCCTGCATTTACCAAGGCGTCAAGCATGGACTTTTTATACCCGTAATCAAACAATGCAATGTGCGGCCCTGATCCTTCGTATTGTTTGATTTTTTTCACAGAAACCTTTTTGACCATGGATGTGTTGAAAACAGGGTCGTGAACAAAAGATTTCATTAAACTTTTATCAAGAGATTGAGTGATGATCGCTTTCATCGTCCCATGATGCCGTATCTTTTTTACAATGGCTCTTGTATCGACTCCTGTAAGACAGGCAACGCCGTTTGCCTCAAGATGCTCACTAAAAGCTTTTATTGATTGGTAGTGGCTTGGCGCCATGCACAAATCGCTGATAACAGCCCCTTCCAGATGAAGTTTTGCACTCTCATTATCGAAAAGATTAATCCCGTAATTTCCGACCAGCGGATAACAGAAAGTAACAATCTGTCCGGCGTATGAAGGATCGGTTAAAATCTCCTGGTAGCCTGTCATACTCGTATTAAAGACAACCTCTCCCATAGAAGCCTTATTCTTTCCGATTAATGCGCCTTCGAAAACATCTCCGGTTTCTAATACGAGATAACCCGTTTCCATATAAAACTCCCCCTCTTATGCTTCTAAGTTTGCAAAAATCTCTTCCATCACAGATATAAACATGTCTATCTCTGATCGGTCTGTTGTTAAAGGAGGCAGGATGCGTACAACATTCTGACCTGCTGTTAAGATAAGCACTTGTTTTTCCCTTGCTTGGTTGACAATATTGACAGCATCGGATGTCGTGACAAGCCCTAACAATAAGCCCTTTCCCCTGACTGATTGAATGTGACAACTATATTTATCTTGCAGCGCCTCTAATCGGTCTTTTAAATATTTGCCATTTTCTTGCGCTGTTTTTAATACCTCGTATTGTTCGATAGCTTCAAGCGTGGCAATACCGGCGGCTGCGGCAAGCGGGTTGCCTCCGAATGTGCTGCCATGGCTTCCGGGATCAAAGGCTTTTGCCGCTTCAGCTTTCGCGAGTACGGCGCCAATTGGAAAACCCGATCCCAGCCCTTTCGCCAATGTAATGACATCCGGCTCAATCCCATATTGTTCGTAGGCAAAGAACGTGCCGGTTCTCCCGATGCCTGTTTGAATCTCATCCGCCATCAATAATATCCCTTCTTTTTTGCATGTTGCCGCAAGCTTCTCGATCCACTCTTGATCAGCTGGGATAACACCGCCCTCTCCTTGAACGAGTTCAAGCAAAACCGCACATGTCTTGCCGTTTTGGAGCTGGTCTATACTTTCGAAATCGTTATAAGGGAGATAACGGAAACCATCAATAAACGGGGCAAACCCGGTTTTGATTTTGTCTTGGGCAGTTGCCGACAGCGCCGCTAATGTTCTGCCATGAAACGATCGGCTGAATGTAACTATTTCGAAAGCTTTTTGCTGCTTAATGGTTTGCGAATATTTTCTAGCGAGTTTGATGGCCGCTTCATTTGCTTCAGCACCGCTGCTGCAAAAAAACACTTGATCGCAGCACGACTTTTCGACTAATAACGCTGCCAGCTTTTTCTGCTGCGGTATGTGGTATAAATTGGAACAATGCCATAAATCGTTCAGCTGCAGTTCTACTTTTTCTTTGACTTCATCAGGCACATGCCCGAGGTTGCATACAGCTATACCTGACGTATAATCCAAATACCGTTTGCCATTCGAATCCCAAACAAAACTTTCCTTGCCTTTGGCTATGGCAATTGGAAAACGATTATATGTCGGCATTAAGGGTTCTAGTTCGGTTAACTGCTGATTAGACATGGGCAGCCTCCCCTTCAAGGATGATTTTTGTTCCTGCTCTTCCGTTATTTGTGTAATCAAGCAAACTTTTATCATCGAAGCCGTTTAAAATGACAACTTCAGGGACGCCTTCCAATAGACTTTCAATGGCTGCTTGAACCTTTGGAATCATGCCGCCGGCAATCTTTTTTTCGGCAATCATATCAACAACTTCTTGCTGGGTGACTTTATTCAAAACTTTTTTCTTGCCGTCTTCTTCAATCCAAATCCCCGGGATATCGCTTATAAAACAAAGATGTGCTTTAAGCGCCTGAGCTATTGCAGAAGCGGCGGCATCTGCATTAATGTTGTAGCGCTGGCCCTTGGCATCAAGCGATATAGGCGAGATGACCGGTATATATCCCTCTTTAATGATTTGAATAAGCCATTCGCTTTTGACCCCGCCTATTTTCCCGACAAATCCAAGATTGCCGCTGTCATCAACCGGGACAGCTGTTAATAGATGCCCGTCAGCACCGCTCATGCCAAACGCTTTTCCCTTCGCCATTGATAACTTTCTGACAATTTGTTTGTTTACCAAACCGCTTAACACGATTTCCGCGGCATCCAGCACTTCTTCTGTCGTCACTCTTAAACCGTGGCGGAAAGACGTTTCAATGTTTAATTTATTTAAAAAACTTGAAATCAGCGGCCCGCCGCCGTGAACAATAACAGGAAGCCACTTTCCGCTTTTTTGTATATCTGCAATATTTTCATAAAATCTATCAGGCAATTTTTCTACTACACTCCCGCCGCATTTAATAACAAGAAAATTCATTTAAGCCGCCCCCTTCTTAAGTCCGGTAAGAAGCATTGATTTTGACATAGTCGTAGGATAAATCGCAGCCCCAGGCCGTTCCCTTTCCGTCCCCTTCAAATAAATCAACAAAAATTTGAATCTCGTCTTGTTTTAAATAGTCTTTAGCATCCTGCTCGCTGTACGGAACCGGGAGCCCTTTTTCGACAATCGTTATCGGCCCGATGGATACTTTAATTTGTTTTGTATCGATCGGCTGACCGCTGTATCCGACAGCACAGACGATTCTTCCCCAGTTCGGGTCTTCGCCGTAAATCGCCGTTTTAACCAAATTTGACCCGACAACAGCTTTACTGATAGCCTGTGCGGCCTGATCATTTTTGGCGCCATTGACGTGGACTTCAACGAGCTTTGTCGCTCCTTCACCGTCTCTGGCAATCATTTGAGCCAAGGTTTGGCAAACATGGGTCAGGCCTTTGACAAATAATGGCCACTCTGCATGCGACTTGGATAGTGGTTTGTTTTCCGCTAGTCCATTAGCCATAAGTAAGACCATATCGTTCGTACTCGTATCACCATCAACTGTAATCATATTAAATGTTTTGTTGGTTACTTCTTTTAGCGCTTCTAACAGATCTTCTTGAACAACAGAGGCATCTGTGGTAATAAATGCCAACATAGTCGCCATATTCGGATGAATCATTCCGGAACCTTTGGCGGCCCCGCCGATCGCAACTGTTTTCCCATTAATGTTTATCTGAACAGCCGCATGCTTTGTCGCTGTATCCGTCGTTAAAATGGCTTTTTCAAATTGGCTCTCCTCATTATTGGTTAAAGCTATTTGTTTAACGCCTTGACTGATCTTCTCCATCGGCAGCAGATCGCCGATAACTCCCGTTGATGCGACCGCCGCGTAATGTTCCGGAACCGTTAAATGCTCGGCAAACATTTTCCGCATCTCATAGGCATTTTCAAGCCCTTCCTCTCCTGTACACGCATTGGCTATGCCGGAATTAACTAATACTGATTGGAGCTTCTGTTCGGCCGCAATGCTTTCCTGTGTGACAAGCAAAGGCGCTGCCTGAAACTGATTTGTTGTATACACCGCTGCGGCCGCGGCCGGCACTTCTGAATAAATCCATCCAAGATCCGGCCGTTTATATTTAATCCCGCAATGAAGCCCGCCCGCTTTGAATCCTTTTGGCTGAGCAACGCCGCCTTCTGATAACACTCGAATACTATCTTGCTTTTGATCGATAATGCTCGCCATTTCCTTACCCTCCTATTATTTATCCTGGCTGGAAGTCCGACCGTTTACGGAAAGACAGGTGTTAAAGTTAATCCCGTCCATTCCTCCCATCCATAAATCAGATTCATATTTTGAATCGCTTGACCCGAAGCGCCTTTGATAACATTATCAATCACTGAAATAATCATGACTCTGTTCGTGCGTTCATCAGACACAATCCCGATATCGCAATAGTTGGAGCCGTAAACCTCTTTTGTCGCCGGCCAGTCCCCCGCTTCTCTTACTCTTGCGAAATAGCTGGATTCATAAAATTGCTTATACTGTTCTACAACTTCTTCTGTTGTTAATGGTTTTTTCAAGCCGGCATAGATCGTGCACATAATCCCTCTTGTCATCGGTATAAGATGGGGAGTAAAATTGATGTTTATTTGCTCGCCGCTAATATCTTGAATCGTTTGCTCAATTTCCGGCGTATGTTGATGGACGCCAATCTTATAAGCCTTGACGTTTTCATTCACCTCGCAAAAGTGTGACCCTAAAGAGACGCCTCGCCCCGCACCTGAAACGCCCGACTTGCCGTCGATAATTAAGGTTTCAAAATTAACCAAACCCATTTTCACAGCCGGCAGAATGCCCAGCAAAGCTGCGGTTGGATAACATCCAGGATTTGCAATCAGCTTCGCGTTTTTGATTTGTTCTTGATAAAATTCCGGCAAGCCGTAGACAGCTTGTTGCAAATAACCCTGATGTGCCGGCGGTTTCTGATACCATTTTGTATATTTATCCGGATCTTTTAATCGAAAGTCTCCGGACAAATCAATACATGTTAAACCTTTTTTCAAGAATTGCGGTACAAGACTCTGGCTGACACCTGAAGGAACGGCAAAAAACAATAAATCTGTGCGTTCGGCGATTTCATCAATATCAACATTTTCCAAAGTTTTTTCACAAACGTCCGACAAGTGTGGATAAAGGTCCTTTATGTTTTTTCCGCTCGTCGAGTGAGATATAAGCATCTCAATTTGAACGAAAGGATGATTGCTGAGGAATCTAATTAATTCGACACCGCTGTACCCATTAGCACCAATAATACCTGCCTTCACTTGAATCCCCCCATCTCATCTCAAATCATTTATAGTGAAAATTGGCAAATCATGAAATATTCCAATATATAGTTAAATAATAAGGTATAAAAAAACACTCAGTCTCAAAATAGAGACGAGCGTTAAATATCACCCGCGGTACCACTCTTATTGTTCCAAAGTCAGAACCAGCTTTCGAAACGGTTAACGGACGTTACCCGGTCAGCCCTACTTAAGCTTAGCCTTTGTTCAGGCTGACATCTCTAAAGTGCGGTTCATTACATGTTCTGCTGCCGGCTTTCACCATCCCGGCTCGCTATTCACAGATTCCATGCAACTACTCTCTTCATCATTGATTTTAAATATATGCTGTTCAAATTGCGCCCATACACTGAGGCGCCGGTAAAAGCACAAGTCTTGCTGACCTGCTCTGTTCACAGTCAACTTTGCTATCAACTCTATGGCAGCTGCATTTATGCTGCCAAGATATCTCTGATAATATAAAAAACGCCCGTCTCTTAAAAAAAGAGACGAGCGTATATATCAATACCCGCGGTACCACTCTTATTATTCCGATAAAAAACCCGGAATCAGCTCTCACATGTTAACGGGCGTCACCCGGCCAGCCCTATTCAAGCTTTCGCCCGTTCAGGCTGACATCTCTAAAGTGCGGTTCATTACATGTTCTGCACCGGCTTCCACCATCCCGGCTCGCTTTTCGCAGTGTCCATGCAACTACTCTCTTTGTCATCGATTTTGTTTCCGTTTGTTTTGATGTTTTTTATTATACAGAATAATAAAACGAAGTCAATAAGAAAATGCAATTTTTTATATCATCATTTTTACAGTTTATAATATAACGAAATGACCATTACAGACAGGATATTATAGACTGCCGCAAAAAATGGTTTAACAATTAAAATGCCGCGTATGGCATAAAGCAAGCGGCATGCGCCATTGTTGAAACGGTTTATCCTCTATTTATTGAACAAGGCGCTCGATGCGTTTTCTTTTCCATGCCAATTGATAATAGGAATACTGCAAGATAAGACTCACGATAAATGCTGCCGGATATCCAATCCAGATTCCTTTAATGCCAAGGCTTGTGTAGTGTGAAAGCACAAATGCCACAGGCACTTCAACAAGCCAAATGGATATAACGCTGAACACAGTCGGCCAAAGGACGGTTCCGCTTGCCCTCATGGTCGCAGTAATGATTTGCGCATGGCCGAAAATTAAATAACTCCATAATGTGATCATTAACAAACTATGGGCAATGGCCAGTGTGCTTTTGTCTGTTAAGAACCAAGATAGAATCCCGTTTGAAAACAGATAAATCAAAACGATCAAGATCCCGCCAATCATATAATTCAGTGCAAGACCTGCCTGTATCACATGTTTGAGGCGATTGAATTGATTAGCGCCAATAGACTGGGCAGCAAATATTGAGACAGCAATGCCAAGACTTACTGCCGGCATTTGCACGTAACTGGCAACTTGGTTCACAACACCATACGCAGCGGTAGCTTCAGAACCATAGCTATTCACAAATGTGATTACAGCGATTTCAGATAAGGAAACCAAAATCATATTAATGCTTGACGGAATACTGAGACGAAGCAATAATTTCAGCAAGCTGCCTTCCATCCCAAGATGCCGCCGGACAGATGCATCGAATCGGAGCGGATGTTTTACTTTCTTTAAATAAATCAGCATAACGATAAATGTAATAACCATTGAAATAACATTTGCGTACGCCGCGCCGTAGATGCCGAATTTAGGAACGCCCAGCCAGCCAAAGATCAGCACCGGCAACAACGCCAAATTCAGGACGGTGCTAATAATCAGAAAGTAAAAAGGCGTCTTTGAATCCCCTATACCGCGTATAAAAGTTGTATAGACAAAATATAAAAACATGATCGGCATTGAAATAAGCAGAATACGAGCATAATGGACACTCACGCCGATAACATTCTCCGGTGTGCCCATCAGACGCAGAATGTCCCATGTAAAGATACCGCCGGCAACAGCCAACACTAATCCAACAAGGAAAGTGAACGTCAGTGTTGTACCGACGATCGCCTTTAAGCGCTCTTCATTGCGTGCACCATAGGCCTGGCCGATGAGAATCGAACTCCCTGAACCTATGCCTATCGCAAAAGAAACAAGCAGGAAAAATAACGGAAAAAAGGCTGAAATAGCCGCCAAGCTGCTGACCCCGAGCCAGCGGCCGACAACCACGCTGCCAACTAACTGGCCGATTGATTGCAAAACATTGCTGAGAAGGAGCGGGATTAAAAATATTAGCATGCTCCGCCAAATCGGCTTTTCGCCATTTCCATTAACCTGTGAACTCATATTTTCTTTTTCTCGTGATCTCTCCACGTTCATTTCCCCTATTCATTTTTTAGTTATATCCATTTTCTCCATACGGCTTTAACTTGACTAACCATTTCTCTTCAAGCTTTTCTAATTCCTTTTTGATTTTAGAACGCTCTGTTTCTTCCGTCTTAAGTTCTTCCAACACTTCGATAACGAACGCACCTTCCCCAAATTCATCCCATTCATTCTGAAGCGTTTTGTTGGGATTGCCGCCGTTTTTCAGCATAAAGCGGAGCCCATTTAATGTTTTTATATCCATTGTGCTTCCTACAAAGATCTTTCCATTTTTCGTATTTTTAACTTGATAGACACCCGCTTTGGTTTTCAAGTCTTTATATATTTTCCTTAACTCTTTTTTTCGATCCATGCTCTTTGTTCCCCTTCTTTCAGAACTCATTTTTACCCAATACTCGCTTCCATCTGATTGACGATCTAAAAATCCATAATCAACCAAATATCTTCTCAATCCAATATAATCATGATAGACAGGCTTCAACATTTCATTGACCTCTTGTTCGGAATAAATAAGCCGTTTGTCAAAGCGTTTGGCGATTTCATTCAGAACAACGATTTTTTGTTTTTCTTTTACATTAAGTGTCCTCAGAGGCCCGTTAAGACCTTTCGGAAAGTTCATATTTAAAATTTTTCTATACTCTTCTTTTGAGATATTATAATGCCCGTCTAAGATTTCAACCGTTTCAAAAAAGTCATTTTCCTGACGCCGTTTTTCATTATCCTTTACAAGCTCCATAAGGGTCAGCAACATTTTCGCCTGGCGCTCTTTCTTTTTTAAAGTGTGACGGTGATTTCTAATCGTCGAGGTGCTTCCAATTCCCATTTCCTTTTGGATCTCTTTATCACTTTTCCCTTGATAAAACAACTGAAGAAGATTTCTCTGATGATCCGATAGACCTGTCATTTCTTTATCCATACAAATGATGTAATCAAAAACGGATTGATGTTTATGTTCAATATGAAGCCGCGTATACTTCTCTGCCTCATAAAAAACGCCATCTTCCGGATAAATAATACCTTTTTCAAACACCTTTCCGCAAAGCAAGCAAATAAAGCTGTTATCTTTTTCTATAAAGCCCTTTTTCAGTTCCTCCACAGATGCTTCCCAAAACAAATCATTCCGATCCATGATTTAAACACCACCAAAATATATCTATATATTATATAAACAAAATTAATATATGTTTATGTTTTTGTCAACAGAATATTATAGCGATGATTTGTATGCTGCAGGAACGGCAAGGGCTAACTAAATATTCACCCACCTGTGGATGCCCATATTTTTTTCTGTGCATATGTGTCCTATGGTGAATTGTATAAACTGTTCCGCCATTAACATTTAGTTGATCCCCTAATAAAGTTGTCGGGATAAGGACCATCATGAAGGGTTATAAGCGAGCGCCTGTTATTGTAAAAGGAGAACTATCTGAAGATGTTGGCGGGGGCATTTGCCAAGTGTCATCAACCCTCTTTAATGCTGTTGACCGCGCGGGGCTGCAAATCGTTCAGCGTTATTCCCACAGCAAGCGGGTACCGTACGTTCCGCCGGGCCGCGACGCGACAGTAAGCTGGTACGGCCCTGATTTCCGTTTCAAAAATAAATATAGCCAGCCTATATTAATAAAGGCCAAAGCACATCGAGGCAGTATGATCGTCACCATATACTCCTCCGAAATGACAAAGACTGTACCGCGAAAAATCCCCAGCGTTTCCAAACGGCTGCCAAGAGAGGTTCACATTGGACAAAATGCGTCTCATGCCCGATAACATGCCGAATGTTTTTAAGAAACATGACAAAGTATTTGCAATGAAAAAGAACCAAGATGACATTTAAACAAATGCGATCTTGATTCTTTTTATTTGAATCAATTTCATAATTCTATTGTTAAAAGAAAAACAGACCTGCAGAATTCGAACCCGGCATCCATTACTTCATAGCGCAAAGTGGTAAGTGGAACACGTTCATGAATACCCTTTAATAAATGTCGTTTTTTAATCGCTTGACTAAGTCTTTAATAAATGGAATTCGTTAGGTAATCCTTGCCACTAAGAAGTAAATCATTGCCGCATCATTAAGTTCGACAGGTCTGCCCAAACGCGACTTTTGTTTTTTCGTTGCTGTTTCAATCCTCAATCTGAGTCTAGATCTTTGTAACCTAACATGGACATATCCACCGTTTTCAAATTCTCGAGTTTCAATCCTCTAATCTGAGTCTAGATCTTTGTAACATTTCATAAACCTTTTAATACCGTTCCAAATTAAGAGTTTCAATCCTCTAATCTGAGTCTAGATCTTTGTAACCGTTTGAACTTGATGAATTCAAGATTAAAAACTGGAGTTTCAATCCTCTAATCTGAGTCTAGATCTTTGTAACTAGCCACCATCACCGAGCATTTTAGGTGCATTTAATAGTTTCAATCCTCTAATCTGAGTCTAGATCTTTGTAACAAAACGTGGTTATGGTAAAAATGCTAAGTTTGCAATGTTTCAATCCTCTAATCTGAGTCTAGATCTTTGTAACAGAGGCGCCATTTTTTTGAATGAACAAGAGTATGAAGTTTCAATCCTCTAATCTGAGTCTAGATCTTTGTAACGGAATGTGTCTTTGTGGCGGGTGGTTTGACGGTTGAATGGTTTCAATCCTCTAATCTGAGTCTAGATCTTTGTAACTTACTGAAACAATAGATGCAAGACCGGGCGTAATCGATATGTTTCAATCCTCTAATCTGAGTCTAGATCTTTGTAACCAAGATTATGACCCTTTTATATCTGTTTTATAAAAAGTTTCAATCCTCTAATCTGAGTCTAGATCTTTGTAACCATATGAACCACCTGTTGTTATAAGTGCCCGTGTTCGTTTCAATCCTCTAATCTGAGTCTAGATCTTTGTAACTATCCCGATTTCTCTTAATCTGTTTTTGTTTTTCATTAGTTTCAATCCTCTAATCTGAGTCTAGATCTTTGTAACCTAAAAATGACATTAGCTGCGGCAAGGGTAAGAATGGTTTCAATCCTCTAATCTGAGTCTAGATCTTTGTAACTGTAGACCGACAGTAATCACATTTTTCACAACGTTCGTTTCAATCCTCTAATCTGAGTCTAGATCTTTGTAACAGGAACACATGCTAGAAGATGTTATTAATGTACAATGTTTCAATCCTCTAATCTGAGTCTAGATCTTTGTAACAAAGTCATGCTCAAATTTATGGACGGTCTTTTCAAGGTTTCAATCCTCTAATCTGAGTCTAGATCTTTGTAACGCCTAGTGTTCTTGCTACTAAGCAATCAAGTTTTGAAGTTTCAATCCTCTAATCTGAGTCTAGATCTTTGTAACCGCAATTTATACAGAGCAAAGAACTCTTTAGCAGTTTAGGTTTATCTAATACAAAGATTTTAAAAAACCGATTAATTAATCGAAGATTCATTTTTTGTGCAAAAATAAGGGTCTGCTTCGAATATTATCTATACCCATAATATAACACATTTGATTATGATATTTTTAAAAGTTATTAATATTTTTAGCCCTTTCTTCATAACTTTTTCAGGGAGCGGGCTTTTTTAAGTTAAAAAGTTCTTGCACTTTTTTAAAATTTTGTTTCCTTACCTTATTATCACTTTCTATATCCAAATCATTACAGTACCTTCTAAATTCACAATCGAAACATCGTTTTCGTGATCGCGGTTCGGGAAAATACTCTTCATA
The DNA here is from genome assembly GCF_016908855.1 of Scopulibacillus daqui. Taxonomy (GTDB): domain Bacteria; phylum Bacillota; class Bacilli; order Bacillales; family Sporolactobacillaceae; genus Scopulibacillus_A; species Scopulibacillus_A daqui. Next base: position 53,223 of record NZ_JAFBER010000003.1, on the reverse strand, counting down.
AACTATTTTTTTAATCATGGATATCATTTTTCTTACAAAGTCTCTTTGTTCTTTAGTAATTTCTATCGGGTACGCTTTCCCCTCATTGATATTATAAATAAATCCTTTATTTACTCTCGTACCTGTCATTTCTTCAATTGCCATTGCATACGCAACTAATTGGTACTTCACGTTGTTATGAATTTTCGAATCCGAATCTTTACATTCTACTGGAAAATATTGTTGACCCTGTTTTCTCTTTGTATCAATTAGGATATCCACTTTTCCGCGAATATTAAGCATGTCTGAATAAATTTCATATCCAAATAGTCGTTCCCCATCAATAAGATGATATCTTTTAAGACTACGACGTTTCTCCTTTTGGTTTAATATGTGATGCTGCTGTCTTGCATATTTCATTTTAAAACTTACTTTTTTAGGAACAGGCTCTACATATGTATAATATATGACTCTTGGACAATAAACAAACTGCTTAATATCTGTAGCAAGAATCTCCATTTGAATTCCTCCTGATTAAATGGCCGTTTTTGAGTAATTAAAATCGAGAGAAACAACTTTATCGATACTTTCTTGACTTAAAGGAAAAATAATGACGCTGCTACGTTCACTATTTTTGAGTAAATCCTTTAATTTACGCTGCAATTCACCATATAAGTTTTTACTCATACTTCCGTAAAAGGCACTGTACTGAACTCGAACAAGGCCATAATCTTTACATGTTTCCGAAGTTTTTGTCCGTAATTTATCTTCTGATATGTCGTAAATAAGCAAAATGTTCATATCTACCACCTTGCAATATAACCTTTAAACGGCGTTCCATTTCGAAAATAGGATGCTAATTCTCGAGTTTGTAATTGAATGATTGTTTTTATCATAAATTTTTTCCCTCGATAGTCATCTCTCTTTTCAAATCTTTTTAATAGGTGAGTTCGTAGTGTGTTTAAAGTGTTAATGTCTAAAAATAGAGAGCCATCCTCCATCTTGTCAAGTTTTGGCTGATATCCACGGGTCACTAACGAAATTACTACCCGATCGACAATTGCCGGACGGAAAATTTCCATTACATCTAAAACGAGGGATGGTCTTCCAGAGCGATCGATATGAATAAAACCAGCATATGGCTCTAATCCGGCACGTAAAATAGAGGAGCTGATACGCGACCTTAAAATTGCATAACCGTAATTTAGCATCATGTTTACTTCATCATTTGAATTTTTATTTCTACTAGGAAAAGGCCATTTATCTGAAAGGACAATCTGTATACACTTCCAGTATTGTTTAGCTGCATGCGCTTCTAAGGTTAAAATATTTTGGCGAACCTCATCAATATTCATTCCTGTAATTTCGCTCAGCTTTTGCAAATAATTTTTCATTGAAACAATCGACGATTCTATTTTTTGGCTACCTTTTGTTGCTTTTCTGCTTTTCAAAAAATATTTCAATACATTGATTTGATTCTGTATTTTCGCATGAATGAGCCTTTTCGATAGTTCAACAGATCGTTCATCAAAGAAGCTTAACAATTGCTCCCTTCTCCCTCTTACTGAACCGTGGTGGGCCGGTGTATATATCGTAACAAATGGTTCCTCACGGTAATCTACAAAATGAATTTGAGTGCCATTTTGGATCAGCTCTTCTAGTAAGGAAATCGAAACCGCTCCACATTTGGAACTTATTACCAAATCATTGAGCTCCTTAATTGCATATTCTGCAATAACCTTACCATTTTTCCTTAGAACCATTCTTTCACTCTTTTTCGACAAACTAATACCGTAGTCATCAACAATAATCTCTTTTAACATCATTCAAAGTCACCTCCTAATCTATTATTCATTTTTGCCAAGTGTCTCATTTTTAAAACGATGTTTGTTAAATGAGTATTTATTAAAGTAAATGTTAAAGCGAAGCCGCTGAAAAGGTTCTTACGAGAGAGTCACTTTAGGCTGTCGCCTAGCCGACATTTATCCCCTCCTTAACCTTCACCTGCTGTCGCTTCGTTACGGTTAAAATAAGCGGTATTCTGTCGGAAGTTGATAAAAATCGTTTTTTTGTTTCAATCCTCAAATATGAGTCATTATCTTTGTTACAAGCTATCGTTTGTTTTAAGCAAGTATTTTTTCGATGTTTCAATCCTCAAATATGAGTCATTATCTTTGTTACATAAAAATATCACTTGGATCAGATAAAACATGTGAGTTTCAATCCTCAAATATGAGTCATTATCTTTGTTACTTCAGAAGGAAAACCATTTGCACCTGCTGCCCCTTGGTTTCAATCCTCAAATATGAGTCATTATCTTTGTTACAATTATAATATTTTAGCATCTTTAATCATTGCACAAGTTTCAATCCTCAAATATGAGTCATTATCTTTGTTACTAAAAAAGGGGAACGAAAGAATATGGGATTTTTTAGTTTCAATCCTCAAATATGAGTCATTATCTTTGTTACCGCATTTTATTATGTGTCAGTTTGCCCGTAATAATAAGGATTTCTAAATATCACTGGTTTTAAAAATTTGAATTAATTTCGAAGATCTCATTTTTGTGGCAAACTTGGGGTAAGCTTCGAAATTAAGTAAAAAATCCGTTACTGTTATTGTCAATCCTCTATTTAAATAATACCTCATTACCACTCTCTTTTTAATGTTTTAATATTATTTTTATTTTCCCTAATCCAAATGTTGCATTTTTCCCTAAATTCACATATTCTCCAAGAATCAACCATGGGATAAATAGTTGAAGATCTCCTACATAAGTTGCTTGTCCAACAATCCCCCCCATTTTCATACGCTGATGTTGACGATTTGAGTATCTCTCCCAATCATACCAGCGTACCGCGCTTTTGATCAACTTAATATTTTCCGCAGTTTCGAAAAGTAAAGCCCAGTTTTCTGACTGTTTCTCTCCATTATGATGAACATAATATAATGAAGTAATTCTTCTTACTATTGAACGTAAAACGATGTGAAATTCTGGATAATCCGTATATTGTCCATTATATTTTAGTCTTGTTGGGGTAACGAAATGTAATGTACATTGATTTATTTTATGATTTTTGTTTAAGAAATGTTCAATAATTTCACTGCCGGTATATATACTAAAGTGATTACAAATGGTTGGACTATCTATTTTATAAATGGATTCCATTGATCCCGATAAATTTAATGAAAAAACTTGGACAAGTTTTGCGGAATGTTTCCCTTTTCCGAACCCCTTTTCACCTAACAATTTTAAAGTATAGATAATAATAGGCAGATATTGAATCGCTCCCCCCAATAATGTAAACCCAAGCCAAATCCTTTCCCCCGGCGGATAATATTCCTCTTCGTTATTTGGCGGTTCCAATATAAATGGACGAGGTAAATGATTTGCTTCTGTATTTGATAAAGCTGTTTCAAATAAGTAAGCGTATATACAATATGGCTCGTGCCCGGAACCCTTCGGACAATTGCATGCAACTTCTTTTAATGCCATTCCAAAGACTCCACGAAATGTTGAACCTTTATACGCGGGGAGATAAAGTCCTTCTTCTCCTACGGAATACATTGCATAAAATCGCGCTACCTTAAACTCATTAAAAAAGGTAAAACTCACTATTCATTCTCCTTTATAAAAAATCTAGAGGCTTCACTATCATCTATAATGAAGCCTTATAACATTCAATCTATTCGTTCATAACAGGAGTAGCTCCTACTTGACCTTTTTAATTTGTAGGGTATGCCAACCGGTACAAACAAACGGTCTTTTCCAATTGTTGCTCTTTTCTGATCAAAACTATTAATAGAAGAAAAGATTGCTTTTTCTCCCATATCATCAAGATACTGAACCGTTAAAGATGATGGCATTTGAATCATTTCATCCTTTAATAAAAAGGTAAAAGCCCTATCGATCTCATTCATTTTCGTGAATGAGATAAATTGGACAAAGGAGCTTCTCTTACCTAATTGATTAATATGAACCATTAATTTTTCAAGTGTTTGTACTTGTTCATCCATCAGTAAAGAATCTTTAATAGCGACTAATAACTCACCATCGTATATGATATATTCCCTTAACGAAACGGTTGGAGAAAGCCATTGATCTGGATTGTCTTTTAAAACTTCTTTTCGCGATTCACGGAGAATTTTCACAAACGAATTTTGAACGATTGCTTTTTTAGGAGGTTTAAACCTTATATCCAACCTTTTAATCCATTCAAATTCTTTTTCTCCATCTTTCCCCATTTGAAAGGCTGCGTTAATTAAAGCCATCTTAAACGAATACATTGTAGGCAATAGATTTGTTCGACCACCAGAACTTGTTGCTAAAGAACTTTTTAATGAAAAAGGTGCGGTAAACTTATAACGACCAACTAACCAACCCATTCTACCACCTACATCAATTCTTGGATTAAATCCATAATCCGCTTTGAAAACTCAACTTGATTATCAAATCGTTTGGCATCGACTTGTCCGTTATAGCTACGATTTAACTGTTGTATAATTCCTTCCATTTCTTCTCTGTATTTTTCATTTAGAGCACTGACCGACGGAGCAGGAACACTTGAATGAGAATAGCTTATTACTCCTTCGAAATTTAATATATGCGGATTTTGTGTATTACGATGTGCTCCCAATGGTTTAATAAACGTAAATAAAACACTTTCTAATAGCGCTTGTGTCCGTTTAATTCTTTCTTCCGACGACAGAATATATTCCCGAGTAATATCATTAAAACCGATTCGGCTTAATTCTAAATTCACTACAATGGCATATTTCCCTGAACTTGCCGGACGGTAAAAAATATTTTGCCCTAAGTTTGCCCCCGATTCATCACCCGATCCCTTCTCACGTGACTGATCAAACTTTACATGGAAATAGGATTCTGTACGTGTAAATTCCGGCAGCCCGACTAGCCACCCAAATTCGACAACAGATTTTCGTGATACTGACCTACCATCTCTTGTAATCATTACTCCTTCTAAATCATCAATCACACAATGCGGCAAAAGCTGATCGATAATAAGATCTCCTTTTTTCTCATCTTTCAGCCGTTCAAAAAACGCCCCGTCTCGATTAATCCTGTTTGCATCAAATACTTTACAACCATCGCAAAGCGAAAAATCTTTTTCTAAGGAAATGTTAATTAAATGTTCTGCTTGAATATGCTTTAACATATCCCCGCTGATGGCATTAACAACCTGAAGTTCACCCTCTCCATCAACAACATGAACCATGCGCGTCTGTAATTGATTCCCCTCGCCGCCTTCATTGTTTAATGCATGCATGTCCATTGTTAGTAAACCAGAAATTGTTACATTTTTAATCAACGTTCATTTCCTCCTTTTTCTTTTTTCTTTCCGTCATAACACGAAGCTGCCGCTATTAAAAGAAGAGCAATAGTTTCTGATTTTTCCGGGTAGTTTTTAAATAGTTGAACAAGTTGTTCGAAGGCTTCATAAGAAATTAATCTTCTTCCTTTGTATTCAGCGCCTTTTTGTTCCATTTTCCTCACTGTTTCCATGTTATATTCGCTAATAAATTTACTTATTGGATTAATCACTTGATCTTTAAACTTTGCTTCTCGTTTAATTTCTTGGAACAGTCCATAGTGAATTTCAAATTGTTGCTGATTTCTCGATTTGCGATATTGTTCATTGACCGTTGCTTCACGCATGGCTTTAGCAATTTCCTTAAAACCTTCGTTTGCCATTACTTCACCGTATATAGAACCCACCCTTTTACACATCCTTTCGAAAATTGATAATGAGTGTTGAACCACGAATTTCCCAGCATCTTTTCGCCTCATATATAATGTTCCATATGATGATAAATAGGACAGAAAATTTCTCCATCCTCCACCAGACAAAAAGTTGCGATAATCTAAAAGAAGCTCCATTTCTTCACTTTTTCTCTCGTCCAATGAGCGAATCACATTCTCATGATCTTCAATCACATCTATCCATAAATCAGCATCGCTTTCGTCAACAATCGGGAACCATTTTGGAAACGATATGAAAGAATTATTGATTAATGCGCGGCCAGAGCCTAGACTTTTAAAGTAGGCTGTTGAAAGTCCAGAAATGATATCGCTTGGTAAGTATGAAAAAAAAGAATCATCATTGAAAAGCCGTTTAAATGCCTCAGAATTTTCAACCAAAAACTTTGTTAATCCGAGGGAAACAATAATATCATTTTTACTGGATGTAAATGTTCTAAGAGAAAGAAACTTCTGTCTTAAATCCTTAATCGTCCGTATATTGGCCTTTTGAGGAACGATCGCGGCAAATTTCAAATCTTTTTCTATTTTATAAGCATTTAAGATAATCTTTGATCCAATAAATCTTAACCATTCTTCAAACCAGTCAACAAACTTGTTTGAAATGGTAGCAACAGAAATAGAGTTTGCTTTGGCCTTATTAACTCCTTTCCCAACAACAGGATTATAAGCTTGAACTGCGGACACAGAAACTTTAAATGGTTCTTTCTTAATCTCTTTTTGTTCGAGTTTGGAGTACATTTCTAGACGTAGTTGAATCGTCTTTTGTAGATCTTCTTTCTTTGCTTTTTCAATTGCCTTGTAAAACTTATTACTTGTATCTAAAGCTTGCAACATTCTTAAACTCTGCATTAATAAATAATCGTCACTTACACTGTCCGCTTGAATCTCTTCATCACTAATAAGCGCTGCTACTTTATTCCGCGACTTCTTCTTTTGCTCTTTTTCTACTTGATAAAGTTCCTTTTCTTTATAGTATGGATACGCCTCCGGCGGTGCCTTCGGATCTTTTTCATTGAATTGAACATAATCAAAACAGGGATATTGAACAAGCTTATTTACATCGACCTTAATAAGGTCTATTTCTTCTTCCGTTGTACACGTAAAATAAGCTCCGTGATCCTCAATAATAACATCATCAACATGAGAAACGGTTGAAATCATTTCCGCTAACCCAACCGCAGCTAACGCATCTCCATAGCTGCCATGTTTTTTCAAAAAATAAAAGATATTTCCCGGCATTACAAATCACCTCCTTTCGTTTTTTAATTTTTGCGACAGTTGATCCGCGATCCGCAATCTTCTAACAATAAACCAATAAATCATCCAACCAAGTTTCTCATCGGGACAAATCTTAATTTTACTTACCCCTACTTTCTTTGCCGGGCCAAGTGATAAGTTAAGATCAATACTTTTCATATTAAACTCTTTTAAACTTTTCTCTACTACTTTTTCCGCATCACTAACAAGACGATAACATTGAGTCTTTTTCACATAAGCGTTATGATGTTTTCTAATCGCTTCCACAACGGCCCTAAAGATTTGAGAATGATATTTTTCCGGCAGCCTAAATTTATTCCTCATAAATTGTTCAATTAACGGCGCAGCTATATAAGCTCCTTCGGGCGCATGTGACTGCTGTTTTTTATATTTTTTTATCTGTTCACGATGATAGCTGCTTTCCGGATTGTAATCCGTATGGGCTAAATATTCATTTGCTTCTTCACCAATCACTTCTTTTTGCCACGTTAAATAAAAATAAGCAATATCTTCTCTTAGTTTTCCCACATCATGAAGAGCACCCACAAGACTAGCAAATTCATTTATAGTTTCACTATCAGTTTGAAGTTCTTGAGCTAGTTTTTTTGTAAAAACTTGATAAGATTGATCTTGACTGCGAATTAAGCTTCTTACACTTTCCGCATGAAAGACGTAGCTCTCTTTCGTGTAAGAATACGGTTCCTTTTTGGCACTTGATTGCGCTGAATATGGCGAAGAAAATTCCCCAGACTCCCCTATAACCAAACCAATTTCCTTAGAATAAGTAACGATTCGCGAGGATAGGGATAGAAATAAGTGTTCACCGATTTCATCTATTTGATGAATCGGCCTCCATTCCGGTTGCTCCCTGTACTTGGTTTCCTCTGAAAAATATGGATAATATACCGTTTCTGATAGAGGAGCATCTTTTAACCTTGCTTTTAAAATTGAAATGGGAATTGAAAACTGTTGCGGTTTTTGGAAAATATCTATCTCCCAAGGTTTTTCATGAATAATAATTTGAACATTATTCACTTCTCGAACTAATTTTCTGATGTTCGACACATGTCCATCCGAAAGAGATTTTTCAACTTCTTTTTTTCTTTTATCAATTGGGAATCTTATACTGCGATCCACTTCTTCATGTATCTCTTGAACCATTTTTGCTTCTTCGATTGCCGTTGTTCTTATAGGTGTATTTTTAATCAAATATTCCCTTGTTTTATCGACAATATCTTTTGTATAAGGATACGTAGTTTTTCCTTCTAATTCGTGCACAAAAACTTTACCTTCTACTTCGCCGAACCGGGCACATCTTCCTATTCTTTGAATAAGAGCATTAGCAGGACAAAGCTCTGTTATTAAAACGGAAGCAGAAATATCTAGTCCTACTTCAACTACTTGATTTGCAATAACAATCATTTGTTTCTTTGAACCCTTTTTTGAATCCTTTTCTGAACCCTTTTCTAAACCCTCTTTAAAAATATCTCTAATACGATCCTCTTTCTCGTACCTGTCTTCTTTAAGAAAACGGGCATGAAGACAAATAAGTTCAATTTCGCCATTTTCTAAAAGTTCCTTAAGATGTTTATACAGTTGCTGTGCTCGATGAACGGTATTTACAACAACTAATGTTCGATCTTTATGTGATTGCTTGATGGATTCCGGGGTAATTGGCGAGTTTACCCACGTCACATTTCTTTTTTTATTTTTCTGTAATGAAACAATTTCCTTTGGTGAAACTTCATAATCTTGCGCATTAATCTTTGAAGCAATTTCTTTAATATAGGATGTTGAAGCTGTAGCAGTCATCATACAAACCTTTGTAAATGAAGATAGCCTGCGCGCTAAGTCAATAAATGTCGTAAGCGCTTTACCATTTTCTAATAAATGAAATTCATCGACAACAATATAAGAACCGAGCAAAGCGCCTGGTGGAATGTTGCTCAGAGGACGTGTAGTACCGTAGGAAAGGCCAATATATGCCGCAAGAAGCTGATCAATCGTTGTAACAATAATATCACCTTCAAAGTATGGATCTTTATTTTCCCCTCCCATTTGAACAGTAACTTTATACTCTAATTTTGCTTCTGTTAACTTTGGTCTAATCGTATTGGCGACCGCCGTCACTAGTGTGCGCTGGGGTAAAACATAAAACATACGATCGGCGAATTCCAAACGGTTTTGTTTCGCATAAATAAATGGAATGACACTCATCCATGTTTTCCCTGCACCAGTCGGAGCTGTTATAACAAGATTACTCTCCCCATGAACTAATTTTTCAAATACGTCTCTTTGAAATTTATACGGAGTATCTCCTGTTATGTTTTCGAATAGCTTGTCCATACGGTAACGTCCCCCTATATGATTTGCAAATATCCCCTATAACGGGTCAAATAAAAGCACACATTCAAATATCAAATTAATTCATTTCAATCCTTTATTTAAGTCTGTTAATCAACCGATTCCACCAATAAACCTCTAAACAGAATATCCTCTAAATAATAATCTTATAAATAGTTTTATTTGAAGCTGAACAATTGACAAAAATTAAATATAGTTAAATCACTTTTTATATGGTAATAATAAATGCGTTATCCAAAGCAATTTTGTATAATATTATAAAAATTTATACAGTAAATTGGTAATATATTACACTTATAATTTACACACCAAACCATTTGGTATTGAATATATGAGACATAACTGCAACCTTATTTTTTATTTTACATAATTTTTCATACATCAAATAAATATGTTTGACAAAGTATACAAAAAGGACTTCACATCCATTTCATCTAATATATAACAACCTCTTCAGTAAGAAGTTAACACATTTACAATATTCGGTCAATAGAAAATATTAAATAACAAATGTATTCAGGTGAAATATCAAAATATTCGTTACAAACCACCTTCTGTATAGATAAATCCTTCAATTATCAATCTTACCGTATATTCATTATCTTCATCTAAATATTAATCATATTCCTTACTTGTTTAGTTTCTAATTTACAGCCAATGAATATGATTAGGCAGAAATTCCATTTTTTATTAGATTTTTTTGATTACTCCATCTATCAGCTAGCGTATCCCTATAGATATCCTTATTTTTAATCACCTCTAATTAATTATAACTAGAATTCCATTTTACCTATTTACATGAAAAAACCCCCGCCTGCAAATACTAAAGTTGGGAGGTACCGCAAATGAAATTGATTTGGCTGATCGGATTTTTACTATTTTCTCAGCATGTTAATCTTCCTGATAACTTATCCATAACCCGCCAAGGCAAGACGATTGCCAACATTAACCGTTCAGATTTTACAATTCCTTATCTTGGTTCGCCGCTGATTGATGTCAATAAATACAATCAATTGATTGATAAAATTGACCGGCAAATTTACCAGGCGCCTGTAAACGCTTGGTTTAATGACCAAGGAAAAATCGTTCCGGAAAAATCAGGATACAGATTGAATCATGAAGCGTTCAAAAAGCGTCTCTACACCCATTTATTAAACCATGGCCCTTCCTCTATAGAAGCGCCAACCGATATCATATATCCAAAAATCGACAGCGAACTCCTTTCACACATTCAGGAAAAGCAGATCGGCCAATATGTGACTTATTTTAATCCTAATAACAAAAACCGGTCTCACAACATTTCTTTGGCTGCCAATGCCATTAACAATTATGTTGTTCTGCCTAACGCCATCTTTTCTTTTAATAAAGTTGTCGGGATAAGGACCATCATGAAGGGTTATAAGCGAGCGCCTGTTATTGTAAAAGGAGAACTGTCTGAAGATGTTGGCGGGGGGATTTGCCAAGTGTCATCAACCCTCTTTAATGCTGTTGACCGCGCGGGGCTGCAAATCGTTCAGCGCTATTCCCACAGCAAGCGGGTACCGTACGTTCCGCCGGGCCGCGACGCGACAGTAAGCTGGTACGGCCCTGATTTCCGTTTCAAAAATAAATATAGCCAGCCTATATTAATAAAGGCCAAAGCACATCGAGGCAGTATGATCGTCACCATATACTCCTCCGAAATGACAAAGACTGTTCCGCGAAAAATCCCCAGCGTTTCCAACCGGCTGCCAAGAGAGGTTCACATTGGGCAAAATACGCCTCATGCCCGATAACAAGCCGAATGTTTTTAAGAAACATGACAAAGTGTTTGCAATGAAAAAGAACCAAGATGACATTTTAAACAAATGCGATCTTGATTCTTTTTTTATTTAGATAAAGTTTTTAGCATCAAAATTCCTTCGCTTCATAATACTCCACTTGTGCCTGGTTTTTGTTTCCGCTGCTTTCGTGATGATGCTTTTGAAAGTCCTCACTATTGATATAATTGTCAAAAGCTTCTTTTGTTTCCCAATAGGAAACTGCTTTGACTTGACCCTCTTGTTTCCATAATTCAAAGCGAATGAAGCCATCAATCTTATGCAAATCAGAAACGCTTTTCTTAAAATTTTCTTCCATTCTTGAAACCATGTCTTGATGAGGGACTGGAATGGTATTGACTGATACAAACATATGGATTCCTCCTGTTATTTTTGAAATAGCATCTTTTTTAAATAAAGGTTTAAACGCCCCGTCATAAGACAAGAGGGCATTTCAGCTTTATTCATTTTGCAATGATTATTTATTTAACTGCCCTTGTTGCAATGAATGCGGACATATATTGTGACAAAGTGTCCGAGTCTTTATCTTCGTATAAGTCAATTAATTTAAAACCCGCTTTCAATTGACCGCCGATTTGTGTTTCAAATGAATGACTGAATTGCAGTCCTTCGTTTTTTATCACGTCTTCCCGTTCTTCCTCGTTCAAGTCAATCAGCGGATCATACGGCAATTTATTTACAACTTTTAAATCTTCATCAAATAAATAAACATCAGGATTGGTAAAACCCGCAAGCAAATGCCCGCCTTTTTTCAAAATGCGATAACATTCTTTCCAAAGCGGCATAATATCTTGAATATAAGTATTGGAAACAGGATGAAAAATCATATCAAAGATCTCATCGTCAAACGGCAGCCTCTCCGACATGTCCGCTTTTACAAGATTAATCTGATAGCCTTCTCGTTCTGCAACTGTTCTCTCCGCATTTAATTGGGCAACAGAATAATCTAAAATTGTGACATCCGCTCCATTAGCGGCAAAAATCGGCCCTTGTTGTCCGCCGCCGATGCCAAACCTAATATTTTCTTATTTTTGATATCCGCTAACCACTCTTCCGGTACTTGAATCTGCGGTGTCAGATAAACTTTAATTGAACCATTTAAAGCCTCCAGATACTGTTCATGGGTAATCGGGACCGTCCATATCCACTTTTCCTTCGACCATTGATCCCACTTTTTCGCATTTATGTCTGTATATTTCATCCTTCTTCCCCTAACTTAACATTTTTTATATTGCTTTTGCTTTTACAATAAACCGGTGCTGTTTGACATCAAAATAGCCATTTGACTGTATTAACTGGTGAATGCGATACAATTTGGGCAAGTATTTTTTGATATGAAAATCTGGAACCTGCCAAGAAACAGCCTTTAAATAATAGACTAATGCTCCTACATATTGGCCTCCCGATTCGCAGTTTAATATTTCAACAACAACCGCTATAATGGAGGTCCTCTTGTATAACAGCAAAATTGTTATGTCTCATGACTCAGAAAATACATGATTAGCCTCCTATTCATCCATGTTTATTCTCAAAAACATAGTCGTTGATTTTAAGTGCCTGAATGACAAATGGCACACCCTTGCCGAACATGAATGCCTTCAAAAAAATTCTATTTAAAATATTTCTATAACCTTATGATAAACTCCTTTTCGCTAGTCTTAGATAAGGGATCATTCTTATGATATGGCCCCAGTATACATAGATAACGGTTATTTGGTAAAATTTATACATACATAACAGCGATGAACCATAACATTCGTTTAAAAAAATCAGCTGCAAACACTGACATTAAAACTTTTCAGACTACATCGGCCAACTGATATCGTTTGGAACATCTGCACATTTGAAATAGGAGTGCCGTTTCTCATACAAGGAAATCTAAGCTTAATCTCTTATGGAGGGAGGCAATATCATGAATAACAGAAAGAAAATACCCCAGTGGTTAAAGGTACTTGGGGTTACAGTGATAGCCGCGATTATGATCAGGACCTTTCTGTTTTCCAGTTATGTCGTTGAAGGGAAATCGATGATGCCCAATTTACAGGACGGCAATCGGCTGATCGTGAATAAAATCGACTATAACATCAGCAAGCCGCACCGTTTCGATGTTGTAATCTTCCACGCTGATAAAACTAAAGATTATGTTAAACGAGTCATTGGTTTGCCGGGGGACAAAATTGCTTACAAAAATGATGTCCTATATATCAATGGAAAGCCGGTTAATGAACCTTATTTAAAGCCTTACAAAGATAAGCTCATCACCGGCCAATTAACGGAAGACTTTACTTTAAAAGAATACACCGGCCATTCAACTGTACCTAAGGGAAAGCTTTGGGTAATGGGTGATAACCGCCAAAAAAGTGTTGACAGCCGCCAATTCGGTTTTGTTGATATGGATAAAGTTGTCGGCAAGGTAAACATACGCTTTTGGCCATTATCCAAATTTGATCTTATTCATTCACAAGGAAAAAATGTAAAAAAATAAAACAAAAGCGGACTGATTAGGCAGCAAAAAAGGGAGGTTCCTTCAACCTAAACTATGACATGAAGGAACACTCCCTTTTAGAGCATCTATACTTTTTTCCTTAATAAATACAGAAAATACGGCGCGCCGATAAGCGCAGTGACAATCCCTGCAGGAATACCGTCGGGCTCCGCCAAGTTGCGCCCGATCGTGTCAGCCATCATTAACAGCCAACCGCCTATTAACGCAGCGATCGGTATCAACAGCTGATGACGCGGTCCAATGAGCGCCCGAGCCATATGCGGTGCCATTAATCCAATAAAGGCAATGCCTCCTGTGACTGAAACGGCTGCAGAAGCAAGGGCTGTTGCTGCGATTAGCAGCGTTAACCGTTCTCTCCCCATAGAGACGCCAAGCCCCGCCGAGACTGTATCGTCTAGACTTAATAAGTTCAGGCGCCGGGCTTTAAATAAAGTATACGGGATAAGAATGACAAGCCACGGAACTAAAGCAATAATAAACGGCCAGTCTGTACCCCAGATATTTCCCGACATCCACCGCGCGATAAAATCAACTTTCTGGCGATCTCCTGATGAAACCAGAACAACCATCATCCCCGATAGCGCCATGGAAAAACCAATGCCGGTTAAAATAATCCTTATCGGTTGAAGACCGCTGCCCCGTCTGATAGAAAATACGTAAATTAAGCCTGCTGTCAGAAAAGCCCCAGCGAAAGCAACTACCGGCAGCAAATATACAAAAGAACCGGTCTCAATTGGAAAAAAGAGAAAAAAGACAGCGATCGCAACGCCGGCTCCTGAATGAATGCCAATGATGCCGGGATCTGCGAGGTCATTTCGCGTCATCCCCTGTAATATGGCACCGGAGACAGCCAGCGCTATCCCTGCCAATATCGTTATCACTAAACGAGGAAGCCGGATGGAAAACAATATAAAGTTTTCTTTAAATGTTCCCTGTCCTAAAATAACCGAAAACAATCTCTTGTAAGATAAAGGGGCAGATCCGAGCCCCATTCCGATTAAAGCGGTCAGCAAAATCAAAGCTGCCAAGACCAAAAGAACCAGTTGCTGCTTTTTGATTAATCTTGTTGGAATCATGAGAAGGTCCGCCCCCCTTTATGAACGACAAATAAGAAAAACGGCAGACCCAGTATTGAAATGATCGCGGCCAGCGGTGTTTCATAAGGCGCATTCATCGTCCGGCTCAACGTATCTGCCAGAAGCATAAAAACAGCCCCTGCAACTGCTGACATCGGCAAAATAAACCTGTAATCTGTCCCGACCATAAATCGTACAATATGCGGAATCATTAACCCGAGAAAAGCCAGATTACCGGCTAGCGCAACCGCAGAACCCGCGAGCAGTATAATCACGAGAAATAAAATAATTTTAACTTGACTGCTTTTTTGCCCTAACCCGACAGCGAGTTCCTGATTCAAATTTAGAATGGTCAGCTGACGAGCCATGATAAAGGACATGACAATCCCGATGATGATAAAGGGAATAACAGCCTTAAGCTGAATCCATGCCGTTCCCATTAAACCGCCGGCCGTCCACATAGAAACATCCTTAGAAATTCTAAAATACAGCCCAATGCCTTCCGCTGCAGCATTCAAAAAAGCGGTAACCGCGGCGCCGGCCAAGACAATGCGGAAAGGCGAAAAGCCGCCTTTCCTAACCGTTCCAACTATACCGAGAACAATCAATGTCCCAGCCGCCGCGCCTATAATACAAGCGATCGTCATTGCAAAATAATGAGCATGAGGAAGGAAAGCCAGGGTGACTGCCAGTGCGGCATTCGCTCCTGCAGTCACGCCAAGCAGCCCAGGATCAGCCAATGGATTTCGCGTGATGCCTTGCATGATTGCCCCGGAAACCGCAAGAGCTGCACCGACAAAGACAGCAGCTATTTCCCGCGGCATACGAATTTCCCGGATTAATGTTGCGGCTTCTGAGTCAACCCTAGAGGTCAGTGCAAGCCAAACATCATGCGCCGCTGCATCTCCCGCTCCGAAAATCATCGTCGCGAAAAAAGAGATAAACAGAACAAGAACGGCAGCTATTATCTTATAAATAAACGGCATTTTTATTCTAAATGTCCTCATATTCTCTCATCTTCCTAAAAGGGTTCGAAAAACAACAAAGCATTTTCAGTTATTCCTGCCCTATAAGCCCAGGCAATAGATTGATTAAATCACTTTTTATCAAGGAAAGCTTTTTCAAAGACTTTTAATTCATAGTCAAGACTAAGAGGATCATTGAAATCAAAAGCTTTCGCATTGACCTTAATCACACGGCCATTCTTAACCGCAGGAATATTCTTGTATGTCTTTGTTTGTTCAAATGAATTGCTCTTGCCCGGCTCTTGTACGAGCACGATATAATCACCGGCGAACTCTGGTATCGCTTCAGGAGAAATGGCTTGATATCCTTTTTTCAATGCCGTTTCCTTCACTTTTTTCGGCATTTTCAGACCCATAGCCTGATATAAAATTTCTGTTCCTCTGGCCCAATTATCTCCGTATACATAGAACTGCTTATCAAACTTCTCGATAACTGAAACAGTGGCATCTTCGCCGATTTTCGCTTTTATTTTTTTGCCAAGAGCCTCAGAGCGCTGTTTAAAGTCTTCTACCCATTTTTTCGCTTCCTTTTCTTTACCCAAAAGCTCTCCGATAGCTGTATATTGATCTAAATAATTAAGTTTGCCGTACGTATATGTAACGGTTGGCGCGATTTGTTTCAATTTATCTATATTTTTTGTATTGGATAATCCAATAATGAGATCTGGATGCAAATCAATAATTTCTTCGAGGTCTTGATCGGAAACCACTTTTGCGTTTTTTAATTTATCTTTTAATACCGGACTGGTTTTCCCCCATTTATCAACGCCGACGATATTCACACCAAGAGAAGCGACATCTCCGGCAAAGTAAGAGGAAAGCAAGACCACCCGCTTCGGATGTTTCGGTACCTTCACAGGTCCGTTTTCTGATTGATAAACTTTTGTCGTTTGTTCTTCCTTTTGGCTTTTTTTGCTCTGCTCTTTTGTATCAGAAGATTGATGACTTCCGCATGCGGCTAATAAAAATGCCAGCACGAGCAGAAACAAGGAAAGACTCATCGTCTTTTTCATTTGCTTCATCTCCTTTTAAAAAAGTTGCCGAATCTATAAATCCATTAAAAAATAGCAGTTTCCTTCTGCCATTGGATAGTCCGCCATTTTAAAATGTATAAATGTTGTTGATAATGATTCTCATTTTCGTTTACAATGGTATTGTAGTTTTTTTCATACTTATCGTCAACTGCCATTTTTAATAGAATATCAAGTTTTTTTGACTTTTCGGTTCGTTAACATAGATTAAGGGAGTGCAGGGAATTGAGAAATAACGAATGTTTTGATGTAACGATTATTGGAGGGGGTTCGGCAGGGCTATTTGCCGCTTACTATGCCGGGATGCGCGGCATGAAGACGAAAATCATTGAATATCACCATGACTTAGGCGGCACCGTTTCAGTTTTTTATCCTGATAAATACATATATGATATCGGCGGCATACCGAAAATCAGCGGCCGGGATTTAATTAGCCAAATCAAAGAACAAGCATTTAGGTTTGACCCGACCCTTATATTGGGGCAAGCCGTTGAAGGCCTAAAAAAAATGGAAGACGGCCTATTCAAGTTAACCGCAAGCAGCGGCGAAACCCATTATTCTAAAACCGTTATTATAGCAGCAGGCCCGGGACTATTCAAGATTCGCCGCCCAAAACTGAAAAACATCGAGCATTACGAAGACAAGGGTGTTCACTATGAACCAAAGGATTTAACCGGTTTTGCCGGAAAATGCACAGCTGTCTTTGGGGATGTCCAATCATCTTGCCGGATGGCTGTACAATTATCAAAGACAGCCCGCCATGTCTATCTTATTTGCAGCCGCAGCGGGTCTAAAGGGCTGGAAAAAGAAATGGAAGAACTGCTTAAAGCCAATGTTGAAGTTAAGTGTCCTTGTACAGTTACCGGCTTATACGGTGACAAACAGCATTTGTCAACGGTAACCGTAGAAAGTACGGATAAGCGCAAAATAGAGAACCTAAACGTCGATGATTTCATCATTAGCCAAGGCTACCATTTTGATCTTGATCCGGTCAAAAATTGGGGGTTCAGCCTTAATGGCCGGCGCATTCCAGTGAATGAAAAGATGGAGACTAAGATTGAAGGCGTATACGCTGCCGGTGACATTGCCGGGTATCCGAACAAATGGAGATTAATTGCTTCTGCCTTTAATGAAGCGATTACTGCCGTCAACAGCGCTAAAGCCAGGATCGACCCTTCTGCCCCCGCCCAAGTGTACAGTTCCATACTGATGGACAATTAGTTTAATAAAAGGACGTATCATGCAGTATGATTTGAAAAGGCAACTTTCATCACGTATGGCAAGGTTCAGCTGAAAGATATCCTGCCATTTCCTAAATAAATTTAAACCGGCATTGAGCCGGTTTTTTCTTTTCTATGATATTGAGAAGGCAAATAACGCCGCTGTTATTCTTTCTGAACATCGTATAAAGCATTTCTAACCTTGCCATATTCAGAAGCGTGAGGCCGATCATCGCCTTCTGTGTATCCATAGTCAACCATACGATTCCGATTGAGGCAAAGCTTTGTTATCCTCGGCTTGAATAGGTTAAACAGCTCAAATCTTGCTTGCAATTCCGGAAACTGCTCTTGATAGTTCAAGATTGTGCGAACCAGCTCCCCCCAGAATGTTTTCTCATCCAAGCGATGATGCTTAACAAGGATACTGCATAAATATCTGTAATGGCAGATAAACAGCCCTGTGATAATAAATTGTGTCAATCCTTCAGGAGGCTCGCTTCGCAAAACCGCCTTTAAATCTTCTGTCAGGACCTCCAATTCAGGAAGCGGCTGATCACTGATGTTGACATCATCGACATAATCCTTAATTGCCAAACGATGCGGCTTATAATCTTTTATGACTAATATTGTATTTTGTCCATGCGGAGAAAATACGGTGCCGTACTGATATAAATAATGAAGCAATGGCGGCAGCATGACATTAAACATTTGTTTTATCCAATCTTCAGCTGAGATGCCGGATTTTTCAATCAAACTTGAAACAAACGGCTTGCCTTGACGGTCGATATGAAGCAATGCAGCCAGCGTTATGGCCCGTTCTCCTTCCTCTAAATAAGTATAGATACTTTCTCGCCATATGCTGCCTAACATTTCAAGATATTGATAAGGAACACCATCCAGCTGCTTATAATATTGATGATCATAATTGATGCTGGCAGCTTCCCCTGGCAGAATAACCCGGCATTGTTCTTTTAAAAACGGGTCCTTATCATAAATGCCTTTAATATACTCTGTAATTTTCGGAGCGATGACCGTTCTCTCGCTTGGCAGTCCGCGATAGACCAGTGTATTTAAAATACTCATCGGCAGCTTCACATGGTGCTTCTCCTTATGTGTGATATTCGCGAAAGTCCTGATCGATTGCTGCGGAAGATACATATCTTCCCCTTTCCCAAGCGGGATGATATCAAGCTGCGCCAAGTCCTCAGCAAAATTTTGAACAATCATGTTCTTCCATTGCCAGTCGTGAATCGGCAAGAAATAATAATCTTGGGCTGAAACGCCTCTTTTCTTTAATTGATCTGTGAATGATTGAATGGTTTCTTCCCTGAGTTCATTTTTCACTAGCCGATCATATGTTAAGCCTTTAACAGAATGAAAGGTTGCTTTCTCTTTATGGACAGCTATCCAAAATAATTGCACTTGCTGCTGATTTTCTGGAGCAAACGTCAAATAATCCTCATAACTGAAACCGATTCTGCCCTTGTTATAGGTAATCCATGGATGCCCCGTCATTTCACCTTCAAGCCAAACATAGTCAGTATCCACGAGTTCATCTGAACCTTTCTGCTGTTTTGCCAGAATATGAGCGTCCGCTAATAATGTATGATTTAATTCTTTTATCAAATGCCCCGCGGTTTCTGATGACATGCCTATCATCGGCTGAATGTCCAGGAGAAACTCAATGGCGCTCTCCGCTTTCTGCCAATGACTGTTCTGATTGACAATGATAGAGTCCGGATTGATGTCGAAGCTGTCGAACAAACGGTCAGCGGCCTTGTAGCGATATTTTTTTTCGGGTGAGATGACTAATTCATAAAGCTTCTCTTGATCATTTTCCTCAATGACATCGGGGTGAATCATGTCTTCATACATAAATTCAGAAATCATTTTCGCCAGCATATGCCGATTAACATCTAACCAAATTTGTTTGTTTAAAACCTTTTCAAGATCCTGTACAGATGGCATTCATATCTCCTCGCTTTTTTTGTTAAGTTCATTGCCGATGCCTTCTTCAGCTAAACGGTGACTCGCTCGGCTGATGCCTTTGTGCTAAAAGTTTGGAAAACGTTCCGGCTGTCGATTTTGTATATTCCTTTTCCCGTTATTGTGTTAATAATGACGGCATTTCGATATGCGCCAAGCCCTAAGTCTGGTGCGCCTATTCCGTGGGTATGCAATTCCCCGTTTTGAATGAAAATATCATTTTTATAAGGCGGTTTAAGCTTTAATTGATAATTGCGTTCAACTTGATATCTCCCTTGCTCATCCCAATCAATGAAAGGATAGACACCTGACATGAAGCTGGGTATGACAGGTTTGTACCCCGTTCCTAAGATGACCACTTCAGCCTGGCGGGAAAAGCTTTGTTCGCTGTGCCACTGCCAGCACTTGAGATGATATGTATTTCGGCACCTGTCCGCCTCCTGAATTTCCGTCATTGCCTGAAGATGAACAGGAGGGTTCTGATCTCCTATTGTACGTTCATAGAGCAAATCATAGATATCCGAAATGGTTTCTGCACTGATGCCTTTATAAAGCAAATCTTGAGATTGAAGCGTTTCATCCTTTTTATATTGGGGCAATTGATAAAAGTAATGAATGTAATCGGGTGAAAAATGCTCTAAACCTAATTTTGAGTACTCCATTGGGAAAAAGCCTTTCGACCGGGTGAACCAGTCCAACGAGTAGCGATAATCTGTCTGTTGTTCTAATAAATCGTAAAAAACCTCTGCTGCGCTTTGTCCGGAACCGATAATAGCAATCGATTCCGCTTCCAAACAACGGTCTTTCCTGTTCAAATACTCGGAAGAGTGAAACATTGAATCTCCCAGCTTTCCTTCTAGAGACGCTGGAACAGCCGGCTGGGTCCCTACGCCTAAGACAAGATGTTCCGCATAAAAGCGTTCCAATTGCCTTGACTTTTGATTAAACACCTTCACTTCGTAATAACCGTCATGTTTCTCAACATCTAAAACTTTTGCGCCAAACAGGCAGCTGTCCAGCTGTTCAGCGACCCATTGGCAGTAGGCGTTATATTCTGTTCTCGGAATATGAAACCGCTCTAAAAAGTAAAACTTGTAAAGCCGCTGATGCGATTGTAAATAATTCAATAAACTATATGGGCTTGTGACATCTGCCATGCTGACTAAATCCGCCAAAAAAGGGACTTGTAAAGTCGCACCTTCTATCAGCATCCCGGGGTGCCAAGAAAATTGTTCTTTTTGTTCAAAAAACAGCGCGTCTATCTCCGGCACTTTTTCTAACAAAGCAGCCAGTCCTAAATTAAAAGGCCCCAATCCTATACCGATCAAATCATAAATGATCTTTCCGCTTTCTTCCTTCATATCCTCACTTCCTTTCGAAACAATCACGCCGGCAAATCATAAGCAATCCCGTTTTGTCAGGGAGTTCTATGGGTTTAATGGGCTCAAAACCGCATTTCTTGAAAATATGAATCATCTTTTCGTTTCGGATATCCGGTTCAGCCACGACTCTATGCGTTTCAGAAACTTGGAATTGAAACCGCACCATCGCCCGCAAAAACGGGAGAGCCAGCCCTTTCCCAAGATAAGCTCTCTCGCCTAACAGCAAATGAACCCCTTGGTCTGCTGCATCAAAACGATAATAGTCCGCAATCATATCATCCCTGACCCAATAGGATTCCCAATAACTGATTGGCTTGCCATCAAGACAGCCTAAGTAAAGGGTCTGATGCGGGTCATTTAACGCTTTGTTTAAATGCTGCTTAAATGTTTCAAATGGACCATCTAAGCCCCAAAATGGAATCACGTGAGATTCATTCATCCAAGAATGAATCAATTTCACATCACGTTCCAGCTCGACTTTGGAAAAAGCAATCGTCTTCCCAATGCCTTTGTCAAAATATGAATAATCATATTTCACCGCTGACCACCGCACGTTTCACCAATGGATTTTTTATTTTCACGTAAATAGATTGCGTTTCCATAGCGCCTGATAACTCATCCATGTCATTAAAACGCGTGAGCAAATTCGCCTTGCAAGGGAGTTCGCTCTCATTAAGCAGGCTGTGAATTAATTTGGATTGATGATTCCAAAATTCGTCTATCTGCTCTAACTCCTCCCTTAGCATGTCAAGCAATCTTTGTTCATGAATCAGCCCGGCTGTTCCAAAGGCATTAATCAATCCATATAAATGATTAAAAAATAAATAATATCTCAATCTTTCATCCGCTACATCATCTCCGCATATTGTCTGGCTTCTTTTATTTAAATCCGGGAAATATTCCCGAAGCTTTGCGGCCTTTGATTCACAAAAATAATAGCCTTGATTGTCCCGGTAATAGAAAATTGCCGGATAGCCGTCTTCTAATTGAATAATAGCATTCTGCTGATGCGCTTCGAGGGCAATGCCGTAATGCAAATACAGCCACATCATCGGTCTTAAAGTCGTTTCTAAATATCGCTTAAACCATTTCATACTGATCGTTTCTGTTGATGCGGCTTCCTTTTCCGCAAGCTGCCGGATAACCGCTGCAAGCCGGGATTCCCCCCGAAGAAAATGATCCTGGCATAATCCGCCTATTAATGCGGCATTCTTCTTCGTGTTGGCTTTAAATGGATTCTCCCTGATCACAACTTCAAATCCCGACTCTTGTCCGCCGCTGTCTATCGTTATATACGCAGGATCAGGGATGATTTTAAATTGATGAAAGCGTTGGTTTAATTGTTTTCCAATATCGCTTTGCAAAAGCCTGGCCACCTCTACTCCGCGGTCCAGCTCCTTTTGTTTATTCACTCTTAAAGAGTTGGTAATCTTTAGGTTAAGCGAAAACTTATACATGAAATCAGAGTCCTCATGGTATACTGTTCTCACTGAAGAGGTCGCCGTAAAATATTTTCCTTGAGAACCTAAATATTTAAGCATCCCCTTTTGCAGCCAATCCTTTACCTCTTCTCGCTTCAGCAGTTCTTTAGCTTGGAAAGGATGTGCCGGCAATAATATATAATCATCCTTTTGACAATACTTGTTTTTAAATGATTGATTGATGCTATGATCGTTTCTAACCTCTTCCTTGATAAGTTCTGACGCCTTTTTCGTTAAACTGGAGTCTTGCTTTATCATAGACTCGTGTACAAGGAAGTAGCTGAGCTGGAAGCGGCCTTTTAATTCCGGGGAATAGATGGATTGTTCCTGCTCGTTCATGCCCTGCCTGCTCTTCGGCGTTGGATGAAGAAGATGCCCGAATATCAATGATTGTTCGGCATCTATGAAGTCCATCTCCCATTCTTGAAGAGCATCAGCATCATCAAACCGTGCCTCAATATACCGTTCAATATTGCGGCAGCTTAAAATAACCCGCAAAATAAACTCATCTTCACTGTCATAACGGTTATTTTCAAGTAAAAGCTCCTTTGTAATCAGTGCCGCTAATGTCAGATAATCGGCCTGCTTGGGTTCGTCGCTTCCTTTTGCTTGGTAATAAACCGGAAAGTCGAACAGATGCCTTCCTGTCAGCGACCAATAGCGGACAGGCAATAGCAGCTCTATTTCCTGATGCTTTAAGGAGCTCTTAATCAGCCTCTCCGCATGTGAACCTTTTAACGTCAATAGCTGCCGGTAAGTGGCAAGCTCCAATTCCTCGTAGTTATTCGTCTCTCGTAAATAGCAGTTTAAAAAGCTTTGCATTGTCGCATGTTCTGCCATTTGTTTAGCTGTTTTCATTGGCATGTCACGCCTCCTTCTTGGAAGTCATCTGATGTCCCAATAAAGAAATCTCTCGTAAAATTTCTCTGATATCGCTTAATGTCGTTCTTGGGTTTAATAACGTCAATTTCAAGCACGTTTTTCCGAAGACGCTGGTTTTGGCTATCGCCGCAAACCCTTGAATAAGAAGGGATTGCTGAATCTTGCGGTTGATTTGATTTTCCTTATCCGTATCTCCTAGACCAGGCGTGTAGCGAAACACCAAAGCATTGAGCTCCGGTTTTTTATTTATGATTTCAAACGCTTCATGCCTTTCAATTTCCTTAACCGTGTCATTGGCTAAATGAATCGTATAATCAATCATTCTCGCAAAATTTTCCGTCCCGACTATTCTTAACGCCATTAGAAGTTTCAAAGCATCAAAGCGGCGAGTCGTTTGAACAGATTTTTCGACTAGGTTTATCATCCCATCGATGACGTCTTCTTCGGGATTCAAATAATCGGCATGAAGCTTCATTAATTGAAAATGTTTGCTTTCCTTTAACAGGAGAGCGCCGCAGCTGATCGGCTGATAAAAAAGCTTATGAAAATCAACAGCAATCGAATCGGCTTCTTGGATGCCGTTGAGCTTATAACGGTGCCTGCCGCTTAATACTAAAGCTCCGCCGTATGCGGCATCTACATGAAGCCAAAGGTTATGCTTTTTAGCAGCTTCAGCAATCAATGGCATTGGATCAATACTGCCAAAGTCTGTTGTTCCGCACGTCGCCGCAATCGCAATTGGAAGATTGCCTTTTTTCTTGATTTCGTCTAACTTATGATCTAAATCTTTCATACTCATACGAAAATGGTTATCGATCTTAACAGGAATGACTGAATCTTCTCCAAGTCCTAATTGCGACGCTGACTTCCTTACGCTGAAATGGGCGCTTTCCGAACAAAGAATCTTCATGCGCCGCGCCTCTGGCGGCAGGCCTTTTTTCTTTACATCCCAATTTAATCGCGTTTGGCAGAAATAGTCCCGCGCAAGCAGCAAACCCGTATAGTTTGATTGCGTCCCTCCGCTTGTAAACGCTCCATCCGCCTGTGAAGGATAATTGAATTGCCGGCAAAGCCAATGAATCATTTCCTTTTCCACATAGGTAGCTGATGGACTTTGATCCCATGAATCCATCGATTGATTAAATGCGCTAATGATCATTTCAGCCGCAATTGACGCAATGAGCGGCGGACAATGCAAATGAGCGATGCTTTTCGGATGTGAGACCCGAATGGTATGGCGCATGATCTGTTCTTTAATATCTGTTAAAACCGTTTCTATATCTTCCCCGCTTGGAGACGATAACCGCATCTTTTCAATAGACTTTTCTAATTCATCAGGTCTCTTCCCGCTGTATGGAGAGGGATGTTCCTCTATTTCTGACATCAGTATGTCTTTTGTCATCTGAACGGCTTCTTCATAAGCCTTCAGGCCGCTCTCTCCCTGATGAAGGAAAAACCGGTCAAAAGAGTCAACTGTTTCGCTATGTTTCATAAAACCAACCTCCTCGCTTATTGAACGGCTGCCTTAACAGCATCTTCAAAGATGGCCGCAACTTCCTCAATTTGTTGTTCGGTGATGATTAAAGGAGGGAGAAATCGAACAACGCTACCATGTCTGCCCCCTAATTCCAGTATCAATCCTCTTTTGAAGCATTCTTGCTGAATTTTGCCCGCCAGTTTGGGATTTGCCGGGTAACTGCCTTGTCGATCCGGCGACTCATTCACATTAATCACTTCTGCTCCAATCATGAGTCCAAGCCCTCTGACATCGCCTATGACAGGGAACGCTTGCTTGAGTCCTTTTAGCTTTTGCATGAGCTTGCTGCCGAGATACGCCACTTGTTCAACTAAATGGTTGTCTTTAATAAATTTCAAAGTAGCCGTACCGGCGGCCATTGCCAACTGATTGCCTCTGAATGTCCCAATATGCGCGCCCGGACCCCATTGATCAAGATTCTCGTCATAAATCACGACAGATAACGGCAGACTGCCGCCGATTGCTTTAGAAAGCACAATGACATCCGGCATAATGCCTGCATGTTCAAAGGCAAACAACTTTCCTGTCCGGCCAATGCCTGTTTGAACTTCATCAATAATTAGAGGAATATGGCGCTCTTGTGTGATCCGTCTCATTTCTTTCACCCATTCAACAGGTGCCGGTATCGAACCCCCTTCACCCTGAACCACTTCGAAGATCATACCCGCCGGAGGCAAAATCCCGCTCTCTGGATCGTCCAATAGATTCTCAATGTAACTGCTGCTGATACGGTGGCATTCATCTCCCCCTATCCCAAATGGACAGCGGTATTGATAAGGATAAGGAAGAAAATGAACATCAGGAATCAGCCCCTGAACATTTAGCTTCGGACTAATATTTCCGCTGATTCCCATCGTTCCATGAGTAGCGCCGTGGTATCCGCCCTGGAAAGAAAGAATGGTTCGATTGCCTGTTGCGGTTTTTACAAGTTTTAGAGCAGCCTCAATCGCATCTCCCCCTGTAGGGCCGCAAAATTGTATTTTTGCCCGTTTTGCAAACTCTTCCGGCAGGCTTGAAAATATTTCGTCAATAAAGGCTTCCTTGGTTGGCGTTGTGAGATCAAGCGTATGTAAAGGCCCCCCCTCAGCAAAAACCCTTTTCATTGCATCAACAGCAACCGGATGATTGTGCCCGAGTGCCAGCGTACCCGCACCCGCCAAGCAGTCTATGTATGTCGTACCATCCATGTCTTTAACATAAATCCCATTGGCTTCTTTTATTGAAATGGGTATTCTTCTCGGATAAGAACGCGCATTGGATTCGCGCATGGCCTGTTTGCCTAAGAAGAAGTCATTTTCCGAATGTCTACCCTCAACCTTTAACACTGAAAAAACACCCTTTCTATTTAATGAAATTGATAATCATTCTCAATATGATTTGAAATAAAAAAGCGATTCGGTACCATCGCTTAACACAGAGTTTAAATGATAATGATTATCATTGTCAATGAAACTTATGTCCTATTCCTTTATTCCCCAAAAATGAAAGCATTAGAATATAATCCGCCATTTAATGCCTTTAATAAAGCCAAAAAAAAGCCCTCCATCCGTTGATGCAGAACGAAACAGCTTTATATGAATCCAGCCCTTTTATGAATGTTTCATATGGAACATGATCGTTAAAAGCTTATGTTTTTCTTCTATACCACGCCAAGGCTTTTTGTTCAATATCTGTGACTAATTGTTCTTTCCCTTTGATATACGATTCAATATCATAGGGAAACTGTTGAGCCAATGCCTCTTTTAAGTTCCCGTACTCTTTTGCAGACTTTGGATGGGCACGCAAGTAATCTCGAAATGCCAGATGACGCTCAATTTCGGGATTGCCTAATTGATACATATGTATATGATGTGTGCGGTTGTCTCCTCCCTTTTGAAAGAAACGGCGGCCTGGTATTCCATTTTCACCCATTGGTTCATAACCCATCGCAATCATTGCCTTATTAAATCCATCAATGTTATGAATGTCTCTCACGACCGGCATCATGTCAATAATCGGCTTAGCTTTAAGCCCTTCTACGGAAGTGCTGCCAATGTGATGGATATCAAGAATTACAGATCCGAAAACATCACGCAATTGATCTGCTTCTTCATTAAACATCCGAGTCCAACGCGGATGATATGGCGTCACTTCAACCTTCCTCATGTAAGCCTCCCTTATCTAATTGCCTATTAAAAATTTTCATAGTCATTCATCAAAATATCTAATAAACGCCTCTTCTGAAATGACCTGCAATCCGTTTCTTTTAAGCAAAGCGGCTGTGACCCCATTGCCAACCGTCTTCTCACCCGAAAAATCCCCATTGTAAATCATTGAAGTTCCGCATGATGGGCTGTATTCCTTAAGAATAACAGTGGTTGCATTCACCTCTTTGGCCTTTTTCAAAGTAAGATAAGCGCCTTTTAGATACAGGTCTGTAACGTCTCTCCCCGATTTTTCAAGCACTTTGGCTTTTCCATTCAGTACATCTTCCCCAGTGCCGCCTGCGATTTCGGCCGGTTCTCTTGGTGTTCAAAAACCGCCGAGCAATTCCGGGCATACAGTTATTGCTTTATTTTCTTCTATGAGCTGACGTATTTTATTATTTAAGCAGTGCGAACCGTTATATCTTACCTTTAAACCTGCTAAACAGGAACTCACCAATAACACTGACTACACCCTAACTTATGAGTCTCTTGTTCCAGCCTGTCCGGCTTTTTCAAATAAAAAAGTTGGCTTACAAAAAACTCCGATACTTTGCCGCCCTTTTTAAATCTTCTACTTCTATCTTTGAAAGTTTCCCTCTGCCTAATAAATGGTTTAATATTTCCTTATCCGAAAACTCTTTGGTATGATTGGCTTTTTCCTCCGTTAAATCATTATCAAAAATCGAATTGAAAGTCAGTCCTTTGACAAATGATTTAGAAGCCTCTTTAACAACATTTGCTTTTTTATCAGCGCCTATTTTTCGAAAAGTCATTTAGCACCCTCCTTTTTATTCATTGTACAACTTTTTTTATAAAAAATTAAAACAAATTCCAACGTTTGGATGTTTAAACGGGTCTTTGTAAAGGACATTTTAAAATAAAAAAGTGCCCGATAGAGTAAAAGAGTCTACCCTTAGGGCACTTTTTAAGACTGGTTAAGGCATTTTAACATTAACGAATCAATTTTCATTATTAATCTTTTGGGCACGATGGAAGGGATACGTTTTAATTTGATCTGTATCGAGATTTTCATTAAACAAATGTACGGCTGAAATCTGATGGCAATCATACGTATGATAATAATATGTACCTGTTTCCATACACATAGTCGAAGTATAGATGGTGTAATTCTCTGCACCTTCTGAATTAATGACTGCGCCTTTAGGTACATTACAATTGGATAGAATATGGAAAGCCGCTGTAACCCCGTCGATTTCGCTTTCTATATTCGTAATATGCTGTCTGAGATAGGCTGCTCTGACAAATCTTGAAGGCGGTGTATAATCTCCCGGCAATCCCATTGTACCAGCCCCTTGGCCAAAGGCACTCAGCTCTAAACTTCCCCATTGAGCCGGTTCTAACTGCTGAGGTCTGAGACCCATGTATTGCCGTAAATTTTGTAAATGCCAATCGAATTCAGGACTATTAGTCATGACACCAACAGGATTGTCATACAGCTTTACGCCTTCAACTGTCGGCTCAATGACAATGCATTCTCCGGATTTATCAGATAAAATCCAGTGCAAAGGAGGCGTCAGTTCCAGCAAAGGCATAGGCGCGTCAAAAAACGAAATCTCATTGATTGCTTCTTTCACAGATTGTACCGAATCAAATTGTGTCAGGGACCATAATACAAAGTCATATGGAGCCAGATTAGTTTTATTATCTTCTAATGTCTTATTGTAAGCAGCAAAACCTGCAAGATATAGTGTAGCGCACGTCAGCCCTGCTTCATTGACGCCGTCTGCAAGCATCGCTTTGTCTTGAAGATTAACTCCCAAACCCACAACAGCTTGCCGCGCCGCAATCGTCTCATTTGTTATGTTCTTCCATTTATAACGACGCGGTGTGATGATTATTTCTTGATTGAAATCTTGCGCAAAATCCATCGTTCTTGCCAAAAGATGATGACCGTCTTTCGTTTCCAATGTCAAACTCGTACACATGAAAGAACCGCTCCTTTATACAAAAGTTCCTATATCTCAAGTTTACATAGCGGCTTATATTAAGTAAATCAAAAAGGTTGCCTCTTTTAAGAATTATCGTCAATTAATGCTCCAAAAAAACAATGAACTTTAAAGTAATTCGCAGCGGAATCCTTAATCCCATCACACACATACAATTTTAAGTCTCCAATTATTTGAAAACTCTTTAAAGCCTGCTTTTTGGCTTAATCTGTTTAACCAATGACGGTCAGTTCTTTTCGACTGTCATTGAAATGAAACCAAAGACTAAAACAGCGTCCTTAACTCGACCAAAGCCATCTATCCTTTGCTTTGCCTATTTGTTTCAGCCCAGCCTTTTCTAAGACGCGGATTGATGGATCATTCGTTTCCAAACAATTCGCGGTGACCTTTTTAACACCTGGTCGTTTTAATCCCCAACTGATCATAGCTTTTGCCATTTCTGTTGCATAACCGTTGCCCTGATAACGCGGAACAATGCTGTATCCTAAATCAATCTCATCCTGCTGGTTTGGTCCGCCTTTAAACCCCATATCGCCGATAATCCTATTTTCTTTTTTAAGTATGATAATACCTTCCCATTCATTTTCTTCCGGATATTTAGTAAATCTTTCAATTTTATATGGAAACAGCTGCTTATAAACATCCATCGGCCATTCAGGATCAACCTTATACGGCACAATTTTCATAAGGTCGTCAATGCTATTCAAACTCGCTTTCATCATATCTACAGTGAATGTGACTAACTTCAATCTTTCAGTATTTAATTCCGGCATCATAATCCCCCTGCATGATGATTCATTGTTATATGCGATTACAAACGGAAAATGAGTTAAAATGTTATCAGCTTAGACTGTGATTTTCCTAACACTTTATTTACAACCGTTTTGTATGACTATAAAAAGGAAATTTTGAAAAAGTTCGTTATTTTAATGTATAATTAACCTGCATACAAAAAATTCAAGAGGAGACTCGTTCAGCAATGAATACCATTAAGGAGCTTAAATCTCGAAATGAAATCGCTGAAGCCTTTCCGGTTGTAAAGCAGTTGAGAACCCATTTAGATGAGCGCACTTATCTTGATCTCGTCATTGATGCCCAAGACAATGACAACTACAAAATGTTTGCTTTATATGAAAATAATAGGATTACCGCGATCGTTGGTTTTAAGCCAATGATAACCCTATACTATGGCAGGTTTGTTTGGGTTTGTGATCTTGTTACAGACAGCGAAAACCGTTCTAAAGGATACGGTGAAAAACTGCTGGCATATGTTCACCAATGGGCAAAAGATAATCATTATGAGTGCGTAGCCTTATCTTCAGGTTTACAACGCAAAGATGCCCATCGTTTTTACGAGAATAAAATGAATTATGATAAAATCAGTTATGTATTTAAACATCCATTGAAGTAAACCATTCCTGCCCAGCAGCTCCGGGCGGGGATTTAAATGATAGAAATTAAAAATCCCAGTTTAATAGGACATTTCTTCTATCTGATCATACTCCTGCTCAGAAATTTCATCTTTCCCCGATGCAAGTATCGCCTGAAAACTCGCAAACAGTTCTTGAATGTCTTGATGATTATTAATCAAACTAAGACTTTTTGCATAGCATTCTTCATCTTTGTACCAGCTAATCTCTAACCATTGTGTTTCATCCTCCTTGCTTTTCAAATAAACTGTTCGAAACTCTAAATACTTTCGATAAATCTCTCCGGCCCTTTCCTGAATCTTGAGAAATTCATTGTTTTTCAACGGGTATATGGTATTTATAGACTTTTACAAACATGGGCTCCCTCCAAAAAAGCATGAATAAAGATATAACAATCACCAAATATTTATTAATTCGTTAGCCATATAGTCATTCCTCCAATGTTAAATCTATTCCTCTCATAAAAAATTAGAAAGGAAATTCCGAAGCGTTTTTTTATCGTAATGCAAATGGAAGCCCTAACCCGCTTATCATTATCACTAAGAAAGTAAAAAACAGAGGGACATGCCCTCTGTTTTAACTGGATTTAACCTCTCTCCGGACTTTTACGGTGGCTAAATGCTTTGTTCGTTTCCTTAGGAGGATAGGTTTTCTTTATAAAAAAGGCTAAAAAGACCCCAACAATGGAAAGCGCAGTGATCACTATAAAGGCGACATTAACACCATAAATCATTGGATGAGAAATACTTGGATTATGCTTTGCCGCTTCACCAGTTGTTGTCATTACTGTTACAATAATCGCTGTTCCAATCGAAGCGGAGACCTGACGCATGGTATTATTCATCGCTGCGCCGTGCGGAATGAGCCGCTTAGGCAGCTGATTCAAGCCAGCCGTTGTGGCAGGCATCATCACCATCGCCAAGCCAAACATCCGTATGGAATAATAGATGGCGATAAAGGCAAACGATGTCGTTGTTGTTAAGTTTGCAAAAGGCACTGTGGATAAAGTAACAATGATTAACCCGATAATCGTTAACCATCTCGCCCCTACTTTATCAAAGATACGGCCCGTGATCGGTGACATTAATCCCATGATGAGCGCTCCCGGCAAAATGGCCAATCCGGACGCCATCGCAGTATAACCCCGCATATTTTGCATATAAAGCGGAATTAATGTTTCTATTCCGATCAAGCCCATAAAACCGATCATACCTATTAAAGTGGTCAATGTAAAAATAAAATATTTAAATACCCTAAATTCCAGCATAGGGTGTTCCAGCCGCAGCTGCCTAAAGATAAACAGCACTAAAGCAATAACGCCAATCGTCAAGGTAAGAATGGTGGCGATATTTCCCCAGCCGTAATTACCCGCACTGGTAAAGCCGTAGAGCAGCCCTCCAAAACCGAACGAAGATAAAATAATGGATAAGATATCAACCTTTGGATAGGTCAGCTCTGTAACGTTTTGCATGGCTTTAAAAGAAATGCCAATAATGATAAGAGCAATCAATAAAATAATAAAGAACATGACGCGCCAGGAATAAGTATTGATCATCCACCCTGACAGAGCAGGTCCGATAGTCGGTGCAAATTGAATAACGAGACCAACAAGCCCCATCGCTTGACCGCGCTTATTAACCGGGAAAATTAACAAAAAGATCGTTTGCATCAGCGGCATCATAATCCCTGCGCCGCTTGATTGAACGATCCGGCCGAGTATCAAGATAGGGAAGTTCGGCGCAAAGCCAGCAATCAATGTTCCAAAGGCAAAAATGCTCATCGCGGAAATAAAGAGCTGCCGCGACGTAAAACGTTCAATCAAAAAGGCTGAGATAGGAATCATCACGCCATTAACAAGCATAAAAATAGTTGTCAGCCACTGAGCTGAATTGGCGCTGACATGCATTTCTTTCATAATCGGCGGAATAGCCGTAATCATTGTCGTCTGGTTTAAAATAGCAATAAATGCCCCAGTCAGCAGCAGTGAAACAATCAATTTCCTATTATAATTGTGGGATGTCATTTTTCCACCTCTTTCTTTTTAAATTTTTTATTAAAAGACATCATTAGATGCCGGCGAAAATGCACTATGAAAAAATATAGCATAAAAAGCAGCACGATGCCGCTCTTTATGCATTCCTATCATAGCTCTCATTCCAATACAAGGCTCAAAAGAATGGCTATTTTTATTTTGAAATTTGCCTAAAAAAAACATATCATTAATGATATCTCGTTATCTCCTAAGGTAAAAAACCCGTACAAGATGATCTCATTTCTGTACGAGTTTAACATGGACTTTCATATAAACACAATCCGCTTTTAATGTTATGAAAAAACGAAGGGATTTTTTATATACTTCATGAATTCTATAAGGTATCAGCCGATATTTGAGATTATTGCCGCAACCTAATTTTTCATCCTAATCCTCGCCAAATGAATTATGATAAGAACATCCATACTTTAGAATATGACTGCCGTTCTCAAGCAATATACATAAAAATTCAATGATTAAGTTAAAAAACTGAATCGGAGGGATCATTTTGGCTCAATCAGGTGTACAAACAACGAACCATATTACTGGTTCAAGAAAGTGGCTGGCACTCGCAACTGTGCTTGTGACAATGTTCTTCTCTTCAATGGACCAAACGGTTGTGTCCACTGCTATGCCAACGATTATCGGACAATTGCACGGCTTTAGTCTATACGCTTGGACGTTTACAGCTTATATGATGGCATCATCAGTAACCGTCCCGATTTACGGGAAACTGTCAGATGTCTATGGCCGGAAGCCTTTTTACTTGTTTGGATTAATCATATTTGGAATAGGTTCCGCTATATGCGGCCAAGCGCATACGATGACTGAACTTGTTTGGGCCCGTGCTGTTCAAGGCATCGGGGCCGGAGCTATGATGAGCATGCCTCGAGCCACAGTCGGTGATATTTTTGATCCTAAAGAACGCGGTAAATGGATGGGCGTTATGGGTGCCGTATTCGGGGTCTCAAGTATTCTTGGACCAACCGTTGGAGGCTGGATCACCGATACTTTTTCATGGCGATGGGTATTTTACATCAATTTGCCCTTTGCGGTTCTAGCCATCATCGGTGTCATTGTTTCTTTGCCAAAAGTTCGGGCTGAGCAACGGGTTAAGGTGGACTGGGTCGGTTCGGCGCTTTTGATCATCGGCCTCATCCCGATTCTTCTGGGCTTCACATGGGCCGGCTCAAAGTACCACTGGAATTCCCCAATTGAATTGACACTTTTTATTGGCGGTATTATTGTTCTTGCTCTGTTTATGTTTTGGGAGCGTAAAGCATCAGATCCATTATTGTCGCCTTCCCTATTCAAAAACCGTATTTTTAGTACATCGTTAATTCTCGGCATATTAGTGGGGATGACAATGTTTGGGAGCATAATGTTTCTGCCTGTCTATGTTCAAGGAGTCATCGGGCTTAATGCTCAAAGCAGCGGATGGGTGATGGCGCCAATGATGATCAGCTTTATTGTCGGAAGCATTGTATCCGGCCAAGTGATGTCCCGTACAGGCCGCTACAAAGTGTTGGCTTGGATCAGCGGTGCTGTTATCGTCCTTGGGTCATTTCTTTTAAATCAAATGAACGTTCACACAGCATGGTCTACGGTTGTCATTAATATGATAGTGCTTGGGCTTGGGATTGGCTCTTTAATGCCGATGATGAACGTCGCAGTCCAAAACGCATTTCCATACCGTATGATGGGAACCGTTAACTCTACCCAACAATTTGTTCAGTCGCTTAGCGGCGTCATCGCATCACCGATTTTCGGCACTATTCTAAATAAGACATTTTCGGATAAACTGAATGAAACATTGCCAGCTTCATTGAAACAGTTTCAAAGCAAACTCTCTGATGTGAATCCGCAATCTTTGATCACTTCACAAGCTCAGCAGTCACTTTCGGCGGCGTTCAATAAATTGGGGGCACAAGGCCATCAATTATATCTTCAATTGATGGATGCAGTCAAAACATCACTAACGTACGGCATCCAACGATTATTTTTAGTCGGTTTAGTTTTTGCGGTCCTTTGTTTCATTGGCACATTCTTCTTGCCGGAGGTTAAATTGAAGGGTCAAGAATATTTTCAATCTGGCGGTTCGTCCGAAGCCGGCGTTGAAAGCAATGAAATGAAAGAGAGAAAAGAAAAAAATTAATCATTTGTTGCTTTAAATAAGAAGGGTGTCCCCTTAAGCTAAGCTTTTGGGACACCTTTTTTGAGACCGCTTCGTCCACAACTTTACTATTTTTATAAACATTTATTTTACAACGCCAATCGCAAAACCATCATACCCTTTTTGGCCAACTGTTTGAATCGCTGTAGATTCAATAAGCGGCTCGTTTTCCAGCATGTCCATAAATCGGCGTATGCCTCTTATCTGTTCATCCGTACGTTGTTCATTAATCACTTCTCCATTCCGCACAACATTGTCAGCAACGATAAGCGCACCGGAGTTTGCCAGATTTAATGCCCATTTTAGGTAATGAGGATTATTTTGCTTGTCCGCATCTATAAAAATCAAGTCAAACGGAGGCACGCCTTTTTCTTTTAAGCTGGCCAAAGTATCAAGCGCCTTACCGGCAATGACATCTACCTTATCCTGGAAGCCTGCATGCCGAATATTTTCCTCCGCAATATTGGCGTACTCTTGGTTAATTTCAAGCGTGTAAACTTTCCCTGCTTCAGGCAAAGCACGTGCCAGCCAAATGCTGCTGTATCCGCCCAAAGTGCCTATTTCTAATACATTCTCTGCCCCCTTAATTTTAGCTAACAGATACAACAGTTTTCCTTGAGTTGGCGACACTTCTATTTCTGGAATGCCTGCCTCTCTATTTGCCTTTAATACATGTTCTAAAGTTGGATCAAATGGTAAGAGTTTATCAATAAAATAGCTATCAACGTCATGCCAAATGGATTTGTTCCCCATCATATTATCCCCTTTACTGTCCGTTAATCGCATAAAATCATCGTTATATATCGGTCTTTTAAACCCGTATATTCCCTGTCTAAGATACCCATCATCACATCCGATAAGATCCGGTTTATATAGTTTTGGGCATCCTCTATTGTCAGCGGCTGTAAATGTCTTGTATCACCGCCGTACATTCTTATCAATTCCTTGTTAATGCCACAATTAAAATAGTCATAGACATCCCTGTCAATTCCGTTTTCTAAGGAGAACATTTTTGCCTTTAATAGAAGGAGATTGGTTCATCATACCACTCTTTCATCCATATGTTGAAAAGGAAGTTTTTATACTGATAATCTAACAAACGAACAATTGACACTTTAGTATACCATAAATTGACATGCAGTTTAGATTATTTGAATTCTCATTAATTTAGATGATAACCTTAAAATATACTGAAAGGAGTGACTTGTTATGGGAAAAGCTATTCCGAAGGTAACACTTAACGATGGGGTCACTTTGCCAGCTGTAGGCTTTGGTACATACAGCCTTAACGGCAATTTCGGCGCCAATGCGATAACAACCGCCATTCATGCTGGCTATCGGCTGATTGATACGGCTTATAATTATGAAAATGAAGGGGCTGTGGGCGAAGCTGTTCGGCGCAGTTCTGTTCCGAGGCAAGAATTAATCATTACATCTAAACTGCCTGGGCGCTATCATACGTATGAAAAAGCAGTTAACACTATTCAAGAATCCTTATACCGAGCAAATCTGGATTACTATGATTTGTATCTTATACATTGGCCAAATCCAAAGCAAGACCTCTATGTGGAAGCCTGGCAAGCATTAATTGATGCAAAAAAATGGGGCTTAATCCGTTCCATAGGCGTTTGCAATTTCTTGCCAGAACATATCGAACGGTTAGAAAAGGAAACAGGTGTTAAGCCAAGCATCAACCAAATAGAACTGCATCCATTTTTCAATCAAGAAGAACAAAGAAAATGGCACGAAGAGAATAATATTGCAACTGAATCTTGGAGTCCATTAGCTAGAGCAAATGACGTCTTGCAAAATGAAACGATCAAACAGATTGCCGCACAGCATAATAAGACAGCATCACAAGTCATTTTGCGCTGGCATTACCAGCTCGGGGCAATTCCTATTCCTAAATCTTCATCTCCCCAACGGCAACTTGAAAACATCTCAATCTTTGATTTCGCGCTAAACGAATCGGAAATGACCCGTATTTCCGAACTTACCCGCCTTGATGGCAGAATTAACAATCAAGACCCCGCTGTTTATGAAGAATTTTAAATATGAGCGTCAAAATAGCCCGCTACTTAGACGGGTTATTTGACGTTACATGAAAATATGAAGCATTTTTGGTTACTTTAAAGACAGATGCTTGTCCAGTTTCTCTCGAAAAGAAATGATATCCGGAATTTTCAAGTCAATCATGGTGCAGCAAGTTCAACTTTAATTCTATCCGGATCTTCAAAGTAAACGGCGTAATGATCTTTTCCACCTGCAAAAGGATGCTTATCCTTATAAAGTATGTTAATCCCCTTATTCTCTAATTTTATAGTTATTTCATCGACGTGTTCCCGAGAATTTGCATAAAATGCTAAGTGATTTAAGCCAACACGGCGCCTATGGTATGGAATATCAAGAAATCTTTCATCCGTTTGAACAAAAACGATGTATGTTTCTCCTAATTTCCAGCTCTGCCCATTTTCCTACTTTTGATAAATCCTGTAGCCTAAATCCTTTAAAAACCAATCCCAGAATTCAACTGACTTCTTTATATCGGATACATTTATCTCAACATGATGGATGAGCCCTCGCGGCAATGAGATCACTCCTGTAAACATTTCCAAATAAAACCTTTTTTAGTCTGTCAATACTCTATCGCCATGACTATGAGGCTGGGATATCACTAAAAATTCTACATCCCCTTGAGATTCATTTTTCATTTGATGGGGAATTAAAGGCGGCACTTCTAGTCCCTCATTAGGGCCCAAAGTGATGAACTCTCCATTAGTTTCTAATGTTGCAGTCCCTGATAAAACAAAGAAAAATTGCTGCGAACGATTATGATAGTGTTTAACTTCAATAGTATTCACTGGCATACGTTCATGAATAACCGTCAAATTATTATTTTTAACCAAATACCACCCATCACAGCTGTCTCCACATATAATGTTCCGCATTGTTTTTACTTATTTTCATGCATTTATTCGCTTTTCTAGGTTTTGTTTTTTCACTTTGCGTGAGCGGTGAGTTTACATGCGAATTCAAAGATTTCCCCTCCTTTGCAAAAAATTTATTATTCTCATGAAAAAGCTATGATCCTGCTTATCTAGAGCTTCTTCTTTTTTTAAAAAAAATGCCCTCCGCCTGTTATAATGATTTGTCTTGTTTTGAATACCACTCTAAAAACGTATCCTTTTCAATGACGTTTAAAATACAAGGTTCATTTACTTGAGATTCCAATTTTTTATGTTATTCTGGAAATTCCTTTTCTGCTCCGATTCTTATATAGGGCAGCTTTTCCTGAGCCTTTTGAGAACGTATATTTGTCAACTTGGCTCCGGCAAAAACATATTCCAAATCCAGTATAGTAAATGCAGTATGCAGCATTTTTGCCTTTGCTGACTGATTATATCCCTTTCCCCAATATTGGTATCCTATCCAAGTGCCAATATGGCTTGATTTATCTGTTTGATTGATATCTTTAAGTGTTATAACTCCTGACAAATTCCCTTCCTCATTTAGAATAACTCTTGAATATTGCTTTCCTAATTTTTCTTGTTTCAGTATAAACTTAATAAAATCGATAGTTCCGTTTAGTGATGTTTGTTCATCACTTAATCCCAGAGCGTTTTTAACTTGCGGGACGGAAGATTGAGATGACATTGACCGTGCGTACTTTAAATCGTGTGGAACTAATGAAACTTGAATCATGGTATACCTCCCGTACAGCCTGGGTTCAAGTAGTTATTCGAAAAAGGTTCTGAAAATTCCTTTTTATTCTCTGTTCAATAAGTATTAATCTCCTGCTGATCAATACAGCTGTTTCCTTAGTAAAATTCCGCCATTCATTTTTAAACCTGAGTGCAGCCTTGTTTTAAAATTAATCAAAGTATACAGGTTCTTGAGGATTATGTAAGTGTTTAAAAACCCAATTGATTTGTGATTCTGTATTTCTAGCGTTTGATAATGGCGGCAGTTGATGTTCTTCAAAAAACCCTACCGCACTCGTTTCCAGCCCTTCTTTAGGTTGGCCGCCAATGATTTCACATTGAATAAATATCTTATAAACGTGATAGGGCGAAGGAGGATGCGGATGACATTTTTTGTCGCATACCCCCATCAATTTAACGGATCTCACATCAAATCCCGACTCTTCCTTTACTTCTTTAACTGCGACTTCACCAGGAGTTAATCCTATATCACCCCAACCGCCGGGCAGAGACCACTCACCATCAGTATTTTCTCTGACCATCAATATTTTATTATCTCTAAATACAACAGCCCTAATATCTACTTTAGGTGTTGCATAACCCGTTTCATTGGCGAACAAATCTTTGATCACTGTCTTATCTGTGTCTGTATATTCCGATAAAATCTCAGTGCTAATATTTCTTATTAATTCAAACCTTTCCAAGTCATAAACATCCTTAGAATACGTTAACCCGGCTTGTGCAATGGATTGTAATTGTTTTGCCCAAGTCAGCCATTTAGGTTCCAAATTCATTCACCACCAATTTGGTTTAAGTTATTTTTCATATCCCCTTACATTTTAGGATACAAAACAATATTTGTGTCATTTAACTCCAATATACGAATGATTTCCCGCTCGAAGCTGTTTTTTGATATCAGGCAAGCATCATCATTTTAAAAGTAAGTACTCTCACAGTTTTTGAATATGCGTATCTTGGAATGAAGTATTATATTTAAGCCCAAATCCTAACATTCGATCCATCGCAATATGGGCTGTCCAAATTAATCCAACTGCAAGCATTAACTCTTGGTGACATAAAGCGCCTATTAAGAGGTTAAATATTGATATTGAATAAGTATGAAACAAATTATAAATGACTGCTCCTATACGCTGATTAATGAAATAGGCCAACACTGAAATATCTGGAACCAACAGAAATAAGAAAAAAACCCACCAGTTAAAATCATTGAATGAATATAAATAGATTGTGCCCATAAGGATAATAAAGCCTTCTAAATGTATGATTTTTCTCGTCATTTGCAACTCCTTTGTTTACCAATGCCCTATAAAAAACCCTAAAAACGTTTAAGTGTGTGAAATGGAAGAAATTAACTTTCCTGAGTTTTACCATCCTTTCAGTTCTCTTAAAGATATAATATGTGCGGTATGATGCTTTCCGTGCCAAGCGTAAGTAGCGATTAGCTGTTCTATAGTAAGAAGGCCGCTTTCTGGGTGGCAAACCTTTCTTTTAAGCTCATCATTATTAAGAGATTTTAAAAGAAATGCGAAGCGCTTATGCACCGACGAGAACAGATTTAATGAGACTTCAATCGGACATTTATTATCTTCTAATTCCGCCCAAAGTTCTTGATCATAGGTTTTAATTATTGGTTCATTCTCTGTTAAACCCATTTTAATTCTGATATAACCGTTAAGATGTGAATCAGCTAAATGATGGACAACTTGATACAGTTTCCATCCACCTTGACGATAAGGTGTGTCTAATTGCTCCTGCGCCAGCCCTTTGACTGCTTCATTCAATTTAACTGGAGCTTCTTCTATTTAATTAATCCAAAGCTCTATATGACTCTGTTTTATCTCATTTGGAAAGTGCAATTCCCCTATTGGATACCGAATTTCCAACGCTTATTACCCCTTTTCAAATATTCTTACATACCATAGTAAAATAAAAATGAATTAAAAGGAATCAACATTTTTATCCCAGAAGGAATAAAACCATTAAATGCCTAACAATATTTATGCCATTCCATCATTAAATAAAGAAAGAATCAAAAAATGGAGTGAAAAGGAAATGGCTAAAAGATACCGGGGTAAAACATTAGGCAATCTGCCCCATAGAGGACGAGGAAAGTGCCCGTTATGCGGCAGAACAGGCATTAAGCTATTGTACTCGCACCAAACTGATCAAGATCAAATGATCCAAGTTTGCAAAAGGTGCCGAAATAAATAGACTTTATGACGTAATCTAAACCTATGTCATTCATAAATAATATTAAGTCGAATCCCGTCATTATTTCCCGGAAAATGATTTAAAAAGATGGTTCGACAAATCACAAGTTCTTCCTCAGCCGATAGGAAGAACTTGTGGTGTTAATTGCAATGAAAGGTAAACCGTCCAGCTCGGAGTGGTTCTGTAATAGACTCATTATATTATTCACAAAAGCAAAAAATAGCCCACTTACCGATCCCAGTTATTAGGTTCGGTTATGATGAGCAGGGACTTATGGCTGGCATATTCCAAAAATTAACACCACACAAACATTTCCACGATTGTCCTTGGAACTTTAATTTTAGGGCGATGATACATAAGCGCCTGCCTAAGCCTAAGCGCAATGGCCTTAGTGCCCCGATTGAGCATATAAATCCAAATAATGATTATAGTAAATCCGAGTTTATGGCCATATTAACTATAAACAAAACAATGATAAAGCAAGCGAAAAATATGAACTTGCTTCCCGTAGACCAATTTTTCATCCATCCCCATCTTTTTCTTTCATCAGCAAACAAAAAACAATCATACATTACGGACAAAACGATGATTAAGCTTAATATAAAAAACTTTAAAACGCCTCACCCATTATCCCTTTGATATTATCATTTGGTTAGTTAATGCACATTTTTTCTCTTCATGGCTGCTGCATTGATCATAGTTATTATTGAAAGAAGAATCACAAACATTGGCAAAATAAAGCCGTTTACACAAGGATCGTCAATAACACTGCCAACGATCATTGATCCGCCCAATAATGAATAATAAATCTTTGCATCATCTTTTCGATTCCTAAAACCGGCTAATAACCATTTATATTTATCTTTGCCGACCAAAAAGGCACATATTAAAATGACAGCCCCTGAAATAAACAAATTGACCGCTACTTGTCTGTATCATCTGACTCTTCGCCCATTTACATATTAACATATTATTACATCACATCACTATATCTCCAATGACTTTAATCGAAAGCAAACACGTTATAAGCAGGATTGGCCAATTAGATTCCGCGCCTGAAAAAAGGCAAAACAAAACCCTAACATAGCAAACAGCTAGTTAGGGTTTAAAAGTTGCTTTCCCTTGCAAACTTACTCAACCGTTACTGACTTAGCCAAATTCCTTGGCTTATCGACGTCGCAGTCACGGTGCAATGCAGCGTAGTAGGCTAAGAGCTGCATTGGTACAACGGAAACAAGTGGTGTGAGATATTCATGTACTTCAGGGAGTACGATTTGATCTCCTGTTTCGCTTGTGCTTTCCATGCTGACGATGCAGGCGTGGGCGCCGCGGGCAACGGTTTCTTTGACGTTGCTGCGGATGCTGCCGTTAACGTGAGCTTGAGTGGCGATGGCAATCACCGGTGTGCCTTCTTCGATCAAGGCGATGGTACCGTGTTTGAGTTCGCCGCCTGCAAAGCCTTCCGCTTGAATATATGAGATTTCTTTCAGCTTAAGTGCCGCTTCCTGGCAGACATAATAGTCGATGCCGCGGCCGATAAAGAAGCAGCTGCGAGTGACTGCAAGATAGTCGCGGGCGATCTTTTCAATAACGTCCTTTTGATCAACGAGCGTTTCCATAGCATTGGCAACGATGCCAAGCTCTTGGATCGGATTGAAATCAAGCTTAATGCCTTTCACTTTTGCTGCGTCAACCGCAAGGAGCGCAAGTACGGCAATTTGTGCTGTATAAGCTTTTGTTGAAGCCACAGCGATTTCCGGACCGGCATGGAGCAGCAAAGTGTGATCTGCTTCACGGGATAATGTTGAGCCGGGAACGTTTGTAATCGTTAGGGAACGGTGGCCCATGCTCTTAATTTGGACGAGCACGGCTCTGCTGTCGGCTGTTTCTCCGCTTTGCGAAATGAAAATGAATAGCGGCCTCTCAGATAACAGCGGCATATTGTATGAAAATTCACTTGCAATATGCACTTCAGTCGGGATTTTCGCCATTGTTTCAATCATTTGCTTACCTACAAGGCCGGCATGATAGCTTGTGCCGCATGCAATGATGTAAATGCGATCCGACTGCTGAACAGCATGGCGGACGTCTTCATCCAGCTTGATGTTATCGTTTTCGTCTTGGTATTCCATAATAATTTTTCTCATCACAGCTGGTTGTTCATCGATTTCTTTTAGCATATAGTGAGGGTAAGTACCCTTTTCAATATCGCTGGCATCAAGTTCAGCTGTATAAGGCGCACGGTTAACAGCTTTGCCGTCCAATGTTTTTATTTCAATGTGATCCCGTTTGACGATGACAATTTCTTCATCCATCAATTCAACAAATTGGTCTGTCACCTGAAGCATTGCCATGGCATCACTTGCCACAACGTTAAAGCCTTCGCCGACGCCGACTAAGAGCGGGCTCTTGTTCTTGCCGACATAAATGGTTTCGGCATCTTGATTATCAATGAGTGCCAACGCGTATGAACCGTGCAAGAGTGATAAAGTTTTCCGGAAGGCTTCTTCAACAGAGGAGCCTTCTTTAACGAATTCCTCGATAAGCTGAACAATGACTTCTGTATCCGTTTCACTCTTAAGTTCAACATGAGCAAGGTATTCGTTTCTCAACTTTTCGTAGTTTTCAATGACACCGTTGTGCACTAATGTGAAGCGGCGTGACGCGCTTTGATGCGGGTGAGCATTATGTTTGCTTGGCTCGCCGTGTGTTGCCCAGCGTGTATGGCCGATGCCCATTGTTGCTGTGACATTCGGGTCAACCGACGCTTCTAATACAGCAATCCGTCCTTTTTCTTTAAACACATGAACGCCGTTATCATTCATAACTGCGATTCCCGCAGAGTCATAACCTCTATATTCAAGCTTTTTTAATCCTTCTATTAAAATACTTTTAACGTCTTTTGTTCCAATATATCCTACGATTCCGCACATAATATCTTCCCCCTTAAGTGGGGTAAGAAAGCGTCCAATGGGGTTTTCTTACCCCACTTGTTTTCCATTTTTATTTTTTACTCACTATCCCGCCCTTGTGCAAAGGGTTGCCCCTCTGTTTTCAGACTGGGATTTACGGGGGTGAGCACTACCCGAGAGGCATCCGCCGATCATTCGATTAACCTCTTCCTCGTCAACTATTCTTTTGACCGATCAAGAATAGTTCAGGCGCTTTTTACATCTTAATAGTTCTGCGATCCACCTTTCTATCTTTGAATAAACACTTAGTAATTTTACAAAATACACGCAGTCATGTCAATGATTATTCCCAATTTAAATCGTCAACTTCTTGAATGAGGCAAGCCGGATTTTAAAACATCCATGAATGCCCTTTCACTTTCAACTTAAAAAAAAGACGTATGCATAGAAGATCTATAAATGCTATGCATACGTTCTGTTTTATTTTATGCTATGAAGTTATATCTTGTCTGTTTACAGACCCATTTCTTCTTGAACAACGTCAACCACTTTTTGTACATATTGATCGCATGCTTCCTCTGTCGGTGCTTCTGCCATGACGCGGACTAACGGTTCTGTCCCGGACGGCCTTACAAGGATGCGCCCTTTTCCGTTCATGTCTTTTTCAACTTCTTCGATCGTTTGAGCAACCTTTTCATTCTCTGTCACCTTATATTTATCCGTGACTTTAACATTAACAAGCTTTTGCGGATATTTTTTCATGCCGC
Source organism: Scopulibacillus daqui (assembly GCF_016908855.1). GTDB lineage: Bacteria > Bacillota > Bacilli > Bacillales > Sporolactobacillaceae > Scopulibacillus_A > Scopulibacillus_A daqui. Next base: position 8,495 of record NZ_JAFBER010000003.1, on the reverse strand, counting down.
TTGCGAGTTCAGATAATTTCTTGCCGGTTGCTTTCATAATATTGACGAGTTGGAGCGCTGAAAGCATGCCGTCTCCAGTTGTAATATAGTCAAGGAAAATAATATGGCCTGATTGCTCTCCGCCTAAAGAGAAGCCGCCTTTTCTCATTTCTTCCATGACATAACGGTCGCCGACAGCTGTTTGCTCTGTTTTAATGCCGGCTTCTTCTAATGCTTTGTACAGACCGATATTGCTCATGACTGTGGTCACTAAGGTGTCATGGTTCAATCTGCCTTCGTCTTTTAAATATTTTGCACAAATATACATGATCTGGTCGCCGTCAACGATATTGCCATTCTCATCTATAGCAATGAGCCTGTCGCCGTCTCCGTCAAAGGCCAGGCCGATATCAGCTCCCTTTTCTTTAACCAATTTTGCTAAAGCCTCAGGATGAGTGGAACCGACACCATCGTTAATATTGGTTCCGTTAGGAGATGTCCCCATTGTTGAAATGTCTGCTTCCAAATCTGCAAAAAGATGCGGTGCTAAGGAATAGGTAGCACCGTTTGCACAATCTAATGCAATGTGGATGCCTGAAAAATCATCAACTTGAACCGTTTGCTTTAAGAATTGAAGATACTTCTGTCCGCCCTCAAAATAAGCACTTTGCGAACCAAGTTCAGCGCCAATAGGGCGCGGCAGGTTATCTTCATCCTTATCTAATAATTGTTCAATTTCTTCTTCTTGGTCGTCGCTGAGTTTAAAACCGTCTGCGCCAAAGAATTTAATGCCATTATCAGCGACAGGATTATGCGAAGCAGAAATCATAACACCCGCTTGTGCACCCATAGCTTTTGTCAAATAGGCGACACCCGGGGTGGAAATAACGCCAAGTTTCATAACCTCAACACCGATAGATAACAGCCCCGCGATAAATGCATTTTCTAGCATATATCCGGAAATGCGCGTATCATGACCGACAAGAACTTTTGGGCGTTCTGTTTTCTCTGTTAATACATAGCCGCCATAACGGCCTAATTTAAATGCCAGTTCAGGTGTTAATTCAGTATTGGCTACACCTCTAACACCATCAGTTCCAAAATATTTTCCCATTTCTTTATCGCTCCTTATCTTCGCCTTCATTGTTTATCTGAATCGATGCTTTTTCATCGGCAGAATCACTATTGTCATTTTTGTTATTTTCGCCGCTTGCACGAACTGCTTCCTTGGGCTGACCCGGGGGTGTAACAGTTACAGGAAACGGATGGATCTTCTTACTTTATTATTTATCAGAATCAAACGCCTTTAACGCTATATTTTTGATCCGGCGTTCATGATGAATGACTAAAAAAACAAGAGGATACGATGAGTATCCAGATCATTCAAGCTAATTTGTGCCGTTATTCTGCCCGTCATCTTTGTTTGAATTATCATTCGAGCTATCCGAGTGGTCTGATGACGGATGGCCTGATGAAGACTGATCGCCTTCATTGTTATTATGGCTGTTGCCCTTATCATCAGAATTATTGCCGCTATTATTTGATGAGCCATCGTTTGATGAGCCCGTTTCATTTTGGTCCCCGTTCGCGGACGTATCGCCATCTTTAGAAGATTGGCCGTTATCAACATTCTGCCCATCATCTTTGGACGTATTGTCCTTTGAATCGCTCGAGCTTCCTGTTGACGTTGAACTTGAACCAGACTGATGATCACTGTCGCCGTGGCTGTTGCTCTTGTCATTGCCGTCATTATTACTGTTATTGCCGCTATTATCATTTGGCGTATTTTCATTTGATGATCCAGTTTGGCTTTGATCATCGCTTCCTGAGGCATCGCCTTCAGAAGCAGATTGGCCATTATTGTTGTCAGCTTGCTGCCCCTTATCGGATGAACCCTTCTGTCCTTTTTCCGATGAAGTCTTCACTTTAACTTTCACCTTAATTGTCCCGGGATCAACGCTTTTCGCTCCATCCGGTGTCGGAACATCCAGCTTAAAGGTCTTATCATCAGTAATATTGTCAAGCGGCAAGACGACGCCATCGATAGAATCAATGTCTTTCAGCGCATCTTTGCTTCCATACACAGTTACAGTCTGAGGTTCAACTTGGATGGAGTCGATACTGACGCCGTCCGGCAGCGACCCTTGCTCCGAAATATGAACGGGTACCCTTTTCGCGTACCCGCTTATGATCGGCACCTTAACGTAGGTTTTGGATGGACTGATATTGACATTCAATAGATTGCCGCTGCTGTCATAGGCATGCAATGTCGCTTGCTGCCTTACTGTACTGCTGGCTCCGCTCACATCCACAACACCCTTAACAAACGCGACGGAATCAACCATTTTTTTGCTTCCGGTCACTTTAACAGTGTCTCGGGATGTTTGAGGCACACCGACATTATATCCGCTCGCAACTTTATCTTTATTAGCTACATCAATGCTGACTGGGAATGTCTTTGCTGTTTTCTCTTGAACATTTACATCAACAGTCGATGGTATCGGCGTTACTTGGATGCCTGATGGAAAACCTTCCGTTTGGACCGTAGCTGAATAACGTCCCGGCCCCTTGCCGTTAAGATTGATATAAACCTTATGATTACTTAATAGTTTGGCCTTCAATATGAGGTCACTCGGCCCCTTCATTTCGACTTTAACCGAACTAGGCGCCCCAGTAACAACATAATTATCCTGATCATATTCGACTTTTAGCGGCTCCGTCACGGCCGCTGTCTGGCTTGATCTGCCAATGATCCTTGTTGCCTGGCCCCCGGCTGATTGATCATTCGATGACACAACGGTATATAACATTAACGCAATCAGAAATGAAAGTATCCTTATAAACCATTTGCTTTTAAATAATTTATCCATGGTGCTTACCTCTCCAATTCCAGCGTAAGGAACTGTTAGATCTAGAGGAGTAGATTAATTCCTGTTCTAACAATTCTCTCAGCTTGTCTTCAGAGATATCACGATTCAACTCACCGTTTTTTGTTACCGATATGCTGCCTGTTTCTTCTGACACGACAACAGTAATACTGTCAGTAACCTCACTGACTCCCATTGCAGCCCTGTGCCTTGTACCCAGCTCTTTTGAAATAAACGGACTTTCAGATAACGGCAAATAACATGCGGCAGCCGTTATTTCATTTCCTTTTATAATAACCGCCCCATCGTGCAAAGGGGTATTAGGAATAAAAATATTAATTAAAAGCTGTGATGACAAATTAGCATGCATAGGGATGCCTGTTTCAATATATTCATTCAAGCCGGTTTCACGCTCGATAGACATTAAAGCGCCAATTCGCCTCTTGGCCATGTAAGATGTTGCTTTAACGATGCCTTCAATTGTTTGCTTTTGTTTTTCGTCCTTAGGAACTTGGCGCGAAAATAGCCTTCCCCGTCCTAATTGTTCCAAAGCTCTGCGAAGTTCAGGCTGGAAGATAATAATAATGGCAAACAACCCGTAGGTAATAGCGATATTAGATAACCATTCCAAGGTTTTCAGGCCAAAGAAACTGCTCAAAAACCAAATGGCGATGATTACCATAATACCTTTTAACAACTGTACGGCCTTTGTTCCTCTAATAACCATGATGATGTTATAGATCACAAAAGTTACTAGCAGAATATCAATAATTTCAGTTAAATAATCTAAAATATTTATATGAATCCATGAAAACATGGCCTTTTTCCTCCATATCAGTCATGTATGCCGCAACCCCAATTATAGCATAATTTAAAAATTATATGTTCATACATTTCTTTTTAGAAAAACTTGGATTTCCGCTGATTCTAAAGCAGTTATCTGTTTAGTTATTCATTGATTAAATGCAGATTATGAGGGTACTCACATAACTCGTCCAATTTCCAAAGAAAAGACTGCCTAACCCGGCAGCCTTTTAATTAAAAATACACGCGTGAAAAAACCTTTCATATCATACCACAGCCATTCCATGAACTTGTTTATCTTTTCAATCTTTCCATTAACATGGCCGGCTGAAGCCAAAAGTGAATGACTTTGAATAAGAACAACATCACCCTTTACCTTGCCTTCTATTTTTGCGTTTCCATTCTTGACGATAAGGTCCCCGTCGATAACCTCGTCTTTTGGAACAATAACCGTGTTTCCTTGATACGCGAGACGCCCCTTACCTTTCACAACAGCTTGAAACGGCGTGAATTGCCATAAAGAGAAAAAAGAGCTGATCATTAAGATGATAAAAACAGCTGCCGCCGTTAAGACAGGATGCGGCTTGAACCACCGTTTTAATGTTTGGCCTTTCTCCCTGATTGGGACAACGCTCAGAACAGATGCTGTAAAATGTTCCGAGACGTTCGGTTGTTCTAATCCTTTAAGAAGGTTTATTGACTGAACTAATTGATTGTAATGCTGCCGGCAATGACGGCAATCATGCATATGAGTTTTTAATTTTTGCTGCTCCTCTGCTGTCGCCTCTTCGTCAAGAACAGCATCTATTAGCCGTTTCATCTCTAATGAACAAGCCATGTCCTCACCTCATTTAAAAATGGCGCAATCGTTTTCTTAACGCTTCCCTTGCCCGGTGCACTCGTGTTTTGACTGTGGTTTCAGGTAGATTAAGGATATTGCTGATTTCTTTTAAACTTAAGTCCTGCAAATATTTTAGAACAATAACGGAACGGTACTTCGGAGGCAATTGATTAATTTCATAATGAATGATTTTCTGTTTCTCATTTTCTATCAAGCGGTCTTCTGGAAGCCGCTCATCAGAGGGAACATGCATATACATCGTGAATCCTTCTGTCCCGGGAATATCCGCATCGAGATAAGTGCTTGGCCTTTTCTTCCTTAAATAGTCTATAGACAAATTGGTTGCAATTCTGTAAAGCCACGTCGAAAATGTCTTATCACTCTTAAATTGGTCAATATGGGTATAAGCTCTCAAAAAAGTTTCCTGTGCCAGGTCTTCAGCTTCATGAGGCAGCCCAACCATGCGGTAGCATATATTATATACTTGATTTTTATATAGATTGACAATCTCTTCGAATGCCGCTTGATCGCCTTTCTTTATCTTTTTAATCAAACGTTTAATCTTCGACTCCATTTTCAGCCTCATTTCTGAGCAAATCATCATTACGAAGATAAAAAACTAAGGTTTCATTTTAATATTAACAAATAAATGATATTCAGCGGCAGTTATTCAATAAATATTCAAAATCCACATCAACCCTTTTAAAACCAAAGAATGGAAAGTCATACAATACATAACGATTGAATAAAATGATTTTATGACATTAAGTGCTGATCATTTAATGTTAAGAAAAATTCCCTTTGGAAATGGGGAGACCAGATGAGAAAAGGAGGAGCAACATGGATAACAGCATGTCTATGAACACGTATGGTTTTGGAGCATTCGGCGCTGTCATGTGCATCGTACTAGTAGCGATTTATATTTTACAAGCGACGGCTATGTTTAAATTGTATCAAAAAGCCAACATTAACCATCCCTGGTTGGCCTATATTCCTATTGCACAGCTATGGCCGTTTTTTTGGGCCATTAAAAAGAGCGCTTGGAATATCCTTTGGTTTTTACTCCCTTTTCTAGGCGCTGCCATCGGAACAGCCATATTGGTTGGGTTTCAAGACAGCACAGGCTTCATCATTTATGTGGCTGTGATCATTATTTTTTCAATTATTCCTATTGTGTTGAACATTATGTGGACTGTTCGCTTTTTCAAGGCCTTTAACATGAGTCCTTTATGGCTGTTAGGGTTAATCGGCTTCCTTATTCCTTTTATTAATTATCTTATAGGCATTGGATTCATTGTGCTCTACTGTTATATGGGCTTTAGCTCAAAAGTTAAATATAATCCGGATTTCGATGCCAAAAACACATGAAACCTTTCCATGACAGCACTTCTTCCTTTCAGGACTATAAACCCCATTATTTTTACTAAACGAACAAAATTTCCCAAAAACATGTTTTAATTTTATTAAAAAGGGAAAAATAGTATTTAGGAAGAATTGGGGTTATTTGTTGAACTTATACTTTTATCCTTTACGATATTATAAAGTCTTGGAGGACCCTTACCATGACTCAATATGAATTAATGGCTGAAATCGAAAAAACACGCCGCTATCTGCTGATAGCCGCAAATAATCAAACACTGTCATCAAAAGATGTCATCAATCTAAGCACAAAACTCGATCATCTGATTTATCAATATCAAAAAACATGGCACTCAGCTTAGAAATGGGAAACAACCGCTTTAATATGTTAAAGCGGTTGTTTTTTCTACAGAAGCTTTTCTCCAAACAAGGAACCTGCCAACGCAACAGCTGCTTCAGCTGTTTTATTCTTTTCATCCAGTATCGGATTCACTTCAACGAACTCGGCTGATGTTAAAATGTCCGCTTCTGAGAGCATCTCCATGGCCAGATGGCTTTCCCGATATGAAATACCGCCTAAAACCGGCGTCCCGACACCCGGAGCGTCACTTGGGTCTAATCCATCCAGATCTAAACTAAGGTGTACGCCGTCAGTCCGATCCTTTAAATAATGAATGGCCTCTTCCATAACAGCAGTCATGCCTAACCGATCTATTTCGTGCATCGTATAGACACGAATATTTTCTTTCCGAATAAGATCCCTTTCTCCTTTGTCCAAGGAGCGTGCACCGATAATGACGATGTTTTCCGGCTTCACTTTAGGTTGATAGCCGCCGATGCTTGTTAATGAAGGGTGTCCTAGTCCTAGGCTGACGGCAAGAGGCATGCCATGAATGTTTCCGCTTGGAGATGTTTCAGCTGTGTTTAAGTCTCCGTGCGCATCATACCAAATAACGCCAAGGTTTTGATAGGGCTTAGCTGCACCGGCTAATGTACCGATTGCAATGCTATGATCACCGCCTAAAACAAGCGGAAAACGCTTTTTATTAATAACCTCTGCAACAGCTTGGTACAATCTCTCATTCGTTTCAGTAACCGCTTTCAAATTTTTTAATGATGAATGATCATGATTTTCTTTTTCAGGACGGCTGATTTCAATATCACCGCAGTCTTCTACTTCATAGCCGATAGCCTCTAATCTGCTGACTAATCCTGCATATCTTATCGCGCTCGGGCCCATATCTACGCCTCTTCTTGATTGTCCTAAATCCATTGGCGCCCCAATAATGGATATCTGTTTACTCATTGCATACAGCCTCCTTTTTGACTACATATTCATTTTATACATAAAGCCCAAGAGACTACAATAAAAAGCGAATATTTCATCTATATAGATTCTTAAGCACAATGTCATTAATCAATAAACAGCCAATGGAAACCGCATCTGTCAAATGTCAATTTTTCAATCTTGATAAAATATACTGAAAATAATTCTGATAAGCTTCAAATGAAGATTCCGCAAACAAACAAAAAACCTTAAACTTAAAGTCTAAGGTTCTAAAGGGATTTGTTTTTGAGTTTGGTGGAGCCTAGCGGGATCGAACCGCTGACCTCCTGCGTGCAAAGCAGGCGCTCTCCCAGCTGAGCTAAGGCCCCGTGGAGCGGAAGACGGGACTCGAACCCGCGACCCCCACCTTGGCAAGGTGATGTTCTACCACTGAACTACTTCCGCGTCTGTATAGGATGGCAAATCTTGAATTTTATTATATACCCAGCATCGATATGATATTGCGATTTTCTCAAAACCAACGATTACATGAAGTATTATAAAATACGCATCTGACTTTTGTCAACAAATATTTCTCAAAAAATAAAATTTGCCTCGAAAGTTCTCTTTTGCTGTCATATGGTGTCGGCTTTTCTTTTATTTAAAAGGACGTTCTATAAAAAATAAAACAAAAAGAACGACTGCAAAAAGAATGCCTTGAAAAAATATATTGGATGGGTTGATTTTTTTATGTTTAGATTTCGAATAAAGTCCAGAAATGAACGTGAAAAGAATCCCTGCAATGACAGCCGCCATAATTGATTTTAAAATCATAAAATTCTCCTTGCTCGGTGATTTTTTCTTAATAACTGACTCCACTTTATTTTTCACTTGTTATTGATAATAACTATCATAAAAACAGCGTATCAGGATTAGCTATCATTTTCATTAGTTATTAAAGAAAATAGTTCATCTATCACAGATTTAGGTACATCAAAGAATGATATATAGATCATTTGACCTGAATGATTTGCAAATAAAATAAACATAAAAATCGAATGGGCACAAGATTAGCCCGAAAAACAGAAATGCTTTTTATTCCCTTAAGCTATGCTGGCCGTTAATCTCTAGGCTGCAATCAATGATTTGCGCCAATATGGCTTTCGTCAAGTTGTTGTTAACCTTTTCAAGATATCGCCGCTCTTAACCCATTTAACAGTCGCTGTTAGCTTTTTTGTTGTGCCGCCCTTTTTTAACCCACACTAGACTCACGCATAAAATTTGGTTCTACGTCAAATGTTGGGGTAGGAGTAATAGCTTCTACTCCTTAACCCAACTGATATCCCGTTGATTTATATTGATGATGTAATAATATACG
>NZ_JAFBER010000002.1 GCF_016908855.1 Scopulibacillus daqui | reverse complement strand
GAGGCGTTAAGCAGTAAGCAGCGTTGGTATTTAGAGAGATATCTGGAGTTATCAGAGGAATTAAGGTGTGCGTATCAGTTAAAGGAATCTTTTCATTCATGGTTTAAAAAGGCCAAAGAGATTGGGTTAACCCAAATGAATGAAGTCAAAAAAGGCTTAAACGTCTTTTATGATCAAGTCACTGAATCAGGGATAAATGAGTTTATACAAGTTATTCAAACGTTCAAGAATTGGCAGATTGAGATATTAAATAGCTTCGCCTTTGGCTATACAAATGGTTTTATTGAAGGATTAAACAATCAAACCAAGGTGATTAAGCGAAATGCCTTTGGTTTTAAGCGTTATGACCGATTACGATTACGTATATTATTACATCATCAATATAAATCAACGGGATATCAGTTGGGTTAAGGAGTAGAAGCTATTACTCCTACCCCAACATTTGACGTAGAACCTAAAAATAATGTATAAAAAACATTTCTTCTTATCAATATATATACTGTTGAATTTTATTTTAGGAGGAATTTAAATGCCCCAACAACAAAATCAGCAAGTGACCCAAATTCTTAATGCCATTCAACAAGCTCAGCAGCAATTGCAGCAAGCTCAATCAACGGCTGACTTGCCGCAAATCCAGCAAGCTGAACAACAATTGCAGCAGGCTCAGCAGCAGCTGCAAACCATGCAAGCCCAACAAGGTCAAACTCAGCAAACTCAACAGCAGCAACAACAATACCAGCAAGCTCTTCAAGAATTGCAGCAAGCTCAGCAGTTAGTGCAGCAAGCTCAACAAGCCAGTCAGCAAAATAATCAAACACAATAATGACATCTTCACCGGTGTCAGGTGTTAAAGCTGACGGCCGCACTTTTTATAACATTCGCCGGCTGCGACAGATAACCAAAAACGTTTCTTAGGGCAGTTTTTTAACTGCCCTTTATTATTTAGAAAGTTTGCGTTTGTTAAACAAGCCAGACATGATATAATATTTTTGAAGTTATTTAAATGGGGTGCGAATGATGTCTGGTTGGTTTATGGGATTTATTGTGCTATGGAGTGTATTTCTCTTAGTCATCATGGCCATTGGCGGATTTTTCATGTTCAGAAAGTTTTTGAAGAGCCTGCCGAAAGCGGACGGAAAATCTGCATTAGACTGGCAAAGAGATTACATTAAACGCACAAAACATCTATGGACAGATGATCAGCTCGCATTACTGGATGAGTTAGTTGCCCCTGTCCCCTCTTTATTTAGAGATGTGGCCAAAGAAAAAATCGCCGGTAAAATCGGGCAATTAGCTCTAAAATACCGGGCCACAAAAATGACTGAAGCCCTTATCATTGAGGGCTACATAAAGGCAACGCCAAAACGTGATCATAAATATTTAAGGAAAACATTAACGAAACACCACATTAATATCGAACCTTATGAACACTTCTTTTAAATATTATTAAATAAACTCCCCATAACATATTGGGGAGTTTATTATGTCGGTGTGACTATTTCATCATTTGACGAATGTTTCTTCAACAGACGTTTGTACATGACAAACATTGCAACCCGCCACGGTATAATCATGCCGTAAGCCAATATAAAGAAGAGACCGCCCGTTTGAGGGACATCAATGGTTTTCTCCAAAAATATTTTCATGACTGTTCTAATAACCAATAATCCGATCAATATGAAAATAAAAGCCTTTGACCGTTTCAAATATACCTGGTTATCATGCATTTCAAATTTTGATGTCTTAATAAGAAAAATGGAGAAAAACGCACCGACTAAAAATGCTTCCAATGCTTCGGTAAACGGGACGCGGAACGGCTGAAAAATAAACATCAGCGCACCTGTTGACATAAACACCGGCGGCAAGAGAATTTTTTTCGTGTTGGTTGGTTTTTTCGATGCCTTTAATCTTACAGCTATAATTGAAAATGCAAATACAACACCAATTAAAAGACTTAAGATTTGTACCAGCATAAGATCAACCTTCTTTTTAAACTGTTGGTCTGTTTCATTCTTGTATTATAACATGTTTTGATTGGTTAAAAAATGAAGAACCTTGAAATCTTCAAAAATAAGGCTGATTTTATTTTTTTGCCAGGTATTCTTCCAGTGTTATATGATGTGCCATAATATACTTGGCCGCCTTAGTCCCTACATAGCGGAGATGCCATGGCTCATATTCATAGCCGGTGATCTTTTCTTTATCCTTCCCTTTTGGGTAGCGGATAATGAATCCGTAATCAGCGCAATGCTGCGCCACCCATTTCCCTTCTTTTGTATCACCGAAGTCTTGTTCTAGCTTAAATCCCGCATCTTGACTTGTAATGTCCATAGCCAGCCCCGTTTGGTGCTCGCTTGTCCCAGGCTGGGCACTGACAATGCTCGCTTGTTTCTTGCCTTGAGTTTGGACATTATTAGCAAAGATCGCTTTCTGACGATCAAAGGAACGATAGCCGGATTGAGCATAAAGAATAATCCCTTGCTTTTCGGCTGCATTAAACATTTTTTCTAATGCATCAGCTGCAGGTTTTCGCAAATGCATTTTTTCATATTTCCCGTCATAAGGAAACTTAACATGAGGAATGGTTAAGTCAGGGGGTTGATAGCCATCTGGAAGTTTATGTGTTTTGTTTACAAGAACAAGATTGCTTTTTGGATTTGAAACAACTGTGACTTTATTGCCGCTGGCTGAGGTTTGCAATTTGTCTTCTTGGTTCTTTTTATGGTTAGATTGATCTTGCTGTTTAGACTTTTCTTGCGCATCATTCTTATGTGCGGACTGCTCAGCCTTTTCTTCATGGCGGCTGGTATCATTTGAACTTTTTTGTGTGGAGGCTGTACTGTCTATACTGCAGCCGCTTAATATAAGCGCTGTTAAACCAGCCCCTATGATGCCGTTTCGTATATTCTTCTTAATCATAATATGTAACCCCTTCAATACCTCTAATATCAATGAAATAACATGCTTAAGTCCCGTTTTCATAAATTTAGACACACGAAATAATTATTCGTGTGTCTGTTCTTATTTATGACATCTATTGAGCAATGATTTTTGCCTTCATATCACCGTGGCCGTTGCCGCAAGGAATCGTGCAATGAACATGGTAAGTTCCAGGTTTCAATTTCACGATCTCACTGCCTTTATTTTCAATATTGACCTTTGTGCCGGTTATACCCAGCCCGTGAACCCCTTCCTTGCTCTCAAAATTAATTTTTACATTTTTATTTGCCGGAACTGTGTAAGTTTGTTTATTAAACTTAAAATCTGTTGCAGTGATGTTTAATGTTTTATCTGCCTTTTGGTTTTTGGTTTGATCTTGATTCGAAGCGTTAGAACTGTTATTATTTCCGCATCCTGAAAGCGCCAAGAGCATGACCATAACAGCCGCTGCACATAAAAGCACTGATTTTTTCATATTAATAGCTGCCTCCCTTGTATTTCATATATCTTTTTATCTAAATATCTCACTAAGATCATTTTAAATCAATTTAAGAAAGTGCTCATTAATTATTTTTGAACTTTAGTTAACAATTTAGATTTACAGCTTATTTTTCTTGATATATTCGCCAATCGCCTGCTCTAACTTTTCAACGCCCTCTTCCAGATTTGAGATAACGAGAGGAACAGCCTCAGTTTTATACTTTCTGAATTTATGATTATATCTAGGGTCATAATAATGTTCTAGAAAAAGAGAGATGACACGAAAATAATCTCCGTTTTGATAGGCTTGCTCTATTTCTTCAGCAAAGGCCGGCTGTAAATACTTCTTGAGATGCATAAAGGCTTCATATAACGCTTCTTGATGTTCTTCAGGATTATAAGCTTCGTAAATAGCAGCGACACGTTTTTGAAAGGGATAATGAATGCGGAACCTTAGCCCTTCTTCTTTTCCCTCGACAATAAATGGCGGAAGCACCACTCGCCCGATTCTTTTGCTTTCGGCTTCAATAATATAATAATTCGCGTCTTTTAACGCTGTAAGGCGCTGCCAGAGCAGGCATTCAAACTCTTTTTGACTGCGCGGCCACAGCCCGACAGAACCAAAGATAGAGCCTCGATGCCCCGCCATCCCCTCTAAGTCTAATACCGGGTAGCCTTTCTCTTGCAAAGCTAATAACAAATCAGTTTTTCGTGTTCCCGTCAAACCTTCGATCACAACAAAAGGCTTTTTTTCCAATGCAAATTGCGAGAGGCTGTCAACGATATGCTTTCGGAACGATCTTATCCCGCCTTCGAGCTGATATGAACCGATTCCCATTAAATTCATGACGCCGGCGATGCTCCGGCTGCGCATGCCGCCTCGCCAACAATAAATGACCGTATGTTCTTTCTGATCAGCTTGTGATTTAATTTGTCCGTACATGGACGGAAGCTTCGGAGAAATAATCTCAAGACCTTTTTCTTTAGCTGTATGCGGCCCTTTTTGTTTATATAGCTTACCAATCAATGCCCGTTCATTGTTAGTAAACAGCGGGACATTGACAGCGCCGGGAATATGAAATTCTTCATACTCTCCAGGGGATCTAACATCAATCAGAGCTGTTTGACCCCTTTTGTCCAACAATTCCAGGATGTTTATTTTCTGAACATTGTCCATGCTTCCAAACCTTCTTTACATTCTCTTTACGTCCATATTTATCATAACATTTTTTCTGTAAAATAAAAAAAGGACCCACTTATTAAAAAATGAGATCCTTCTTTTTCAATTCATTATTTATCCATTTGATTATTAATTGCTTTCATCATTTGATTGATTTTCTTCTGTGATGGGTTTTGTCCCATTTGCATCATCATCACACGAAGCATTTTTTCGTTAATAGGCGGATTCTTCTTCATGTAATCCATCATATATTTGCGGGCAATGAAAAAACCGAGTAATATGCCTACAATAATACCGATGACGCCCACAAGAATATAGAGCCACATTCGATTGTCGTCCTCCTTTTGCTTTTCTGTCCACTCCTTAGTTTACTATAAAGTTTAAGCAATACACAACCCTATTATGCTAGATAAAGTGTGCATTTTTAATGGGCTTTAACCATCCAAAACGATGATGGTCAAAATCGATGGCCAAAAAGCTGTCGTCGATTTGCCGGAGGACTTCAAAAAAGGACATTTCAGCGCTGTAATTGCCGTGAGCTTTCAGCGACAACCGTCCTGGATGCAGCTCAAGTTTGGCACACCCTGGCTTTTTAGTATTTTCAATAGTATGAATTTTATCTCGGCATTTATACTCAGATAAATGACTTAATAACGTTTTTAATTTTTTCTCAACCCGATAGACAGGTATTCGCCTTGTAATGTATTGCACCTGTTTACTAATTTGTTGTCTTATATCTATATTGTTTATATGATTGGCTTCTAAAAAAAGCTGATAAAGCTTTGCTTCTCTTCCAAAATAAGTACGGGCAATCTCATCTTCTATTAAAAAAATAAAGTAGTGCCTCATTGTATATTCCTCCTTCGTCCGAGGGTTATATCGAGGATGTTCTGAAATTCGGGAAACGGCGCTGCTTGTCCCCTTTCCGAACATTTAATCTTATTATAACCCCGGCGGATCAAAAGAATTGTCTAAATGATGTGCAATGAGACACTACTTTTGTCGAACTGTTATTTTGTTACAATTTATTTATTAAGAAGTTGTTTCATTTTAGCAACAACGTTTTCTACGCTGAAGCCGTATTCTTCCTGAACTTTATTGCCGTTAGCTGAAGCTCCGAAGCGATCAATTGTAATAAGATCACCTTCGCGGCCAACATATTTATGCCAGCCTAGTGATGAACCCATTTCAACGGCTAAGCGCTTAGTCATGTTAGGCGGCAGAATCTGATCTTTGTATTCTTGTGATTGTTTGTCGAAACGATCCCAAGAAGGCATGCTGACTACGCGGACATGAATATTTTCAGAAGCAAGCTGTTCTTGTGCTTTAACCGCAAGACTAACCTCAGAACCAGTGGCTAAAATAATGCCTTCTGGGTTATCTTTCGCTTCAGAAACGATATAAGCCCCTTTCTTCACGCCTTCTTCTGCTCCATTAATTGAACCTTCTAATGTCGGCACGCCTTGGCGAGTAAGCACGAGTGCTGTAGGCTGATCTGTGCTTTCTACAGCCAATTTCCATGCTTCTCTTGTTTCATTGCCGTCTGCCGGACGAATAACGGATAAGTTAGGCATGGCACGAAGAGATGCCAATTGTTCAATTGGTTCGTGAGTCGGTCCGTCTTCTCCGACAGCAATGCTATCGTGTGTGAAGACATAGGTGACAGGTAAATTCATTAAAGCAGAAAGACGAACGGCTGGTCTTAAATAATCTAAGAATACGAAGAATGTAGAACCATACGGCTTAACACCGCCATGCAATCCCATGCCGTTGACAGCCGCAGCCATACCAAATTCACGAACGCCAAACCATACGTTACGGCCTTGATAGCTTCCCGCTTGGAAGTCTTCGCTGTCTTTCATTAGCGTTTTTGTTGATGAAGCCAAGTCAGCTGCCCCGCCAAAGAGTTGCGGCACCGTTCCGGCAAGACCATTGATGATTTCATTTGAAATCGCACGTGTTGCTTTATTATCGCCCACTTTATACTGAGGCAAATCAGCATCATAATTTTCAGGAAGCTTGCCGTTAATGGCGTCTGTCAGCTCTTGAGCGAGTTCAGGGAAAGCTTCGCGATAAGCATCAAATTGCTTGTTCCAAGCCTCTTCAGCAGCTTGGCCTTTTTCGGTAAAAGTTTGGAAATGTTCTCTGACTTCATCAGGAACTGTGAATGGTTCAGTGTAATGCCATTCGTAAGTTTTCTTAGCAAGTTCTGTTTCTTCAGCACCAAGCGGGCTGCCGTGAACAGCGCTTGTCCCTTGTTTATTTGGCGCGCCGTAACCGATTGTTGTTTTAACCTCAATGAGCGTTGGCTTATCAGTTTCTTTTTGAGCTGTTTCGATGGCTCGGGCAATTTCTTCAAGGTTATTGCCGTCTTCTACATACAGAACTTGCCACCCGTAAGCATCAAAGCGTTTTTTGACATCTTCAGTTTGGGCTTTGCTTAAATCACCGTCAAGTGAAATGTCATTTGAGTCAAATAATACGATCAAACGGCCTAATTTTAAATGTCCAGCCAATGATGCAGCCTCAGCCGCTACGCCTTCCATTAAATCGCCGTCGCCGCAGATAGCGTAAGTATAGTGGTCGATGATTTCATGATTATCTTTATTATATTTTGCTGCCAGGTGTCTTTCAGCCATAGCCATGCCGACTGCCATGCCGATGCCTTGTCCCAAAGGACCTGTTGTTGCGTCAACGCCCGGTGTATGGCCGAATTCAGGGTGTCCAGGCGTTTTGCTGCCCCATTGTCTAAATGCCTTCAAATCTTCGATTGATACATCATAGTTAAACAGATGCAAGAGACTATATAAGAGCATTGAACCGTGTCCGGCAGATAATACAAATCGGTCACGATTAAACCAATGAGGATTTTTTGGGTTATGTTTCATAAATTTGGACCATAGCGTATATGCCATTGGCGCTGCGCCCATCGGCAATCCTGGATGCCCGGAATTAGCATTTTCAATGGCATCAATAGATAGAGTGCGAATTGTGTTAATGGATAGTTGTTCAATCGATCGTGTCAAGACTTATCTCCCTTTCCTCTATGATAAGAACATTTACAGTTTAACACAAAGTTACGCTCTTCATCACACTAAATGCATCATGTATTTAAGCTAAAATGGGCTGCTTTAAAAGGAAAAAACCAACAATTCGCATCATTAAAGGATTGGTTACGCTTACACTTTTATCCTGTTTTTACAAAAAGACCTGAAACCTTTCGGTGGTTTCAGGTCTTTTTGTATATTTTAAAAAATTTTGTTTTTTTATGAAGCTTTAAATGATAGCTTTAAATCAGATAAACTTTCATCAAAATCTAATTGAAGCTGATCCAAAAACCATAAGTCATCTGGGCGGGCAAAAAAGGTGATGCCTTCAATGGTTTGCTTAATATCAAAGTCCCTCGGAACAGCTTTTTCCACACCTAAGGCGTATCCGCCGATGCCAATGCCTCCGTGCCGAACAAATAATTGAAGTGAATCCCCATCTTTCAATGCCATTTCTTCTTTATAAAATCGGGCTGCTTTTTCAGAAACTCGCAACAACGTCATCACATCCCTTTGAGTTATTGTTATATAACAGTATATCAGAATTAAACTCTGATGCAATACAAAAATAAGCCTAATTTTTAAAAAAGGGGGGATTTTATTAAATATTTAAAAATAAAAAGACTCGCCTTCTTTTGGCGAGCTTTGCTGTTAATTATTCATTTCCCGACGCTTTGCCTTGCTGTTTTTTAACTTTTGAGGTGTTACATCACTGCCGTTGGGATCAACCACTTTAATGGTATGCAAGTGTTCTTTAAATCCTTTTCTAAAAGCATTTAAATATTCTTCCCGCAGTTTTTTCTGTTCTCTTTTTTCTTCTGACGTCAATTCGGTTTGCTTTGATTTATTGGCTAATTCAGAAATCCGTTGTAATTTTTCCTGAGACAGCATGATTATACCCCTTCTTTTAGTTCTGCTTTCCCATTAGCTTAACTTATGTACAGAAGGAATTCAAGATTTACAGTCCGATGAATTTATTGCTTTATAGGCAGGATCAATTTTTGCCCAATTTCGATATTATTGCGGTTAATTTGGTTAACGCGCTCTACCCAGCTCATAAATCTATCATCATCCATTGAGATCTCTTTATCATATGTACGAGCAATTGACCAAAGCGTATCTCCTTTTTTGACTGTGACGACTTTATATTCTTTTTTATTTATTGGCTTCAGCTCAGAAGCAACAGCAACAGATGCGCACATTAACAGAATAATAAATATAATGACAAAAGATAAGCCTATTTTAGACTTGGACTCGTGGAATGTTCTATCCAATTCAATCACCCCTTGAGAGAATGTATGTTCGCTTATTATGTTATACGGAACATCTGTTTGTGTCAAGAAATTTTCGAACGAATGTTTGCGTGTAGAAATTTTAGGTGTTATAATACAGTTAGCAATCTTCCATAAGAGAGGAGCGAAGATATTGAAACTTTCAAAACGCCAGCAAGATATTATAGATTTTATTAAAAGAGAAGTTAATACAAAGGGCTATCCGCCTTCAGTCAGAGAAATCGGTGATGCCGTTGGTTTGGCATCAAGTTCGACTGTCCATGGACATTTAGAGCGTCTTGAAAAAAAGGGGCTTATTCGACGGGACCCTACTAAACCGAGAGCGATCGAAGTGCTTTACAACGACGAACCGCCCGTCCCGAAACAAGACACCGTCCAAGTTCCGGTTATCGGTAAAGTAACGGCTGGCCAGCCTATTACAGCTGTTGAAAATATTGAAGAATATTTCCCTATCCCCGCTTCAATGGCGGCAAACGATGAGGTTTTTATTTTAAATGTCATCGGAGACAGCATGATCGACGCCGGGATACTTGATGGTGATAAAGTTATTGTCAGACAGCAGAGAACTGCTGACAACGGCGATATCATCGTAGCAATGACAGAGGATGACGAGGCAACGGTCAAGCGTTTCTTTAGAGAAAATAATTATATCCGGCTTCAGCCCGAGAATCCAAATATGGAACCTATTATTCTTGGCAATTGTGTTATTCTCGGCAAGGTTATAGGCGTTTTTCGAAACATTTGCTAGTACATAGGAACTTCAAAAAACAAAGAGCAGTCCAAAATAGCCGGGGTAACCGACTTTTAGACTGCTCCTTGGTACCGCTATTCATTTAGTATATTGTAGTACTCTTCCTCGCTTAAACCAAGCGCTGCGCAAATTTCTTCATCTGTATATCCGCTTTCAATTAGACCTTCGAGCAGTTGTTTTTCATTAGGATCCGTCACAGCTGTATCTCTCCTTGCATTTAATTCCTCCTTATTATTTACATCTTTATTCTGTTGCAAACCATATTTTTCGGCGTCTGTTTATTTACAAAAAAGAAAAAATTCCGCTTTAATGTTATTGATAGGTTACCAAAAACAGGTTATTTATGATATGATTAAGATAAATGATATCTTTTGACAATAGGAGATTTAAATATGGGGAAATTAGTAAGCATCATTATTTTTATTGTTATTATAGGATTCATCGTTTTTGGGCTAACATTATGGGAAAAGGTTCTAAAAAACAATGACAAAGTGTTGGAAAGAAAAAAATCAAAAAAGAAAGGCAGCTATGATTCCAAATAACCTTATGCCGCATTTCTAAAAAATTGCGGCTCTTTGTTTCTCCCATAAGATTAACCGCTCTTTTTTTATTTCAGTTCTTCAAAAAGCCCCTCTAAAAATTCGGCTGTTCTCTTCATGACGGGTTCAGAAAAGTCGAATTCCACACCTGTTTGACGATAAATTTCAGCGATAGACTGATTTAAATTTGCGCCGGCGCTGCGTTTGTATAATGCTACGGCACGTTCAGAGCTGCTGCGATAAATGTCAAGAAGCTGCAGTGCGCCAAGTTCAGAAATCGAGTATTCAATGGCATAAAATGGATATAAAAAATAATGAGTTGTGTCAATCCAACTTGCTGCGACTTCAGATTCAAGCCCCGACGTATCCACTGGGCTGTTTTTAAAACGTTTGCTTATTTCGAGAAATTTCCTATCCCGCTCCTCGGAGGTATGGTTTGGGTTTGTGTAGATCCAATATTCAAAAAGCTCCCTGGACAGCGGTCCGATAAGCAATCCTAATGATCGACGAAGTGCTTCCCGCTGAGCATTTCTGAACTCACGGCCGTCTCCGTAAAATGTATCCAGTTTGTCTAACATCAATAGCTCCATGCCGTGCGAGTAAAGTTCAGCTGTCTCATCCCGCAGCATCTCCTCTTGAAAATAAGGATCATTGGCAAACTGCATGCAGACATTTACGGCGTGTCCCATTTCGTGAATAAGAGCGATAACAGCGGCGAAAGACGGGCTGAAATTAGCAAAAACAAACGCTTTCTTTGATGCCGGCAAAGGGTCCATGAAACATCCGGAGTACTTTCCGATTCGGCATTCTAAATCTAACAATCCGTTCTCTCTCATAAATTTGAACTGTTCCTCAAAATATGGATCTGTTTTGCCTAACATGATCTGAATGCCTTCCATTAACTCGTGGACGGTCGAGAACGGTTTCCTTTCTAACACTTTAACCGAACTGTCCCACGGGCGATACTTATCCACCCCTAGTTCTTTCCTAAACCCATCTGAAAGCCGTTTCCAAGACGGTATAATGTGTTTTTCAACCGATGACTGAAAATTGTAGCACTGCTGAATATGATATGCCCGATTCTTCACTCTGAACATATAATCGCAATAATTGTCAAAGCCTGCGTTCACTGCCGTCTGATGCCGGAGTTTCACCAGTTCGTTCATCATTTCATCGATTTCGGCCTTTACACGGCTGCGTGCCTCTGCAAGGGCCCGCCAAGCACGTTCCCGAATGGTTCTGTCTTGATGATCAAGCTGAGCTTTAACAAACGAGTATGACTTCTTTTCGCCTTCCCAATCTATCGATAATCCGCCCATTATTTCACTGTATTTCGCGCCAATTTCCTTCTCTCGAACCGCAAGCTGGATATTCTCCTTTCGAAACAGCTCAACTTTCGTGCGCCTGGCCTGCCTGACGAAACCGTATTTGCTGGCATCCAGTTCCCCGGCAAATGGACAATCACAGAATTTTTTATCTAATTCTGCCTGATACTTTAACAGAATGGGCCGTATAATTGATTGATCATACATGTGAATGTCACGTTTTTCGGGGTTTGCAGTATCCCGGTAAAAATCAATCTTGTGTCCTATCATCGTTTCTTGGATTTCATTATTAAGCACACGTTCTTGCGCAAGCCATTTTTCTAACTCTGTGATCGATCTGATGTCATACTTAACAAGAGCCTTCAATTTGTCTTCTAGTTTATTTACATCTTTTAGATCGTCATTTTCTAAATAATATGACTTTCGATGGTTTAAACCTGACATGATATTCCTCCTGTTTATTTACTTTATAAATCCCCCTTAGAGTAGGAGTGCTATTCTCAGTTTGTCGGATCGCGATGTCTTATATATAACGCCATTTTAAACAGGCCTGTTTTTTTTCAATCAATAAGGCGTTATCATCAGGGAAACCTTAATGCTTTTTTTATAAAAATAAAAAGTATCTTGAGCAAGCTGCCAAAGGATGTGCTGATTTATTTCGATAAGCTTTGTATATTAAAAGCGGAGGGGCAATAGAGGTGTTTCTGCTAGGTTATCTTTATTATCAATCTAGAAAAGAGCTTCTTCCCGCTTATCTTGTTATTTTGTAGAATACAAGGCTTTTTCACCTCCAACAATGGAAGTATATTTATGTAGCAGTGCCTCCTTATTAATATACTTTTTTAATCTTTACTCTTGTTTCATATTAAGTGCCTGCTGCCTTATTCGGGCGGCAGGTTTTTTATATGATTGACTAATAAGGAGTAATTGGGATTATACCCCCACTTCCTTTATTGTTTCCTATACGGTCTGCCGGTTCGCTTTAAGGGGCAGTTTTTTTGAAATGCATATATTGACAATATTTATTGAGTTAGCTATATTATTTAATAGGTAGATTTTCTACCAACAGACCTTCTTCCCCTGCTGCCGCCGTTATCATTTTTTAGTTAATTTACCCCTAGAAAACATGATATTTACTTCCTCCTGTGTTGTGACCTTGCTTAAGTTCAAAATAATGACTAATAATGACTTAAGTTCATATCTATGGTTGCAATTTAATAAGTTTAAATGATTGCAAATATAAATATGGAATGACGGGGAAATAACACATATGCCTTACTCGACACTCCTTGGAAGCTCACTTTGCCTACGTTAGTTGCTTAGTTGCTTAAACCATTGATTCGGAAAAATTACTCTCTGGCAGCAGGGGGTAATTTTTTTACATATGACAATAAATTTAAGAGCTATATTAAAATGGCACTATTCCGTAAATTTTCGGTTCACTAAGATAAAATGATTCGCGATAATGCGCTATCCTTCTAGAAAAAACAAATAACCTCAGTGTCATCTAAGTCTGTTTTAAAACAATGAGTTTGTTAGACATTTTTTCAATAATATAATTCTCGCTGAAAATGGTATAGGAATCAAGGTCATGAAACTGAATTTGGTCAATTTGTTTTCTTTCATACATAAGATCAGAGAAAGCTCCGAATAATCTTGGATCTTCTGTTTTTATAAAAATATGCTTCTTATCTTTTTCATAGAATCCAATAGTTGTAAATTCTACACCGTCAATGATGAGCTTAATAAACTTCTTCACAATCTCCCCTCCCTGTTAAACTCGTTTACTTAGAATAAGAAACCGCATTCAATAACGGCTGTTAAATTAAATTTTTATCAGAAGCATAAAAAAGGCAGCTGGAGATTCAGCAAATGACATTTATTATCCATTGAAACGGCCATTCAAATGCAGCATATTAAAATTAAATAATAAGATGAAGCGCCTTCTTTCTTAATTATATATTAGAAGACCTTCAAAAGGTAAAGATTTGGGCAACAAAAAGACTAACATTTTGTTGCCCAATGACATTAATAGACTTCGTAATTCTGTCCCGTTTGCGCTCCTTCGACGCTTTTTTTATAAGCTAAGGCAACACGGCTGACAGGAACGGCTTCAAATCCTTTAAAAAAGTCGCCGTATTGATCCCACGATTCAATTAAAACATTCGGACTGACGCTGTTTATGCGCATACCCCTAGGCATTTCAATCGCAGCAGACTTAACAAAAGCTTTAACGCCCCCATTGGCCATAGCCGCTGATGCCCCTTGCGGAATTGGATCATCCATCATAATGCCGGTTGTTAACGTAAAGCTTCCGCCATCATTAATATTGTCCATTCCTAAGAGAACAATATTGATTTGACCTTTGAGTTTGCTTTCGATTCCAAATTCATTTAATTCCGGCGTTAATTCCGCAAGCGGGCCAAAATGAGCCCCGCCTGCCGCACTGACTACTGCGTCAACTTTTCCGATTTTTTTGTACATGTTTTTAATGCTTTCGACCGACGTAATATCAACCTGTACATCAGAACCATGACGTCCGGCACAAATGATGTCGTGTTTTTTTCCCAATTCTTCACTCACTGCTTTTCCGATCGTACCGCTTGCACCTATCACAACTATCTTCAATATGAACCCCTCTTTCTAAGCAAAAGAACTTTTGCTAGTTATTCGGTTTATCAGGTGCGAGTAAATCCAGCATTGGCTGCCGAGCTTCCGGCCCATAAGCAACACTTCCAACCGGAACAGCATTGTTGATGGCTTCACTTACTTTAGCAATCCATATAGGACCAAAACCACCGCAAAGTTCAATCATTTGAACGCCGTCTTTTACAAGCTGCTGTGCGATTGGTATGACACGTTCTTTTTCTTCAAAATCAATTCCTATAGCTGTAAATTTGCATTCTTCATTTCCAGTGGTAACTGTATTTTCTTCCGGACTAAAATTCGGAGACAAGTATATATAAGCCCAGTTATGAAGTGCCATAACCTCATACCTCCAAAAAACATATTTTTCTTAGTTTAAATAAAAAGCGAAATAAAAACAAATGCTTTGAATCAATCGCTTAAAAACTGTTAATAAGCGTTCTGTTTTGCGAAAACTTTTCCTAAGGCATCAAGCAACTCAGGAACATCCAAGCGCTCCATTGTCACTTCAATAAAGACAAGCTTATCTTGGCTGTCAGCTAAATGAAGAGCGTCAGCGAATTCTTTTTCATTTGCGGCAACCATACTTATGCTGTTCTCACCCATGTCAAGAACTTCAGGAAGCCGGCTGTATTTCCACATATTTATATCGTTATATTTTTCGTTTGGTCCGTGAATAGCGCGTTCTACAACATAACCATCATTGTTAATAAGAATGATGATTGGCTTTAGTTGATTTTTAAGGATGGTTGACAATTCTTGTGCAGTGAGCTGGAATGACCCGTCACCGATTACCAATATATTCCGCCGGTTAGGATCAGCGATTTGC
This sequence comes from Scopulibacillus daqui, assembly GCF_016908855.1. Taxonomy (GTDB): domain Bacteria; phylum Bacillota; class Bacilli; order Bacillales; family Sporolactobacillaceae; genus Scopulibacillus_A; species Scopulibacillus_A daqui. Next base: position 249,352 of record NZ_JAFBER010000002.1, on the reverse strand, counting down.
GTTCCAAGCAAAGATGGCAATGTATAACCAATCGAACCCCATAATGGCTGTCCTATAAAAGTTGATTTTTCAGGCAGAACCATTTGAGATGTACCGAAGAAGGCCGTTCCTTGTTCCGCCAACAGAACATCTTCTTTATTTAAAAAGCTGTTCAATTGCTTCCAAAAACGTTCCTGAGTAAGCGGTTTATCTGTCGGAACAAACTCATCAGCAGTTTCTCTTCTGCAGAAAGGCTGAATGTTTTGCGTATCAATGTCCCGAGGTTCAACCCCTTCTGTTAACAGCTCCAAAAGGTCACTCATACTCACTTTATCGAAGGTTTCTTGATTTATTTTTGCATAAGATGGGTGAATCTCAATGAGCTTATCTTCATCTAATTGATGAGTAAAGCCCCCTGTCAGAGAATCTGTAAGCTTGACGCCGATACTTAATATACAATCCGCATCTTCAATCCGGCTTCTGACATATGGGTCACTTAATGAACCGGTATATACACCTATAAATTGCGGATGTGTTTCATCTATTACACCCTTCCCCATGCTTAGGGACGCAACAGGGAAACCGGATTGATTAACAAAAGCCTTTAACTTTTCATTTAATTGATAACGATTAACTTCATAATCCGCTAAAATAACAGGAAATTTCGCTTGATTTATCTTTTGTAATGCCAGCTTGAGAAATGTATTCAATTGACCTGTTTCACTTGTAAATTCAGGCAAATGCAATGGACTTTTCGGTGCCTCAATTTTTTTATAGCTAATATCAGAAGGAAGATTGATGTAAACTGGTCTTTTATATAACCAGCATTCTTGAAGCACACGATCAATTTCTTCGGCAGCATTTTCTTCTGTTAAAGTTGTTTGAGCGACAGTGACTTCTTTGAACATTTTGTTAAAGTGCGTAAAATCGCCGTCACCAAGCGTATGGTGAACATAAGCGCCTGAATTTGCGACATTTGTCGCTGGCGAACCGGTGATTTTAACAACAGGTAATTGTTCTGCATAAGAACCGGCAATGCCATTAATCGCACTTAATTCTCCCACACCAAATGTCGTTACCAATGCAGCAATGCCGTTGATACGCGCATAGCCATCAGCTGCATAGGCGGCATTTAATTCATTGCAGTTGCCTATCCATTCCAAATGATCCATGGCTTCAATTTGATCTAGAAAGCCGAGGTTGAAATCACCTGGAACACCAAAAATATGTTTAACACCCATTTCTTTAAGGCGTAAAAGTAAGTAATCGCCAACTGTACATGTTGTTGAATGCATGATGATAACACTCCTTATCTTTCTATTAGGTCAACATCATTGACCTTTATTTATGTTATAACACCAAATAACATATAGGTCAACAATATTGACCTATATGTTTCGAAATCAAATTTTTTCCATTGATTTAAAAAAAGCTAAAACTTTGATATTCTTTTATAAGGAGGTCACTTGATAAATGGATAAAAAGCGCGAAGAACAATTAAACGAAATACTCGCCCTATTTTATTTTGCCTACCGCACATTCACAAAAGAACCTGACCGTATTCTTGAACAACACGGCATTCAACGTGTTCACCACCGGATTTTATTTTTTGTCGCTCGAAATCAGGGTTTAAGTGTAAATGAACTTTTAAAAACACTAGAAATAAGCAAGCAAGCCTTACATACTCCGATGCGGCAGTTGATTGAAATGGGCTATATCAAAAGCGAACCTGCAAAATACGATCGGCGTGTCCGTGAATTGCGCCTAACAGAAAAAGGCCAAAAACTTGAAAGTCAGTTAAGCAATGTTCAGCGGAGCAAAATGAATGAAATTTTTAAAGAGGTTGGATCTAAAAACGAAGAAGTTTGGAAGGAAATCATGAAAAAAATCATTGATAATGAATGAAAATAAACTGTTCGATATGTTATATTAAAGCTCGGGTGTTTGACTATTCCCCTTTCAAAATGCTGCATTTCTTCCTATAATGGGAGAAGAAAAGAGAAAAGACATGCTGCTTGATATTAAGGCAGCATGTCTTCTTCTGTTATTGAAATTGTGCATGCGATATTCTTTTATCCATTTGTTAACGCTTGAATTTATTATATTATAAAATATGGTAATCAAGGGAGCCTCTCCGCTCATCAATTTAATATTTACTCCTATGAAACCGAACCATAGAGTCTCACTTTTTTCCGGCTCTTATTTAATCCTTTGATTTGCGGCAGCTGTTAAAGAAAGTTTTATTAATCAGCAGATAGCAAAGAGTTTTGATCGCCTTCTCCTCGACCACTCGCCAACTCTTTTTATTTATAAAAGCCGGCCCCCTAAAAACAATAGAAAACCGGCAATTTTATTAAACATGGCTCATGCTTTAAAACACTATTTATTTTTCCGCTGCAATCATTAAAAACATGGGTCTTCGGATCTCATCTTTCATTTCAGGGAGCTTTTCCAACATTTCTTCAGAAGGAACAGATTCCTTCACTGCTCTTATCATAAAACCAGTGTTAATGAGATCATTGATATATGTTGAAATCGTACGATGGTATTTAATCACGCTGTCATTTAAGAATGTTGTTTCACGCAATCCTTCTATTTGATAGTTGTCAACTGGCCAATGCAAGCGATTTCCTTGCTCATTATAATGCCAATCTTGTTCCTTTCGAGAAGTAAAAATCGGATGTTCTACTGAGAACACAAAACTTCCCCCAGACTTTAGGCAATGATAGACTTTTTCACAAATTGATTTAAACGACTTAATATAATGAAACGCTAACGAACTGATTGCCACATCGAATTGAGAGTCCGAAAAGTCGATGTCTTCAATTGGCGCTTTTATATATGAAATGAAAGGATCATTTGTCATTTCACGTGCTTTTTGGATCATTTTTTCAGAGATATCAACACCTATTACCGAGCTTGCTTGCCGCTCACGAGCATATCGGCAATGCCAGCCGAAACCGCATCCTAAATCGAGTACATTTTTATCTTTCAGATTGGGAATGAGTCCTTTTAGCATATGCCATTCTCCAGCACCTTCAAGCCCTTTAACTGATCGCGGCATTTGTGCATATGCGGAAAAGAAATCCGGATCATCATATTTATTTTGTTTCATCGTTAATACATCTCCTCATATAAGATAGCCTCCTAAAATTCAAAGCCTGTCCATTTTAGGAGGCTGTACGTCTTCTTCTGACCATTCCAGCCACCTTGCCTTTGCTTCTTATTTATTGGGTTCAATTGTCTCGGATCTAAGGACATTTTAATAGATTATATCACTGAAATAACAAGAAATAGACTTCTTTCTATTATGTTAATCTATGCAAAATTTTAAAGTGAGCATAATCTATTATCGATTAACGGATGGAAGGAGGGAATTTTATGCAACAATGTGTCTTACAAGTCAATGGACAATGGTATTTACAAACTACACTTGATGGCATTACAATTCGTTTGCAAATTACTTCTCAAATCGCAGCGATCTTACAAGCAGTCGGTATACCGCTTTGCAGCGCATCAGCTTAGTAAACGTATTTTAAATCAATTCCAATGATAAGCGGTGATTAGAGCATTGCTGTGCCAGCAGCAATGCTCTATATTAATATATTGTAAATGCTTCAAGTTCTTTTTATTATAAAATATGTCTAATAAGACAATGATGTGTATAAATATTTTCCCTCTCCTTAAAATCGGGCGAAAAATAGCTTTGACTGAAATTGATTGATTTACTCTAATTAAAGCATGCAAGCTTACTATAAAATCATACATATAATAAAATTAAAAATCGAGTGATTTTAAATTATCTGCGTACCTCCTTTTTTTAGACCGTATATTTTAGCGCTTCCCGGATGCTTAAATAAAGTATCCGGGTTTTTGACTTAGGGTACAAAGGTATATTTTAATTGTCCCCTCCACCTTTGACCATACCAAATTCTAAAAAAACAATAAGATAAATTAACAATGAAAGGAGGTAAAAACAATGGGTCGCAGACCTAACCTATTTGATGATTGTTGTTTTGAAAGAGAACACAGGATAAGGCATGAAGAAGAATGCTGTGAACACGAATGTGAAGAAAAAGAAGAATGCTGTGAAGAAGAGGAATGTGTTGGTGTTGTCACATCAGGATCTTTATTGACTCTGGCAGTGACTAGCACTCCTATCCCTCTTCCGCTGACATCTCCTATTTTAGTAACTGATTGTGTTCGGGTTGCTCCTACCGGCGGAATTATTGTAGAAGAGGATGGAGATTATCTTGTTGAGTTTACAGCCAGTATATTAGTTGCTTCCGCAACAGGCGGTCTGTCCGTATATGCAGATTCTAAATTTTTAGGTAATGCCGGTTCGCTGTCTGCTGTTGGTTTGGCTAACTTTGCTGAAATCGTTCATCTTTGCAAAGGCGACCTCGTTCAAGTTGTAGCCAATGGCCCAATTGCTGCTGGTGTACTTGGCCAAGGTACGTTAACAGTCGCAAAACTGGATGAAGATTGCGACTAATCTGCAATGTCCATGAAGGTTATTAACATTTTCAGAAAAATACCATTTCATTTTCATTTATTTTTGACTAGAAATAAAGGCTCATTATTTCCTCCTAACCTATCCTTTTTTCATTATGCTTACCATTGAAAAGGTATCCTGTATTACAGCAGGTGCCTTTTTTGCATTTTAGAGGCTCAGGCAATTAATTAAATAAATCGACATCAGTTGAATTTGAGATAGACTATACCGAGGGCATTTTCTAAACCGCACACTGGCGTTTTTGTCAGATAACCAAAATTAATATTCTGCTGTGAAAGAATCATTGGCATTAAATAATAAAGAAAAACTTAGAATCATTGCATCACTATGGTTAACCATCGCGGTTTTGACAGATTCGCGGCAATATCGGTAATCATATTTTTTGACATATAAAATTAAGGAAAAATTCAATATGTTTCTATTGCAATGGCCGCAATAATTATTCATAATAGCTTAAAAGTACAGTGCTTAATAAAAAACCGTTAAGGAGTGAATCTATGTCCTACAAAAAAATGTTTAATATTGGATATGCAGTTTATCTTGGCCTTTTAATTCTTATTTACATCTTTTCCCCCATTAAACATGGCTATCAAGCTATAGTTATATTAACACTGATTTTTGGTATATATAATCTCGTTTTAATGAGCAAGTACGAATTTAAAAAACATAAATAGCAACGCTGCCCCTGCAAGTATCCTTTTTGCAGAAAAAGCGGAGCCTATCATCAAAATAATCTTTGTCTTTAAAACGAAGAATAGGATAAGTGATGCCGCCATCATTTATTTTCGAATGGAACTTTATATTCCTCTGCCCAAAAAAGCGAATTCTTTAAATCCCCCATACCAGGCACTTCATTGTTAGTTAATATATTCTCTGTCTGCTTTTGATTCTAAAATCACCTGCTTTTTCATTTTTCTCCCATTATCATTCATTTTTTATCCCAAATATATCCGCAGATTTGAAATAAATTTGACAGTTGAGGCATATATACGAAAATAATCCTTAAAAAGTATTGAGGAATTCGCACCATTGATGTAGTTTATTGTTGAAATCGAAAAACAGGAGGATTATTAAAGTGAAAAAATTCATATTTAGTTTTATGGCTCTGCTCCTAGTTATCGCTTTGTCAGCTTGCGGAAATGACAAAGACAACTCGAACACAGAGAAAAAGGATAGCGTTCAAGAGAAGTTATCAAATATAAAAACAAAAAAAGATGATCCTTCGTTATCTCAAGAACAAATTAAAAAAGAGGCAAAAGAATATTCATATGAGGAAATAAGCAATGAAAAGCTCCCTAAAGGAACAAAAGTCAAAATAAACGGTCAAGTTGACTTTTATTCATTCTCTCATTCCCATGATGGCGGAATTCACAAAGGAGATAAATTTGTTATTAGTTCAGATTTAACAGACGACTACATCGTGATAAACGCAGTCAATAAATCTTATCCGAAAATAACGCAAGGATACAAAGTTAAAGTATATGGTACTTTCGCGGGGATGGGAGAAAAGAAATATGATCATACAAAAAAGAAATACCCAATAATCATCGCTTATGCAATTGAAACAGAAAAAAAGAGATAAACTAAAGTTATCATAAACCTATAATGAGACAGGCCATAAAGGGGTTCAGGGAAACTATTTTACAAGTCCCCAATATATATTAATCTATTAAAGATCGGGCTTCCAATCATTATTGAAAGATTATAATGTTCTGCGAGTTACGAGGAAGTCTATCTCAGAGACTACGCAGTCCTATAGAGGAAGACTCGTAAAGGCATTACAGAATATCTCGCATTTCTATAACTATAAGCGCCCTCACCAGTCTTTAAGCCGCCAAACATTTGTTCATGATAATAACATCCATCCTTCTCTGCAAAGAACCTGTCAAGGGAAATTATGCCCTTGACAGGCCCCCTAGGGTAAGTAAAGATAATGGCATAGATCTCTAAGAATTTATTACTGGCCTGCAACCTTAGCTGATTTTCTCTTAGAACCTGCCATTTCTGTTTCAATCTGTTCTAAGCTGCGGCCTTTTGTTTCCACGACTACGAAACGTATGAAAAATAATCCTAGAACACAAATGATCCCAAAAGCCGAGAAAACGATGCCAAAGCTGAATTTATCAGCAAGAATCGGGAAAACCAGTCCAACGGCAAGTGAACCCGTCCAGTTAAAGGCTGAGGAAATCCCTGCACCGATTCCACGTACGGCAAGCGGGAAGATTTCCCCAACGATAATCCAAGTAAGCGGTGCCCAAGAGAACGAATAGAAAAGAATGAAGCAGCAAAGCGCAATTAACGTTACCCAGTTAAGTACGTCTGCATTGACACCTAATGCTCCAAGAATTGCCGGCGTAAAGAACGAAAGAGCCATACCTGCGCCACCGACAGTAAGGATAGTACGACGGTTATATTTATCGACAAATTGCAAAAAGACAATTGTTGTCACCACGAAGATCACACCGACAATTACAGTAAATCCAGCAGCGACCTGCGGCGCTAATCCAACTTGACGAGCGATATCGGTGGCATAGTAGACGATTGAATTTGATCCTTGAATTTGTTGGAAGGCCGCCATGCCAACCCCGATAATTAAAGCCATGCGGAATTTCTTATGAAATAATTGTCCAATACCCGATTTTTCCCGTTCGGCAACTTCTTCAATTTCGGCAATTTCAATATCTACTTCACTTTTTGAACTGCGAAGAGACATTAACACTTCGTGAGCTTTATCAACCATGCCGTTTTTAATAAGGTAACGGGGTGATTCCGGAAGCTTCAGCATCCCAAAATATAATACGATGGCAAAAACGCCGGCACTCCCGAGCATGAATCGCCAACTGTTTGGAATTGGCTCCAAAGCAAAAGCCACAATATAGCTTAATAACATCCCGCTTACAATCATTAATTGGTTCAAACCTGAAAGTTTTCCGCGAACATTCGCCGGTGCTATTTCTGACATGTATGCAGGAACTAAAGAGGAAGCTGTTCCGACTGCTATCCCTAAGAAGACGCGGGCAATAGTCAAGATGATTTCATCCGGTGCAGCAGCTGAACCGAGTGCACCTGCAAGGAAAATCACAGAGGAAATCAAGATTAATTTTCTTCGGCCAAACTTATCTCCTAATAACCCACTTAAAATTGACCCAATAATAGCCCCGCCCATTAGGGAAGAAACAACGATGCCTAACCATAATGGGCTTAAATTAAAATCACTCTCGATATGCCCTTCCGCACCGGCAATAATCCCGATATCATAACCAAATAAAATACCAGCAAACGAACCAAAAAAGAAAATAAATTTACTTGATACTTTACTCATGATAGAATACACCTTTCTATTTTCTTGAGTTTCCCCGTCAATCACATCGCTTTAATCCGGCCTATTAAAACGCTTTCATCATTTTTTATATTTTTACCTCCAAGGAAGCATCATCTCCCCGGAGGATAGAAGCATTATTTGATCACAACGTATTCCAAGTCAACAAGCTTTGCATATGTTACAATTTGGTCAGTTGTTAAATTCAATGAAACAACCGTATGGTGACCGCCGCCATTCTCAATCCAAGCTTTAACCCCATCATGGAAGTTCGGCTTAATATTCCAAAGGACACGGGCCACCGGAAGCTCCGGAGCTGGAACAGTCGGCTCAAACGCTGAAACTTCATTGATCAAAAGTTTGAAATGAGTACCAAAATCCGCCATTGAAACAACGACACCATCTCCTGCTTTACCGTCAAATACTAAGCGCGCCGGATCTTCACGATTGCCAACTCCTAACGGAGACACGATAATTTTTGGTTTGTTGCTTGCTAATGTGGGATCGACTTCAAGCATATGTGATTGAAGGACTGATTCTCGTTCAGCCGCTAATTCATAAGTGTAATCTTCCATAAAGCCGGTAGATTGGTTATGGCTCATCACTTTAAGTAAACGATCGAGCGCTGCAGTCTTCCAATCGCCTTCACCAGCAAATCCATATCCTTGTCCCATTAAACGTTGAACCGCAAGTCCAGGAAGCTGTTTCATACCATATAAATCTTCGAAGTTAGTTGTAAAGGCATTGTAACCGCCGGCATCAAGGAAACGTTTGATAGCGATTTCATATATTGCTTGTTCTTTTACGCTTGCTTCCCAATCTTCCTTACTGTACGTACCGTAGTCAAATTCATAAAGGTTCGCATATTCTGCAAATAAAGTTTCTACTTCTTCGTCCTTTACAGCATTCACGTATTGAACAAGATCTCCAATACCAAAGTAGTCAACTGTCCACCCAAACTGAATTTGCGCTTCAATCTTATCCCCTTCGGTAACTGCAACGTTGCGCATGTTGTCGCCAAATCGAGCGACTTTGATGTTGAAGCTTTCATTAAAGGCAGCCGCGGCGTCCATCCATTCTGCAATTTTCTGCTGCACTTCAGGCCGCTGCCAGTAACCTACGACGACTTTATTTTGTTTGTTCAAACGGGCATTGATGAAACCATATTCACGATCACCATGAGCTGATTGGTTCAGGTTCATGAAGTCCATATCAATTGTTGCCCAAGGAATACTTTCATTGAATTGTGTTACTAAATGAAGCAATGGTTTTTGTAATAATTTTATTCCGCGAATCCACATTTTCGCAGGCGAGAAAGTATGCATCCAAGTGATGACGCCGGCTACTTCATCGCGATAGTTGACTTCTTTCATGATGTTTGTGATTTTGTCTGCGCTGACAGCTAAATCTTGCAATACAATCGGATAAGGTAAAACACCGCTTTCATTTATAGCATTGGTCATCGTTTGTGCATGCCCTTTAACTTTCGCTAATGCATCTTCCCCATAAAGGTGTTGTGAACCTACGACAAACCAAAATTCCTTTTTATCTATTTTTGTCATCATGACCCTCTTTTCTATTTGATCGTTTGTATTACTTTTGACCATAATAGGCGTTTTTCCCGTGTTTTCGTAAATAGTGTTTATCTAAAATACGCTGCGGCAATTCTTCAGCAAAATGATTTAATTCACGTGCAAATAAATTAATTTTAGAAATTTCATCCAAAATTACACTATTCATGACCGCTGATTTTACATCTTTGCCCCATGTAAATGGACCATGACCATGAAGCAAGACACCGGGAACGGCCAAAACATCTAACCCCCGCTCTTCAAATGTTTCGATAATGACATGACCCGTTGCCGTTTCGTATCCACGATCAATCTCCTCTTGTGTCAAGAAGCGGGCGCATGGTACGGAACCATAGAATGTATCCGCATGGGTGGTCCCCATCGCTGGAACATCAAGACCTGCTTGAGCCCAAATTGTCGCCCAAGTCGAATGAGTATGCACAATGCCGCCGATTTCCGGATAATATTTATAAAGTACGGCGTGAGTCGGTGTATCTGATGAAGGGTTCAGCTCTCCTTCGACAACATTGCCTTCCAAATCAACAACGACCATATCACTAGCTTTCATCGTTTCATAATCAACACCACTTGGTTTAATAACAAATAAACCGCTTTCACGATCAATAGCGCTTGCATTTCCCCATGTGTATTTCACGAGTCCTTGCTTAGGTAAGTCCAAATTTGCTTGAAATACTTCTTCTTTCAATTGTTCTAACACGTCAATTCCCCCCAGTTTTCCACTAAGTGGTCTACAGCGGCCCGCTCAATCACTAAACCTTTTTTGTATCGTTCGATAAATACTTCAAATCCTTTAACGTCAAATTTATCAGGATAAATGTCTTGCCTATCAACCTCTTTAAAGACTTTGTTGTCGAGGAATTCTTCTAAGCTTTCATTTTGATCTTTGTTCATCATGTAAGAAGCTAGAATAGCAATTCCCCACGCACCGCCTTCTCCGGCTGTTGCCATCACCGAAACTGGAGCATTCAATGCAGCTGCAGCAATTTTTTGCCCAACAACAGGTGTTTTAAACAAACCGCCGTGAGCTAAAATGCTATCAATGACGATATTTTCTTTCTTAGTTAAAATATCCATGCCAATTTTCAAAGCACCAAAAGCTGTAAAAAGATGGGTCCGCATGAAATTGGCTAAATTGAAATTGCTTTCAGGCGAGCGGACAAATAGCGGCCGGCCCTTTTCTAACCCTGTGATATTTTCACCTGAAAAATAGCCGTAGCTAAGCAAGCCGCCGCCATCTGAGTCAGCTTCCAAAGCTTTTTTCAACATCACATCAAATAATTTATTCGTTTCAACCTGTTGTCCCATCGCTTCTGAAAATTCACGGAACAATCCAAGCCAAGCATTGATATCGCTTGAACAGTTATTTGCATGAACCATAGCGACCGGATGACCGTTTGGTGTCGTTACCAAATCAATTTCCGGATATACCCTTGAAAGTTCTTTCTCCAATACAATCATGGCAAAAACTGAAGTTCCTACCGAGATATTTCCAGTGCGTTTCCTTACACTATTTGTAGCAACCATCCCTGTTCCGGCATCACCTTCTGGTGGACAAAGCGGAATGCCTGGTTGTAAATTTTGTGATCTATCTAGGATTTTCGCTCCCACTTCGGTTAATTTACCTGCTTCTTCGCCAGAAACATAGATTTTCGGAAGGACATCCCTAAGATTCCAAGGGTAACCTTTGCCCGCAATAAGCTCATCAAACGTCTTAACCATTGATTCATTGTAATCTCGCGTTGCTTCATCAATTGGGAACATCCCTGAAGCATCCCCAATGCCAATGGCCTTATTGCCAGTCAGCAGCCAGTGGATGAATCCAGCTAGAGTAGTAATAAGATCAATACGGGGTAAATGTTTCTCTTCATTTAATATTGCTTGGTAAAGATGAGCAACACTCCACCGTTCAGGAATATTAAATTGGAAATTATCAGTTAATTGCTTTGCTGCAACTCTGGTTGTTGCATTGCGCCAAGTCCGAAACGGAACAAGCAGCTCACCCGTATTGTCAAAGGCCATATACCCATGCATCATTGCAGAAATTCCAATAGAACCAACTGTTCGAATGGTGATGCCATAATCCCGTTCAACTTCTTGCTTCATTTCACTATAAGCTGCTTGCAGCCCCGTGATCATATCTACTAAGTTGTACGTCCAAAACCCGCCTTCCAAAATGTTTTCCCACTCATAACTTCCAGAGGCGATTGTTTCAAAACGATGATCAATCAATACCGCTTTAATACGCGTGGACCCGAATTCAATCCCAAGTGAAGTTTCTCCCTTAGTAATCGCTTGTTTAATGTTTATCTTATTTGTTTTCACGTTTACCCCTTCTCTGATAGCGATTTCAATATCTCGAACGAACGGAGCCACCTTTCTTTACGGTTAACTTAACAACAACTTCAGTATATTTTTTGTACGTACATTTGTCAACTGTTAATACATATATACCCATTTATACTTACAAATATGACAGCGATAACCTTGCTGTTTTCCTCATCGCACTTATTTAAAAGGCTTTCATATGCATAAAATCTAAATAGACAAACTGAAAAATAAAATACAATTTTTCGCCCATTTATATAAAAACAAGACAACACTTTTAAATATGTCCGTATAAATAGACCGAATATACATTTTACTCATAGCACTTTTGGAAACACAATATAAATAACTTGGTATGCAATCCACATCAAATATTTCTTGAAGCCATTTAAAAAACTCATTCATAGTCATCTAATCAAAAAAGGCGAAATCAAAATTCATAATGACTCCTTTGGCTTCGCCTTTAGTTTATATTCTTTGATTAAATGATCCAGTGCCATAACCTTTTATTGAACCGTTTACATTAATGTATAACTAAATCGCATGAATCCAATTAAATATGTTAAAATAATATTTGTACGTATATGTTTTTGGAGGCATCGCATGGTTGCAAAATATATTCAAATACAAGAGGAAATTAAATCGTGGATTCTTGAAGGATTAATTGAACCAAATAAGAAAATAGGCTCTGAAAGTGAACTAATGGGAAAATTCGGGGTTAGCCGCCATACTGTTCGTCAAGCAATCGGCGAACTTGTCAATGAAGGATGGCTTTACCGGATTCAAGGGGGCGGTACTTATGTAGTTGACCGTTTCTCAGACACAAAAGTCCATACCAATAAAACTATCGGGGTCATAACCACATACCTTTCTGACTATATTTTCCCTTCAATAATCAGAGGCATTGAGTCTTATTTATCTCAAAACGGCTATACACTGCTTTTAACCAGTACAAATAATAATATCGAAAGCGAAAAAAAGAGTCTGCAAAACATTATCACTAAGAATATTGACGGGCTGATTGTTGAACCAACAAAGAGTGCCTTGCATAACCCGAATCTCGGTTATTACTTGAATTTAGAAAAGCATAAAATCCCTTATGTCATGATCAATGCTTCATACCCCGAACTTGCGGCGCCAAGTTTTACTATGGACGATGAAAAAGGCGGATACATCGCTACTGAGCATTTGCTCAAATTAGGGCATAAAAAAATCATGGGCATTTTTAAAACCGACGACTTACAAGGCGTTAACCGGATGAAGGGATATATTCAAGCACACCGGGACCATCAAATGATCCCTTCCCCTGATATGATTATTTCTTACACTACTGAGGAAAATAAAACCGCTTTACAAGATAAAGTAAAGAAATATCTTACAAAACCGTCAGCAGACAGACCGGAAGCCTTTTTTTGCTATAACGATGATACCGCTATGCGTATATTAGATGTTATACGCGAGCTGAACCTGAAAGTCCCTGATGATCTATCTATCGTAGGTTATGACGATTCCCATCTGGCTGAAATTTCAGAAGTCAAATTAACAACGATTAAACATCCAAAGATAAAAATGGGTGAAGCGGCTGCTAAGTCTATTATTGATATGCTCGAAAATCGTCAAAACAGTATTGAGTCCATGACGTTTGAACCTGAGCTTGTCATTAGAAATTCAACCGCCATGGTAAACCGGCATCTTAAGGCATAGGGTTGGTTCGGGCGCCTTCTGTCTACTATTACTTATATAGACCTAAGAAAATAACCCGCTTATATGATGTGATCCAGTCAAGGAAACAACATTAAAAAGCACATTTAAGCTGGATGAGTCCACACAAAACTTTAACTATATCAAACAAGAAACTGAAAATGTTAAAGGATAAATCAGCAATAAAGACCACGATTGGTGGTGACCCCCAAAAGTTATATTTTTTAATCTAACTTCCGGAGTGCAGTACCATTAAACCGTGGTCTTTTATGTTTCGAATTGTCTTATGATGGTTAGACAATTATATATTCTTATTTTGCTCGTTGTATGAAGGCATTGATTGAAGCCTCTTTTCTTCCCTTTCAATTACTTCATCACAAAATTTCTTCAGTATACTTACCGCTTTTATGAAAACGCCTAATATAATTATCGTGAAGAGAATATCCGTCACATAATAAACAGAGAAAGCAATAATGGTTTGAGTGGCTTCGTCTGGGGCTCCATGATACATAAAATAACCTGCGTAACGGCCAAACTTAGAAGCATCTACGATGGTAAATATCAGAATTACAAATAATAAAAATAACGAAAGTATCCAAGACCATCTTGAAAAGAGCTTAGCGAATTTCAATGTATCCTCTCCTTTTAATGTAAATATACTCGGTTAAGATTGTTATTATTCCTTACATAGTCCTCTTAATGGGAAGACCCCTTTCTTCCGTGCCTTTCATCTTCTTAATCATTTCCGACCTGCTTGTTCGAATCAAGCTTATACATTTTGAAACATCACTCAAAGGCTGACCGTTATTTCTCGCAAAAAGGTTTTATGCCGAACAAGGAAATAGTAATCGTCATGATTAGGACGTTATTAAAGATAACCGGAAATACTGACCTGCTTTTTCATATGCTTTGCCTCGCTATCATCATTTCCTAAATTTTGATATTATGTAAAATAACATACGAAAATAAAAGAGTTAAAATAAGGAGTGTTTATATGAAACTCCCAATAAAGGTTATATTATATATACTCTTTGTAATCACTATAGTTTCACTTCTAACTGATCTATTTGTCAAGAGCAAATTCTGGAGTGTGACCTTTGATTTCATAAGCATTGTTCTTATCTTAACCATCGTGATCATAACCAGAATAATGTACAAATCATCCAAATAATTAAAAAAAGAAATATGAACAAGCATTTATTACTAAATATTACCACAATTGCCAGAAGATCAACAACGTAAAGCCTATGAAAAACGCATTCGTGATCTAGGGGAGGAAAATGCCATATTAAAAAAGGCTATGCACTTCTTCGCGAAAGACCATCGGTAATTTTCTCATTCATTTATAAGAATCGCTTCAACTACCGAGTGGAGAAGATGTGCCAAGTGATGAAAGTTTCACGAAGCGGATACTACAAATGGGTTGATCAGCCGGAGAGCGAGCGTCATGGACCTTTATTCCCGAAAAATTGTCGGCTGGGCTGTCGAGAAAACAATGACCAAGGCATTAGTGACATCAGACATGTAGTCAGCAACTACAAAATGACTTATAATATACATAAAGGGGATAGATAAAATGAGTGAAGAAATCCTAAAGCTATTACAAGAAATGAAACAGGAAATGAATAGCAGATTTGATAATTTTGAAAACAGACTTGATAAAGTTGAAAAAGAGTTATGGGCAAACAGAAATGATATAGAAAACTTTAAAGAAGTAGTCAACAAATTAAATGAATCACAATCTCAAACATACGACTTATTATTAAAAGTTGATGAAAAGGTGACTGAACCAATTGACAGCCATAACCTGATTGAAGGTTATGGGCTAATGAAAAGAATGTAGAAAAGATAAAAAGGATATTAGGGATACAATGATGGATCGAAATAATCCACCTGTATGAAACTCTCCAAAAGTTAATTCAGGTGGATTATTTTCTTGCTATTTTATCAACAATGTCCATCACTAAACCGATTAAAGCTACGATGAATATTCCTGTTGATAGCACGATTTGAATGTAGACATGCGACCACCTCCGTTCTCCACAGAGGTTTTGGCCGCTCCACCTGCTTTTAATATGTATGCTAGATAAAGATATATCATATAAAAATAAAAAAAGTCGAAAAATACAGCAATAGAGGTTTGACAAAGATAGGAGTAAATTTGCTTTGATACAGGTATAAGTTGCCTCACAAGTTTTAACACACATTTTCCCCGCGTATGTAAACTTTATTCAAAACCTATAAGGTGGACCCCATTGTCAAGACAGTATTTTTTAAAAAATAAGGTGGGGCTTTTTATTACATATGGCTTCCTCTGAATAACTGTGGGAGGCACTCCTATTGCCATAAATAGAAATTGACCCCTAACCATTTTGAGAGGATCCATTCCTAATTATCTTTACCTTCCCTTAGGGGGTTCTGTCAAGGGCGCACTTTCCCTTGACAGGTTCTCCATTGGGACAGTTGATTAGTATGGATCCCATATTCTGAAGAAATTTCATTTAGTTTTGTGCTTTGAATTCATTTGTATATCTTTTTCTCTTCATCTAACCTACCTTAAAAACTTCTTTCTGACTGTCTAAATTTATGGGTCCATCATAAAATATAAGACATCAGATATGTAGTCAGCGTCTAAAAAATACTTTATAATATACATAAAGGGGATAGTTAAAATGAGTGAAGAAATCCTAAACAAAATATTAGAAATGCTTGATGGTATGAATAAAAGACTGGATAGCCTTGAGGAAGGTCAAAAAGAGATAAAAGCAAACATTAAAACAGTCGATAATAAACTTGACTTACTTACTAAACAAACAAGCAACGCTGTTATAGAACATCAGTCAAAAGAACTAGAACACCATAAGAAAGATATTAGATATTTAAAAAGTAAAGTTGCAGACTTAGAAAGTGAAATATTTAATATCAATCAAGAATTACAATAAAGGGGCTGTCCAAAAAGTCAGGGTAACTGACTTTTTGGCGCCCCCTTTTTCATTTTTTTTGGTTTCACACATTCAACACCTTTTTATTGATATTAGGTCGATTTTACCATTTATTCCAATACAGTTAAAACCATTTCTGTGCATTTAGAATCAAAAAAACAGCCTGGAGAGTTATTCCCCGACCGTGTTCTGCTTACTGCTCCCGCATCATTCGTTGTCATAACTTTATTTTTAATTGGGTAAAAAATCTATAGTTTTAAATAAATAAACTTTACATTTTTAAATAAAAATGTATTAATATTAAATAGCTTTAACTTATTTTTTTAAAGGAGGTCAATGTTCTTGATTGAAGATTTAGACTTAAACTCCAGATCACTTGAAGCAGAGTTAGGTAAAAAAATTATGGATAATGCCTCAAAGATTGCTGAACAAGCTTATGAACTTTACCAATTAAATTATCCAGAAACAAAAGACGATAAGTATATTTTGAAAAACTACACAACTTTTATTCAAATAGTTGGTGAAGGCCTTTTTAAAAACTCGGATTATGCTACAGAAAAGATTATTGATCTTAGTAAACAAATTGGCGATGATTTAGTTCAAACAGGGCAAATTTTGAATATCGCTATCCAAAGTATATCTATTTTGAGAATAAAAATTTGGGGATTTATCGAAAAGGAAATTGAACAAGCTTCCAATATAACAATTAAAGATATGTCAAAATTATCTTTGAATATCGGTACGTTATTAGATAATATCACTTATGGATTTAGTTCGTCATATGTGGAGAGCCATAAGCAATTATCTGAAGCGTTTTTTGATTCCCTTCAAGAATTATCTGTCCCTGTTGTTCCAGTATTTGAAGGTGTAGCCATTTTACCTTTAATAGGAGAATTAGATACTAGAAGAGCGAAATTTTTATCTGACGAAGCTTTAAAAAGAAGCAGAGAGTTGAATCTTAACGCTTTAATATTAGATCTATCGGGAGTAAGTTATGTAGATACAATGGTAGCAAATCGTATTTTTCAGCTTGTAGAAGCATTAAGTTTATTAGGGGTAAAAACAATAATTACTGGAATTAGCCCAGCAATTGCAATGACTGCTGTGGGCTTAAATATAAATTTGGATAAATTGACCATTCGATCAAATTTACAACAAGCTCTAGAAATTTTAGGATATGGACGTATTTAAGATACCTTTTAAATTTATTGAACATAAGTTACTGGTACTATTTTGGCATAGTACCAGATATAACCCTATCATTAAAATAAATCTATTTAACAACTAAAACAGGACATGTTGTATCATTCAATACTGTTTTACTTACGCTTCCGAGAAAGAGCTCTTTAATCGCACCCCTTCCCCGGTTCCCCATAACGATAAGATCATAATTATTTTCGTCAGCATATTTACAAATTTCTTTTCCTGGGGATCCCTCGATCAGTATAGCGTCGATTTTGATACCTTTGTTATCAATTTTTTGCATTGTACTTTTTAACAATTCTTCTCCTTCTTGTCTAATCGCTTCATCAACATTAGCGGTTATACCTGCCACTCCAACATTTGGATAAGCTTCTGTAGATACAACATGCAATAAACTGATATGACTTTCTTGCTCGCGCTTTTTACACATAGAGATTGCTGTTTGTATGGCTCGATCGGCTACTTCAGACCCATCAATAGGCACTAACAATTTATTCATTTTGGGTACCTCCTAATCGGTGTTATTAACGGTTACCCTTTTTAATATTGTTTTAAACCATATTACCCTACTTAAGTACATGCATTAATTTATGGATTCAAAGCCATACTAACTGTCGCCTTAACAATTAAAATATTATTCTAATGATTAAAACCGATAATATGAAAAATGCTAAAATTAATGCAATAATGCCGAACCTTTCGCGGCTTTTACTAAAAGCAACTGTACTTAAAATAAAAAATAATAAGAATCCAAATAACAAATTAATAAATGACTTATATTGGGGGAAATTTGTAGATATAAAGATTAAAACAGCAATACCCATTACTGATAATAATAAATTCCTAAATTTAAATTTTTCCTTATTCCTAAACATCATAGTATTCCCCTTTAAATATTACCCCTTAGAAATATTACATCATTAACCAGGCCAATATTTTGGATTTTTTTGTTAATAACATGACTATCTTTTTCTACATTATTTCTATTCGGTAAATTAATCATTTACATCAATTTTTTAAAAAATAATTATTGCTCTAATTTAACGCCTTTTCCTCCTCCCCATCTTGGCTTTTATTTGGTTAGTTAGAAAAGATATTAAGTACATACCACTTAACGTTTGTTACCCCAGCAATTGCTGGGTCGGTGGCTATATTGCCTGTTTTCAGAGTATTAGGTTTGTGCCTTTATAAGGGGAATAATGTCATAAGTTGACCTGCATGTTGGCTTAAAAGCCTATAGAAAGTTCTATCAGGAATAGCTTATGAGTATTATCCTTGATCCCCATATGCTTCCACCTGCACCTTTCTATTTACTTTAGAAATCAAAATATAAATCTTCCTATGATTTTTTTGGAGAAATCCGTATAAAAATAATGTATGCATCGGCGTAAATTCATAATCTGTAAACTCAACTTCAGAACGTTCTTCCTTCATCATAAATTTCTCCGCCGCTTTTTCTGCTTGAGCTGCTGTTTCTCTTTCACCTTGTTTATGCTTCAAATAAACACCTTCAATCAAAATGATGAAACTAAAACAACAATACCAATAGTTATCCATAGTTTCTTTTTAATCGTCTTCCAACACCTTTTATTGTGAATTAGTTAATTTTACCATTTATTCCAATTTAACTAAAAAGCATTTTTGTGAATTAAAAAAAACAGCCGAGGGATTATTCCTCGACCTTTTCTCCTTACCGCTCGGCCTCTTTACTTGTTCTTATAACGTTGTACAATCAGCAATTTATTAAAAAACTTGAAAAAAACAGCACCAATACTATAATGGTTGAAGAGAGGTGAATTGGCAGGGAAAAGTAAAAAACCGCCCTAATGGGATAAGTTCAATTAAAAAATGCTCGAACATAACGGATACATAATGGCAAGAGTTAGAGGCTCACACCATCAAATCCAAAATCGACACGACAATACAAAGAAAAACCCCCATTAAAACGGCGTACGTAAAAGAAGCATTAGATAGGATTTAGAGGAGATAAACTCCCTTTGCTTAATATAATAATATTCCTGCTATAATAAAATGACAAATAAAAATTTGAACTACTACATGAATCTTCCCTATTCAATTATTATTAAACGCGTAAATGATGAAAGCGGACGATATTATTTCGCTGATATACTGGAATTAGATGGATGTCATAGCCATGGGAATACACCGGAGGAAGCATACAAGAATGTACATGAAGCAATGGAAGGATGGCTTAAAACCAAGTTAGATTTTGGCGATCCGATTCCAGAACCTAAAGAGGAATACAGCGGCAGAATTAACCTAAGGATGCCTAAATCTTTGCATCAAAAATTAGCCATTCAAGCTGAGATGGAAGGCGTTAGCTTAAATCAATATATGATTTATAAGTTAAGTCAATAATTAAATGCCGCCCATTTAATTGGTATATTGCAGGAAATAATAAGTGCTCCGCAGCCTAAACTGCGGAGCAGTCGTTACCCAGATTTATTATCCTTATCTTTCTCCCTAAGTATATCCATAATAACGATAGATAATAACGTTAAACCAACAAATGTAGCCGTATTTTCCGGTTGATCTTTAAATAAAATTGGTAATACAAAAAAATTACTAACAAAAATCGCCATCGCTAATACAACAAGTAATTTATTAACCATTTATTGTTCTCCTTCCACTATTTGTTACGCATGGTATTTTCAATGGTATAAGCCTTATATCCCTGCTTTCAAAATAATAAAAAACGTTATGGGAATGTTCATAAAATGTTTTAATCAAAATAGGAATATCCGTCCATTTTTGAACCAACTTTCCGCTGCCAAAGTAAATAATGATTTCATCCTCATAAAACGAAATTTCATTTTTCACTTTTAACGCTATATAAAACAGCATACTTACCATTCATTTATAAGCTCAAAATCTATTGATTTCCAATTAATTATGATATTGTATTTCTTAGTTCATTGCTAACAGAATTTCTTCCATAAGGCAATCAACTTATAAATCAACGGCATTATCTAAATATTTAGCAGTGGCTTATTGTTCTCAAATTGATTGTTTCACTTGAAGGAAGAAAATCTTAGAGTGATTGTGCCTATATGTATAATGGTTTTTGGGTTTAATAGAAATAATAACACCTCCCTACTCGCTTTTACATTTCACTCTTTTGTTTTTTATTTTTGGGAATTATCAATTTTTATTGATTAGATTTCTACGATTTCTATAATTTACGTAATTTTAGTTTTTTGATATTAATTTTTTATTAAATTGTATAAATACTTATAGAAAACAGCCGAGGGTGTCATTCCTCGACTGCTTTATTTCCTTATTTTTAGGCTCCCCGCCAACTTCATGTTTCGCTGTGTCGTTATAGACGTGTATTTCCAGACATTCTTACAAGGCCTTTTTTGATTCATTGGTCAAATTCACCATTCTTAAATTGTTTTTTCATCGTTCTTATTTTTCATAAATCTTTCCCAAGGCAACAATGAGAGCACTAAAATAATAAGAGTTAAAATATCCAGCCAAGAAATTTTAGAATTTGCAAAAATGGAATAAATAATGTCAAAGACTTTCAATATTAGCAAAATGACAACTGCGTAAAACCATCTTTTTCTTGAATCTGCCAAAAGGAATCTCTCCTTAAACCTAATTTCTTCATCTTTTTTAGAATCTATTAATCAGCATAGGTTTTCTGCTAGGTTAAATGTCCTTATAGTCCTTTCACCTTCTTATTTATTCTTGATCCGCTTGTTCGAATCGAGCTGCTGCATCTTTTAACATCTGCGACTGTTCCTGAATTTTTCCGTATGAAAATATTGAACACTTTTAGCCGATCGGATTGGTCATGTTTAAAAAAACTAGCTTGAAAGCCGCTTTCTTTGTCTTTCGGGAGCCATTTTTTTTATTGGCCCCAATCTTTTTTTATGAATAACACTTATATTATTCGACATATATTCCTCCTCTATTTAATTATCAATTCCATATAAACCAACTTCATACCTAGACCCATTTTTCATCACTTGAATATTAAACTTTCTTTTCTTATCTCCCTTAACATACCCAAATAAATGAATTCCCCCCATTGGCGTGATTTCATAATTAGTAACAACAATATCAACCTTTTTTTCCTTTTTTATATAATCTTTAGCAACTTTTTCTGCCTGCGCAATCATTTCTCTTTCACCTTGTTTATGCTTTAAATAAGTACCGCCTATCAAAATGATGAAAGTTAAAACAACAATACCGATAGCTGCCCATAGTTTCTTTTTATCCTTCATTCATTAAACACCTTTTTATTATCATTAAGTTAATTTTACCATTTGTTCCAATATAGTCAAAACAGCTGCTATCCAGTATCCAGAGTGACTACTGATATTTGTTGTAAAAGAAACATCTTAAGGAAACGTTGTTGAATTATTTCTAATCATGTTTCGATATTTTCAGATAAAAAACCGCCAATTTTGGCGGTTAATCCGCCGGGCTTTGCACGAACAAAACTAAGTATTCTTATTGTTCACCTTCCAAAACCATATCTTCCTATAGAGAAAAGAATCGGTTCAATTTCCAAAATGATATATTAATATTTTTCTTTATTGAAAAATACAAACAGCAGCCACAGTTCCAATAAAAACTATAACCAAAACCGTCATTAATTTAATAAAACCTTTCTTAGTAAGGGATTTGTCTTGATTAAAATCCTTTCTAATAAATAAGTATAATAGTATAAATAATGTTAAGAATATAAGAAATGCGTAAAAACTCCCCATTAACAGACCGCATCTTCCAGATAATTATTATAAATGTCTCTTTTAATAAATTTTTGATAATACAACCCATGATAAAAAAACAGTAATGATCATTAAACTTACGATGATATCAAGAACCTGCATTGCAGATAAATCCAAAAAACCAGATTCAATAAGAAAAGACAAGATTAAGCAATAAATTAATATAGCAAAGTAAGAAATGTACATACCTTTCTGTCTAATTAGTTTTGTACGCTCATCATTTTGTTTAAATTGCGGGAATAAATAGCTTAAACAAAATCCCATAATAGCTAGTGCAAAAAAGATATATGATTGTGATGGCGGCATTTCTTTTACCATCATTGAAGACATAATTTCAATTCCACTCATAAAAATAAACATAATGCCTACGATTAGATAAGCAATTCTAGAATACACTTTAAACACGCCCTTTCGTATTGGACTTTAAATCACTATCCTCAAGTATAAAGATATTTTCTATGGCAACATCAAAAATCTTACCGATTTGTAGGGCTAGGGGAAGGGAAGGATTGTATCTGCCCTTCTCAATTGAAATAATTGTTTGTCTTGAGACCCCAAGCCTTTCTGCTAGTTCATCTTGAGACAACCCTTTCATTTTCCTATATTCCATTAATTTATTTTTCAATTTTACCCTCCCCTTATCCTTTAACATTATTTATTAACATTGTAATGTACAAAATTAACATATATAAAACCAAAAACTTGTTGAATCCTCAAATTGGAGAATCAACAAGTTTTTGATTTAAGCCTGACTAATAAACAACCAATAATTGCACCGCCGCCCGTTTTAAAATTTTTCGAAATTTTTTCGGTCAAATTTCGGTCGTTGAAAATATAATATTAATTTATAAGATATTGTCCAAAAAATATAAACCCCTCAACACCACTGGTATCAAGGGGTTCAGCTATTAATACGTGCTCATATATTGTTCGCGTTCCCAAGGATGAACTTGTGTGCGGAACATATCCCATTCAATCTCTTTCGCTTCGATAAAGTGAACTAGCGCATGTTCGCCTAACGCGTCTGTGATAACTTTATCTTTAACCATGACATCTAATGCTTCTTTCAGCGTCGCTGGAAGATCGTGAATGCCTTCTTTTTCGCGTTCTTCTTTATCCATGACATAAATATTTCTGTCAACCGGTGCCGGCGGCGTTAATTTATTTTTAATGCCGTCTAATCCGGAAGCAAGCATAGCAGCCATTGCCAAATACGGGTTAGCTGATGGATCGGCGCTTCTTACTTCGATTCTCGTGCTTACGCCGCGGGAAGCAGGGATGCGGATTAATGGACTTCTGTTTCTGAGCGACCATGCGACATAACAAGGCGCTTCATAACCTGGCACAAGACGTTTATATGAATTTACTGTCGGGTTAGTCAGCGCAGTAAATGCACGTGCATGCTTAGTGATCCCTGATAAGAATTGCAGAGCAGTCTCGCTTAATCCGTTTTCTGCTGATTCGTCGTAGAACGCATTTTCCTTGCCTTTAAATAATGACATATTAGCATGCATGCCTGAACCATTGACACCAAATAAAGGTTTTGGCATGAAAGTCGCATGAAGACCATGTTTGCGGGCAATCGTCTTAACGACCAATTTAAAGGTTTGGATGTTGTCGCATGTTGCTACTGCATCTGCGTATTTAAAGTCAATTTCGTGTTGGCCGGGCGCTACCTCATGGTGGGAGGCTTCGATTTCAAACCCCATATCTTCAAGCTCAAGAACGATGTCGCGGCGGCAATTTTCTCCTAAATCGGTAGGCGCTAAGTCGAAGTAGCCGCCCTTATCATTAAGTTCAAGCGTCGGCTCGCCTTTTTCATCCATTTTGAATAGGAAAAATTCCGGCTCCGGACCGATGTTAAAATGAGTAAAGCCAAGTTTCTCCATTTCTTTGAGCTGGCGCTTAAGAATATAGCGAGGATCACCTTCAAACGGTGTGCCGTCCGGATTGTAAATATCACAGATCAAGCGGGCAACCTTGCCTTTTTCTGAAGTCCACGGAAAAACAACCCATGTATCAAGGTCAGGATACAAATACATATCGGATTCTTCAATTCTCACAAAACCCTCGATGGACGATCCGTCAAACATCATTTTATTGTCTAAAGCCTTAGGCAATTGGTCGACCGGAATTTCAACGTTCTTAATAATTCCCAGCAAATCTGTGAATTGCAAGCGGATAAAACGCACATTCTCCTCATCAGCCATTTTAATAATGTCATTGCGAGTGTATTTAGCCATCTAAAAAGCTCCTCCCCAAACCTTCTTATTTTATGGGTGTTCAAAAATTCCGGCAAATCCCTATGCAGAGTCTCCTCGCGGTTTCCGTGATTTGACTCGTCTGCCCTTATTTTGAACACAATGATATATACAAAAGGGGATCAATGGAAAAATCGTGAAAGTTCCCCTTGTATTAACGATGATTTGCCATACTTGCCGGCCTCAATAAGTTCTGTTTTCAAATATTTCATAACGTCTGCATTAGATAAATCTTTTTTCGGATGCTCACTTCTAGAAGAGGGATGCTCATTCTCGAGCGGTTTCATATTTAATACATGCTTAATTCCTGCCAAATTCACGCCTTCATCTAACAAAGATTTGATTTCAAGAAGTCTTTCGACATCATTGAGCGAAAACATGCGTCTGTTTCCTTCTGTTCTTTCTGGATGAATTAATTGATGCTGTTCGTAATAACGAATTTGACGGGCGGATAAACCAGTTAACTTTTGTACAATACTCATTGGAAATACAGGCATTGTACGGCGTATTTCTTTATCCATTGCCATATCCCCCTTTCTTTCCTCTTCAGTTTATTATATGGAATTATAAATGTCAAGGCATGTTAGGATTTCTTACATCATTTTTTTATAAAATATAGGCATATCTGACGGCATTTTATATTTAGACTTTTAAACAGCCTCTTATGACGTATTGCTGTTAAAGCATTAACCATATGATTATTCAAAAAAGAGTTTGATAATGAAAAACCCGCCAAATGGCGAGTTTTAAACATGCACAAGTTTTTTATCTATTAATGCATCCAACGCAGATAAGACAGCCGCTTTTACATGAGCAAATGTCAGTCCGCCTTGGACAAAGGCTGTATACGGCGGCCGTATGGGTCCGTCCGCTGATAATTCAAGGCTGGCGCCTTGAACAAAAGTTCCAGCGGCCATGATGACTTTGCTATCATACCCCGGCATGTCGCTTGGATATGGCTTAACGTGCGAGTTAATCGGAGAAGCTTTTTGAACTTCCTGGCAGAACAGCACCATTGCTTCCGGGTCTTCAAAGGTAACTGATTGGATCAGATCGGTACGGTCAGCATCCCAGGACGGCGTCGTTCTCATTCCCAGCTTTTCTAATAATGCAGCGGTAAATACAGCGCCTTTTAGCGCCTGGCCTGTGACATGGGGGGAAAGAAAGAAACCTTGGTAAATATCTAACAAATGCCCCATCGTCGGACCGACTTCCCTGCCGAGGCTTGGCGCTGTTAATCGTTCGGCGCATTGGTCAACAAGCGTTTTATTCCCTACTATATAGCCGCCCGATTTTACAAGGCCGCCGCCGGGATTTTTAATTAAAGACCCCGCCATTAAATCCGCCCCAACTTGAGTGGGTTCCCTATCTTCGGTAAATTCGCCGTAGCAATTATCGGTAAATACAATGATATCCGGGTGAATGGATTTAATTTTACGAATAGCCTCGCCGATTTCTTTAATGGAAAATGATGGACGCTTATCATATCCGCATGACCTTTGAATAGCTATCATTTTGGTTTTGCTGTTAATAGCTTGTCCAACACTGTCAATATCAATCTTGTTTTCTTTAAGAGGGATGACTTTTGCAGTAATGCAGAAATCCTTTAAAGACCCGCTGCCGCTGTCATTTAATCCGATAACGCCTTCGAGCGTATCATAAGGTTTTCCTGTTATATAGATCAATTCATCGCCTGGCCTGAGAACCCCGAACAATGCCGTTGTTATGGCATGTGTCCCGGAGATTAATTGGGGACGGACAAGCCCGGCTTCCGCTCCGAATACATCCGCGTATATCGCTTCTATCGTATCCCTGCCGAAATCATCGTAGCCATAGCCTGTTGTTCCATGAAAGTGCGCATCTGAGACTTGATGCTTTTGAAAACTTTTTAAAACTTTAAATTGATTGGTCTCAGTAATCCGATCAATTTTGCGGAAAACAGGCTGAATTTGTTCCTCTATCTGTTCAGCAATCTCTTGCAATTTGGCTCCGTGTTTTAATTGTTCATACATGCTATCTTTACTCCTTTAAATTGTTGCTGTCAATGATTGTGTTCAGCAATGGCGACTTCTCTGAGATATACCCTTTATATTCATAACAATCATCAATTTCATTATAACGGTTTTCTATGACAATGGTTTGTGTTTTAAGCAATGACATCAATTTGCCGTTTTGGGCACTGATTTGCGTTTGATAAGGGATCATTTCCTCGGTGATTTTTTCTTGAATGGCCATCCGGACCGTTTCTAAGTCGGTATTATCAAACACTGATACAAGCAAGGCATTTTTCGGCGTTATAAAGCTTTCAGTTAATAAATCTCTTTTATTATAAATAATCAGCTGCGGAATATGCGAAGCCTCAAGGTCACTCAAAATGTTGTTGACCGTTTTTTCATGTTGACGATGGTCCGGGTGGGAAACATCAATAACATGAATGATCAAATCAGCTTGTCTGACTTCTTCTAAGGTTGAACGAAAAGCCGCAACAAGCTGGGTCGGCAAATGCTGAATAAAACCGACTGTATCGGTTAATAACGGGATGAACCCATTCGGCAATTTGCATTTTCGCGTCAATGGATCAAGAGTGGCAAACAATTTATTTTCTTCAAGTGATTCTGCCGCCGTTAATCTATTAAACAAAGTTGACTTTCCGGCATTCGTATAACCGACGAGAGCCATTTGAAATTGCTCTAAGTTCTTGCGGCGTTCCCGGTACCGCTCACGATGTTGAACGATAACCTCCAATTGTTTTTTTATATCTTCTATCCGTCTGCGAATATAGCGGCGATCTGTTTCCAATTTGGTCTCCCCGGGGCCTCTTGTGCCTATGCCGCCCCCAAGGCGGGATAAGGAAACACCTATCCCGCTTAACCTTGGCAGCATATATTTTAGCTGCGCAAGCTCAACTTGCAGCTTTCCTTCTCTTGATCTTGCTCTCATCGCAAAAATATCCAAAATCAATTGCGTACGATCAATGACTTTGGCTTCTAATTGTTTGGATAATTGCAGATGCTGGCTTGGAGAAAGTTCATCATTAAAAATGATTGTATCTGCTTCAACTTCTTGTTCAAGCGCTATCAGTTCGTTTATCTTCCCTTTTCCTATGTAAGTGCCGGCTTCAATGCGTTCTCTTTTTTGCGTAACAGCTGCCAGCACCATGCCGCCTGCAGTTTCAGTTAATGATGCTAATTCATCCATGGAAGAATGAAAAACATCATCATTGACATGCCGCAGTTGGCAGCCAACCAGTATTACTTGTTCCATGTCATCCCTGCCTTTTAAGAAGATGTTTAAAATATCCGTAAGAATAGCGTACCCGGGCGCTTATGCTAGAGAAGCCATTCCATTTATCGCCGCAGCCCCGAGCAATATTTAGTGTTTCACTACTCGGTGCTTCTGCGCAATGAAGTATAGGGGTCTTGCTTTCATCCAGCAGCGATTCTGTTTGCCTTCCCTTTTTAAACACGCCCATAATTATCTTTCAGCTCTTTCTCCTCAGTCACAAGGTCAGAGGCCCGCAGCGTTAATAACGATTCACGGTCATAAGAGCCCTCCCTCAAGAGCCTTACTGCTTGCTGGCGTATCATTTTTTCTATAAGGTTTCTGACATAGCGGCCATTGCTGAAAGAATGATCGCATTCACTGACCTTTTGCTTTAAGTGTCTGGCTAGTTTCCGGTTTGCCTCAGTCGTTAACTTATAATCACGCTCTTGCAGCATCTGTTCAGAAATTGTCATTAATTCAGTTTCAGTATAGTTTGGAAAAGAAATAATGATCGGAAACCGGGATGGCAAACCGGGATTAAGACTTAAAAATTCCTCCATTTCATCGGAATAGCCAGCGAGGATAAGTACGAATTGATCTTTCTTATCTTCCATTTGTTTCACTAACGTATCGATTGCTTCCTTCCCAAAGTCCTTCTCGCCGCCGCGTCCCAGTGAGTAAGCCTCATCAATAAACAAAATGCCTCCGAGTGCCTTTTTCACTAATTCTCTCGTTTTTTGTGCTGTTTGGCCAATATACTCGCCGACAAGATCGGCGCGTTCCGCTTCAATCAAATGCCCCTTAGGCAGTATCTCCATATCCCTGAATAATTCGCCTAACAGACGGGCGACAGTAGTTTTTCCGGTTCCGGGATTGCCTTTAAAAAGCATATGCAAAGAATGAGCGTTTACTTTCAAATGCTGTTCTTTTCTTTTTTTGCAAATATACAGCCACGCGTAAATTTCTTTAACCGTGCGTTTTACCTCATCTAAACCAACCAGCCGGTTTAGCTTAGCTTCCATTTGCTCAAGGGGCTGATGATTTGTTCTGTCTTCTTTAGGCGAAAAAGGCATGTCGATTTCTTTTTCTTTCTTATGGCTGAAAACCACGTTAATTTGGCCCTTTTGCTTAAAAGTATAGGTTCCCGACACTAAGCTCACCTCACTGTTCCTTTGGTATATTATACGCTGTGAAATGATCTTTCGTGACAAACGCCTATAAATAATAGCTATTATCCTTTATAAATTGGCAATTTTATTGTAAAACATGTTCCTTTGGAAGGTTCGCTTTCAATATGTATTTTCCCATTCATAGACTCAACAATTTGGTAGCATACCATTAAACCAAGCCCTGTTCCCGATTCTTTTGTTGTATAAAACGGCATGCCCGCTTTTTCAATCTGATCTCTGGTCATTCCTTGTCCATAATCTCTAATCTTTATTAAAATATGCTTTTTTTCTTTTAGAATGTCTAAGTCGATGACACTTTCTTTAGGCGATGCTTCAATTCCATTTTTTATAATATTAACCAATAGCTGCTGTGTTTTTTCAATACTGCCCTTAACATAATATGATTCTTTCACACGGCAATTAAGCCTCATATCATTAATGACTGCGTAAGAATGCAATGTATGGCATACAGTATGAAGCTGTTCAGTGATATTAATGATTTTCGCCTGGCCCTCTTGAGGTTTTGCCAGCGATAAATAATCATTAATGATGCCCGTCGCTCTATCAAGTTCTCTCTCCATTGTTTGCAAATAATCGTGATAGCGCCCAGATAATTTCTCATCATGCTGTATTAATTGCATAAACCCTTTGACTACAGTAATCGGGTTTCTCACTTCATGAGCGACGCTGGCAGCTAATTGGCCGACGATATGTATCTTTTCCGAACGGGCCATTTCTAATCTGAATTTATCGTTGGCTTGAATCGCTTCAATTAAAAAAATAACCAGCCAATTTGCAAGCACCGGGATAATAACAATCGCGGCAATAAGCCACTTTGAATTTATAAGCAATTCCCGATGATTTATATATATTACAAAAAGTGTAAAAGCATCATAAAGTAAAATGATACAGGTCGTACATTTTAACTTATTAAAATAACTGTTATTTTCGAACCTATTCTTAATCAATAAAATGAAGATGAGCATCATCGTATATAATATGACGGCATAACCAATTCCCATTTGGCTATCAAAAAGTTCGTAGATAACCATGACTAGCGTAACAGGAATGCCTACAGAAAGCCCCCCGTATAAAAACGACACTATCCATGGAATCACTCGTAAATTGATAATGGGATCTGAATGATATGTAACCGGAAATGACATGCATAAAATGATAATTAAGCTGTTAAAGAAAAACAAAAAAACGAGTTTCTTCTTTGTTAACCTTGGATGGAGCCTTGTCCAAGCAAGGTATAAACTGAGTATCGTAAGCACCAAAAAAATTTGAATACAAAATTCCACAAACATCGGGTATCCTCCTGACCAACACTTGCAATTAAGGATCTTCCATTAGAACGGCTCACCTCACTCGTATTTTCCTATCCAATCATATCATAATACAAGTCAAAGAATGACGATAGTAGAACTTTAATGCAAAAAATAAAAACCGGACAAAGAAGAACGCCCGGTTTTTACCTGCCATTCAGTCTTTCAGCTAAGTCCACAAAAAATTCCAGCGAATCCGGATTGCTCAGCGACCCTTGATTAACGGCTTTTTCAAGCGGTGTACCCATAAGAATTTTTTTAACTGGAACTTCTAATTTTTTGCCATTCAAAGTTTTTGGAATATCTGCGACTGCAAAAATATCGTTCGGTACATGGCGCGGCGAACAGTTTTCCCTGATACGATGTTTAATTTTATTTTTTAATGATTCGTCTAATTGTACATTTTCTCGCACAACAATAAATAAAGGCATAAAAGATTCACCATCAGCATTTTGAACGTCAACCACCAAACTGTCGGCCACCTCTTCGACCCCTTCAACAGCATGATAAATTTCGCTTGTCCCCATGCGGATACCGCCGCGGTTAATCGTCGCATCTGACCGTCCATAAATGATACATGACCCGCGGGATGTGATTTTAATAAAATCACCGTGGCGCCAAATGCCCGGATACATATCAAAATAGCTGTCCCGATAACGCTTGTTGTCAGGATCGTTCCAAAAATAAATCGGCATGGAAGGCATCGGTTTTGTGATCACCAATTCACCGACAGCGTCAATTAAAGGCCGTCCGTTGTCATCAAAAGCCTCTACTGCCGCACCTAGTGTTCGGCATTGGATTTCTCCCGCATGGACGGGCAGCAGCGGCGACCCGCCGACAAAAGCTGTGCATAGATCAGTCCCGCCGCTTACTGATGCCAGCCACAAATCTTTCTTCACATGCTCATAAACCCATTGAAAACCGTTGACAGTCAAAGGCGAACCCGTTGTGCCCACGGCTTTTAGGCTTCTGAGGTCAAATATTCTCCCCGGTTCAACCCCCGCCTTTGCACAAGATGACAAATAGCTGGCACTCGTGCCAAAATAGGTCATACCGGTCTTTTCTGCAAATTTCCATAATGTGTTCATATCTGGATATCCAGGATTGCCGTCATAGAGGAGAACCGTCGCTCCTGCAAGCAGACCGCTGACGAGTACATTCCACATCATCCATCCGGTTGTCGTAAACCAAAAAAACCGATCATCCTGATTCAAATCCATTTGCAGCGCAATCGATTTTAAATGCTCAAGCAATATGCCGCCCTGGCTTTGAACGATTGCTTTCGGTATACCCGTTGTACCTGATGAATACAAAATCCATAATGGATGATCAAAGGCTACCTGTTCAAACGATAATGGCGCGTTCCGATGCTGATGAACCACCTTTTCCCATTTTATAACATTTTTCAATCCGCTTATATTTAAATCAGGATGATCATTAAGGCAAGGAATAACAATGGTATGATTTAGCGTCGGTATAGCTTTTTGTATATTTGCAACGGTTTTCAATCGATTGTAGCTTTTTCCCCCGTACTTATAGCCGTCAACGGTAAACATCACTTTCGGTTCGACCTGATTAAACCGATCTATGACGCTTAAATCGCCAAAGTCCGGGGAACAGCTCGACCAAACAGCGCCAATGGATGCACAGGCAAGAAAAGCAATCAGTGTTTCAGGAATATTCGGTGCATAACTAACGACTCGATCCCCGGGTTTAACGCCAAGCTGTTTTAAGCCTTCGGCTATGCTGGCTGTCTGTTCATAGAGATCCTTCCAAGTCAATGCACCATCAGCCCTAGATTCTGAAGCGTGAATAACCGCCGTTTTTTCTTTATTAATATGGCGGAAAATATGTTCGGCATAATTTAATTTTGCTCCTTTGAACCATTTAGCGCCAGGCATATCAGCGTCTTCTAATACAGTTGTATAAGGAACTGACGCCTTTACATCAAAGAAATACCATATCGATGACCAAAAGTCCTCCAGGTGTGTGACAGACCATTGCCATAACTCATCATAAGAAGAAAATTGATACCCTCTATTTTCTTTTAGCCAATTCATATATCGCACCATTGCAGATTGCTTTATTGCATCTTCAGGCGGTTCCCATAAAAGGTTCCCTTCTTTAATCGTTGCTGCCATTATTTCTCCCCTCCCATTAACAGTGATTTGGAATCGTTTAAACAATCCCTTATTTTATATTATAGATAATATTCTATATATTAAAAACCCAAAGGGACATTTTAACATCACATGAGCTTGGCAACACAGATGCCGCGCCAAGTTTGTTTCTGCCATCATGTCCCTTAAAAAGCGTTTAATATTCAATTTCCTCATAATCTTTAGGCTGCGGCAAAGGCCTTTGTTCCTTTGAGATCATATTGTTTTTTGGGGATTTAGCATGGTTTTTATTTTCTTTAGCCGCCTTCTTCTTTTCCATTATATCACCACCTCTTAACTTAATTTTTGATAAGATTAAATTTTTATACGCATAAGTAACATATGGTTGAATATTTCGACAATGATGCAGTTCTTTTTTATGTTATTTGTCGACTTATGCGCTTGCCGGGGAAATATTTATATTAGTGTTTAAAAATGTTTCCCAAAAAAGAACCTCCTAATCATTGGCGATCAGGAGGCGGCATTGATTCAGAGACTTCAAAGTTCCTTATTCTTTATTCTTCTTGTACATTCAAATTGACAGGACGTGCTGGAGAAAAAGTTGATATCGCATGCTTAAATATCAATTGCTGCTTGCCATCTGTTTCAATAAGCACGGTAAAATTATCAAAAGCTTTTATTGTTCCTTTTAATTGAAATCCATTAAGAAGGAAAACCGTTACAAATGTTCCTTCCTTACGCAGCTGGTTCAAAAACGTATCTTGAATATTAATGCTTTGTTTCATGGCCATGATCCTCCTCTTTTTCTCTATATCAGTTATTTCGACTCTTTTGCAAACTTTCCTGCTACAAACGCAAGGATTTCTTGCGCTTTTTGTGAAAAATTCGATTGATAATCTGTCATATCAAACCATGTGATATCCATTTGGCGCTTAAACCATGTAAATTGCCGCTTGGCAAATCGCCTTGAATTGCGTTTAAGCAGGCGAACAGCCTCATCTAATGAACATTTGCCGTCAAAATAGAGATAAAGCTCTTTATACCCGATGGCTTGAACTGACTGGGTATTCTTAATGCCAAGGTCATACAAGTGTCTGGCTTCTTCAATCAACCCTGCTTCAATCATTTCGTCGACACGTTGATTAATTCGTTCATAAAGCATGTCTCGATCCATCGTTAAGCCAACAAGCACCATATTATAAAGCGGTTTCGGCTTTTCATTTTGCTGATGCCGGCTGAATGGGACGCCCGTAGTATAGAAAACTTCTAACGCCCTGATCACCCGCTTGACATTGTTGGGGTGTATTTTTTCCGCTGAAACAGGATCGACGTCTTGCAGTTTATGGTACAAAGACTCAGCCCCTTCTATACGTGCAGTATATTCGAGTTCTTGCCGCAGCTCAGGCTGTGAGTCAATGTCAGAGAACTGATAATCATATAAGGCTGCTTTTATGTATAACCCTGTCCCGCCAACAAGAACAGGCAGCTTGTTTTGTTCATTAAGCTTATGAATCCATTGCCTTGCACCAGCTTGGAAATCAGCTACTGTATATGAATGATCAGGAGGCAAAAAATCAATGAGATGATGAGGAATGCCCCGTCTTTCATGAATGGGTATTTTGGCTGTTCCAATGTCTAAACCTTTATAGACTTGCATAGCATCCCCATTGATAATTTCTCCATTCAAGCGAGCCGCAAGCTCTAGGCTCAGAGCTGTTTTTCCGACAGCTGTCGGCCCGACAACAGCAACAACTTTCCCCTTTTTTTTCATTGCTTGATTCATGTTATTTACCTTTCTCTCCGATAATCTTCTCTTCTCTATCATAACCCGGGGAACATTCATTTAAAAACGGCCTGATAAAGCGCCGTCAGTTTTTATTAGGGTTCCCCTGTCTCAATGGGCAGAGCCGGATCGCTGCTCCATTCATACCATCCGCCGTCAAAAATAGAGATATTATCCCATCCCATTAAATAAGCGCAAAAGAATGCCACACTTGCTCTCCAGCCTGTCCCGCAATAGAAAATGACTTGTTTATCGGGGGTGATACCCCATTTTTTCCAATTGCCAGCCATTTGCTGAGGATGGCGCATTTTTCCGTTTTTGTCATGATAGTCTTGCAAATGATAAGCATCTGAGCCAGCGTGTCCCCATTTTGCTCCTTTAATGCGGCCTCTCTTATTAATATAACTATAGCCGCTTGTTTCCCCAATATATTCCTGCCAACTTCGTATATCACTAAGGACGGTCTCAGCATTATCATAACAGCTTTTAAGTTTGTCTATACTTGTAAAATAGTTTGGACACGCAGGCATGCCCTCCCCGAAATCATTCACTGGTTCGGGAAAATGCGGTATGTTATCAATTTTATATCCTTCAGAAACCCACGCCGGATAGCCGCCGTCTAATAAGCGGACATCCTTAACACCCGCATACATGAGTATAACAGCCGCACGAGCAGCTGCCATCGTATTTTTACTGTATAAAATCATTGTCTGATCGCAGGTCATTCCGTTCTTTTCAAAAACTCTTTTGAGTTCTTTATCTGACTTGCGGTTCCAAAGCGGTTTCTCTTCAATCTCATTCGTATCTAAATAAAAAGCTCCGGGGATATGGCCCTGATGATAACTATCTAAACCTTGCCAACCGACTTCAAAAATCTTAAAGCCGTGACATTGACTATCAGAGTTTTTATCCTCGATGAACTGTTTGAGCTGGGATGGCTGAAGCAATTTCTCATCGAGCGGCAGAGGTGTTCTTAAGGATTTCCTATTCTTATCCAATCTTAACTTCCCCTATTTTTCATCATGAAAGCGATCTTTAAAATTCTGCGAGTGGTTGATGTAAAACGTTTTAAATGATTCTATTTCATAAGACGGCATAAAGCTTAAAAAGTTTGATTTAAATGATTTTCACCGAGAGGAATATCATAACAATAACATGATGCCGCGTGTTTTTACAACTATATGCGGCAAAAATGGACAGCTGATAAAGAAAGAGCCTCTTGGTTCAACTACAGGACCGTTTTCTATTTTCCCAAGGCATATAGCATCGCTTCACAGTATATTTCTTATTCATCATAACCATGCAGAACAGCAGCAGGACTCAGCATTATAAAAACAGGACTCTAAAAAGAATCCTGTTGTTTTTAACACTTGCATAATATCAGTTATATCATATTAATCTTCCATGAATCCGTCATGGCTTACGATTTTCTTCTGCGCTTTTCTTCCTCTTCAGCTTCCGCTTCAGCAGTTGTGCTGTTATTGATACGAATATTGACACGGGAATTTCCGCTTTGAATAACTTCAGCTGTATTTTTATTTTTGTCAGTCATAGTGTTCTTTTTTTCCTTTTCTTTCATTGTTGGTTTTTCAGCAGACTTGTGACAATTGCAGCTTTGATGTCCCATCACTTTCCCTCCTTAAAAAATATATAATATTTATATTCTCTTTTTAAAAGAAGGGAATGTATCAATATATTAATATATTAGACTTAATTTTTTCAGGTAGAAAAAGGAAAAATTTACAGCTTATATAAACGTATCGACAGCTGGATGATGATCAGAGCTATTAAATTAAACGCCTAATAATGAAAACAAAATAATAATCTCGGCAATACGAATGATTAGCCGGCGCAATCGGCCGTTAGTGCGGACCTGCAAAACAAGCGCATCATCGCCGACAGCTAACAGTTTACCAGTGTAATTTCCGTTTTCAGTGATCACACGAACCTTTTGTCCAATTAAGTTTTTCGCCTCGTGAACGAAATCAATCATTTATAACTCACCCTTCATAATCTTTAGTTTCCAGTCTAAAAATTTTCTAATCTTTCATCTTCTTGATCGAAAGTATTATTTTCTTCATAGCTGTAAACTTCTTCATAGCATCCGTCTGTTAATACGCGCAATAGTGCAACGATCAGAGCTAGACGAATGATAAATCTAAAAGTACGATTTCGTATTCTTACACGCAAAACTAAGAAGTCATCGCCAACAGACTCTAAAATCCCCGTCACTGCGCCAATAGTAGTAACTACTTTTACACGGCTGCCAACGAGATTATTGGCTTCTCTTTTAAATTTAGATTCCATTTAATGCGGCTCCTTTTTATAAATGTCTTTTTGTTAATAGTAAATGTACAAAGCGCTGTTTTTGCAACGGACAATTATATTCAGTTACATAACACGTTCATTTAAAGGTCAAATGAGCATTCATTCTCCTCTTTTTAGCGATTTTCAGCTCATAATTGAATAATCTATCCTTTTCACTGCAAAAAAAACTGCCTCTATACTGCAGAAAACAGTACCGAGGCAGTTATGTATCCAAAGGATTTATAGATTTAACCATAATATTTAAGGGAAGCAAAAGGAATATAAGAAATCGAACGGCAATAAGGCAGACAAATTTACAATCAATGAGGGTATTGATTCGGTTATAAAGAAAAACGGCAAAATGCTGGAAAATAACCACGCTAATCCCCATTACATCACGCGTTTAAACAGCTTTTCCATTTCATAGCTCGAAAAATGAACAATAACAGGGCGGCCATGCGGGCATGTGAACGGATCTTCCGCCAGTCTTAACTGTTCCAGCAGGGCTTCAATTTCATCATCGCGCAAATATTGATTGGCCTTGATTGACTTTTTGCAAGACATCATGATCGCTAATTTTTCTCTTAATTTTTTTATAGATACATGATTATTTTCCAAAAGCTGTTGGACAATATCTTCGATGGTCTCCTTTTCTTTTCCTTTTGGAAACCATGTTGGATGTGACCGAACAATAAAAGAATGCTGGCCAAAAGGTTCAAAGTCCAATCCCAGTTTTTTTAAATAATCATGATATTCTTCAATAATGGCATATTCTTTCGCGGTAAATTCAAATGTTATGGGCACGAGGCATTCTTGAACTTCATGTTCGGTTTGCGCTACTTTTTCCCGGAAAAATTCATACTTTATTCTTTCTTGAGCCGCATGTTGATCGATGATATAAAGTCCGTCTTCATTTTGGGCAAAAATGTAAGTGCCATGCATTTGACCGATTGGGTAGAGCTTCGGCATCCGCTTCTTATTTGGAGAAACCAATGCCGGATCTTGCGTCGCTTCTTCCGGCGCAGCAGGCTCCGGTTCGTCAGCCGGAGGAATCACCTGATCATTGTGATGAACGGTGATTTCATTATTTAATGACAATTTCTCAGTTTCCGCAGTTTCTGGATGATGACCCGGTTCACGAATAACTTCCTGAGTATGCCGGGGCTCCTCATAATGGGCGCTGCCGCTCTCTTCGCCGGCATGATTGTCCGTTGCATTCAAAGCATCTGTTTGTTGATCGTGAGAAACTGTTTTTAACTCGGAATCTTTTGCCGGCTGTCTTTGCGAAAATAGAGGTTCGCTGAAATCAAACATTTGTTGGTCTGATTTTAATCTTTCAGGTTTATCTGTTTTCTTAACTGCAGGAATCAGCCGCTCTTTGTGAAACGTTTCTTTAATCGTTTTCTCAATGAGTCCGCACAGTTCCTTCTCTTTGCTTATCCGCGCTTCGAGTTTGGCGGGGTGGACGTTAACATCAATTAATGTTGGATCCATTTCAATATGAATAACGGCGATTGGATAGCGGCCGATTGGCAGCAAAGTATGACATCCATTAATAATAGCATTGAATATCGGATAGTTCTTGATATACCTGCTATTAATCAATATATAGACATATTGTCTGCCGGCTCTTGTAATTTCTGGTTTCACAATACGGCCATAGATTTTAAAGTCTAAAGATTCGCCGCTGAAAGGCAATGAGAGTTTGGCTGTTTGCATGCCATAAATGGCTGCAATCACTTGCCTTAGATCGCTTTTGCCGTTTGTGTTTAATAGCGTTTTATGATTATGCGTAAGATGAAATCGCACATCTGGATGCGCGAGTGCTAACTTATTCATCGTATCGGTTATATTTCCAAGTTCCGTATGAATGGTTTTTAAATGTTTTAAGCGCGCCGGTGTATTGTAAAAAAGGTTTCTCACTGTAATTTCAGTACCGCGGCGGCTGTCTGTATGCCCTTGCTGGATCACGTGGCCGCCTTGTAAAATTAAGTGGCTCCCAGGGCCATCGCCAGTGCCTGTCTTCAATTCGACATGTGAAACGGAGGCGATGCTTGGCAGAGCTTCTCCGCGAAACCCAAGCGTGCGTATATGAAACAGATCGCTTTCTTCTGATATTTTACTCGTGGCATGACGTTCGAAGGCGATACGGCAGTCTTCAGGCGCAATGCCGTGACCATTATCAGTAATTTTTATTTTGCTGAGACCGCCCTCTTCAACATCAACCTGAACCTTAGTGGCCCCGGCGTCTAATGAGTTTTCTACTAATTCTTTTACAATTGATGCCGGCCGTTCAACGACTTCTCCTGCAGCTATTTTATTAGCCAGCGGCTCATCCAGTTTGATTATTTTTCCCATAGCGGCCCTCCGTATGGTTATTTTTTCAATAATGTCTGCAATCTATAAAGCTCGTTCATCGCTTCCATAGGATTCATAGCTAGAAGATCAATGGATTTCAAGGCTGTTATGATTTGCTTTTCCTTTGAGTCGGCTGCCGGCCTTTCTTGTTTATTAGACGTCTCATTTGCAAAAAAAGCCAGCTGTTCACTGTTCTCAGATATTCTATTATGGGACGGTATAGGCAAAGTTTTTTCTTCTTCTTTTCCTTCTAAATCATTTAATATCACATTAGCTCGGTCAATCAATGCGTCTGGAAGGCTGGCCAGCTTGGCCACATGAATGCCGTAGCTTTTATCGGCTTGTCCTGGCAATACTTTATGCAAGAAGACAACCTTGCCATCTTCTTCCATAGCAGTGACATGAACATTTTTTAATCGGGACAGCTGCTCTTCTAATTGCGTGAGCTCATGATAGTGGGTTGAAAATAATGTTTTCGCAGATATATGATCATGGATGTACTCAACGATGGCCTGAGCAATGGCAATCCCGTCATAGGTCGATGTCCCTCTTCCTATTTCATCTAATAAAATTAAACTATTTTGTGTCGCGTGCGACAAGGCGTACTGGGCTTCCATCATTTCAACCATGAAGGTGCTTTGTCCGGAGACAAGATCATCAGCCGCCCCAATCCGGGTAAAGATCTGATCAAATATCGGGAGCACGGCATGTTCAGCAGGGACAAAGCAGCCCATTTGCGCCATGATAGCCGACAGCGCCACCTGCCTCATAAACGTACTCTTTCCGCCCATATTCGGTCCGGTAATCAAGAGCATATCACAAGATTCATCCATTGATAAATCATTTGCTACGAACACATTATTTTCTATTACTTGCTCTACAACCGGATGACGAGATTCCTTAAGCTCAATCGTTCTATCGTCTGAAAAAACCGGCTTCGTATATTGATTATTTTCACTTACGACAGCGAAGCTTTGCAGAACATCAATCCGGCTGATCAGCTGTGCCAATTCTTGCAGTCTTATTGAATGCTCTTTAATAAGGCTTCTAATCTCTTGAAACAGTTCATATTCCAAATCAACCATTTTCTCTTCAGCTTCTAGAATTAATTTTTCTTTTTCCTTCAGCTCCGGAGTGATGAACCGTTCAGCATTTGCCAGCGTTTGTTTTCTTTCATAGCGGCCCTCAGGCAAATACTTCAAATTAGCTTTCGTGACTTCAATATAATAGCCGAATACTTTATTATAGCCGATTTTTAATGACTTAATTCCTGTATTTTCACGCTCTGCTTGTTCAAGTTCGGCAATCCAAGCTTTACCGTTTTGACTGATATCGCGATATTGATCCAGCTTTTCATGATATCCGCTTTTAATAATTCCGCCGTCAGTAATCGAGATCGGCGGATCATCAATGATCCCCTTTTCAATGATCTCTTTCACGTCAGCACACGGATCCATTCTTTCCGCCAATTGTTTAATGACATCATTGTCAATATCATTTAATGCCTGAATAACTGCAGGCACTTGCGCCAATGATTGCTTTAATTGAATTAATTCGCGGGCATTAACATTGCCAAAAGCAACACGGCCGACAAGCCGTTCTAAATCGTATACTTTCTCTAAACTCTCTCTGACCGTTTCCCTTTCAAAATAGTGATCTATCAATGATTCGACACAAGAAAGTCTTTCATTTATTTTTTCTTGATTTAAAAGGGGCTTCTCAATCCATTGTTTGAGCTTTCTTCCGCCCATTGCCGTTTTTGTTTTATCCAAAAGCCATAATAACGATCCAAATTTCTTCTTTTCTTTCATAGTGGCTACAAGTTCAAGATTGCGTCTTGAATTCGGATCAATTGCCATATAATCTTGCACCGCATAAAATTCAGCGGGCTGCAGATGGTCTAAAGAGCGCTTTTGCGTTTTGACCAAATATTGCAGCAAGCGCCCGAGAGATTTTTGCATCTTTGCTTGGTCAATCGCGTCAGCCAATTTCTTTAAAGCATCTGGAATCTCTTCATTTTCTTCAAATGAGACGGTGACGCTTAGTCTTTGTTTCAATTCATCCAATACAGTTTCATCAAAGGAGGGAGCAACAACAACTTCCTTTGATTCATAAGCCGCAAGTTCTTGAATGACACTTTCCCAGCTGGCAATACTCGTTACCTTCACTTCGCCGGTTGTGAGATCACAAACGGAAAACCCAAATGTATGATCACTAAATGCCGATATTGAGGTAAGATAGTTATTCTCCTTAGGGGTCAAAGACTGGTTATCCATCACCGTTCCTGGTGTAATTAGTTGGATAACTTCTCTCTTGACAACACCCTTTGCGGATTTCGGATCTTCAACCTGTTCACAAATGGCAATCTTATAACCTTTTTCTACTAGAACTTTAATATATTGATTCGCAGCATGGTAAGGCACGCCGCACATCGGTATTCTTTCATTTTGCCCGCCGTCCCGCGAAGTTAACGTTATTTCTAATTCGACCGACGCCTTTTTCGCATCCTCAAAAAACATTTCATAAAAATCACCGAGGCGAAAAAATAAAAAGGCATCCGGATATTGTGCCTTAATCGATAAATATTGCTGAATCATTGGAGTATATGCCATACTTTTTTTGTCCACTCCTAACAGTGACTATATTCGACAAGTATTATATCATAAGATGCCGGTTATAAGACAAAGAAATGGGAATCATGAATTTTAGAAATAAATGATCAAAACATAGAGGGCCAATTAAAAAAACAAAACGAGGAAGAAGATCCTCGTCTTCTCCCCCGCGGTATTATTCTTCTATTTCGCCGACCAAAAAGTCAGAATCTAAATCTTCAAAGGCTTCCTCTAATTCGTCTTCCCAATCATCGTCTTCTTCAAACAAATCATCTTCGTCAACTTGAACTCTTACTTTTGTTTCACCAATCACCTCAACCAGGAATTCCCTTTCTACTTGAGCAACAATTTTATTGCCGTTTGGAGAAATGTTGGCTTCCAGACAATTTGGCTCTTGCAGAGTTCTTGCCGCCACTTCAAGGTGATCTGAAATGACTTTTTTATCTTTTATCGTTAATGCAACTTGATCACGATATGTTACTGTTTCAGTCACTACCTCTGTTTTCGTATTATTGCTGTAAGAATACCAAATGTTCACATCATAAGAACCTTCTACGATAACGCAATCCTTTTGATAATGGGTTTTATATTTATGATTGATCACCCAACAACCAAGAATACTAGAAGGTTTATGTGATGGTGAAATAGTATGTGCTGTTTGACTGAACTTTTTCCCTTTGCCGCAAATAGCCTTTGTTATAATTTCTCTATAGCCGTTTTCAGCCACGAGTCCAAACCTCCTCTTTGCCTTCTTCTCTGTCATCGTATGCGGGACGAATGACCAGTGTGCTAAAATTTATTGCTTTTGTCCCGAGATACTTTCTTATACAGACTATGAATCGCAAAGGCGGTTTGGCACTAACCACATTTTAGTTTACATAATATAATTATAGGTGATTAATTTCTTAACAATCTTAATATAATATCTCAAAACAAAAAAACTGCTGACCACTCATGTCAGCAGTTTTTTTTCGCTTCTAATGCGGAGCCGGTTTGTCCCGTCAATAAATCTCCGCCGGTTGATTTAATGATTGCTTCGGTGACTTTGTTGGAAATCGTATTGGAAATTAATTGCAATAGATCATTGACATCTTCTTGAGATTGTTTAAATGATTGAACAACCGGAATACTGTCAAGCTCTTTTAAGAGTTTGTCAATTTTTTCTTCATTTTTCTTTAATGCTTCATGTTTTTGATAATGCTGTAAGTTAACGGATTCTTTTTGGTAATGTTTAATTTGCGCAATGAGATTTTGAACCTTTTCATTCTTATTGATTTTCTCTTCTGCGCGTTTGAAAAAATCGACTTCCTCTGTTGCTGCAATCATCTGGGCAATTTCTTGGGCCTTTGCAATAACTTCCTCCCTCGTATATTGTGTCATTTGACACTTACACCCGCCTTCTCAACAAATTCACCATCTAACGTCCACGTTTTGGTCTCAGTGATGCGAACATTAACCAATTCGCCAATCAGCGATTTTGGACCGCGAAAATTAACCACTTTATTTGTTCTTGTATGCCCGGACAGCACTTCAGGATTCTTTTTGCTTGTACCTTCAACAAGCACTTCTACGACTTGATCTTGCAATTTCGCATTGCTTTTTGCCGCAAGCTCATTAACAAGCGCATTTAAACGCTGGAGCCGTTCCTTTTTCACTTCCATTGGAATGTTGTCTTCCATTCTAGCCGCCGGCGTACCTTCGCGCGGGGAATAAATGAACGTGTATGCCCCGTCAAACTGACATTCGCGAACTAAGGACATCGTATCTTCAAACTGCTCGTCTGTTTCATTTGGGAAACCGACGATGATATCAGTTGTAAATGAGGCATTCGGAACAGCTTCTTTAATTTTATAAAACAATTCCAAATATCTCTCTCTTGTATATTTCCGTCCCATGATTTTCAATATATCTGAGTTCCCGGACTGAACCGGCAAGTGAATATGCTCGACAAGGTTTCCGCCTTTTCCAAGCACTTCAATAAGGTGATCATCGAAGTCTCGCGGATGGCTTGTTGTAAAACGGACACGCGGAATATCAATCTTGCGAATTTCGTCCATTAAATCGCCTAAACCGTAATTTTCAACGGAATCTAGGTCCTTCCCGTAAGCATTAACGTTTTGGCCGAGAAGCGTAACTTCTTTGTATCCTTGACGGGCAAGCTCACGAACCTCGTCAATGATTTCTTTTGGATGACGGCTTCTTTCCTTGCCGCGCGTATAAGGGACGATGCAGTATGTGCAGAATTTGTCGCAGCCGTACATAATATTAACCCATGCTCTAATATTGCCCTTTCGCATTCTAGGCAAGTTTTCAACAACATCGCCTTCTTTTGACCATACTTCCATAACCATCTCTTTACTTAAGAGCGCCTCTTTCAATAACTGAGGAAGACGATGGATATTGTGCGTACCAAATATTAAATCCATATGCTGGTGTTTTTCTAATATGCGGTTAACAACAGA
The DNA here is from genome assembly GCF_016908855.1 of Scopulibacillus daqui. Taxonomy (GTDB): domain Bacteria; phylum Bacillota; class Bacilli; order Bacillales; family Sporolactobacillaceae; genus Scopulibacillus_A; species Scopulibacillus_A daqui. The sequence continues at coordinate 205,348 of NZ_JAFBER010000002.1, read as the reverse complement.
TTCTTCTTGTGCCATACATCCGCAAACACCAAGGATTAAATCAGGATTCTCTCTTTTTAAATTTTTAAGGTGGCCGATTTCGCCAAACACTTTATTTTCCGCGTTTTCCCTGATTGCGCAAGTGTTTAATAGGATGATATCCGCCTCTTCTTCTTTATCTGTAGCTGTATAACCGATCTCGCTTAAAATACCTGCCATGACTTCTGTATCATGTTCATTCATTTGGCATCCGTAGGTGCGGATCAAAAACTTTTTGCCTTTGCCGATACCTTTTATATCTTCAGGAATGCTGAAATCATTTATAATTTGGATAGTTTTTTTTCTGCGCCTTCTCGCTTCTTTTAATGAAGGCGGCTTAAAAGTCGTTTGAAAGTATTTAGAATAATCCTTTTCGGTTTTATTATTTTCTTTAGTCTGACTCATGTTTTAGAAGCCTCCTTTCAAAGGTCTCAGTTCATCATGGTAACTTGTTTATTATAGCAAAGATTAGCTTTATAGAAAAGGCTATTACAGCGTACTTGCGGATTGCAGCCTGCTCTATACTATCTAAAATCGGCCGCTGAAAACACGCTTAACGTATATTGAAATCCCCCTCAAAATATTTTTGAGGGGGTTTTATTACATAAATTCTCCGACTAACGCTTTGAATTGATCTTCTGTTAACTGTATATTGGTGTCGGCAAGGGGCTCTTGACTATATCCCGGAGCAATGTCTTGATAAGACTTTTTCTCATTGTCTTGATAGATCAGCCCCTTAACAAGCCCGTTATGTGCCATTAACGTTTGCATCGCTGCCACTCTATTATGCGGATCATAGTCTTCAATATCATTAAGGTCGATCAAATGTTCTTTAAACCAGTCATACGTGTTCACCTTGTTATACGTGACGCAAGGACTGAATACATTAATGAGGGAAAAACCTTGATGCTGAATGCCTTGTTCTATAAGAGAAGTCAAGTCTTTCAAATCACTTGAGAAACCTTGAGCGACAAAAGTTGCACCGGCAGTCAATGCCATTTCCATAATCGAAAGCGGCGATTCAACGGAGCCGGCCGGTGTGCTTTTGGTTTTAAAGCCCATGTCGCTTCTCGGTGATGTTTGCCCTTTCGTTAATCCGTAAATTTGATTATCCATGACAATATAAGTAATATCGATGTTCCGGCGAATCGCATGAATCGTATGGCCCATGCCAATCGCAAAACCGTCGCCGTCACCGCCGGCGGCAATCACGGTTAAATCACGGTTGCCCATTTTTACCCCTTGGGCAATCGGCAATGCCCGTCCGTGGATGCCGTGAAAGCCGTAGGAGTTGATATAACCGGATATTCTCCCGGAACAGCCGATGCCGCTGATGATAGCGAGCGAGTCAGGGGTTAATCCTAAATTCGCTGCGGCTCGCTGGATTGACGCTTGGACGGAGAAATCCCCGCACCCTGGGCACCAGTTCGGCCGAACCTTGTTGCGAAAATCTTTAAACGTGACTGGCATGACTAACAACTCCTTTACACTCTTTATACACTTCTGCCGGCTTAAATGGGTTGCCGTCGTATTTAAGAACGCTGGATATTTTATCCCTGCCGCCGACGTTAAGTTTGACCAGACCAGCCAGCTGCCCTGTCGCGTTTTGTTCAATGACAACCACGTGACGGGCTTTTTCAATGAGCGGTTTCATCTCTTCAGCCGGGAACGGATGAAGCAGGCGAATATGAGCGTGGTTAACGCTGACGCCCTCATTTTCCAGTCTCATCATAGCTTCTTCAATGGCCCCGCGAGTGGATCCTATGCCGATTAATAACAGGTCGGGACGTTCATGTTTGGCATCTATATGAACAGGTGTTTCAAATTTAAGATGACGAAGCTTTCTTAACCGTTTATCCATTTGGACTTTGCGGTTATCTGCCGTCTCAGACGGTTTGCCGGTTTCGGCATGCTCGACGCCTGTTACATGGTGCAGGCCGTTTTTCATGCCTGGAAGCGTCCGCGGGGAAATACCGTCCGGTGTATTTTCATAGCGTTTAAAGCCTTCGTTTTTATCGATTTCAGGCAGCGATTCATTCATTAATTTGCCGCGGCGAATCTCAATTCGATTATAATCAAACGGATCAACACTTTGCTTGCCTAAAGAAAGCTGCAAATCAGACAAGAGAATGACCGGACATTGATATTCCTCGGCAATATTGAACGCTTCAACCATATCATAAAATGCTTCTTCAACAGTGCTTGGCGCCATAACGACTTTCGGGATTTCCCCGTGAGTGCCGTAGATCATCGCCATAATATCAGATTGTTCCTGTTTTGTCGGAAGACCGGTGCTTGGACCGCCGCGCTGTGTATCGACGACAACGAGCGGGGTTTCTGTCATACCGGCCAAACCGATGGACTCGGCCATTAGCGACAAGCCTGGTCCCGCAGAAGCCGTAAATGCCCGGACGCCGCTGTAATTAGCGCCGATGGCCATCGTCGCGGCAGCGATTTCGTCTTCCGTTTGGATAACCGTGCCGCCGAATTTCGGCAGTTTATCAATCAGGTATTCCATAATTTCACTTGCCGGTGTGATCGGGTAAGCGCTCATGATGCGGACGCCTGCGGCAATAGCCCCCATAGCAATCGCATCATTGCCGATCATATACATCCTTTGCTTGCCGTCCCCCGGCGCCAAAGTAAAGTCGTCAATAGGCCCGCCGGCTTCACGATTGAAATATTCAGCGCCTTTTTCAATCGCTTGAATATTGCTCTCTACGACTTTGTCGCCTTTACGTCCGAAAATCTCTTTAACAATAGGATGATAGTTTTCTAGAGGAATGCCCAAAGCAGCACTGGAAGCGCCGACGGCGACCATGTTCTTCATCAGCGATGTTCCAAGTTCTGTTGCAATCTTTGTAAACGGAACGACACATAGCTTGGCCTTCGTGTCGTCAGGATTGACAGGTTTGAATTTTTCATCAGCAATAATGATGCCGCCTTGACGCAATTCTTCAAAGTTAACATCGATGGTTTCTTGGTCAAACGCAACTAAAATATCCAAGTCGTCCGACACAGAACGGATTTTTTCGGTGCTGACCCGGATTTTATTGTTGGTATGACCGCCTTTAATACGTGAAGAAAAATGACGGTACCCATACAGATGGTAACCTAGGCGGTATAAAGCTTTGGCGAAAATTTCGCCGGTGCTTTCAATGCCTTCCCCCTGTTGGCCGCCAACTTTCCACGAAAGTTGATTGATCATTTATCTTTCATCCCTTCTTGACTTCGGTAGGTACATGAATGAATGGTTGGTATAGCAGGATTATCCTTATATTAAAAATGATAAATCTTTTATTCGTACCACCTTTAAAATGTAACCCTTTGAAAAAATTTTTTCAAGTTTATTGAGGCAATGCCCGATAAAAATGCTCAAAGAAAAATCCCCGTACAAGCTTTTCCGGATAATATTTCAAACAAGCCTCTGCTAAATAATGATAATCCGCAAAAGATCTCAGTTCTTTTGGTGTTTCGCTAATGCCGTCAAAGTCGGAGCCAAAAGCTATAATATTCTCTCCGCCCAGTTCACACACATGTTCAACGTGTCTGAGAATATCGTTAATATCAGCTTCAGAACGATCTGTCAGAAAATCAGGAACAAAAGTAATTCCCATGACGCTGTTCTTATCAATAAGCGCTTTGATTTGTTGATCCGTTAAATTTCTTGGGTGATCGCAAAGTGCCCTGGCATTGGAATGGGAAGCGATCGGATAATCCGCTGTTTCAATAACATCCCAAAAACTTCTCTCTGAAAGATGGGAGACATCGGTCCAAACCTTATGAAGATTATTTTCCTTAACAACTTCAAATCCAAATCCGGTTAATCCCCCTGCTCTTGGTTCAGTTGCACCATCGGCCGCTGCGTTAGCATGATTCCAAGTTAAACCGACAGATCTTACGCCCAATCGAAACAACGTACGCAATTTAATCATATCCTTGCCAATGGCATCACAGCCTTCAAGCGTTAACAGCGCCCCAGTTTGCCCTTCTTTTAAACGATCAATGTCTTGCTTTGATTTGACAAAAACCATATCATCGTAAGGTTCTATCACTTGCTTATGAAAGATATCAATCATTTCTAACACCGCTGAAAATCTGGATTCCTCAGGTACATCGTCGCTGACGAACAAGGCAAAACACTGCACTTTGCCCCCTGACTTTTTCAGCTTTTCATGCGTAATATGTAACCCATTATCTTTAGCAAATGATAAATGACGCTCAGCTTTCAGCCTGTAAAGCACATCACAATGACCGTCAAAAATTTTCATCGCTTATCTCCTCTCATGCGAAAAGCCTGTCTGTTCTTTTAAGAACAAACAGGCCGCGTTTCTATCAACTTGTTATCTCGGCTCTACAATTAATTTAATAGCCGTTCTTTCCTCACCTTCAATCATGATATCCGTAAAGGCTGGAATACAAATAAGATCAACTCCGCTCGGTGCAACAAATCCTCGCGCAATAGCTACCGCCTTGACCGCTTGGTTTAAGGCACCTGCACCAATCGCTTGAATTTCTGCTGATCCTCTTTCGCGAAGGACACCAGCAAGTGCGCCAGCTACAGAGTTAGGGTTTGATTTTGCTGAAACTTTTAATATATCCATTTCTGTACCTCCTTATAGATTGTCATCCCATACTAAATATATTCCCTACTCATGCTGGTATTCCTTCTATTTAAAAATAATTTTCTAAGAATTCAAAAACACTAATCATAAAATGGGTGGTCATCATTAATGAGCCTTCTTTGAATATGTGTGGCTTTGCCCGTTTGCTCGTCAATATCAATAATAACGCTGCTTAACTGGCCGCGGCCTTTTTCACTTTCAAACCGAACAGGCAGATTCGTTAAAAATTTCTTGATGACAGCTTCGCGCTCAACGCCGATAATGCCGTCGTAAGGACCTGTCATCCCTACATCAGTTAAATAGGCTGTACCTTTAGGTAAAATTCTCTCATCTGCTGTCTGAACATGGGTGTGTGTGCCTACGACAGCTGATACACGTCCATCCAAGTACCACGCAAGCGCCATCTTCTCACTTGTTGTCTCAGCATGAATATCCACAAAGATCATCGGTGTTCTTTTTCTTGCTTCTTCAATCAGATGATCAGCAGTCCGGAACGGATCATCAAGCGCAGGAAGAAAAGTCCTTCCTTGCAAGTTAATAACCGCCATCTCCAACTGATTTATTTTTAAATACTGCATACCGACACCTGGTGTTCCTTCTGGGAAGTTAGCAGGACGAACAATCCGGTTGACATTGTCAATAAACTCGAAGATATCCCGATTGTCCCATGTATGATTTCCCATCGTGATCATATCTGCGCCTGAATCCATCATTTCCCGATAGATTTTTTCGGTAATGCCTTTTCCATGGGCCGCATTTTCGCCATTTACGATAGTAAAAGTCGGTTTATAGCAGGCTTTTAATTTTTGCAAATATTCCTTAATCATTGTCCTGCCCAATTTACCGTATACATCTCCAACAAACAAAATTCTCATGATGATTCTCCTTAACATGCTAAGTGTTACTTTATAAGATGTTCAAAAAGTCCCTGAAAAAAGTTTTCCTTTTGAATACATCGATCATCCGCTTAACCTTATCAACAAATATGAAAAAAAGTGGCGAAAAGCGCCACTTTTTATTTTGCATATTCAACAGCTCTTGTTTCACGAATAACAGTTATTTTGATATGTCCTGGATAATCCAATTCGTTTTCAATCTTTTTCGTAATCTCACGAGCAAGTTGATAGGATCCAGCATCATCAATTGTATCCGGTTGAACCATAATGCGAATTTCCCTACCAGCTTGTATAGCGTAAGACTTTTCTACGCCCTCAAAGGATTCAGAGATTTCCTCCAGTTTTTCCAGGCGACGAATATAAGTCTCAAGCGTTTCCCTTCGCGCTCCAGGTCTCGCAGCTGATAAAGCGTCTGCTGCAGCAACAAGTGTCGCAATAACGGATGTTGCCTCTGTATCACCATGGTGCGAAGCAATACTGTTAATGACAACAGGGTGTTCATTGTACTTCGTCGCTAATTCAACGCCGATTTCAACATGACTTCCTTCAACTTCATGATCAATGGCTTTGCCGATATCATGAAGCAATCCGGCACGGCGGGCAAGCGTCACATCTTCACCAAGCTCAGCCGCCATCAGCCCAGTTAAAAATGCGACTTCTACTGAATGTTTAAGCACATTCTGTCCATAGCTTGTTCTAAATCGAAGACGTCCAAGTATTTTGATCAAGTCAGGATGCATGCCATGTATGCCCACTTCAAATGTTGTCTGTTCGCCGTATTCACGAATCATTTCATCTACCTCTCGGCGAGACTTCTCGACCATTTCTTCAATTCGCGCAGGATGAATGCGTCCGTCTTGAACGAGTTTCTCCAAGGCCACCCGGGCAACTTCCCGTCTAATTGGATCAAACCCGGATAAAATAACAGCCTCAGGCGTATCATCTATAATAAGGTCTATACCAGTCAGGGTCTCAAGAGTACGAATGTTTCGTCCTTCGCGTCCTATAATACGGCCCTTCATCTCGTCATTTGGAAGATTTACAACTGAAACAGTTGTCTCGGCGACATGGTCTGCTGCACATCGTTGTATTGCCAGCGAAAGAATATTCTTTGCCTTCTTATCCGCTTCTTCTTTAGCGCGGGTTTCGATTTCTTTTGCCAGCTGTGCTGCTTCGTGCGCGGCTTCCTGTCTGACTTGATTAAAAATAATCTCCTTGGCTTCTTCATTGGTTAGACCGGAAATGCGTTCGAGTTCCGCTTGGTGCTCTCGCAGCAGTTCCTCCACTTTGCTTTCCATCTCTTCAATTTGTCGTTGTTGCTTTCTAAGAGAATCCTCCTTTTTATCCAGTGAGTCTTCCTTTTTATCAAGCGTTTCACTTTTACGGTCAAGCAAATCTTCTTTTTGAACAAGTCGATTTTCTTGTCTTTGAAGTTCATTTCGACGCTCGCGTATCTCGCTTTCGGCCTCAGTACGCAATGTATGAATCTCGTCTTTTGCCTCAAGAAGGGCTTCCTTCTTAGTTGCTTCCGCATCACGTTTTGCGTCTTCAATAATATGCTTAGCCTCATTCTCAGCAGTTGCAATCTTGGCCTCTGCGATCGACTTTCTAATAAAATAGCCTATAAAAAGACAAACTATAGAGATCAGCGCAATGGAGATGATTAACCATACAGTCATCATATTCACCTCCTTGCTCCCACAAGTTCAGTTTAAAAAGACATGCAGAAGTCTCAAACGACTTCTTTTAAAAGCTTTTCAAAATGTCATTGATTTTTAAAGAAAGGTTAAATATACAACTTAATTGTATATTTGGAAAAAACGCTTGTCAACCTAACGGCCCGCTATATTATAAAAAAGAAGGTGTCCATCAAAAGCTAGGCTTTTGGGACACCCTCCTTTTTATAATAGTTCACTTTGCTCATTATCAGATTCTGTTTCAGGTTCTGTTTGCTCATTTAAATTGTAGTGGTTCCTGATCTGCTGAATAATTTCATCACGAATGTCTTCATTTTCCTTTAGGAATTGCTTGGCATTCTCACGACCTTGGCCAAGCCGTTCTTCATTAAATGAATACCATGCACCGCTTTTTTGAATAATATCAAGCTCTGAACCGATATCGAGAATTTCGCCTTCTTTTGAAATGCCTTCGCCGTACATAATATCGACCTCAGCTTGTTTAAACGGCGGCGCTACTTTATTTTTCACAACCTTAATTCTTGTTTTATTCCCAACCATGTCGTTGCCTTGCTTTAATGATTCGGCGCGGCGCACTTCCAGCCGGACTGATGAATAGAATTTGAGCGCCCGGCCGCCTGGTGTCGTTTCCGGATTGCCAAACATAACGCCTACTTTTTCGCGCACTTGGTTAATGAAAATAGCCGTTGTTTTTGATTTGCTGATTGCGCCTGAAAGTTTCCTTAATGCTTGAGACATTAAACGCGCTTGCAAACCAACATGTGAATCGCCCATTTCTCCCTCTATCTCAGCTTTCGGTACAAGTGCAGCAACAGAGTCAATGACAATAATGTCAACCGCCCCGCTTCTAACAAGCGCTTCAGCAATTTCCAATGCTTGTTCTCCTGTATCAGGCTGTGAAAGAAGCAGCTCATCTATATCAACACCGAGCTTTTCCGCATAAACAGGGTCTAAAGCATGTTCAGCGTCTATAAATGCAGCTTGTCCGCCGCCTTTTTGCGCTTCGGCAATAGCATGAAGGGCAACGGTGGTTTTACCTGAAGATTCCGGTCCATAAACTTCAATAATCCGCCCGCGCGGGTAACCCCCGACGCCTATAGCAATATCAAGCGCCAAAGATCCGGTGGAGACAGTGGATACCCTTTGCTCAGCTTGTTCACCAAGTTTCATTATGGAACCTTTTCCAAATTGCTTTTCTATTTGTCTTAACGCCATATCTAAGGCTGCTTTGCGATCGCTCATGAAATCACTCCTTTAAGGGATCGTTTAAAAAGTTAGGGAACCCCCGTCCTTTTTAAACGCACATTTGATCTATTTATTATCATAGCTTTTTTTTGTGGTTTTGCCAATAGGTTTTGCGAACATTTATTCGTCTTTTTTCAAAACGCTTTGGAAGCTGGAAAGCTTTCTCTAAATAAGCGCTCTGGCTTGCCTTTTAACGTAATATTAGGTCAAAAGCAAGCGCCGAATGAGGTCGAAACCCGTCTTGGCGGTTTTTGCCCGAATAGCCGCGCGTGTGCCGCTGAATTGATATTTAAAGCTTTTGACTTGGTTTTGATCAGCTAAACCAATATATACCGTACCCGGTTCTTTTCCTTCGCTTTTATCAGGTCCGGCTACTCCTGTAAAGCTTATGCCAAGATCCGAGCCGCAAAGTTCCCTTATATTTTTGGCCATCGCTTCCGCACAAGCCTTGCTGACGGCCCCTTCCGACTCCAATAAAGGACGCGGAACATTCACTTGCGTTTCTTTCACTTGATTGGTATAACAAATGACCGAGCCGTTGAGCACGCTTGAGGCGCCGGGTAAGTCTGTTATCATTTTGCTGAATAATCCACCGGTTAAACTCTCGGCCGCCGAAAGCGTCTGATTGTGTTTCTTTAAGAGCTGAAAAGCAATCTCATGTAATTGAACGTCTCCGTACCCGTATAAATATTGGCCGACACGCTCTTTAATTAAAGCTTCTGTTTCATTTATCAAGCGTTCCGCTTCTTCCTTTTTCTGATGCTTAGCCGTTAATCGAAGCGTCACTTCGCTTTCTTTTGCCAAAGGGGCAATCGTCGGATTCGTTTGATTTTCAATTAAATCGATAATTTTTGTTTCTAAAGCTGATTCGCCAATGCCAAAAAACCTTAATACCCTTGAGACAATATGTTCTGAATAACGCTTAGATAAGTAAGGATTTACAAAATCAGTATACATCGGCCTCATTTCAGACGGCGGGCCTGGAAGAAGTATGTATGTTCTGCCCTTGGCCTGGATGATCATTCCCGGCGCCATGCCGCGGCGATTTTCCAGAACTTGGCTGCCTTCAATGACAAGCGCCTGTTTTCGGTTATTTTCCGTCATGTCGCGTCCTGTTTTTTTAAAATACTCTATAATGCTGTCTAACGCACTTAGATCGTAAACAAGGGGTTTCCCTACTATTTCGGCTATGGTTTCCTTTGTTAAATCATCTTTGGTAGGACCTAATCCGCCTGTGAAAATAATCAAGTCGGCGCGGGATTCCGCTTGCTTAACAGCCATTTTAAGCCGTTCGGCATTATCGCCGACAACTGTATGAAAATAGACATTTATTCCTAGAGCGGCTAGTTGTTCCGAGATAAATTGCGCGTTTGTATTGGCTATCTGGCCCAGCAGCAGTTCAGAACCTACAGCTATTAATTCCGCATTCATATCATTCACCCCAATTTTTAAAGCCCTTTGCCGGCTGAAAAATTATTTTGACCTTAAAATAATCTCACGGTTTTTATAAAAATAATCCCATCCGGATATAATTGTCATTATAACGGCTAGCCATAATAAGATGTCTGCCAGCGGGAATCCATGTAAACCAAACGGTAAATTATTAAACAAATAAAAAATAATGGCGAGCATTTGAAAAGTTGTCTTCCACTTAGCCGCCTTGCTCGCAGCAATCACGTCTCCTTCGCCTGCAGCCACCAAACGAAGCCCGGTTACAGCAAACTCTCTTGCCAAAATAATAATAACCATCCAAGATGGAATGTAATGGAAACCAACGAGCGAAATCAAAGCGCTTGTAACAAGCAGCTTATCCGCTAACGGATCAAGAAACTTCCCAAAGTTTGTCACAAGATTGTACTTTCTTGCCAGGTAACCATCAAGCCAATCCGTGCATGAGGCTAGGATAAAAATAATGCCGGCGATAAATTGGCTGACCGGAATTTTGGCGTGCCATATTGTAATAGTGCCCAGATGCATCGGAACAAGTAAAAAGATGAGAAACACAGGAATCATAATGACTCTTGATAGTGTTATTTTATTTGCTATGTTCATTTTAATACCTCCAGATGAATAGAAAAGAGTCACCATGATGATGACTCTTAGGTGAGATGCTAATGTTGTTTACGCTTTTTTAAATGTAATATAGATCGTTTGTGTTGTTGTGCTTTTGTTTGGCAGCTCTAAAGTTTTTCCATTCACTTTGATTTCTGTATCAGGAGCATTGCCTGCTTTAATATAAAGCTTTTCGGTATTCGAAGCATCAAATTTAAATTTATTTTCTTTTGAACCGTTTTGGGCTATGCCATAAGCAAATTTTTTCCCGCTTTGGCCGCCGTCCCTTGCCTCGATCCACGTTTGTTTCTTAGGCTTGGCTGATATTTCAACATTAAATTTATTGGTGCCTGACAAAGTAAAATATGACGTATTTCCTTGTGACTTATCCATTGATAAGTGCTGCTTTTCATGAGCCTTGTCTTTTTTGGACTTTTGATCTTTTTTGTTATCCTTTGTTTCTGATTTTGCTTTTTGATCTTTCTGTTTCTTTTCGTCCGCTGCGCTCTTTCCTGAGTTATTTTCATCCTTTTTATAAACAACATCAGGGCTTGTATGATTTGTCACGGCCGATTTATCGCTTGATTTAAAATGTTGAGCTAACAGCCAAATGCCGATTAAAATCAATAAAAGAACAACAATAATGATTATTTTCGGCAATAAAGAATTAAATTGTGAATCGGTTTGCCGTCTCTTTGCTGATTTAAATGACAAACCGGCACTTTGCCTTGTTCTTGACGGCAGAATAACTTGCGACGGCTCTTGGCTGCTTTTTGGGATCTCATGACCGTATTCATTTAAAAGAACATTAGGGTCAAGTCCAACCGTTTCAGCATAATTCTTTATGAAAGCCCTTGTATAAAAATTGCCGGGAAGTTGATCAAACTCTCCTTCTTCAATTGATTGGAGATAGCGCTTTTGAATTTTTGTTTTGCTTTCAATATCTTCTAATGTCATCCCCTTTTCTTGACGCGCTTGTTTCAACGCTGTTCCTAGTTCACTCAATGCTTAACACCTGCCAATAAGATTTAGAGGATGTTCAAAAAAACACTGTTTTCCTCATTTTGAACAACCAGTTTAAAAGTCAAACGGAGACATTTCATCCTCTTCCACGATATCGTAGACGATTTCTTCGTCGCGGTCATTTCGAAGTTCAATAATATAATCAAAGTCATCAAGACAGTACTCCGTGCTTTGAACAAAGACATCCGGATGTTCGACAACTTTGGTTACCGGCATTCGCATAACCTGACGCAAGAGCTCCCAGTGACGATCCGATGACCGCTTTGTCGAAACAATACCGTCAATAATAAATATGTGTTCATCAGAAAATTCATCTTCTGCCAATTGGCTTCGAACCGTCTGCCTTAATAATGTGGAAGAAATAAAAAGCCAGCGTTTATTCGCACAAACACTAGATGCGACAATCGATTCCGATTTCCCGACGCGCGGCATGCCTCTGATGCCGATTAATTTATGGCCTTCTTTCTTAAATAATTCAGCCATAAAATCGACAAGCAGACCTAATTCGTCTCTGACAAATCGGAATGTTTTTTTGTCATCTGCATCTCTCTCAATATAGCGGCCGTGGCGAACGGCCAAGCGGTCGCTTAATTTTGGTTCTCTTAATTTGGTTACATTAATATTATCCATTGTTTTCACAATGGCGATAAGCCGTTCAATTTGGGCATCGTCTTCTGTCCGCAAAAGCATGCCCCTTCGTTCATTATCAACACCGTTAATGGTTACAATATTAATTCCCAGCATACCTAATAACGAAGCGATATCACCCAATAATCCGGGGCGGTTTCTATGTATTTCATATTCCAAGTACCATTCTTTCTTTTCCATAGCATAACCCCTTTTGAACACATATCATTATAAATTTATAATAAATGATAATATCTTTCAAGAAAAGGTACTTTTTTGCGGAACTTTTTCCCTAAAGCAAAAAGGAATGCCTTTGTGACATTCCCTTCCATCATTTATTGCGCTTATGCTATATTTTTTATTGTTTGTTTGTACCGTTGTTTTCCACAAGTTTTATCATCATATTGGCAATCGCGTGCTGTTCGTCTTTATTTGCAACACTCCACAAATCAGAAAGCACTCTTTGCTGTTCGTTTTTTGGATCAACTTTATCAGCAAGATATCCGCCAATTTCTGTTGCGAAATCGGCAATAGCATTTTGGCTGACGCCTTTGGCTTTTGCTTTATTCAAACGATCGCCAAGGAAGCTCTTCCAATCATCCCAATTATTTAAAACAGACATTGTGATTCCTCCTTTTTGTCTTACACAATTTAGGATGCGCGCGGCGCAAAAAAATATGCATGGCATTTAACAATGCCATGCACCATTAATGGATATCACCTGTCCGTTAATATAATCTGATTTTGGAGAAGCTAAAAATCCGATTAAGTCGGCAACTTCTTCAGGGCGGCCAAGACGTCCCATCGGAATGCCCTGTTTGATATACTCAATTTCTTCCTCGCTGAATTCAGACATCATTTTCGTGTCTACCGCACCGGGAGCAACGGCATTTACGGAGATGCCGCTCGGCGCCACCTCTTTGGCAAGAGCTTTAACAAAACTATTTTGCCCGCCTTTGACCGTTGAATACAGAACTTCCATCGATGAGCCTGTCACGCCCCAAATAGAAGTAACAAAAATAACTTTTCCCTTCCGCTGATTAATCATGTGAGGAAGGAAATGCTGAACGATCTGAAAAGGACTGGCTATATGCAGCTGCATAAAACGATCAAGTTCAGATTCCGGAACTTCCGTTATTAATGAAATCAAACTCTTGCCGCTGTTATAAACAATGCAATCAAGAGGATCCCCGATTTGTTCAATCAGTGAATGTACGCCTGTTTTTGTTGTCAAATCAGCCTTGACGGATGTAAATTGTTGATCAGGATACTGATGGCTTAATTCAGTTACAAGGGTGTCAATGTTTTCTTGGCCTTCGTTATAGTGCAAATAAAGCGAATAGCCGTCTTCGGCAAGGCGTTTTGAAGCAGCTTGGCCAATACCGCCGCTTGCGCCTGTGATAAGTGCAATATTCATTTAAACCACCTTACTTTTTAACAACAGCACACATTGTCATCGCTTCATCGCTAAAATGCTCGTGAAGCGTTTTATGAAGAGATTCTGTTGTTAATGATTCTAATACAGGTATAAGATCGAAGAGATTTGTCTTATTAAAATAATACCGCGTAAATTGGTTTGCAATAAATTCTGGAGAATTAAAGGCTCGAAGCAAGCCGCCGATGCGTTTCTTGCGGGCCCGTTCCACAGCTTCTTCATCGAGTCTGCCCGACTTATATTCATCGATAATTTGTTTTAGTCTGTTTTGAAGCCTTTCCGGCTCTTCTGTATTCCCCCCTATCGCTGAAAAACCAAACTCATATTCCTCAGTATATTCAAAAGAAAACGTTTCATCAATTAATCCGTCTTCAATTAAGGATTTGTAATTCTCGGTCCCTTTGCCGAACATGAGCTCCAAAAGCAGCTGCACTGAAAGCTCATGTTCCATAAATTCTTTGCCGGAGCGGTGAACACGGCGTTCTTTAAAGCCGATTAAACTTTTCGGCGTTTGAACACCCATTTTAATAACAGATGATTTTTCGGAAACACCCTCTGGCTCCTTGGGATATTTTCTTTCAATAGGCTGTTGATCGGTATAGCTTTTGTCCGCCTGATTTTTTACAACAAGCTCCATGATTTTATCGGGATTTTCAGGCCCGACGATAAATAGCATCATATTGCTTGGATGATAAAATGTTCTATAACAATCATACAGTAAATCGGCAGTGATATGACTGATTGATTCAATCGTTCCGGCAATATCAATCTGGATCGGATGATGGTGATACATATTGCCGATTAAACCAAAATAGACCCGCCAATCAGGCGTATCATTGTACATGCGAATCTCTTGCCCTATAATGCCTTTTTCTTTTTCAACGCTTTCTTTTTTAAAAGAAGGCGTTTGTACAAAATCAATAAGCGTTTCTATATTTTTTTCAACATTTGATGTACTGGAAAATAAATAAGCGGTTCTTGTAAAAGACGTAAAAGCATTTGAGGATGCCCCTTGATTTCCAAATGCTTGAAACGCATCGCTCCCGTCAGGCATCTCAAACATTTTATGCTCAAGGAAATGAGCAATACCATCAGGAACCTTTAACCAATCTTTTTGATTGAGCGGTTTGAAATGGTTATCAATTGAACCATAATTTGTTGTAAAAATAGCATAAGTTTTATTGAAGCCTTTCTTTGGCAAAATAAAAAGCTCGAGCCCATTATCACATTTATGATGATATACTGTTTCTTGCAATTGGTCAAAATAAATTTGCTTCATTTTACTCGGCCTCCTCACCTTGTAAAAAATATATGGTGTCCAGCGTTGTTTTTTCAGCAACTTTGATAATATCTTCTTTTCGGACTTGGTCAATCGCATGAAGCCAGTTTTCCGCGGTTACCGGCTGGCCTGTTAATACTTGGCGATAAAGAAAATCTGTCAGTGATGCCGGATTATCTAATGCTTCCAAAACTGCATTTCGCAATAACGCCTTTGTTTGATCAATATCATGTTCGGTAAAATCGCCGTTTTTCACTGCCTCCAACTGTTCTTTAATAATATCGACAGCTTTATCATAGTTTGAAAATTCTATTCCGCTCATCACAATCATTAATCCTTTGTAGCTTTCATAACTTGAGGAAGCATAATATGCAAGACTTTCTTTTTCCCGCACATTCATAAATAATTTCGAATGCGGAAACCCGCCGAACAACCCATTAAAAACTTGGGAAGCGTAATATAGAGGGTCCCCGTAAATGATATTTGTCCGGTATCCTAAATTCAATTTCCCCTGCTCAACGTCTTGATTTTCTTTAACAACTTTGATCTCATTTGGAATAACCGGATTAAAATTGATGCGTATATCTCTTGTTTTATTTTGCCGCTTATCGAACGGCAATGCCGATTGAATCGTATTTAAGATATGACTTTGTTTTTCTTGAATATCGCCAATGATATAAAGATCAACTTGATCCTCTGCCATCATTTTCTTGTAATATTCAAATAAACCATCCGCTGTCACCTGATCGAGTTCTTCTGAATACCCGTATGTATGTAGCCTGTAGAGTTCATGCTGGCACATTTCATCAATTAACCTTTGGCTCGCATAGCGCATTTTATCATCATATATGGACTCGAGTCGGGCTCTTAGTGACCGCTTTTCCCTCTCAACAATTTTTTCATCAAATTGGCGATCGGATGCCGCCGGCTCAAAAACCGCTTCAGACAAGAGCTTTACAGATTCATCAAATAACTTAGCAGAAGCCCCTGAGATAAACCGTTCATTGGCAGCGGTCATGTATAATGTCAGAATATGATAGTCCCCTTTTTTAGATAGCATCGATGCAAAACTTGCTCCGTACAAATCATCTAACCTTTTTTGCAAGTCTTGAGCTGAAGGCGAATGTTTAGTTGAACTCTTAAGAACATAAGATAAAAGCGCACGCTTAGTCACGTCTTTCTCGTTAAGCGGTGAACAAAATTGCAAAAACATGGTTACTGTCTTAAATTTATCGGTCGGTATCAAGTGTACTTTTAATCCGTTAAATTCATGGATTTGTTCATTGATGTACGGCATGTTCTCAACCCCTTTTTCTATCATAAATTCTCTCTTTCATTGTACCCTATCCCCTGAATCCCTAACCAGCCGCAAGGTATGCCGGAATAAAATAAAAATGGACAAAAGCCGGCCGCCTTTGTCCAATTATTTTATGCGTATATCATGCTTTGTAATACTTATTTATCCGTTTTCTTTATAGGTTAGAATGTTTAGATTGGCAGCAAAGCTATAACATGAAACAGCAGCTTTGCGGCGAGAAGGGGATATGCTTCCATGAGTCTTCTTCGGCGCAGGAGCACACTTACTATCTTGCGCGTTAGGCTCGCCAATCGGCAAGTATTCTTTATTGTGATGATGCTTCATCATCTTGGTTGCTGATAAGAACCGCCCGAGGCTTGCTGCCTTCATAAGGACCGACAATATTCCGGTCCTCCATGGCATCAATGAGCCTTGCCGCCCTTGTATAGCCAATACGAAAACGCCTTTGCAGCATTGAAACGGACGCTGTTTGCATTTCAATAACTAACTTAACGGCTTCATCAAACAGTTCATCGTCAACCTTATCGACCGGCTTTTCCGCTTCATCAGTTGGTATCATGTTCTCCTGATATTGAGCCTTTTGCTGGCTGACACAGAAATCAACGACTTTCTCAACTTCATCATCTGAAAGAAAAGCTCCTTGTATCCTTGTCGGTTTCGATGCACCGATTGGCAAAAATAGCATATCGCCCTTACCTAACAGTTTCTCAGCGCCTCCCGTATCCAAAATGGTTCGCGAATCCGTCTGCGAAGAAACACTGAAGGCAATTCTTGAAGGAATATTAGCTTTAATAATACCAGTGATAACGTCAACCGACGGCCGCTGTGTTGCAATGATTAAATGAATGCCTGCAGCCCTTGCCATCTGCGCCAGTCTTGTAATCGCATCTTCTACATCTTTTGAAGCCACCATCATAAGATCAGCAAGCTCATCAATAATGACAACAATATACGGCATGTATGGCTGATTATCGTCATTTTCTTCATTATAGCGGCGAACATAATTATTATAGCTTTCTAAATTGCGCGTACCGCTCTCGGAAAACAGTTCATAACGCCTTTCCATCTCGCCGACAACTTTCTTCAAAGCCTGCGAAGCCTTTTTTGGATCGGTAACGACAGGAGTTAATAGATGGGGCACCCCATTATAAACGTTTAATTCAACCATTTTAGGGTCTACCATCAGCAATTTAACTTCATGGGGCTTTGTTCTCATTAAAAGGCTTGTAATGATACCGTTAATGCACACACTTTTGCCGCTCCCGGTTGCTCCGGCAACGAGCAAGTGAGGCATCTTGCTTAAATCGGTGAGAACTGGTTCTCCGGATATATCCCGGCCTAAACCAATGGCCAACTTAGATTTTTGCCTTTGGGCAAAATCAGATTCTAAAACTTCCCTTAAGCTGACCATCGCCACCTCTTTGTTCGGAACTTCAATGCCGACCGCTGATTTTCCGGGAATCGGCGCTTCAATTCGGATTTCTTTTGCTGCCAAAGCAAGGGCCAGATCATCGTTAAGGTTAACAATCCGGCTCACTTTTACGCCGACATCAGGATAGACTTCATATCTCGTAACAGCGGGTCCTAAATGGACTTTTTTTACTTTGGCTTTAACGCCGAAACTTTCAAAGGTTTTCTCCAATTTGCGGACATTGTCAGCGATATGCTTTCGTTCATTAGACTGAGAATTAGATTTCGACCGTTCCAACAAATCAACCGGAGGCAGCTGATAATCTTCATTCTCTATTTCCGGCGTTGAAAATGAAGGCTGTACTTGTCCCTCATTCTCTTCTGATTTATCATCGATAACTTCTTCTCGGTGTTCTTCCGGCTGGCCATCTTTAGGATAAGGCAATTGCTCCGGCTGATGTTCATTAAAATCATGAATAATAGGTTCTGGTTCCATATCATCGTAAAGATCATTCTCAGCTATATGTTTTGCTCTTTCAGCCTCATTTTGTTCCTTGCGCGATTCTTTCTTTTCATTGACAGCTTCTTTAATCTTTTGCAATTTTTCTTTCTGGATATTTGCCATGCCTTGTCCAGCCTTTTTGAAGCGGCCCAATATTTTATTCATTGAATCCCGCAATGATTTTCCGGTGATCAGTATAAGGGAAACAATAATAAGAAACACGGCCATAAACATCGTGCCGGTCGCAGAAAATAATTTATAGAAAAACGCGAAACCGACAGCACCTATCATTCCTCCGCCCAGCTGATCGCTGGAAATTGCGCCTGAAACTTGTCCGTTATACAAAGCCAGAGTGTTGGTAATCACCGAAGCGTTTTGCCATCTATTATGCTGCGATAAATCCTCAAAAAGTCTCACGTGGCTTAATAAAAGCAGGGCAAAAACAAATAAATAAACACCAACTAAACGCCTTGTAAAGTAAGAGGGCTGCTGACGCATCCATATGTAATAGATTGATAGAATAAGAGTCCCAAGAAAAATAAGCATATACCAGTTTCCTGTTAGAAACCTTGCCGCTTCGACTAACACTTCCCCAACAATGCCAAGCTGTGAAATAGCAATGCATGTAAGTGAAAAAATCAACAGGCCGGATATTTCATAAATAAGCGTTTCTTTCCAGCCTTTCTTCTTTTGGCTTTTTCTTGTTTTTTTCTTTGCCATGGTGTCACCTCGAAACCCATTGAATAGATAACAAGCAGCAATATTGCTGCTTGTTAAAATCATAATGATAAAGCAGTATTCTTATCCTTTGATGGTACAGTTAATTATAATGTTACTCAAGTTGCTGATGGGAGTAAAGGTTTCATTGTTAACTTTTCGCCGGGTTGATACCGGGTGTCCAAGAAATGCTGCGGGTCAGAACTGATTAACTGGATAATTTCATATTCATTAACCCCTGATTCTTCCACAATCAGTTTCACACCGTTTATTTCCATTGTTAACTTTTTGTCGTTTTTTTTGTTTTCTTGCTCTAAGACATCTTCTAAAGGGCAGATGGTGTGCAGAATCATTGAACCACCTTCTGTTCTCTGTTATGGCCTTTATGTTCCTCTATTAATTCATTTAACTTGGACAAAGCTTGGCCCAGACCGCCTAATTCATCAATGAGACCGTATTTGACAGCATCTTTTCCTACTACATTTGTACCAATGTCCCTGGCAAGATTCCCTTGGCTGAACATCAGCTCTTTAAATTTTTCTTCGGAAATATTTGAGTTTCTCACAACAAATTTGGTTACACGATCCTGCATTTTATCCAAGTATTCAAAAGTTGAAGGTACGCTAATGACTAACCCGGTTAAACGGACAGGATGTATGGTCATTGTTGCCGACTCAGCGATAAAGGAATAATTAGAAGCCACAGCAATCGGTACGCCAATGGAATGCCCGCCTCCTAAAACAAGCGACACTGTCGGCTTTGAAAGGGTTGAAACCATTTCAGCAATGGCCAAGCCTGCTTCGACATCTCCCCCCACCGTATTTAAAATAATAAGCAGCCCCTCTATTTGATCATTTTGTTCTACCGCAACAAGCTGGGGAATCAAGTGCTCATATTTTGTTGTTTTATTTTTGGGCGGCAGCGCCATGTGCCCCTCAATTTGACCAACAATGGTTAAACAATGGATATTTGAAGGCGCTGCTTGAGGGATTTTTGTTTCACCCAGGTTTTGAATATCATTCATCATTGTCTTTTGCTGTTCGGTTTCTTGTTGTTCTTGTTCAAAATCAGTTTGTTCGTCAGTCATCACTTTCTCTCCTTTCATTTATAAAGGATGTTCAAAAAGTCTGGGAAACAGTCGGCCTGTTGTCCTTCTTTTTGAACACGCATTATTGCTCATTAGTATTTGAAGGAGAGAGTCATTTGATGCAAAAGAAAAAAGCTATCATCACCCAAAGGTGATGCCAGCTTTTTTATATTTCCATAATAATTGGTAATATCATTGGACGGCGTTTTGTTTTATCATATAAATATCGGCTTAAAGAATCTCTTATATTATTTTTCAGGGAAGACCATTCTGAAATATTTTGCGTTAACGATTGTGATAACACTTCTGAAACAATATGATTAGCATCTTCGATGAGTTCTTCAGATTCCCTAACATAAACGAATCCGCGCGTAATAATTTCAGGCCCTGATAAAATTTTCTTTGATTGTTTGCCAAGGGTGACAACAACAACAAGTGTTCCGTCTTGGGCAAGCAAGCGGCGGTCACGCAATACAATATTTCCGACATCACCAACACCCAGCCCATCCACAAGCACTTGCCCGGCAGGCACTTTTTCGGTTTGCCTTGCTTCGCCTTTTGTAAAGGATACCACGTCACCCTTATCTAACAGGAACACATGATGAGGTTCCATGCCAGTGGCGACCGCAAGATCTTGATGGGCTTTGAGCATTTTAAATTCACCATGAATCGGAATGAGATATTTCGGCCTGGTTAATTGAAGCATGAGCTTAATTTCTTCTTGCTTCGCATGGCCGGATACATGAACACTGTCGCCATATATCACTTTAACTCCGATTCTCATGAGGGAATCAATCGCTTTTGTAACGCTTTTCTCATTAACAGGTGTAGATGAAGCCGCAAAAATAAAGAGATCATTTTCTTTAAGTGAAAGACGCTTATGTGAATGATTAGCAATTTTAGTAAGGGGTGTCATTGGGTCGCCTTCGGGCCCTGATGTCAAGATGGCTATTTCATTTTCATTTCTTTTGTTGATTTTTTCTAAACTTGTAAAAGTGCCTTTTGGTACTTGGAGATAACCTAATTTTGTTGCCATACCGATCACACGTTCAAGAAAGCGGCCGTCAATCGCAACTTTGCGTTTATTTTGAATGGCTGCGTTGATCACTTGTTGAATCCTGTGAATATTGGTTGCGTATACAGCCGTAATGACTCTTCCTCTGGCAAAGTAAAAGATATCGTCTAAGTGTTCGCCAACTTCCTTTTCTGAGCGTGCTTTACCTGGGAATTCAGCATTTTTGCTGTCTGACAGCAAACAGAGAACACCCCTGTCGCCAATGCGAGACAGCTTGCTGATATCCGCTTTCTTATTGTCAACAGGTGTATAGTCAAATTTAAAATCCCCGGTATGGACAATTGCACCTTGAGAGGTATAAATAGCCAAACCAATAGAGTCGGGAACGCTATGATTTGTTCTGAAAAATGTAATCGTTCTGTAACCGATCTTTAAATCTTTTCCCGGCTCAATAACATTAAGCTTAGCTTTCTTTAATACACTCTTATCTCTGATCATCTCTTCAAGGAGAGCAAGCGTGAACTTTGTACCATAGATTGGTGCACGCAGCTCCTTGATTAAATAAGGTAGTCCCCCAATATGAGCGAAATGACCGTGTGTGAGGAAAATAGCCTTGATACGATCCTGATTTTCAACCAAATAAGATGTATCTGGAATAACAGTATCAACGCCAAGCATATCATCTTTTGGATGCATTACCCCAGCATCGATAATAAATATTTCATTATTAACCTCAATGACTGTCATATTATTTCCAATTTCGCCAACGCCGCCCATTGCATAAACCTTAACCTCATCTTCTTTACGTTGTTGCAATGAGCATTCCTCCTATTTAATTAAACAGCCATCAATTCACCCGAACTAATCATTTCTTTTATTATAACCGATCTAATTAAAAATTTACAAGTTGATTTTTCCAAAGAAACTTTATCGAGATTTTATAATGACTTATTATCTGTTATTTTATTAAAGAAAAACTCGCCAATTTTGGCGAGTTCTTCTCCTTAAAGTTCGTTAAATATTTTTGTTAACGATGCTTTCTCTTCTTCCGTTAATTCGACCATTGGCAGTCTGACGGGACCTGCATTAACCCCTATTTCAGTTAACAAAGTTTTAACGGGAACCGGACTTGGCGCTCGGAACAATTCCCTCATGATAGGAAGGTATTTCAGATGAAGCTTTGCAGATTCGGTGTGATGACCTGAAGTAAAGGACTGAATCATATGTGACATCTCTTTGCCGATAACATGCGAAGCGACGGAAACGACACCGTGGCCGCCGATAGAAAGAACCGGCAAGGTCAGACCGTCGTCACCGCTGTATAAAATAAAGTCATCACTTGTCCCTGCTATAATGGATGCCATTTGATCGAGATTGCCGCTTGCTTCTTTGACAGAAGTAATATTATCAATTTCAGAAAGACGAATGATTGTTTCAGCGCTTATATTCACTGACGCCCGGCCGGGAATATTATAGATCATGACTGGAACATGCACATTCTCGGCAATCGTCTTGAAGTGTTGATATAAGCCTTCCTGATTAGGTTTGCTGTAATATGGGGAAACAACCATGATTCCGTCGACACCCAAGGCTTCCGCTTGACGGGAAAACTCAACGGATTCGGCCGTGTTATAACTTCCTGTTCCAGCAATAACAGGAATACGGCCATCAACGATTTTAACAACATGCTCAAATAGCTTAAGCTTTTCATCTTTTGACAGTGTCGGCGATTCTCCTGTTGTCCCTGCGACAACCAGTCCTTCTGTTTGATGTTCAATTAAATGTTCAACGAGTGCTGTTGTTCTTTCTAAGCTGAGTTCACCTTTATCATCAAAAGGTGTTACCATCGCTGTTAATAATCTGCCGAAATCGGCCATGTCTACCTCTCCTTTAAATATGTGTTCATAAGGTTTTTGAACATCTATTATAACTGATCAGCTATAATTTCATTATCCTCTTTCTCTAATTCAAAAGCCTTGTGTAAGGCAATGACGGCTTGTTTTAATTGGTCTTCCTTAACAAGCACCCAGATGGTTGTATGAGAATCTGCGGATTGCAAAATTTGAATGCCTTCTTGAGTCAAGGCATTAACAATCTTAGATGTTACGCCCGGAACACCTGTCATGCCCGCGCCAACTACTGATACTTTGGCACAACCTCTAAACACCAAAGGATCATAACCTAAAGATTGAAGGGTTGATACGGCAAGATCAGTCATTGATTCGGTAACGGTATAAATCACGCCTCTTGGGCTGATATTAATAAAGTCAACACTGATTTGATTTTCTGCCATTGCTTTAAAGACTTTGGCTTGAAGATCATAGTCGTCTTTTTTTGCTTGGACTTTTATTTGCGAAACATTTTGGACATAAGCGATACTTGTTATTAAACGCTCTTGTACGTCCTGGCCTTTATTTTTCTTTTTTATCGATGTAACGAGCGTACCGACATCATCCGTATATGTGGAACGGATGCGGAGCGGTATTTTGGCGTTCATCGCAATTTCCACAGCTCTAGGATGAATAACCTTGGCTCCTTGATAGGCCATGTTGCAAACTTCATTATATGTTAAAACAGACAACTGGCGCGCATCAGAAACAATTCTCGGATCAGCTGTCATGACACCTGTAACATCAGTAAAGATATCAATCCATTCAGCATCCAGAGCGGCACCCAGCGCAGCAGCCGAAGTATCGCTGCCGCCGCGGCCGATTGTTGTTATTTCACCGGATTTTGATTGTCCTTGAAAGCCGGCAACGACAACAACATCAAGTGTATTAAGCATTTTTTTAATTCGATCACATTTCATCTCAAGAATGCGCGCTGAATTAAATACTTCATTCGTACGAAATCCCGCTTGGCCCCCGGTCAACGCTTCCGCTTTGATGCCGGCTTCCTTCAGCAAGCTGGAAAAAACAATTGAAGACATGATCTCGCCGCAAGACATAAGCAAATCGGTTTCTCTGCTGCTTACATATTCGCGGTTGACAAGACTAAGTAAAGTGTCAGTTGCATAAGGATCGCCCGTACGTCCCATAGCTGAGACTACAACAACGACTTTATACCCTTCCTCTACAGCTTTTATCACATGTTTTCTGGCACGAATCCGATCTTCATTCGTTTTAACGGATGTTCCTCCAAATTTCTGGACAATAACTTTCATTAATGAACGCCTCACTTAAGTTTAAGAATACCAAGTTTGACTAGACTTTCGGCTATTTGAACCGAATTCCACGCTGCACCTTTTAACAAATTATCAGAGACAATCCATAGGTGGAAACCATTTTTGACATCAGGATCACGGCGAATGCGTCCTACAAACACATCTTTCTTCCCTACTGAATCTGTAGGCATTGGATAAATTTGATTTCCCGGATCGTCTTGCAAGGTGACTCCAGGAGCCTCTGATAATATGTTTCTCAAATCATCTGATGACACATCATCGCTGTCTATCTCAATATATACAGATTCCGCATGACCAGTGACGATTGGCAAACGAACACATGTCGCAGCCACATGAATATTAGAATCATCCATGATTTTTTTTGTTTCGTTAATCATTTTCATTTCTTCAAAAGTATAATCATTATCTTGGAATTTATCAATTTGCGGAATCGCATTAAAAGCAATTTGATAATGTTTCTCATCGCTTTTAACAGGTAAAATCTCAGGTTTAACAGCTTCATCGTTCAGCAATTGCTGCGACTGATGACGAAGCTCTTCCACAGCAACAGCTCCCGCCCCGGAAACGGCTTGATACGTTGATACAATGATGCGTTTCAAACCAAAATGCTTTCGAATCGGCTCTAGCGCTGCAACCATTTGGATCGTTGAGCAGTTTGGATTAGCGATAATGCCTTGGTGGTCAAATAGAGCCTGCTCATTAACTTCCGGCACGACTAATGGCACATTTTCGTCCATGCGAAATGCACTTGTATTGTCAATGACAATCGCACCTCTTCTGGCAGCTTCGGGGGCAAGTGCTTTTGAAACTGAACCGCCGGCGCTGAACAAGGCAATATCTACGCCTTCAAATGCTTCTGGCAGGGCTTCTTTAATGACAATTGTTTCCCCTTTAAATGCAATAGTTTGTCCCGCTGACCTTTTCGAGGCAAGGCATGTGAGTTCTCTAATAGGCAGCGCCGTATCCTTTAACATAGTTAGCATTTGTTGTCCTACAGCGCCTGTCGCTCCGACAACAGCTACATGAAAACCTTGATCATTATTCAATTTACGGTTCCTCCTAATCTCATCTGTGTACTTTAATCTAAATTTCTAAAATGCATTTAGTGTTAAATTTTAAAAGAAGGAGAAACCAAAGAAATTTCCCCTTCTTAAACTTTTGCTTACTATTTTATCATACTATGTTTTTTTAGGAAGATGAATGGGTTAATGTCGGAATTTCTCAATAAGTATGGGTTGGCATTGTTTTCCATCTAATGCTGCTTCGACAGTTTCTTTCATGAGCGGCATATGCGAGACAAGCGACGTTGGTTTTCCTTCGGGATCATCTTGGCCAAATGGAATAAAGTAAATGTGTTTCGAGGAAAGCAGCCTTGCAATATTAGTGCCGTTGAGACCTAAGCCGTCGTTTGTTGAAATGCCTAAAACGACTGGACGGCGGTTTCTTAATGTTGCTTTGGCCGCCATTAATACAGGGCTGTCAGTCATGGCGTTCGCGAATTTGCTGATAGAATTCCCCGTCAATGGCGCAATCACCATACAATCGAGAGGGGTTTTTGGTCCGAAGGGTTCTGCTTCAACAATGGAATCTACAACTTTATTTCCGGTTATTTCTTCAACTTTATTAACCCAATCTTTTCCGTCTCCGAAACGAGTCGCTGTATTTTTAACCGTATAAGTAACGAAGGCTGTAACTTTCGCACCTGCATCAAGCAATGATTGAATATGAGGGACAACTTGATCATACGTACAGTGTGAACCCGTAATGCCTAGTCCGATATGCTTGCCGTTAAGATCCATCGGCTACTCATCCTCCCCAGAAAATTTATCTAATAATAATTCTGATAAAACATTGGCAATGATTCTTCCGGCTGATTTAGGTGCAACCATGCCCGGCAGACCAGGCGTCAGCAATGCTTTAATACCCCTTTTCTCAGCATATCGAAAATCTGTGCCGCCTGGTTTTGAAGCTAAATCAACAATCAGCGCATTTACGGGAACATGAGATAAAACTTTGCTGCTCAACACTTTGGCAGGGACGGTGTTAATGATAATATCAACATCTTTAATATGCTTTTCTATATCTTTCATATAAAATGGTTTTAAGCCCATTTCAGTGATTCTTGCAATATGTTCGGGTCTTCGTGCGCCCACTTTTACATAAGCCCCTAATGCATCGAATGTTCGGGCAACAGACATTCCCGTTCGCCCTAATCCCAATACTACGACATTGGATTTATGGATAGTAATGTCAGTATTTTGGATAACGATCATAACGGCGCCTTCAACAGTCGGCACGGAATTATAAATGGCAACATCATCACGTTCAAATAATTTAATGAGTTCTTTATTGCATTCTTTAATTAAAGCATCCAAAAAAGGTGTGCTGATCCCGCTGTAAATTGTACAATGATCCGGAGTTTTAGCTAACCAATCCTTCGATACTTTAATCGTTTTATTTGAAAAAATAGTTTCAACAACACCGTCTTCATTAGCTCCGGAACTTGGTAATATAATGCTGTCAACACGCGAAAAGTCAATCTCATCTAAATCAACTTTTGACGTGCCCGTTAAATGCTGATCCAATTGATCAAAGCCTACTAATGAAAGTTGGGCGTCAAGTTCATTTAATTTCTTAATAACTTCCAGTTGCCTTGCATCTCCGCCCAAGATTACAAGATGCTTTCCAGTTAACATTTCAAGCACATACTCCCCTCCGTTTGATATAAATGATTGAGGGGCTTTCGCCCAATTCCTAGGTTATCTTATGACGGTAAGGCTAGTATGGTGAAAATAATAAAGAAACCCGCCGATCGGCGAGTTTAAAGTATGATGATATTCATTGGGTCAAATGTTAAATGGTTGAGCGCTTCAGCGGTTTTGGAATTTCTCCTTTTGGGCTAATGACTGAGCATGAAAAGTCTTGGGTAAACAAGACTTTTGTCAATTGATGGATATCGCTTAAAGTCACTTCATTAATTTTTTTTATCATTTCATCTAAAGAACGATGCCGGCCAAGAAGAAGCTCATTTTTTCCGTTCCGGCTCATCCTGCTGCTTGTACTTTCAAGGCTTAGCATCATATTGCCTTTTATTTGTTCTTTGCTATTCTTTAATTCTTTTTCTGTTAGACCATTTTCAACAAGGTCATCTAAAACATGTAAAATCGTGCTTGATAACTTTTCAACCTGATCGGCGCCCGTTCCGCTATAAATCGTTAGCATACCGCTGTCTTTGTAGGACGTATGGTAAGAAAAAACAGAATAGGCCAATCCTCTTTCCTCTCTGACCTCTTGAAAAAGCCGGCTGCTCATGCTCCCGCCTAATACATTATTCATAACCATTAGCGGATACAGCTGCTCATCTCCGATAGACAGGCCCTTAAATCCAATGCACAGATGGGCTTGTTCGGTATCTTTTTTGCGCGCCAGTTTCTCATAGTGATATTCCGGAACGTCAAAATTAGGTTTGCAGCCGTTCACATGGTAACTTGAAAAAATATGATCGACAGTTTCAATCAATGATTCATCAACATTTCCGGCAATAGAAACCACGATATTTTCCGGCCGGTAGTGATCATTCATATAAGATCGCAAATCATCGGGCTGAAAAGTTTCGAGAGTACCCTCTTTCCCAAGGATAGGGTAGCCGAGCGGATGGCTCCCAAAACTCGCTTCGCTCAATAAGTCATGAACGAGGTCATCCGGAGTATCTTCATACATTTTAATTTCTTCATAGACGACTTGCTTTTCCTTTTCCAACTCTGTTTGGTCAAATATTGAATGAAATAGCATATCGCTTAATACATTGACTGCATACTCGGCGTGTTCATCTAACACTTTAGCATAAAAACAAGTGTATTCTTTTGAAGTAAAGGCGTTTACTTGACCGCCGATCTGATCAAAAGCTTCGGCAATTTCCCGAGCATTCCTAGTTGCCGTGCCTTTAAAGAGCATGTGCTCAATAAAGTGTGAGATCCCATTATTTTTCTCTGTTTCATGGCGCGAGCCTGTACCAACCCAAATACCGATCGTCGCAGAACGTACAGATGGTATTTTCTCTAAGATGATACGTACGCCATTTGAAGCGGTGTGCTTTGTAATCAAAGATGTCTCCTCCATTCTCAAATCTCCGACTATGGAATACTATAACATTTAATTATTGTAACGACAATTTAAGAGGAAGGCCAAAAGAGTCCGGGAAAAGCTGCCGCTATATCCGTTATATCACCTGTCATACAGGTGTCGCAGTGATTGATTGTCATTATTGTGTCACTCTTTCCCGCCGATAATTGAAGTTTTCCAAGAAAGCGGCGATCATTTTAATGGGTCGATACGTTTTTCGCTCATTAATTGAGATACAGTGCCAAACTTATATCCTTTTTCTTGAATGCCGTTAATGATTTGTTCTAGCCCTTCGGCAACAGGTTTTGTCGGGTGCATTAATATCATCGTCCCAGCTGTGGTTCTAGGAACGACGCGCCTTACCATTTCCATCGTTTGCGGTTTTTTCCAATCAACTGTATCTACTGTCCATAGAATTGTTTTCATCCCTAATTTATGGGCAACATTGACCGTTTGCTGTGTAAAGCTGCCGCTTGGAGGCGCAAACCATTTTGGCTTAACATCTAACGTGGCTTCAATGACATCATTTGTTTTCTTTAATTCATTAAATGTTTCTTGCTCAGATCGCTGTTTTAAATCTGGATGACTGTATGCGTGATTGCCGATTTCATGACCTTGTTCACTTATCATCATTGCCAAATCAGGGTATTTTTTTACCCAGCTGCCATCAAGAAAAAATGTTGCTTTTATATTATACTTATTAAGCACCTTTAAGATTTGCGGTATATATTCGTTCCCCCAAGCCACATTGATAAGCAAGGCCACCATCGGCTTCTTGGGATTGCCCCGATATATAGGTGAAGGCGGCAAATCGCTCAAGCTTTTCGTTGGAGGGACCTCCTTATAAACAATATCATTCTCATTAAATTTATGCTTCGCTTTCATTTTTTGATAACTGGCATTAATATCGACAGCTAATCCGTTATAGCCGGGCGTCGCCTTCCAAACTCTATCATTGACTGCATCAATAGGTTTAATTTCATGTTTCTTTGAAAATACTTCAATTTTCTTTAAGAGTGAATCTTGATGATTTCCTGCCGATACAGCAGGCACTGCAGCCGGAGTTGACTTAGGCGTTAAAAAAGCGTTCATATACGGATTTTCCATGATCGTGCCAAATGTTAACATTAATAAACAAACAAAAACGATAAAATGCCATTTTTGCTTTTGCATGACAAGCCCTCCCCCCTTGTACAACTTATGCATTGTACTAAGGAAGGTAGAACTTAAGTTTAACAGTTGATGCTAAAGAGGCAGCGCAAAACTTCAAAGGCTGTTAAAGACATAAAAAGAAGCGGGTCAGTTTTTGACCTGCTTCTGTTCTTAGTCTTTCGCTTTTTCTTCTTTTTCGCTATTTTGATCTTTGATCGCTTGTTTTCTTGATAATTTAACTCTTCCTTGCTTATCAATATCAATGACTTTAACCAAAACTTCATCACCAATATTCACAACATCTTCTACCTTATTCACACGTTTTTCATCAAGCTCGGAAATATGAACAAGACCGTCCTTTTGGCCAAATAACCCAACGAAAGCGCCAAACTTTTCGATGCGTTTTACTTTACCTAGATAAATGTCGCCAACTTTAACTTCACGAACGATATCTTCAATAATCTCCTTCGCTTTCTCATTCATAATTGGATCTGTTGAAGCAATAAAGATCGTGCCGTCTTGTTCAATATCAATTTTGACGTTTGTTTCCTCAATGATTTTATTAATGACTTTGCCGCTTGGGCCAATGACATCTCTAATTTTCTCAGGATCAATCGCCATGGTTAAAATCTTTGGCGCAAACGGTGAAAGTTCCTGTCTTGGGACGTTTATTGTAGAAAGCATATGTTTAAGAATGGTCATACGCCCTTCACGAGCCTGCTGAAGCGCAGTCTCTAAGATTTCACGGTTAATTCCCGAAATCTTAATATCCATTTGCAGCGCTGTCACACCTCTCTCAGTGCCGGCTACTTTAAAGTCCATATCTCCCAATGCATCTTCCATACCTTGAATATCAGTTAAGACGACAACATCATCTTCGTGTTTGACAAGCCCCATCGCAATACCGGCAACAGGTGATTTAATCGGAACACCTGCATCCATCATGGCCAATGTACTGGCACAAATGCTTGCTTGCGATGTTGAACCATTTGATTCTAAAACCTCTGAAACTAAGCGAATCGTATAAGGAAAGTCTTTTTCAGATGGTATAACAGGTTCAAGAGCGCGTTCGCCTAAGGCTCCGTGGCCAATTTCCCGGCGTCCCGGGGCTCTCATTGGGCGTGCTTCACCGACACTGAATGGAGGAAAATTATAATGATGCATAAATCGTTTTGATTCTTCAATGTCCAATCCATCGAGAATTTGAACATCACCGAGCGCACCCAGCGTACAAATGCTTAAAGCTTGGGTTTGTCCGCGTGTGAAAAGGCCGGAACCATGTGTTCTCGGAAGCAAACCAACGCTTGAGGACAGCGGTCTGATCTCGTTAATCTTTCTGCCGTCGGGGCGAATTTGATCAACGACAATCATGCGTCTGACTTCTTCTTTTACAATTTTATGTAAAACTTCTTGAACGAGCGGGACTTTTTCCGCCTCTTCCTCATTCTCCTCAAAGACTTCCACAACGGTTTGCTTGACAGCTTCAATAGCTTCTTCGCGCGCTTGCTTGTCTTTCGTAAAAATGGCTTCTTTCATGCGTGAGCCAACCATATCGCGAATACGCGCCTCAAGTTCTTCTTCAGGTTTGAAAAGAACAACTTCCATTTTTTCTTTGCCGATTTCATCAGCAATTTTTTCTTGAAAAGCAACAAGCTTTTTGATTTCTTCATGCCCGAATAGAATCGCATCGAGCATCACTTCTTCCGGTACTTCATCCGCACCGGCTTCAACCATATTAATGGCGTCTTTTGTTCCGGCGACAGTTAAGTGAATATCACTTTTTTCAGCTTGCTCAACCGTTGGGTTAATGACAAATTCTCCATCTACGCGGCCAACGATGACGCCGGCAATCGGTCCTTCAAATGGAATATCTGAAATACAAAGAGCCAAAGATGAACCAAACATAGCCGCCATTTCTGAAGAACAATCCTGGTCAACGCTCATAACCATGCTGACAATTTGCACTTCGTTTCTAAATCCTTCTTCAAATAACGGACGAATCGGCCGGTCTATTAATCGGCTGGCAAGAATCGCTTTCTCGCTTGGGCGTCCTTCTCTTTTGATAAATCCGCCGGGTATCTTGCCAACGGCATAAAGCCTTTCTTCGTAGTTAACCGTTAACGGGAAAAAAGGCAAATCTTTAGCATCTTTTGATGCAGTCACAGTTGATAATACTACCGTATCACCATAGCGGACTAAAACTGAACCGTTAGCTTGCTTGGCCAATTGGCCGACTTCAAGGGTTAACGGTCGCCCAGCCCAATCCATGGTAAACACTTGCTTTGTTTCTTCCATGATTATAGGTACCCCTCTCATTAAATTACTGCTTGAGGATGTTCAAACAAGATGAACACGTATGTCGTGACCAAATCATGATCTATAAAAATTCTGATCATTTATGGCTAACAAAAAAGCGGGTGCTTCCCCGCTTTTTGACTCATATTATCGACGTAATCCAAGCTTATTAATAAGCTCGCGGTAACGCGTAACATCCTTATTACGCAAGTAAGTAAGAAGATTTCTACGCTTACCGACCATCTTAAGCAGACCACGGCGTGAGTGGTGATCTTTCTTGTGTGTACGTAAGTGATCGTTTAACGTGTTGATTTGTTCTGTTAGGATAGCAACTTGCACTTCTGGAGAACCAGTGTCGCCTTCATGAGTTTTGTATTCGTTAATTAATTCATTCTTACGTTCTTTAGTTAAAGCCATCCTTTTCACCTCCCTATTCAAATCCCCGCCAGCCCAGCGAACCGCCGGTGAAATCTCGTGTTGCCAAGCTGCGGTTTTACGTACAAAAATAAGCATACATGTTTTTAATATAAAATTCAAGTTGTTTTATCCGCGAGCTGCGAAAAATATTCAATCGTTTGCTGTTTGTCTTTTTCAATTTGAGCGACTAACGCATCAATACCTGAAAATTTCTTTTCATCACGCAGTTTTTTATGCCAGACAATTTTAATATCCTCATCATAAATATCGCCATCAAAATCAAGCAAAAAAACTTCGACGGTAATCGGCTGTTCATTGTCATAGAATGTTGGGCGCTGGCCAACGTTGCAAACGCCATTGTACCAGCCGTTTTTCAATTGGCACTGAACGGCATAAACGCCTTTTGCGGGGTAGACGTATGGTTCATCGCATTTGACATTGGCTGTTGGAAATCCAATTGTTCTGCCTCTTTTATCACCGTGAACAACCGTGCCCGAGATTTGATAATGCCTTCCTAAGCAGCTGACGGCATCATCAACTTTCCCTTCCGATATAAGCGATCTGATTTTTGTTGTACTGACTTTTTCGCCAAGGCACTCTACTTTCGGAACAACCGTGTAAGTGAACATCTTTCGGGAATACTCATCGAGATTATTCATCGTGCCTTGGGCCATCCGTCCATAAGTAAAATCAAAACCAGCAACAATATGTTTGGCATGAAGTTTAATAATGTATTCATCAATGAAGCTTTGTGGAGACAGCCGGCTGAATGCCTCATCAAATTTAACCAGATATAATAAGTCGGCGCCAAGCTCTTGAATAAGTTCAGCTTTAGCCTCCGGCGGAGTTAAATAATTATCCCTTTTCTTTAATTGCTTTAAAACAACAGACGGATGCGGGTGGAAAGTCATGACAGCCGCTTCAAGCCCTTTTTCTCTTGCGTAGTTAACAGCTGTTTTTATCACTTTTTGATGACCGATATGTACGCCGTCAAAATAGCCTAAGGCTATGACCTTTTCTTTGGCATCCTTATTTCCAATCTCAGGTGGATGCGTTAAAAATATCTTTTCCATAGATGCCACCTTCTATTAGTTATTAGCTAAAAAAATAAATCACAACGCGATCAAAAAGACAACTATTATATAAGTACTTTTACTGGTTTGATATACTGCTTCTTTTTAGGATGCTGTTTATAAATGGCTAAACAATCGCCAAATCTATTATAAACGGCAAAGACATCATTTTGAAAGTCTTTAGTTTTGGGCAATACAGCCCCGTTTGCTACAAGATCCGCCGTTTTATCATCAACAACCCAAGACGCCATGAATGCTAAACCTTTGCCAATGCTCGTTAAAATGCTTTGCACGTTATTTTCTTCTGCCGCTTTTTCTATCCTATCAAAAGTATAGCATTCTTTTAAATGAAAAGGACCTGAGCGCGTTCTGGTCAATTTGGCAAGATGCGCCGGATAACCGAGTGACCTGCCGATATCAACCGCTAATGTTCTGACGTAAGTCCCCTTACTGCAATCAACAAAAAAAGGAATCTCTTTCTCAAAATAGTCTTTTTCATTATCTGTCATCTGCAATTGGTAGATCGTGACGCTTCTGACCGGACGTTCTACTTCAATGCCTTCCCTCGCATATTCATAAAGTTTTTTCCCTTTAACTTTAACAGCAGAATACATAGGCGGCTGCTGTTCAATATGGCCTGTAAACTGTTTGAAAACATCTTCAACTTTTTTCCGCGGGATTGGTTCGGCAACATTTTTTTGTTCAATAATATCTCCCGTTTGATCCTCTGTCGTGGTTGCTGTTCCAAGACTAATCACACCATCGTAGCTTTTGGGATAGGCTGTTAAATATTCACTTATTTTCGTTGCCCGTCCAATACACATTGGCAGGACACCATCAACTTCCGGATCTAACGTACCGGTATGACCGATTTTTTTTGTATTCAGCAATTTGCGCAGTTTAAATACACAATCATGAGATGTCATTCCTTTTGGTTTATAAAGCGGAAGAATACCATGGTAATCAGTCAACGGTCGTGCTCCTTTCAATAAATATAAAAAAGGCCGAAAAGCTTAATCTTCTATATTTCAATATCAAATTCATAGTTAAAATAACCTTAGAAAATGAAAAGGATAGACAAAAACATGCCTATCCTAGTTACATTGTTAATCATTATCATTGTTTAAATCATGTAATAGGCGGTTGATACGATTACCATATTCAATCGAATGATCAAACTTAAAGTTAATATCAGGCGTTTTTCTCAAGCGAATCCTTTTTCCAATTTCGGATCGAATAAATCCCTTCGCTTTGAGAAGGCCGTCAAGTGTTTCAGCTTTTTTCTCGTCATCACCCAGAACAGTAATATATACCGTCGCTTGCTGCAAATCGCCGGTAACATCCACACCGGTTATCGTTACAAAACCGATGCGCGGATCTTTTAATTGATTATTAACAATGTCGCTCAGCTCTTTTTTAATTTGCTCAGCAACTCGATATGCACGTACATTTGACATGGTGCCACCTCACTTTACAACCACTCAAAAACAGTATCTGTTCTTTCTATTCCATCATGTTGATCAATAAGAGACAGTGAACGCTGCAATTCACGCTCGACAAACACTTTTGAATGTGATACGGCTGCAAAAGCCAGCTCGGTCCGCTGCCAAACGTCTTGATAGCCGATCTCGCTGGCAGATACATTAAAGCGCTGCTTTGCTTTTGTTAGAATGCTTTTAATAACAGCACGTTTGTCTTTCAGTGAATGTGCATGATATATAAAGCATTCACATCTTACAACACCGATGATCACCGCTTAACTTCTTCCATGATAAAGGCTTCCATTTCGTCGCCTTCTTTGATGTCATTGAAGTTTTCTAGAGTTACGCCGCATTCATATCCAGCAGTGACTTCCTTAGCATCGTCTTTAAAGCGTTTAAGCGTATCTACATGTCCTTCATAAATGACAACGCCGTCTCTAATTAAGCGAATCCCTGCATCTCGGGAGATTTTACCGTCAGTTACATAACAGCCGGCGATTGTTCCTACTTTTGATACTTTAAATGTCGTACGCACTTCTACGTGGCCGATAACGGATTCTTTGTATTCAGGATCCAGCATGCCTTTCATTGCAGCTTCCATTTCATCGATGGCATCATAGATGACCCGGTATAGCCGGATTTCAACTTTTTCAGCCTCTGCAGTTTTCTTAGCATGACTGTCTGGACGAACATTAAAACCGATAATAATAGCATTAGAGGCTGATGCCAGGATAACATCAGATTCAGCAATAGCTCCGACACCGGTATGAATAATGTTAACTTTAACACCTTCTACATCAATTTTGCGAAGCGAGCCTGCAACAGCTTCAACAGAGCCTTGGACATCCGCTTTAATGATCACATTGATTTCTTTCATATTGCCTTGTTGAATTTGTTGGAATAGATCATCCAAGCTAACTTTGGATGATTCGTTTCGTTCAGCTGCAAGCTGCCTTTCAGCCCTGGCTTCTCCGACTTGACGGGCTTTCTTCTCATCTTCAAACACCTTAAATTGATCGCCGGCATTTGGCACATCATTTAAACCGGTTATTTCAACAGGCGTTGAAGGAGATGCCGATTTCACGCGGCGTCCCAAATCATTAACCATTGCTCTGACACGGCCAAAAGTATTGCCGACGACGATAGGATCGCCGACGTGAAGCGTTCCGTTTTGAACAAGCAATGTTGCGACAGACCCGCGGCCTTTATCAAGTTGCGCTTCAATGACAGTTCCCCGAGCTTTTTTATCAGGGTTTGCTTTGTACTCGCCCATTTCAGCAACAAGGAGAATCATTTCAAGGAGCTCGTCAATGCCCTCGCCTTTGATAGCTGAAAGTTTAACAAAGATCGTATCTCCGCCCCAATCTTCCGGAACAAGTTCATGTTCTGTCAATTCTTGCATGACCCGATCAGGGTTTGCACCTTCTTTGTCCATCTTATTGACAGCAACAATGATAGGAACATTGGCAGCTTTGGCATGATTAATGGCTTCTACCGTTTGCGGCATCACACCGTCATCGGCAGCAACAACCAAAACCGTAATATCCGTAATTTGAGCGCCGCGCGCCCGCATTGTTGTAAAGGCAGCGTGACCTGGCGTATCCAAGAAAGTAATCTTCTTGCCATTATGATCAATTTGGTATGCTCCGATATGCTGAGTAATTCCGCCCGCTTCTCCTGCTGTAACCTTTGTATGGCGAATGGAATCTAGCAACGTCGTTTTCCCATGGTCGACGTGGCCCATGATTGTAACAACAGGCGGTCTTGTAACTGCTGTTTCTTCATCAATTTCAATATCGTAATCTTCGAATGATGTTTCATCGAAAACAATTTCTTCTTCAGCTTGAACGCCGTAATCATCCGCAATAAGCTCGATGGTGTCTTTGTCAAGGTCTTGGTTTCTCGTAGCCATAACGCCTAAAGCCATCAGCTTTTTAATAATTTCTGTAGATTCCCTGCCAAGTTTATCGGCAAGTTCTGCAACTGTTAAAGAACCTGTAAAAGTAATTTTTTCAGGCAATTTCTTTTCTTTTCGCTGCTGCGGCGGATTTTTATGTTGATTGTTTTTATGGCCTGAATGAGCATTTTTATTTCTTGATTTTTTCTTAGGCTTAAAGTTTGAGTTTTTCTTTTGGTTGTCCCGAGTGCTTTTGTCGTCATTTTTAACATTCTTATGTTTGTTTCTTGTATCTTCTTTCACGTGTACCCCTTCATCTGCTACCTTTGGTTTGCTGTTATTTGATTTAAAGCTTTTCGCTTTATTAGTATGGCTGTTTTGGTTTGAATGATTTTCTTTATTTTGCTTTTGTGGTGATTTGGACTCTCGATTGTCTTTCTTTCGATTGTAGCTATTGTTTAATTTATTGACTTGATCATTATCAATAACCGCCATATGACTTGATACTGTGTATCCTAAATCTTTTAATTTTGAAATGACTTCTTTACTTGTCAATTTATTTTGTTTAGCGAATTCATAGACACGCATTTTACTCAATACGTTCACCCCCGTAGTGATTGATCTATTAAAGCGATCAATTTATCACCAAAGCCTTTATCCGTGACCGCCACAATGACCCGTGCCGGTTGGCCGATCGCTTGACCAAGCTGCCGGCGGTCTTCGACAGTGCGAAGCGGTACGTTATAGTAGCGGCATTTATCGGTGATAGTCTTCCTTGTACGTTCTGATGCATCAGCGGACAGGATGACAACCGCTGCTTTATTCTGACGTACAACCCGTAAAACAGTCTCTTCTCCCGAAACGACTTTTCTTGCCCGGTTTGCCAACCCCAGAAAGGATGCCCATTTTTGATTAGCCATTCTCAGATGGATGCTCCTCTAAATAAGCAAGCATTTCTTCAAAAACTTGATCATTAACATCTACTTGCAGGTGACGAGACAATAAGTTTTTATCGCGGGCTTTTTCTATACATGCTTTATTTTTTGATAAATAAGCGCCTCTGCCGTTCTTTTTACCGGTAAGATCTAATGAAACCTCCCCTTCAGGAGAGCGAACAATTCGGAAAAGAGCCTTTTTTTCTTCTGAATTTTGACAAGCGATACACTTACGCATTGGAATCTTGCGTTTCTTCATGCGCATACACCTACCCTATTCATTATTTTCTTCAAGCTCTTTTAATTCTTCAAATGTTTCGCTTTCTGTTTCAACCTTGCGCTCTTCTGTTAGTTCTTCATTAAAATCCGCTTGTTCTTGCGGTTCTATTTCATCGAAAGTATTTTCATCTTCTTGGCCAAGCAGAAGGTCTCCTGCTTCAGACTCGCTTTTAATATCAATTTTCCAACCTGTTAATTTGGCTGCCAGCCTTGCATTTTGACCTTTCTTGCCGATGGCAAGCGACAGTTGGTAATCAGGAACAACAACAGTTGTTGCCTTCTCCTCTTCATCAACAAGGACTTTAACAACCTTAGACGGGCTTAGTGCATTTGCCACATATTCAACAGGGTCGCTGGACCAGCGGACAATATCGATTTTTTCACCTTTCAGCTCGGTTACAATCGCTTGAACGCGCGAACCTTTTTGACCGACGCATGAACCAACAGGATCGACTTCCGGATCTTCAGCGTAAACAGCTATCTTTGAACGGTCGCCGGCTTCCCGGGCAATTGATTTAATTTCAACAGTCCCGTCATAAATTTCCGGAACCTCAAGCTCAAAAAGTCTTTTGAGCAGGCCGGGATGGGTCCGTGACACCATCACTGACGGTCCCTTCGTCGTATTTTCAACCTTTGTAATATATACTTTAATACGATCATGCGGGTGATATTGTTCATTCGGCATTTGTTCAGATGCTGGAAGGAGAGCCTCAACTCGTCCCAAATCAACGTAAATAAACCGATGATCAATTCGCTGTACAATACCTGTCATGATATCATCTTCGCGATCAATGAATTCTGAATAGATAACGCCCCGTTCAGCTTCGCGCACACGCTGGGTAACGACTTGCTTAGCCGTTTGCGCAGCAATGCGGCCAAAGTTCTTAGGCGTTACTTCTATTTCAACAATATCGCCTATATCATACTGCGAATTAATCTCCTTTGCCTGCTCCAAGGAGATTTGTAAGCGGGGATCGACAACTTCATCAACGACGTCTTTACGGGCAAGTACTTTAATGCTTCCCGATGCTTCATTAATGTCGACACGCACATTCTGTGCTTGATTAAAATTTCTTTTATATGCTGAAATTAACGCAGCTTCTAAAGCGTCTATCAAGACCTCTTTACTAATTCCTTTATCTTTCTCCAGTGCCGAAATAGCATCTAAAAGGTCACTAGCCATTTTATTTTATCTCCCCTTCTTATATAGAAAACTTAACTAAAAACGGCTTCAAAAAAAGGGGGGCGTCCCCTTAGTTTTGAACACCTTAAAAAATAATTGCAAGACGTGCGCTTGCAACCTTTTCAAATGGTATTTCTACCGTTTCAACTTTGTTTTTTTTCTTGATCGCAAGCACTATTTGATTATCGCTTACTTCAGTAAGCTCTCCCTCAAACGCTTTTTCGCCATTAATGGGTTCGTAGGTTGTGATGCGGACATTTTTATTCACAGCCTGCTTATAATCTTTTAAATTTTTTAAAGGTCTTTCGGCCCCTGGAGATGATACTTCAAGATAATAAGGCTCCTTAATCGGATCTTTCTCATCTAAAGTTTCACTTAACCTTTCACTGACAGCTGTGCATGTGTCCAAATCCACGCCTTCAGGCGAATCAATAAATACACGAAGAAACCAGTTCTTACCTTCCTTTACATACTCAACATCGACAAGCTCTAGATCAAGGTCGCTGAGTATCGGTTCAACAAGTTCTTTGGTTAATTCTGCAACTTTACTGGCCATAAAAAGCCTCCTTTCACGAAAAACGAAAGAGTGGGAAAATCCCCACTCTTTGGTAACGACCTATTCACTAGTATCTCCAAATTTAATATATCATACCCTATTGTGTAAGGCAACATTTTAGAATTTGTTGAACGCGGCTGAAATTTTACCGTTCAGCTTTATTTAGTTTGGCTATGACGCATCACTTTAGAATAGCGAAAGTTGATTAGCCTCCGGCATCCCTTCTAAACAGCCGTGTTGATCAAGATATTCGATAACTGTCCTTGAGAGCTTCGCACGTTTTTGCAAATCTTCTTTGGATAGAAATTCACCCTCTTCTCTTGCTTTAACAATATTAATGGCCGCGTTGGTTCCTACACCTTGCAAAGCATTAAACGGAGGAATAAGCGAATCTCCATCGA
Source organism: Scopulibacillus daqui (assembly GCF_016908855.1). Classification (GTDB taxonomy): domain Bacteria; phylum Bacillota; class Bacilli; order Bacillales; family Sporolactobacillaceae; genus Scopulibacillus_A; species Scopulibacillus_A daqui. The sequence continues at coordinate 165,427 of NZ_JAFBER010000002.1, read as the reverse complement.
CGACAAACTCAGTCGCTTTTGACCGGTACAGATCGACTGATTGAAAACTGAATCCTCGTTCACACATTTCCAGAGCCAGTTCTAAAACAACTAACAAGTTCTTTTCTTTTGGAGAAGCATCTAATCCTTTGCCTTCAATTTCATCCATTTTTGCTCTTATAGCGTTAGAACCCCGACGCATCACATCTATATCGAAATCATCAGCCCTTACCGAGAAATAAGTTGCGTAAAATAATATTGGATGATGAACTTTGAAATGGGCAATTCTTACTGCCATGAGCACATACGCTGTGGCATGGGCTTTCGGGAACATGTACTTAATCTTTAAGCAAGAATCAATATACCAGTCAGGAACATGATGCTTTTTCATTTCTTCGATCCATTCATCAGTAAGGCCTTTGCCTTTCCTTACAGATTCCATAATCCTAAAGGCAAGAGACGGTTCCAAACCTTTATGCATTAAATAAACCATAATATCATCCCGACAGCCAATCACGTCTTTTAACACACACGTCCCATTATTTATCAGTTCTTGAGCGTTTCCTAACCATACATCCGTTCCGTGCGACAATCCGGAAATTTGGACAAGTTCGGCAAATGTTGTCGGCTTCGTATCCTCAAGCATTTGTCTGACAAATCGCGTACCAAACTCAGGAATGCCCAGCGTACCCGTTTTGCAGCGGATTTGCTCTTCTGTTACACCAAGAGACTCTGTTGAACTGAAGATTTTCATCACTTCGGGATCATCAGTAGGAATCGTTTTCGGATCAATTCCGCTTAAATCTTGCAGCATACGAATAACGGTCGGATCATCGTGACCCAGAATATCTAACTTCAAAACATTGTCATGGATAGAATGGAAATCAAAATGAGTCGTCCGCCATTCAGAGGTTTTATCATCCGCTGGGTACTGAATAGGCGTAAAATCATGAACATCCATATAATCAGGAATAACAATAATACCGCCCGGATGTTGTCCAGTTGTTCGTTTGACACCTGTACATCCCGATGCCAGCCGGTCAATTTCTGCGCCGCGGAAGTGAAGGTTATGGTCGCCTTCATACCCTTTCACGAATCCATACGCTGTTTTATCTGCGACTGTGCCTATTGTTCCAGCTCGGTAAACATAATCTTCACCGAATAATTCTTTGGTATAGGCATGGGCGGTTGGCTGATATTCACCTGAAAAGTTCAAGTCAATATCCGGTACTTTATCACCTTTAAAGCCTAAGAATGTTTCAAATGGAATGTCATGACCGTCCTTTTTATAATCAGCCCCGCACTCTGGACAAGCTTTGTCAGGCAAGTCAAAACCGCAGGCAACCGATCCGTCTGTAAAAAATTCAACATGATGACATTTAGGACATACATAATGAGGCGGCAGCGGATTAACCTCGGTAATATCCATCATCGTCGCCACAAATGAAGACCCTACAGAACCTCTGGATCCAACAAGATAGCCATCTACAAGTGACTTTTTAACAAGCTTGTGAGAAATAAGGTAAATGACGGCAAAGCCGTGGCCTATGATGCTCTTCAGTTCTTTTTCCAAGCGCTTTTCAACAATCTCGGGAAGCTCGTCGCCGTAGATAGAACGGGCTTTCCGATAACTCATATTCCTAACTTCATCATCGGCGCCTTCAATTTTCGGCGTATATAATTCATCAGGTACAGGGGCTATATCATCAATCTGATCCGCAATATGATTAGGATTTGCAACGACCACTTCTTTTGCCTTTTCTTCACCTAAGAAACTAAAACACGCCAGCATTTCATCAGTCGACCGGAAATGAACTTGCGGCTGTGTTTGCCTGTTTAAAGGATTGCCGGCTTGCGAAGCTATTAATATTTTGCGGTACAAATGTTCATGGGGATCAATGTAGTGAACATTCCCTGTCGCGACGACCGGCTTATTCAGCTTTTCGCCGAGTTTAACGAGATTGCCGACGATTTGTTTTAAAGCCAACTCGTCGTTGACCAGTTCTTTTTCAATAAGATGAGCATAATTAGCCAGCGGCTGAATTTCGATGTAATCATAAAATTTAGCGGCATCTTCTGCTTCATCTGCTGACTTTTGCATCATCGCTTCAAACACTTCGCCCTTATCGCAGCCCGAACCAATCAACAGCCCTTCCCGATGCTTTTCCAGCTGCGACCTCGGTATTCTTGGCACACGGTAGAAGTACTGAACATGCGAAAGCGATACAAGCTTATAAAGATTTTTCAAGCCTGTCTGGTTTTTTGCAAGTATAATCACATGACTCGGCCTTACCCTCTCGAAGTTGCCTTGCCCCATATTATCATTAAGCTGATCATGATGGGTAATGCCTTTCTCTTGAGCATCGCTGATCATTTTCCAAAGTAAGTAACCTGTCGCTTCTGCATCATAAATCGCACGGTGATGCTGGGTTAAATCAATATTAAAAGCTTTACACAATGTATTAAGCCGGTGGTTTTTCATATCAGGATATAAAAACCGGCCAAGCTCTAGGGTATCGATAACCGGATTTGTTAATTTCTCATAGCCGATCCGTTCATAATTGGCATTCATAAATCCCATATCGAAGCTTGCATTATGCGCAACAAGAATAGAATCACCAATAAATTCATAAAAATCCTTTAGCACCTCTTCAATTTCCGGCGCATCTTGAAGCATGTCATCCGTAATGCTGGTTAGTTCAATAATTGTTTGCGACAGAGATTCATGCGGGTTAGCAAACCTTTCAAACCGATCAATGATTTCTCCTCTTCTTACCTTTACAGCTGCCAATTCGATAATTTTATGGTAAACCGCTGAAAGACCTGTCGTCTCAACATCGAAGACAACATAAGTATCGTCGTTCAGAAGCCGATGACTTTCATTGTAAGCAATCGGCACACCATCATCTACCAGATTCGCTTCCAATCCATACAGCACTTTCACGCCATGTTTTTTCCCGGCGGCATATGCTTCAGGAAATGATTGGACAACACCGTGATCAGTAATAGCGATCGCCTTATGTCCCCATTCACCTGCCCGAGCGACGAGCGACTCAGCCGAAGCGACGGCATCCATTTGGCTCATAGCGGTATGAGCATGCAATTCTACACGCTTTTCGCCTTCTGGTGCTTGATCTTGCCTTCTTTTTGGCTGGATTTCTTCAATATCGTTGGCAATCATTACTAAATCTCTGACAAATGTGTCGTTTTGAACACCGCCGCGAACCTTAACCCATATTCCTTTTTTAAGGGCAGTGATTTTTTGCGCGTCTTCTTTATCTCTTGAAAAATATTTCACTAAAATAGAACTTGTATAATCTGTTATTTTGAATAAAAGCAGCGTCCGGCCGCTTCTTAGTTCCCTTATATCAACATCAAACACGTAACCCTGAACAGCAATGCGCCGTTCTTCATCTTCAATTTCTTTCAATGTAACAGGCTCGTCCTTAATTTGATAACCGATTAATAACGGCCCTTCTTGCGGTGCTTCTTGTGACTTTTCCTGTTTTTGCTTTTTCAGTTTTTCCTGTTCTTCCATTGCCGCAATAACTTTTAATTTATCTTCTTCATCACGCTGCTTTTTAAATTGCTCATAGGCTTGTTCAGGCTCTTCAACACGGACCTCTAAATCAACGCACGGCAGCCCAAAATCTGAAAGGTATTCTTTGAGACTTGAAGCTAGTTTTCTTTTTACAATCATTGCTTCCGCATTATTTTTCACCGACATTATGATTGAACGATTTTCAATAACCGGCTTATGATTTTTCAAGAAGTTTTTAAAAGCTTCGGATATGCCTTCAACCTTTTCAATGAGCTTTTCCCAATATTCAATAATGTAGTGAATATCATCATCCGCATGCCGGCTTTTGATTGAAAATGATACTTGAGCAATATGTTGAAAATGATGTATCAATTGTTTTTCCAGCCATTGATAAACATGCAAGGGCAGGCAGTGATCGAACAAAAAAGTAAAATGCCAACGGCGCTCTTTCTGGTGTACAGTTAACCTTTCAATTGTGCCATTAGCCATATATTTTTCAAGCAACTCATCAGGTGTCTCTATTTGTTCGAGAAGAAGCATGAACCGTTCTTGTCTTGATTTGCCTTCAACCACGGGTTATTTCTCCTCTCATCACTATCTTTCTAAAGTATACATCTATCAGCTGTACTCATCCATAACAAAATTTTCAAAGAAAATGGCACTCCGTAAAAGGAGCACCATATTTCTTTTTAATCATTTAGATGAGCGGATATCACGTGATCTAACTCATCAACCGAACATTCGATCACTTCACCGGTTTTTCTGACTTTAAGTTCAACAACACCATCTGTTGCTTTTTTTCCGACTGTAATGCGTAAAGGGCAGCCGATAAGATCCGATTCAGCAAATTTAACGCCTGCACGTTCTTTACGGTCATCAAGCAGCACTTCGTAACGTGCGCTGTACTTTTCATACAATCGATCGGCCAGCGTCATTTGTTCTTCATTTTTTGCATTGACTGCAATAATATGCAGCTCAAACGGCGCAACGGATACAGGCCAAATTAAGCCGTTTTCATCATGGCATTGTTCAGCGACAGCTGATAGTGTTCTCGAAACACCAATGCCGTAACAACCCATGATTAATGGTCGAGATCTGCCGTTTTCGTCTAAGAAAACAGCGTTCATAGATTCACTGTACTTCGTTCCCAGCTTGAAGATTTGTCCAACCTCAATGCCGCGGGCGAATTTAATGCGCCCCTTCCCATCAGGAGATGGATCACCTTCTTTAATAAATCTCAAATCGTGGTAAACGCTGACGCCTAGATCGCGTTCTGGATTAACATTAATATAATCCTTGTTTGTTTCTTCAACATGTAACGTCCCGTTAACGACGTTTTTGACCCCATTGTCAGCCAGAATAATGGTTTCAGAATCCGATTGGAATGGATCAAACCCTGTTTCTGCTCTCTCTTGATCGCTTAATACTTCAATCATATCAGCTTCTAAAACATTTTTAACTTTTACATCATTAATCTCATCATCTTCGCGAACATAGACGACAACCAGTTTCTCGTTTGCTTTAAAGCATACATATTTTAGACCGGTGCGCTGCCCGTTATCTTTGCCTTCAGTTAAAGGAAGCATGTCAACATTCGGACGTTCATCGGCAGTTATTACTTCAGCCATTTCAATGTTAGCTGCATAATCTGACGAGTCGGAATAAGCAATGAGATCTTCGCCGACAGAGGCTAAGGCTTGGAATTCATGTGTATCTTTACCGCCCATAGCTCCGGAATCGGCAATAACTGCGCGAAATTCGAGACCGCATCTTTCAAAAACTTTTGTATATGCATCGTACATGATCTGGTATTGCTTGTCCAAATCCTCTTGATCAGCATGAAAAGAATAGGCATCTTTCATGATAAATTCCCGGCCTCTTAACAATCCGAATCTTGGCCGCTTTTCATCACGGTATTTAGTTTGAATTTGATATAATGTCATCGGCAATTTTTTGTAAGAATTTAATTCATCGCGGACATTGCTTGTAATCAATTCTTCATGGGTAGCGCCAAGAGCAAAATCACGGTTATGCCTGTCCTTCAAGCGCATTAGCTCAGGTCCATAAACATCCCATCGGCCTGTTTCATGCCAAAGTTCAGCTGGCTGAATTGCCGGCATTAACAGTTCTTGAGCACCGGTACGGTTCATTTCTTCTCTAATAATCTTTTCTATCTTTTGCAGCACTCTTAAACCTAATGGCAAGTAAGAGTAAATACCTGAAGCATTCTGACGAATAAACCCTGCACGAAGCAAAAGCCGGTGGCTGGCAATTTCGGCATCGGCAGGCGTTTCCTTTAATGTAGGAATTAACATTTGACTTTGTTTCATCCAAAGAACACCCCCATTGCACAATGATAATCTTTCAAAATCTACAACAGGAGGACAAATCAATTGTCCTCACTCTTGATCATTTACAGAAAAATCTTTTGGATATCATTCCATGTAACGACAATCATCAATAACATCAATAAAGCAAAGCCAATAAAATGAACCAATGATTCCCGTTTTGGATCGATCGGCTTGCCCCTTAATGCCTCAGCGATAATAAAGAGAAGACGGCCGCCGTCAAGAGCCGGAAGCGGCAATAGATTAATAATGCCCAGGTTGACACTTAATAGAGCCGTCCAGCTAAGTATCATTAGAAAACCATGTTTGACAAACTGGCCTGTCATTTGATAAATGCCAACAGGCCCTGACAGCTGATTAATGCCTAAAGCTCCTGTAACAAGCATTTTTAAAGCAATGAGCTCTTGTTTAATGAAGAAGAATGTCTGCTGAAAACTGTTCGTGACAGCGCCCAGGAAGGATTTTTTCGTTGGTCCATAAACGCCGATATAACCTTCCTTGCCGTCTTTTTCAACTTTTCGCTCATTGGTCATGACAGCAACTTGCTTAATTTGGCTGTTGCGCTGAATCGTAAATGTTAATGATTCTTTCGGGTGGTCACTCACATAAGTCTGAACATCTTTCCATGAATGAACTGAATGGCCGTCTATCTTTAAGACACGGTCTCCTTGATGCAAGCCGGCAGCAGCAGCGGGATCACCTTTGACTATTTGACCCAGCTTAGGCGCATCGGAGGGAACACCTTGTATCATAAAGAAAATGATGAAAATGATAATCGCCAGCAAAAAGTTCATAAATGGACCAGCAAAAATTGTCAAAAACCGGTCTAATATTGACTTTGAACCGAATTGCCGATCAAGCGGCGCAATTTGATAAGCTTGTTCGTCAACGACATAGTCGGCTTCTCTGTCCAAATCATAGGTTATTAATTCTCCATCTTCTTGTTCGTAACCTTTAATAAATAAATCTTTTTCTATATCAGCCTCTTCAACCGTGACTATTTTTGCATTAGGATATTTTTCAAGATGATTAATAATAATCTTTGAAACAAGACCATGTGAATTAAATATCAGCCCGACGCGGTGTCCTGGCTTAATTTCAATAAGCTCGGGATCTTCTCCGGCCATTCTGACGAAACCGCCGATCGGCAAGAGACGAAGTGTATAGACCGTTTCTTTCTTTTTAAATGAAAATAATTTCGGACCGAATCCTATAGCAAATTCCCGGCACAATATACCAGCTCTTTTGGCTAAGAGTAAGTGTCCAAGTTCATGAAAAGATATAAGCAGTCCAAAAATAATGACGACTGTAATAAATGTTTCCACTTTGTAACCACCTCTTTTGTTCATTCACTTGTTTTTTGAAAGAGGATGTTCAAATATTGTCATCCTTCTTGAACATATACGCTAGGTTAAATGTCAGCAGCTTTATCATTGATGAAGCGGCGAGTTTGGCTGTCAATTTCTTCTATCGTTTCAAGATCAGGGTTCTTAATGACTTTATGTGCTTCAAGCGCTGATTCTACAAGTGACTCGATATCAAGGAAGGCAATTCTGCCTTTTAAAAAGTGCTCGACAGCCGCTTCATTGGCTGCGTTAAGTACGGTAGGCAATGATCCCCCGGTTCGTCCGGCTTCGTAAGCTAATGCCAAGCTTCTAAACCGGTTCATGTCCACTTTTTGAAAATGAAGGGTACCTGCTTCCCATAAGTTTAACCTTTTTACATCTTTAAGTTCAAGTCTTTCAGGATATGACAAGGCATATTGAATCGGCCCTTTCATATCCGGATTTCCCAGCTGGGCAATGACGCTCTTATCATAATATTCAACAAGTGAATGAACAATGCTCTCTTTATGGATTACCACATCAATCTTTTCATAAGGCATATTAAACAGCCAATGAGCTTCAATAACTTCTAAGCCTTTGTTCATTAAAGTAGCGGAATCAATGGTTATCTTTGCACCCATTGACCAGTTTGGATGGTTCAAAGCATCCTGAACGGACACATCCTTTAATTCTTCTCGTGTACGATCCCGAAAACTGCCTCCCGATGCTGTTAAAATCAACCTTGACACATCTTCGCAGCGATGGCCTTCAAGAGATTGAAAAATTGCAGAATGTTCACTGTCAACCGGAAGAAGACGGACACCTTTTTCGTTAGCTTTCTCCATAACAAAATGTCCGGCAGTTACTAAAGTTTCTTTATTAGCAATCGCAATATCTTTTCCGGAATGAATCGCAGCCAGCGTCGGTTTTAAACCAACGCTTCCCATCACAGCGTTTACTAAAATATCAGCGTTCGGATAAGTGGCTGCCTCAATTAATCCTTCTAACCCCGATACAACACGAATATTATGTAGAGATAAGGCATGAAGAAGCTCATCTTTGACTTGTTCATTTTTTACCGCAACAAGCTCCGGTTTAAATGCTTTAATAATGTCTATACCGCGTTCGATATTTTGTCCAAAAGAGATTGCTGCAATATTAAAACGGTCAGGATGTTGTTTTACAACTTCCAGTGTTTGAGTGCCGATTGAACCGGTCGCACCAAGAAGAGTAATGTTCTTCATTTTTTAGTACACCTTTCATTAACCAATCACATTAAAAATAAATAAAATTGGCAGGATAAAAATTAAACTGTCAAAACGATCCAGCAGGCCTCCGTGACCTGGTAAAATATTTCCCGAATCTTTTACACCGTAATATCGTTTTATCGCGGATTCCACCAAATCGCCGAGCTGACCAAAAACGGAAATGACCACACTTATACCCAATAGTATTCCCCATGATGGAAAGAGCGAACCGGGAACGATCAACTCAATGATAATCGCTGCTATCGCTGCTATAACGACCCCGCCTATCGCGCCTTCAACTGATTTATTTGGGCTTATATGCGGCGAAAGTTTCCTTTTGCCCAGTTTTCTTCCGACAAAATATGCGCCGCTGTCTGTACACCAAATTAAAATCTGCACGAAGAATACTTCAGCTAAACCGCTGTAGCGAAGTTGAACGAAAAGGTAAAAGGAGAATCCGATATAAAAAGCTGCTAAGAAAATATGTGCCGCCTGATCGAAGCTGAATCTATTTTTGGAAAATACCATATAAATCAGCATAATAATGATAAAAATAGCTGATAGTCTAATCAGCGGCAAATACTTAACGAATTCAAATAGGCTTGCCTGCAAAACAAACATGACAACGAACAGCGCTCCGATGATTGCAGGCACGGATGACGGAGATATCTTCTTCATGGCACAAAGCTCCATGAATGCTATTGCGGCAATTAACGCGATAAATAAAGCAAATGGGAATGAGCCAATTAATATAAAAATGATATAGAGCGCACCAAACCCAATTGCCGTCAAAATTCTTTGTTTCATTTTATCCTCCTTTAAACCCCTCCATAACGGCGTGTACGTCTGCTAAAATGAGCAATCGCTTCGTGTAAATGTTCTTCATTGAAGTCGGGCCAATAAACATTGGTAAACCACAATTCTGTATAAGCGAGCTGCCATAGCATGAAATTGCTTAAGCGAATTTCGCCGCTCGTTCTTATCAGCAAATCAGGATCAGGCAATGCACTGGTTAATAAATAATTTGAAATGACATCCTCAGTTATATCGTTAACATTTAAATGGCCTGCCAAAATATCTTCAGAAATATTTTTTAAAGCCATTGTCATTTCATAGCGGCTCCCATAATTCAGGGCAAAATTAAGAATCATGCCATCGTTGTCTTTCGTGCGTTCTTTGGCAATATTGACAGCTCTTAATGTATGAGGAGGAAGCTGCTTCGTATCTCCCATAATCCGAACTTGCACATTATTATCTATTAATTCCTTTAAGTACGTCGTTAAAAATTGTTCAGGAAGCTTTAAAAGAAATTCGACTTCATCCTTGGGGCGTTTCCAATTTTCTGTAGAAAAAGCGTACATGGTCAAAACTTCTACACCAAGGCGGCTCGCTTCCCTGACAATTTTTTTGACAACCTTCATGCCTTCGCGGTGACCGGCAACTCTCGGCAATCCACGTTCTTTTGCCCATCTGCCGTTGCCATCCATAATGATTGCGATATGTCTTGGAATGTGAAGTTCGCTTTTGGCTGTATCCTTATTTAAATCGTTATCCCGCTTATTTTTTTGTTTAGCGCCTTTAAAGGAAAATTTTTCGAACATTTTGTTTCCTCCATTATTAGTGGCGTTCAAATCGAACAACCCCTATTAGACTTAACAAAAAAACCCCCTAAATAAGAGGGTATCTTCACTTATTTTACATTGAAACGCGCTAAACTTCCATGATTTCTTTTTCTTTATTAGAGACAATGCTGTCAATGTTGGAAATATACTGGTCAGTGAGTTTTTGCACTTCATCTGTTGTACGATGCAATTCGTCTTCGGTCATTTCACCGTCTTTTTCAAGCTTCTTAAGCTGATCATTAGCATCACGGCGAATATTTCTAACTGCTACCTTTGCATCTTCAGCAACTTTCTTAACTACCTTAACAAGTTCTTGACGGCGTTCTTCCGTTAGGGCTGGAATAGTAATGCGGATGACCTCACCGTCATTCGTTGGTGTAATGCCTAAGTCAGACTTTAAAATAGCCTTTTCAATATCAGCTATTGCCGATTTATCATAGGGGCTGACTACAAGCAGACGAGCTTCCGGCGTCGTAATATTGGCCAACTGATTAAGAGGCGTCGGCGCACCGTAATAGTCAACTTGAACTTTGTCTAAAAGCGAAGGATTTGCCCTTCCCGCACGAATCGTAGCGAGCTCTTTTTTTAGAGACGCGATGGCTTTTTCCATCCTGGCTTTTGTATCATTGATTACTTCGGTTGTCATTTTCATTTCCCCCTTACAATTGTTCCAATTTGTTCACCAAGCACTACGCGTTTGATGTTTCCTTTTTCTGTGAAAGAAAAAACAATAAGCGGAATGTTATTATCCATGCATAGTGATGAAGCTGTAGAATCCATCACTGCTAAACCTTCATTCAATACATCCAAATAGGAGATCTCTTGATATTTTGTAGCGTTTGCATCAATCTTTGGATCCGCACTGTAAACACCGTCGACATTATTTTTTGCCATAAGGATAACTTCCGCTTCAATTTCGGCAGCTCTCAAGGCTGCAGTTGTATCTGTAGAGAAATACGGATTGCCTGTTCCGGCAGCGAAAATAACGACGCGTTTTTTCTCAAGATGGCGAATCGCTCTTCGGCGAATATATGGTTCGGCAACTTGACGCATTTCAATTGACGTTTGAACACGGGAATCTACACCTATATTTTCTAAGCTGTCTTGAATGGCAAGTGCGTTCATCACAGTAGCCAACATACCCATGTAATCGGCTGTCGCACGATCCATTCCCATTTCGCTTCCTGTTTTTCCTCTCCAAATGTTTCCTGCGCCTACAACAACGGCAACTTCAACATTCAATTCAACGATTTCTTTGATTTGTTCTGAAATGGAATGAATGATTTTTGGATCAATGCCAAAGCCCGCCTTTCCGGCCAACGCCTCACCGCTGAGCTTTAGAACCACTCGCTTATATTTTGCTTTTTGTGACATGCTCATCTTCGCCCTCTCATGTATATCTTAAAAGAGGGACACTTTTTGGTGTCCCTTTATTTGTACTATCAGCAATTATATCTTAGCTACTTGGAAGAAGATTTGGCATAGATGCTAAGATCAAATTGATAGCATATGCACAACCAGCCTAATCGCCGCCTTTTTAAAAGGCTTGCCGATCGGCAGGTTTTCTTTATACTGTCAAAAGCATATCCCGACAACCGAGAAATCGGTTCAATGGGTTGTCTAAGATAAGGCAGACAATATAAGTGCCGCTAGAGCGATCCTGGGCCGGCGCTATTCAGCGGCGCATCTCCGATTTCCCCTCGGCAAAGCGATCAAGGGGCTTCTCTAAACGTCCGCTTCCCTTTTCGCGCCTTTTCAGGATTGCCAATCAGCAAGTTTCCATTATTTTTTCATTTGCGCTTTAACTTCTTCAGCGAAATTATCTTCGCGCTTTTCCATGCCTTCGCCGACTTCATAACGAACGAAGTTCTTGATCGTTAAGCCTTTATCACCTAAATACTTTTTCACTGTCATATCAGGATCTTTGACAAAAGGCTGTTCAACAAGGCAAATTTCTTGGAAGAATTTGTTCAAGCGGCCTTCCACCATTTTTTCAACAATCTTTTCAGGTTTGCCTTCATTTAGGGCTTGTTGCTTAAGCACTTCTTTTTCATGCGCAACTTCAGATTCCGGCACTTGGTCTTGAGAAATATATCTAGGGTTGACAGCGGCGATATGCATAGCAACATCTTTTGCAGCAGCTTCGTTATCGCCTTCAAGCTGTGTCAATACGCCGATGCGGCCGCCCATATGAAGGTAAGCGCCGAATGTTTCGTTATCAGCTTTTTCAAGAATGGTAAAACGGCGCAATGAAATTTTTTCTCCGATTTTAGCAATGGCTTCATTAATATATTCGCTGACTGTTGCATCCGTACCATCTAATTTTTGTTCAAGGGCTTCTTCAACAGTCGCTGGAGTTGTACTTAACAAGTGTTTAGCAATACTGTCAATCAGATTAATAAATTGCTCATTTTTTGCAACAAAGTCTGTTTCTGAGTTAACTTCTACGATAACAGCTTTATTTCCGTCAATTTTAATTTGAGCCAAACCTTCAGCAGCAACTCGGTCAGCTTTTTTCGCTGCTTTGGCGATGCCTTTTTCTCTTAAAAGGTCAACGGCTTTTTCAATGTCTCCATCAGTTTCTGTCAGTGCTTTTTTGCAATCCATCATACCTGCACCTGTTTTTTCACGTAGCTCTTTAACAAGTTTTGCGCTAATAGCCAATTTACTTCCTCCTTAAATTATGTAATCTATAGTTTTATATTATCAAGATAACTCAGCTTATATCAGCGAGTAACCGATGCACAACTATCGGTTAAACTTGACAAGCATTCAAAATGCCATGCTGATAGTGTAAAAAAAGTGATAAGGGTTGATCACCCCTTATCACCCTATTTTTCACCAAAATTATTCTGCAACTTCTTCTGCTTCTTGTTCTTGCACTTCTGCAGTTTTCTCTTCAGCAGCTGCTTCAGCTACTTCTTCGCCTTGATTAGCTTCAAGCGCAGCATCAGCCATTTTACTTGTAAGAAGTTTTACCGCGCGGATAGCATCGTCATTACCAGGGATGACAACATCAACTTCGTCAGGATCACAGTTCGTATCAACGATAGCGATAATCGGAATATTTAATTTGCGCGCTTCAGCAATAGCGATACGTTCTTTGCGAGGGTCAATAACAAACAATGCATCTGGAAGGCTTTCCATATCTTTAATGCCGCCCAAGAATTTTTCAAGTCTTTCAAGCTCTTTGTTAAGACCAACGACTTCTTTTTTCGGAAGAACGTCGAAAGTGCCGTCTTCGCGCATTTTTTCAATTTCTTTCAAACGGTTGACACGTTTTCTGATTGTTTGGAAGTTAGTTAATGTACCGCCTAACCAGCGTTGGTTAACATAATACATCCCTGAGCGGATCGCTTCGCTTTTCACAGATTCTTGCGCTTGTTTTTTCGTACCGACGAATAAGATTTTACCGCCGTCAGCAACGATATTTCTTACAAAGTTAAAAGCCTCTTCAACTTTCTTTACTGTTTTTTGAAGGTCGATAATATAAATACCGTTTCTTTCAGTAAAGATATAAGGCTTCATTTTTGGGTTCCAACGGCGTGTTTGGTGACCGAAGTGAACACCAGATTCCAAAAGTTGTTTCATTGAAATAACTGCCATTTTGTTTTTCCTCCTAGTTTGGTTTGTTCCACCGCTCGTATCATTTTCAAGTACGACTGTTTTGTGACAGCACCAATACTTGAATTAACGAACGTGAGTAATGACACCATGGGTAAATATATCATAAAGCTTACCCATTGACAAGATCATAATAAACATTTTATAAGGGGTGTTGAAAAAGTTGTTCCTATTTAAATTCGCATTGAAGCGTTTATCTTTAGAAGAAAGTCTATTTCTCCCTTGCTTCTATTCAATTTTTTCGCAATATCATCAACATTATACCCCTTTTTTTTCAATTTAAGCAGTTGGGATGTGAGCGTTTCTTCGTAAACATCCCCAATACCCTCAAGGCAATAAGCTATCCGAATGCGGTTCCTCTTATTATTCTTTTTAAGGCCGGCTTTTTGTTAAAAACCTTCCTTATTAAAGCAGTTTTTGCTCTTAAGGTGCATTCTGGTGAAGAATTGTCTTCTGGCTTCACTGATTGATGTGCGCGTTCTGTTCCGCAGTCATTGCCGTTCTTTTATTAATCTGTGATTTTCTTCTTGGCCCCCACCGATATATGGCGAAGCGTCTTTGCAATTCCCGCTTCAGCGTTTCTGGATCATATTTTGCAGTTCTCTAACCCTTTCCCCCCAGTTGCAAGATAACCTATCAAACTCATCATTATCCATGCAGCCATTATAAGATTGCCTCTATCATCCTGTCTATGCTATTGGATTTAAAAGAGACTTTCTTAGCTTAAATAACGCTTTCGAATGGATTTGTGATATTCTTGAAGTCGACAGTCCAAGCACCTTCCCTATTTCAGTTAAAGTCAATTCTTCATAGTAAAATAAACTAATGACAATCTGTTCCTTTGGATTAAGCTCAACAATTTTTTGGGCTAATTCAGCCTCAGTTTCCTTATTGATCAATTGATCGTCTGGAGAAACTGAATCTTTATCTTCAATAATATATGCCGGTTGTTCCTTTTGACTATTTTTTAAATCATCATCAATAGAAACTAAGTTGGAATACAGACTCTCGTAAACAATCGACGAAGCCTCTTCGATAGAAATGCCCATCTCTTTAGCCACTTCTTCTAAACTTACATGTCTCATATATTTTTGTTCAAGCTGCTCGGTTATCGCATCCAATTTTTTTGTTTTTTCTCTTAACGCCCTTGGCATCCAATCTTCTTTTCTGAGACCGTCAATAATTGCTCCTCTGATTCGAAATGAAGCATAAGTATCAAACTTCAAGTCGCGTGTGATATCAAACTTATAAAGCGCATCATACAATCCCGACATACCGTAACTTTTCAAATCATCCTTATTTATATTATTAGGTATACCAGCGCTGATACGTTGAACATGATAATTAACAAGGGGCATGTACATACATATAAGGGCGTTTACCGCTTCTTCATCTCTATGATTTATCCAATTTTCCCAATATCTTTTTTCTTCCTCCGGCGCTGACATTTGTTATCCCCCCTTGATTCAATTCATTAAACGATAAAGTCTCTTAGAAATGCCTTGTTCATCTAAACGTTTTTTTACACTTAAATACAGTTTGCAAACACTTCCACTCTTTCTTTTTCATTTTCATGCTGCCCCAACCGCCCCTATACTTTGAACCTCTACATCAGGTTCCAGCTCGTTATATGACAACACCGCAACATCAGGATGATACCGTTCAATCATTTGTCTTACATACATACGAATAGCAGGAGAACAAAGAATGACAGGATTCTCATCATAGTTAACCCATTGTTGAGCAAATGCTGATATTTGCTCAACAATATGCTGTGTATCCTCTATATCTAATGTTAAAAAACTGCCCTGTTCCGTTTTTTGGATTGAATCGGCAATTTCCTTTTCCAATTTAGGATCTAACGTCATCACTTTAAGAAATTGATCATCTCCGGCAAATTGCTGGGTGATTTGCCTTGACAAAGCTTGCCTGACATATTCAGTCAGCAAATCAGTGTCCTTCGTTAATTGACCGACATCAGCAAGCGTTTCAAAAATAACAGGCAAATTTCTAATAGATATTTTTTCTTTCAACAAATTAACAAGCACCTTCTGGATTTCTCCTACATTTAAAGGTTCCGGCGTCACTTCTTCTACGAGCGTTGGATATGATTCTTTTAAGTGGTCAATTAACTGCTTCGTTTCTTGCCTGCCTAATAACTCAAAACTGTGTTTCTTAAAAACTTCTGCTAAATGGGTAGAAACAACAGAAGACGGATCGACAACCGTATAACCGGCAAGTTCCGCATTTTCTTTCATATCTTCACTGATCCATAGAGCCGGAAGACCAAACGCAGCTTCTGTTGTTTCAATGCCTTTAACGGCTTCATCTTCAATACCGGGACTCATCGCCAAATAATGATCGAGAAGCAACTCGCCCTTCGCTACCTCTGAACCTTTTATTTTTATTCGATAGGCATTGGGATCAAGTTGAATATTGTCTCTAATACGAACAACCGGCAGGACAATGCCCAGTTCAACCGCCAATTGCCGCCGGATCATAACAATTCTATCCATTAAATCGCCGCCTTGATCAGAATCGGCAATGGGAATCAGTCCATAGCCGAATTCAAATTCAATCGGATCCATTTGCAAAAGCGAAATAACATTTTCCGGTTTTTTAAATGGTTCTTCGTCGATAGCTTCCTCATGAGCAGGTTCTTCAGTGGTTTGCATACTGTTTTTTCTAAGCAAATAACCCCCGATAAAAAGAAGGAGAGCAATCGGCAATGTGACAACTAAGCCAATCGGCGTTAACCCAAGCAGCAATATAACGCCGCCAGCCACTAATAACATCGCCGGATATCGCAACAGTTGTTTTGAGACATCTTGACTTAAATTGCCTTCAGATGCCGCTCTTGTTACAACAATTCCTGTAGCTGTTGAAATGAGCAAAGCCGGTATTTGGCTGACAAGACCGTCTCCTACCGTTAACAGCGTAAATGTTTGCGATGCATCGCCTATGGACATGCCTTTTTGCACCATGCCAATAATCATCCCGACAATCAGATTGATAGTGACGATAATAATGCTTGCGATCGCGTCGCCTTTAACAAATTTACTCGCACCATCCATAGCCCCGTAAAAATCCGCCTCTTGTTCTACCTTGGCTCTTCGCTTTCTCGCTTGCTGATCATTGATGAGACCGGCATTCAAATCTGCGTCAATGCTCATTTGCTTACCCGGCATGGCATCCAATGTAAAACGAGCAGCAACTTCTGAGACCCTTTCTGATCCTTTAGTGATAACGATAAATTGAATAATAATGAGAATAAGGAAGACCACAAAGCCAACAATCGGGTTACCGCCAATGACGAACTGTCCAAATGTTTCAATGACCTTTCCCGCATCTGCATTTCCTAATATAGACCTTGTCGTTGAAACGTTAAGCCCTAATCGAAAAAGGGTCAATAACAGTAATAACGAAGGAAAAATAGAAAATTGAAGCGGCTCATTCATATTCATGGAAACAAGCAAGACAATCAAAGCCAAAGATATATTTATAATGATAAGCAGGCTTAGAATAAACGGCGGCAAAGGTATGATCAGCATTAAAACAATTAAAATGACACCAGACAATACAATTAAATCCTTAGCCTTCATTGATTCCTCCTCATAAATAGATTTTTGCTCCGCGGCAGGGCTTTTTGAATAAATCAAACTTTGCCTTTAAGGCGGTAAACATATGCTAAAATCTCGGCAACAGCCTTGAAAAAATGTTCCGGGACTAAGTCGCCTGCATCTAATTGTTGATACAAGGCTCTTGCTAAACTTCGCTTTTCGACAATGACAATATCATGAGCCTTCGCTATTTCCCGAATTTTAAAAGCAAGATAATCAGCGCCTTTAGCAATCACCATAGGGGCAGACATTTCTCCATCAGTGTATTTTAACGCTACGGCAAAGTGCGTCGGATTAGTAATGATCACATCGGCGTTAGGCACTTCCTGCATCATTCTCCTAGCTGCCATTTGCCGTTGTCTTTCTTTTATTTTTGATTTGATTAAGGGATCCCCTTCGGTCTTTTTATATTCATCCTTAATATCTTGCTTCGACATACGGATGCTTTTTTCAAAATCGAATTTTTGATATGCATAATCAAGGGCACCTAAAAATATAAGAAATACCGAAGCCGCCAGCCCCATCTCCAACGTCACTTTTCCGACGAGTACGAGACCTTCTGTGACCGGTTTTTCTATGGATAAGACAATCTTCTCTCCGTTGAGCCATATCACATAAAAAGTGATCATACCGATGCTGAAAATCTTCAATAATGACTTTATTAATTCAACGAGTGCTTTTATCGAGTAAATTCTTTTAAAACCTTTAAGCGGATTTATTCTTTCCAACTTAAATTGAACAGCACTGGGCGAAAAAATAAACCTTGTTTGAAATAAGTTGCCGGCCACACCGATCACTAAACTTACAGCAAAAACAGGAGCAACCGCAAAACATGTTTGAATGACTAGACGCGTGAAGAGCTGATGTATATTTTCTTCTGTAACCGCCATCGCCAAGTCTTTTTTATAAATAATAAACATCATCCCAAATAATTTTTTGCCGATGATTCCCGCCAAGAATATAAAAGATAAGAATATCGCTAAAAGACTAATCGCCGTATTTAAATCCGCACTCTTCGCCGTTTGTCCTTTCTTGCGTGTTTCTTCCCTTTTTCTTGGGGTCGCTTTCTCGGTCTTTTCTCCTGAAAAAAATTGCAAATCCAGTTTAAAAATTTGTTTATGTAACGTCATGCTAGGAACTCCCTAATAATTGCATATAGATTGAAACAGCTTCTTCCATTAATTCAAAAATCGTATGAAACAGCGTAAAAAACATTGGCATTATCATTAATAAAAGAGCAAAGCTAACAATGATCTTTAATGGGAAGCCTACGACAAACACGTTAACCTGAGGTACAGTTCTAGCTACTATTCCCAACGCCACATCTACTAGAAAAAGGCACGCTAGAATCGGCATAGCCATTTGAAATGATATGCCTGCCATCTTTAAAAAAACGTTCACAATAAAATGAGCTGTTGAACCTTGCAGCAAAGGAACTGATAATTCATTAATTTTAATCATCCGAAAACTATCCAAGATACCATTAATAAGCATTAAATGGCCGTCTAATGCTAACATTAACAGCAAGGCTAGAACATTTAAAAACTGCCCGGTCAGCGGCGTTGTTACACCATTTTCCGGATTAATCGCATTGGCCATCGAGAGCCCCATTTGTACGTCAATATAATAGCCTGCCATTTGCACAGCATAGATTAATAGGCCAGCGACAAATCCTATAGCTAATCCGACAATCGACTCTTTAATAATGAGCAGCAAATAGAAAGTATCTATAGCCACTTCCGGAGGGTGATGCAACATTGTTGTTGTTGCGATTAAGGATAGCAAAGCTGCTAATCCGACCTTAACCCGCGCCGGTATAGTCCGGTAAGAAAAGATTGGCATTGTTACAAAAAAGCTGGCAAGCCTCACTAAAACCAAAAGATAAATCGGCAAAGCATTAAATAGATTCATATCAACCCACAAAATGATTCAGATTGCCGAATATATTTTGAGTAAATGTCAGCATTTTTGATAACATCCAAGGCCCGAATAAAATCAGAACGAGCAATACAGCAATAATTTTAGGGATGAAAGCCAACGTTTGCTCTTGAATTTGAGTAGTCGCTTGAATAATGCTGACGACTAAGCCGACAATAAGAGCGACAGCGAGCAACGGTCCAGCAACAAGAAGTATTGTCATCACACCTCTTTCAGCAAGGGTTATGATAAATTCCGAACTCATAGGACTCACCTTCCATATTATGAATAACCGATTAACAAAGATTGAACAACAAGGTACCAGCCGTCAACCATAATAAACAGCAGTATTTTAAACGGCAATGAAATAATGACCGGCGGAAGCATCATCATCCCCATGGCCATCAGTACACTGGCAACAACCATATCAATAACTAAAAACGGGATAAAAATCATGAATCCCATTTCAAAGGCTGTTTTTAATTCGCTGATCGTGTATGCCGGAACCAAAGCCGTCATCGGAATATCTTTCACTGTTTTCGGCTCTCTCAAGTGCCCGAATTCCAGAAAAAGGTTTAAGTCTTTTTTCCTTGTCTGTTTGGCCATGAATTCTTTAAAAGGATCTTCCGCCCTGGCCATAGCTTCCTTTTCCGAGATTTGTCCTTTTAAATAAGGCTTTAGCGCATCGTGATTGACTTGGGAGAACACTGGAGCCATAATAAACATTGTTAAAAACAATGCGAGTCCGATTAACACTTGGTTCGGCGGTGTCTGCTGGGTTGATAATGACGTGCGGACAAATGACAGGACAATCACGATTCTAGTAAACGATGTCATTAAAATTAAAATAGACGGCGCCAAAGACAAAACCGTTATTAACAACAGCAGCTGAACGGATGTTGCAACGTATTGCGGCTGATGAGATAAAATGTCCGCTATGCTATTATTCATGGTTTCTTTCCTCTCGAATTGCCTTGTCTATCTGATTAGACCAGTCTTTTCTTATTGGTTCCAACTGCCTTTTTAATACACTATTAAAGTCGTTCTGCATCTCTTGTTTGTTATGGTCTTTTTTCGTTTTATCAACCGTCCAATTCAGCATTTTTTTCATGTTGACTTGTATCGGATCCGGCTCATCAGCCTTTTTAAGCAGTTCCTCAACTTTTGGCTCATCGGTGACTTCTTTCAGCAATTGAACATTCTCGCCGACGCCGATCACCAATATTTTACTGCCGACCCTGACAAGTTGAACAGACCGGTTAGGCCCGACCGAAACACCGCCGATATTTTTTATGGCACCGTACTCTTGAAAAGCTTTCGTTCGTTTTCCAAGCACTTTATACAAAAAGTAAATTAATGCAATAACAACCGCTAAGGCACCTAGAAGCTTTAAGAAAACGACGATTAAATTTGACCGTGATGACGGCAAGTTTTGTTGTTGTTTACTTCCAACATTATTTTCCTGCCCGACTTCGGCTTTGCCATGATGCTCGCCTTGCTTAATGGCTTCTTCAACCGTTTGGCTGTCTCCCGATGTCTCAGCCTTAGCCATCATCCCCGGTCCATAACACAAGACGATTAAAAATACACACGCTAAAAGCTTTATTCGCATCAAATTTTGCACCTCTTACATTCAGTTAACCTGCTACTTGCTTAATGGCCTCATTTAAACGATCAGCTTGGAAAGGTTTTGCGGCATCATTTTTTCTCCAGCCCGAATCGCCAAAAACTCCATTTACTTCCCGCCGCCAAACACATAATGATATAGGTCCGGGGCCGATTTTACAGGTTTTTCAAACTTTTTACCTTGTCCATCTTAGGTATGTAATGTTCATCTTCAATGACTCGGCGAAATTTCATGATATCCTTCGACTGCTTCTTGAACGACCCCATCTTTTCCCCAAACCAAATAATCGTTTTTCAACATTAGTCATTAAAACTCTAGCATCATCAACTATTAAAATACGATTTCCCATATCACCTCAAAATCACATTTTCCGATAGTTGAGCTGCTAAATTGTTTTTAATCGATCTCTTTGATTGATGATCTCCGTGATTCTGACTCCAAAGTTCTCATCTATAACAACGACTTCACCTTTGGCTACGGGACGGTGATTAATTAATATATCTACCGGTTCGCCAGCTAACTTGTCCAACTCAATAATTACCCCTGGACTCAGTTCCAAAACTTCCTTGATTGTTTTCTTCGTTTGACCGAGTTCGACACTGACTTGAAGCGGTATGTCAAACAGCAGTTCAAGGTTTTGTTTTTTAGGAACTTGCTGAGTTTCTTCATCAAACTCTGGCAATGCAACGGCTTGCACATTTAAATGAGACAAATCAGACTTTAATGGATCCTGCTCAGTTTGCGCTGGCCCAGGATCACTTTCTCTTGTTTTAAGCTGCTCTC
Source organism: Scopulibacillus daqui (assembly GCF_016908855.1). Classification (GTDB taxonomy): domain Bacteria; phylum Bacillota; class Bacilli; order Bacillales; family Sporolactobacillaceae; genus Scopulibacillus_A; species Scopulibacillus_A daqui. Next base: position 143,794 of record NZ_JAFBER010000002.1, on the reverse strand, counting down.
CGGGATTAACATCTTCCTCTTCATCAGGCAATGAAGATTCCGTTCGGATATCTTTTGCACTATCGCCTTCTTCTTTCTTATTAAGAAAGCGATTAGCCAATTCCTGGCCAAAGTCAATTGGGATAAGCTGCATCATGCTGGAATCTATTAAATGCCCGACAGTTATATGGAATGATACTTTTAACATCTCATCATCATCAGGAATAATAGATGTCAGCGGATCATCTTTAAGAATTGTTGGCGGCGCTGTCTCTATCTTTCTATCAAATAGAGTCGACATCGAAGCTGTTGAAGAGCTTATCATTTGCTTCATGACTTTTTGAAAAGCATTTAACTCCATCTCTCCAATTTCTTCCTGAGGACTTGATCCATCACCTCCCTTTATTAAATCTGCCATAACACAGGCATCGCGAGTTTTTACCATAAGAATATTGGAACCTTGAAAACCTTCAGTATAGTTCACGAGAACAGCAACATACGGCACTGGGAATTCTTTTTCAAGATCGTCTTTTTGAACAATGGAAACAGCCGGGGCCGTTATCTCTACTTTTTGGTTTAATATGTTTGATAAAGCTGCGGCGGCACTGCCAAATGACATATTGAGTATTTCGCTGAGTGCCTCTTGTTCCATTTCATTAATAATCTTGTTTTTGGATGTTATATTTTCATCAGAATAATCGCTTGTATGATCAATTAAAGCGTCCAATTCTTTCTGGGAAAGCATCCCGTCTTCACTCATCACTCTCATCTCCTTCATCAAAAGTATTTAAAATTTGCACAGCTAAACGTTGACTTCTTTTACCAAACTGCCCGTAAAATTTTGGATATCCGCCCACTTTAATGATATTTGGGTCTGTCACCTTTTGTTTAAGCATAATAACATCCCCAACATTTAAATCTAGGAATTCCTTTACAGTCATTTCAGACTGACCCAATTCAGAAACGACCGGTAACAGCGACTTTTTAATGCTGTGCGCAAGTGACCTCCGATCTTCTTGTGAATATTCGACTTTTTTCTCATTCAAGTCATCTTGCGCAGACAATTTTTGCAAAATCTCCTCTAAGGGAACATACGGAAAGCAAATATTAATCATGCCGCTGACTTCACTTATTGTCGTTTCCAGGGAAATTACAATGACTGTTTCGTTAGGCGAAACTAACTGCATAAAATGCGGATTCGTCTCTAAATCCAATAACTTAGGTTCGATATCATCGATAGCAGCCCATGCTTCTTTAAGCAATATCAGACATTTATCAAATAATTTATTCATGAGTTTTGTTTCAATCTCGGTCAAGTTATCAGCCTTATTTATGCCGGCTCCTAATCCGCCCAATAGTCTATCAAGCATTGCATAGGCTACATTAGGATTGACTTCAACAGCCATTTTGCCTTTCAGAGGCGGTGATTCAAAAATGTTAAGGATCGTCATACTTGGGATTGACCTCACAAACTCCTCATAAGGCAACTGTTCAACAGAAGCAACATTAATATGGACATCCGTACGAAGATGGTTAGACAAATAAGACGTTAATAGCCTTGCATAGTTTTCATGAATTTTAAATAGACGTTGGACTTGATCTTTAGAAAATCGGAGCGCCTTTTTAAAATCATAAACATTTATTTTTTTGGCCTGATCCTCCTTTTTTAATTTGCTGCCTGTTGAAATGGATGAGAGTAACTTATCAATTTCAGATTCGGATAACATCTTATACAATTGCAGCCCCCCTCGCCACACGCGATATGCAATTACTGAATGATTTTTTCTGTTGTATAAACATGGGTCACTTGGCCGCTTTCAAGGTATTGATTAACCTTATATTTTATTGAATTTTCAAGGTTCTTAAGGCCTTTAGGTCCTTGCAAGTCCCGGGGTGTTAACCCGGACAAAATATAAATGATAGTATTCTTAACTTGGAATGCCCTATCCGTCAATTCTTCTTTTGCCTCTTTGTTTGATAATTGAATTTTGAATTGGACTTTCAAGTAATGGTTATCTTTCATGTTGGTTGTCATTTCATCGGTTTCAAAGGTCAGTTTATTAACAATATAGTTAATGTCATCTTTTTTATCTTTGGCTGAAACGCCCTTATTCGAATCGATAAAATAAAACCAAATATAAACGCCTAATCCGATTACTATTAAAATAAAAACAGTGGCAAATAATATTTTTATTCCTTTGCTTCTGAACACGAAGACATTCCCTCCCTGGCCGCAGTTAAAGATACAAGCGGTATCTTACGTATAAAATCCCGCGCTTTTTTCGAAACGTCGTCAAGCGAATCCTTCACAACGATTTTCTTGCCGTTAGTTAATGTAATCGTTGTATCTGGCAGCGACTCAATTTGTTCTATTAATAAAACATTTAATATAAACGTGCGGCCATTCAGACGGGTGAGTTTAATCATGGTATATAGACCCAAGCCTAAATGCTTGGCCAAGCCTCCTTTAATTTAACGTTTCAAATTAACAAGTTCCTCAAGGATTTGATCTGAGGTTGTAATCACTCTAGCATTCGATTGGAATCCGCGCTGAGCTTCAATCATCGATGTGAATTCTTCTGACAAATCAACATTCGACATTTCCAGCTCGCCTACTGCAATTTCACCGGCGCCGTTTTCTCCAGGCATGGACAAAATTGCATTTCCCGAATTAGGCGACGTTTCAAACAGCGTACCTCCTGCTTTCTTAAGGCCTTCCGAATTATTAAAGTTAGCGAGTTGAATCTGACCTAAAAAGACTGTTTGCCCATTTGTATTTACTCCTGTAATTTCTCCAGACTTTCCAACCGAAAAATCTTTTAACCCATTTTTATCAATTTGTATGGCTCCGTTTGTGCCCAGCAATCTCATACCGTCAGCATTAACGATATAGCCATCTCTATCAAGATAGAAATTTCCAGCCCGTGTATAATAGGTTTGATTTCCGTCTCTAACAATAAAAAAGCCGTCTCCTGATATCGCTAAATCAAGCTTTCTCCCGGTATTTTGCAAACTTCCTTGACCTTGTATGTTGTCTATAGAAGCAGCGTCAACCCCAAGGCCAATCTGTTTGGCATTGGTTCCGCCGCGATCGTTTTGAGGACCGTTCGCGCCTTGTGTTTCCTGGCTGATCATATCTTTAAAGGTTATTCTCGCTTTTTTAAATCCATAAGTACTGACATTAGCAATGTTGTTGCCGATCACATCTAATTTTGTTTGAAAGTTTTTCATACCGCTGATCCCTGAATACATTGATCGAAGCATGTTTATTCCTCCTTAAAAAAATATATTAAAAACGAATCGCCCTTTGTTTTGCTGAAATCGAAATTATTTGACCAGGGTCTATCGTTTCTCCTGTATCAGATACGTATTTAACCTTGCCGTCTTTGACAGCAATGCCTGTGACCAGACTGATGATTTGGTCAATAACATGGCTGCTGTCAGCATCTGTGAACGACTTATTCCACGTGATATGCTTTCCTATCATATTAACCTGTGAGGCCAGAAGATTTTGAGACTGCATATTTACAAACTTATCAATCGACCCGCTCATATTTTGTGTTTGTTCCAGAGATGTAAAAGCTGCCATTTGCGAAATAAGATCTTTATTATCCATCGGCTGCATTGGGTCTTGATTCTTCAATTCTGTGATAAGCAGCTTAAGGAAATCATCCTTTCCCAAGTTACTGTTACTTGTCAATTTCTTTTCATCTGGTTTATTTTCCAAATATAAATCATCGGCAATTTTCAACTGTCACACCTCCTTAGCTAACTGCTCAAAAAAGCTTAATTTCTCGTCATTTGATATCCCTTTCTCATCTTGATTATCATGACGTTTGGAATGACGCTCTTGCCCTTTGCCCGATTGATCTTTTTGGCCATCAGAGAAACTGGATTCATGACGGCTGTCCATCGTTGAAAGATCGATTTCTACCTTTTGCATCGGTATGTCCGCGGCGATTAAGCTTTGTTTTAAATGATGAAGCTGCGACTGCAACATCTGTTTGGCTTCGGATGTCGAGGCCAATATTTTCGCTGTTAAACTGCCCTTTTCTGTATGAATCAATATCTTCAATTCTCCTAAATGATCCGGGTACAGTTTTATTGAGAATTCGTGTCCGCCATTTTTGATGATCAACAAACGGTTAGCTGATAAATATTGACTTATTTGCTCAACGATTGATTGATTGTTTGCCGTCTTCGGCTGATTGATTTCATGAATCATCAATTGCTGCCATTTATTCATCGGTCCTGTATGAAAGGATAAAACAGGCGGCTTCTCTGTCTGCAGCGGTTTCGGCTGTTCCGATTCTGTTTTAACATGAATGGTTTTAAAAAGCTTATTTTGTTCTTTCGGCATAAGAGATAATAGGGCTTTGTCATTAGCTTGAACCGAACGGCCAAACAATTGTTTCACCGCCGGCCTATGATGGGGACTTGGCCTTTGCCCGCTTATTTGTTGCCGTTTCTCAGTCAGCGTTTGTTCTTGTTCTACAGACGCTAGGGCATCTAATTGTTTAATAAAATTTAAACCATCTGAATTTGGATATTTTGATTGCCCGTTCATATGCTTCTCGAAATGAGTCAATAATTGATTGAGTTCCGCTTCTATTTTCAAGACCATTTTTTGATCTGGCATGATTTGAAGCATATTCTTCAAATGATTGACCAGGAAGTTCCGCCTATCGTTGCTTTCCAATTGATTCGGTTGTTTATCTTCGCTATAGTCAGTAAATAATTGGTTTATCAATTGGTTTATTTGATTAATAACTTGATCATTTGTTTCGGATTGGCCATAATCGTTTTGAATCGAGAAAGGCGGCTCACTTTTTCGAAGCTGCTGTTCAGCATGCTTATCCAAATAAGCGATGTTCTTATATCGAGAAAAATCCGGTTTCGATCGAACGCCTTCTTGAACGCCCCCGTGGTGTGGGTTATTTTGGCTGTTATTCTGATTTTGAATTCCGGATGGGTTATAGTTGCTGAGTGCTTTTCCAAAATATTGAATGAGTCGGGTTGGCCATTCATTCTGATCAATTTTTTCAAAGTTTAATTTTAAATCGGCAATCTTTTTACAGTATGTTTTGAACGTTTCGCCGCTTTTGTTAATATATTGCGATTCAGTTGATATATCAGGCATGTTACGCTGCCGTTCAGAGCATTTTTCCCCAGCCATTTGGCTTATTATGACAGCAAACGGAGACACTATTTCGCCAGACTCGCTGGAATGAGTAGATCTTTTATTGCTGTTTTCTGAATTAAAGTTCAATGAATTCGATACGGACAGCATCCTAATGCTTACTCCCCTTCATTTGGTGCAGAGGATTCGCTGTTATCAAGATTGCCGCCGTTAGCACCTTTATTGTTTTGAACAGGCTTTTGCTGCGCCTTTAATAACGGCGTAATGCTTGCTGCTTTTTTGGCAGGCAAGTTCTCTAAAACAGCCGCTTTGGTCTTGTCATCCAGCATATTTATATATAAGGCAGCCCTTGGGTTCTTCATTTCTGCAAAAATAGCGGCGGCTTTTTCAGGATCCATATTTTTATAAGTTTGTTGTATCATGTTAGCCCTTTGTTGCTTTTTCTGTTTTTTCGCGTCGGTTGCCTGATTCTTCTCTTCCGCTTTTTGCTGTTCTAAATCATTTTCCAGCTGATTGATTTTATCTGACTTTTCTTTATTTTGATCGTTTAAGTCCTTAATGGTCTTTTTTTGTTTTTTTACTGTCTCTTTTAAAGATTCTATTTCAGCTGTCAATTGATTTTCGGATCCCTCATTTGAACTTGGCAGGATATCAGAAAAGCTAAATCCGGAAACTTTCATTAAAAATATGATGGCAGCTGTTAACAATAGCAGTACGAACCCAGCAACAAGAAAAACCTTTAAGACTTTTGATTTGCGTTTCGTTTCTTCCATTTTTCACCCTGCTTTGACGCTTATTAATTGATGAAATGAAGCAATGCCGTTTCGTCCATCAATTTCATTTCCCGTTTCTTTTCATCCTTTAAATCATTGATCCGCTTTTGCTCTTTTAATGTCTCGTATTTTTTTATTTCTATCATCTTTTCTTTGATTAACGATTGAAAGAACTCTAACTTTCCCCTCGCTTTCTCATATTTAATCTGCTGCTCCTCAATACGCCTTTCAAGGCTTTCAACATAATCGATTTGCCATTTGATGCTATCGACAGTGACCATAGTTTGCAGTGATTGCTGCAGTCGGGTTTGAACCTCTTCTTTCTTTTTCATCAGTGATAACAATTTATTAGCCAGTTTTTCAAAGCCTTCATAAATCAATTGGTATTCTGACTCAAGCTGTTTCTTTTCATTTTCGGAAATATTTAATACTCTTTGCAAAGAAAACTTATACGGCACCTTATCCTGTCCTCCTTCCAAATTGTTCAATAAGCTGGTTTACGGCCTCTGCAAGACTTTGACTTTCGTTTCGCGGCTGCTTTAAGTAAGACTGGATAATAGGGTGAAGCCGGATGGCTTCGTCAATTTCCTTTGAAGATCCAGGTTTATAGGCGCCAATATTGATGAGATCTTCTGATTCAACATATTCGGCTAAAAGTTCCCGAAATTGATGAGCCGCGCCTAAATGCTCATCAGATACAATATCATTCATCACACGGCTGATGCTTTGCAATATGTTAATAGCAGGATATTGGCCTTTTTGAGCCAATTCCCTATCAAGAATGATATGGCCATCCAGAATCCCGCGGGCAGCATCAGATATCGGCTCATCAAAGTCGCCGCCATCAACCAATACTGTATAAAATGCTGATATGGACCCGTTCATATCCGTTCCGGTTCTTTCCAGCAATTTTGGAAGCATAGCAAAAACAGACGGTGGATAACCTTTTGTTGTCGGCGGCTCCCCTGCGGCCAGGCCAATTTCGCGCTGAGCCATAGCTACCCTTGTCAATGAATCCATCATAAGCAGGACATTCTGCCCCTCGGATCTGAAATACTCAGCAATCGATGTCGCCGTTAAGGCGCCTTTAATTCTCATAAGAGCCGGCTGATCGGATGTTGCGACAATTACAATTGATCTTTCAAGACCGTCGGGACCCAAATCTCTTTCAATAAAATCCCGGACTTCTCTCCCCCTTTCACCAATAAGCGCGATAACATTTAAATCGGCAGAAGTATGGCGGGCGATCATACCGAGAAGCGTGCTTTTTCCGACACCGCTGCCGGCAAATATCCCCATACGCTGACCTTTGCCGACCGTTAATAAACCATCAATCGCACGAATACCCGTTGCCATAGGTTCTGTGATTCTGGGGCGCGTCATTGGATCCGGCGGTTCATTAGATGTTGGCATCCTCGGCATAGGCGTTTGCTTTAAATACCCTTCCATTGGTACAGCTAAGCTGTCACAAACACTTCCAATCAAATCATGGCTGACTTTAATTTCTAGCGGTTTACCTGTCGTTTCAACAAGACTCCCTGGTGATATATGGGCAGCATCAGTATAAGGCATTAATAATACGTGTTCTTCCTTAAATCCTACAACCTCCGCCAAGACAATTTGCTTTTCTTTTTTTAAATGAATGCGGCAAACATCGCCAATTGACGCGATTGGTCCCCTCGATTCAAGCAGCAGCCCAACAGCCCTTGTGATTTTCCCAAACCTTTTGTATGTATCAATTGTGCTGATTTTATCAATTAGCTGAATGGCTCTCATCCTTTTCTGCCTCCATCATTTCACTAAGCGTCTGCTTCATTACCTTTAATTGAGAATCAATACTCGCATCAATTTTTCCAAACGGTGTTTCAATATGGCATTCATGGCTGTCCAATTGTTCATCAGCAAAAACCTGCAGATTTGCACCGCAAACTAATGATGATAGTTCTTTTTGATGATCCAATACCAACTTAAACCGTTCAGGAGGCACCGTAATTGTTATTGATTTTTGCTCTTTAACCTTTGCTACCGCCTTTTTAATTAACGGCATCCATCGCTCGGGCTCCTCTTCTAAAGTCGTATTAATAATCGATTCTGCTATTCGTAAAGCGATTCGCATAATTTCCGGTTCAGCTTTTGATAAATATTCGCCATAAGCTTCTTCTGCATCGGAAATCAACTGATTGGCCTGATTTATTTTCTCTTTATATAATGCTTGCCCTTCTTTTTTCCCTTCGAGTAAGCCATCATTATAACCCTTCTGACGCTGTTCCTGATAAGCCGCCTCGCATTTTTCTTTAAAGGCGGCTTGCATTTGCTTATATTTTCTCTGCGCCTCTAAATCAATTTTTTTGACTTGGCTATGATCATTTGATTCAAACATTTCAGCCTTGCCGGCATTTTCCCCATTTTCAAACTTATCATGATCTACCTTTGTTAAGGATAGCTGCCTTTTACTTCGAAGAAAGATCGGCAATTTTAACACGTTAGACAATGACACCATCTCCGCCGCTCCGGGCAATGACAATTTCACCAGCATCTTCAAGTTTTCTGATGACATTTACAATACGGGTTTTCGCTTCTTCAACTTCCCGCAATTGCACCGGCCCCATGAATTCCATTTCTTCCTTAAGCGTTTCTGCCATCCGCTCTGACATATTTTTAAACAAAACTTGTTTAAGTTCATCACTGGCTGTTTTTAGTGATAACAGCAAGTCCTCATTATTAACTTCACGAACCAAACGCTGAATGCTTCGGTCATCGAGAGCGATAATATCTTCAAAAGCAAACAGCCTTTTTTTGATTTCTTCCGCAAGGTCTGGATCTTGAGCATCCAAATGCTCAAGAATTGTCTTTTCAGTCGTTCTATCAACCCCATTTAGAACATCAACAACTGTTTCAATACCGCCGGTCTGAGTATAGTCGTCTGCAACTGACAGCTTTTGCTTTAAAATATGTTCTACTTGGCTGATAATTTCTGGAGATGTACGATCCATCAGCGCTATTCTTCTCGCGACATCAGCCTGAATGTCTTCCTGAAGCTCAGATATAATTTGTGATGACTGTTGAGGCTCAAGGTAAGAAAGAACCAGCGCTATGGTTTGCGGATGCTCGTTTTGAATATAGTTCAGAATTTGTTTAGGATCAGCCTTCCTCATAAAATCAAACGGCCTCACTATAGATGTCAGCTTGTTGATAATAATCATTGCTTCATCCGGCCCTAATGCCTTTTCTAAAATTTGTTTTGCATAACTCATACCTCCTTTGGAAATATACTCCTTAGCGAGAGCCAGCTGATAAAATTCAGCAATCACTTGATTTTTTGTTTCTTTATCAATGCTTCTTACATTTGAAATTGAGAGAGTCAGTTCTTCAATTTCCTCCTCGGTTAAATGTTTATATATTTCCGCCGAAATATCAGCGCCTAGTGAAACAAGCAGAACAGCCGCTTTATCTTTGCCATTTTGCTGAAGTTGTTTTTGCCGTGTCATAAAACCCTCCTTTAATCTTCAGAAAGCCATGTCCTTAGTAATTTAACAAAATCATCCGGCTTTTCTTTTGCCATTTCTTTCAACTGTTTGTATTTATCTATTTCTGATTTAACTGGTTTTTCGCCATTTCCCAAGCTTCCGCCGGCAACATTAAATTCCGGAAGGTCGATAGCATTGTCTTTCCTGCCTTTTTTGAACCTTTTAATCAACCAGATCAATAAGATGATCACCATTACAAGGGCAATGCCTATTAGCAAATAAACCCACCATGGCAAACCTTTATTTTGTTGATTTTGATCAGGGACTTTGCCATTGAACTTTTCTACCGCAACGATTGTTTTCTGATCGACATCATTTTGATTTAACTCTTGACCGCCTTGATCCTGTAATGTCGTTCGAACAACTGTATTAAGTATTTGTTTAATATCGTCAATACGATCTTGCGGAAGCGAAGCAGGGTTATCAGGATTAGGCGGCTCAACCATGACCTGTATGCCCATGTCTTTGAGTGTATAAGGCGCTTTGACTATTGTATTATGTATCCGATTAAATTCATTATTGATTCTTTCTTCTTCACGCTTGAAATCACCATTTTCACCATCGCCTGCTTGATATCCCGGCACATCGTTATCACCTGTCCCAGCTTTGCCGCCGGCACCTTCGCCTGAATATGTTTCTTTAATGTGTTCAGCGCTGACTTGGACACCGTCTAAGCTGTTTGGGTCGACGGGTTTAATTAAGTTTTCTTTCGTCTTTTCCTTTGTAAAATCGATATCGGTCGTGACATTCACCATGACTTTTTCGCTGCCCATCATCATCCCCAACATTCGCTGCACTTGCTCACGAATGTCTTTTTCTATATCATGCTTAATTTCCCTTTGCTGTTGATAAGCGGATAATTCAGATGAGCTGCCGGAACTTTTTTTGTCATAGTAATTAAAAAATTGATCCATAATGACAACATTATCTGCAGGAAGGTTTGGCACGCTTTTGCTGACTAAATGATAAAGACCTCGAACTTGTTCATCATTCAATTGATACCCGGGCTCAAGCTGAAGCACGACGGATGCCGATGATTTTTGCGGTTTGTCGCTTACCCACACACTTGATTTGGGCATGTTAATCATCACTTTCGCTGAATTAACACCTTTAATTTGTGATATTAAGTTGGAAAGTTCAGTTTCCATTGCTTCTCTTTCCATGACATCAAATTGCTTATCTGTCATTCCAAAGCCTGCATTCTGACTAAATACCGAATAGTCTATTTCACCGGTTTGCGGTATTCCGTCGGCGGCCAGCTCAACTTTTAAATTATCAACCTGATCCTTAGGCACGCTTATTGTCGTTCCGTTATCAGACAGCTTATATTTAATCCCTTTACTGTCTAGAGTTTCTTTAATTTGTCCAGCTTCACTGGATGACAGGCGGCTGTACAAAGGTGCATAATGCGTGATAGAAGTTAAAACAGAAACAATAGCAATAATCAAAACAATGGCTGAACTAAGAATAATCAACCCCAATTTTTGTTTTTTAGTCAATTGCTGCCAAAAATCTTTTACTTTTTGCAAAATGTTATTAAGTTTACCTTTCATCATATCCTCCAATCGAAGCCGTTGCCAACGAGCAGATCTTCTCCAATGACTGCTGGCTGCGGCAAGAAGCAGAAATGCACCATTGATTACCATTCAACGAAGAATACCATCACTTCTAACCTTTCTAGATTTCCGCTTCCCCGACCAATAAAAAATTTAATAGATGACTAGATTTGCATTCTCATAATATCCTGATAAGCATCGATTACTTTATTTCGTACCTCTACAGCGGTTTGGAGGAGAATATTAGATTTTTGAATATTGATCATTTCATTATGTAAATTTTGTACTTTGCCTGAAGCTATTTCAGACATGCTTTGATCCGATTTCGCCACGGCTTGATTCAATTTATCGATCGCATCATCCAACACTTTTGTAAAAGCTGTGTTTTCTTTAGACGTTAATGATTGTTTATTTGATAATGTCTGAGTATTTGCATTGCTAACTGAGATGGTCTCCATTACTTTTCACCTACTTTCCAATGTCAAGCGCTTTTAACAGCATATTTTTATTGGCATTAAGCACAGTTACATTCGCCTCATATGACCGGGTAGCGCTCATCAGGTCAACCATTTCTTTCAGAGGATCAACATTCGGCATTTTAACATAGCCGTTTTTATCCGCATGAGGATTATCCGGCTGATAAACTTCTTTAAAAGGCGTTGGATCATCGGTAATGCGTTTGACTTTTACTCCGCCCGGCGAGTGATTTTCAGCTTGCTGCAAGAATGAACGAAACTCAGGTTTCGCCTGTTCCAAATGGATTTCTTTGCGCCGGTAAGGCTGCCATTCGCCATTTACTCTTTTACTTCTCGTTGTATCCATATTAGCCATATTCGATGAAATAACGTCCATTCTAAGCCTTTGAGCTGTAAGCGCCGAAGCGGAAATATTCAAACCGTCGAACATTCCCATAAATTATCTGCCTCCTCCCAAGACTATTTTATATTGTTGAAACTTTTGATTTATTGCTGCCACTAAAGCCTGATAGTTAATCTGATCTCTCGCCAACAGTGACATTTCTTTGTCGACATCCACATTGTTTCCATTGTTTTGAATTGATGTTGAAGCGTCAACAGTAACTTTTGGCTCCTCTCCATTGTTTTTAAAAGACATATGTTTAGGGTCCGTTTTATAAGCTTGCAGGGCGCTCTTCAATTCATTTTGAAAGTTTACGTGCCTCGCTTTATAATTTGGCGTATCCACATTAGCTATATTTTGACCTATGACTTTTTGACTATCTGCTGTGTTATCCAATGCCTTTTCAAGTAAATAAGTCACATTTTGCGTTTGGATTTTCATCACATCCCCTCTTTATAATTATTTTATATGACACATTTCAACAAAATATGACACGAAGTAACGGCTTTTTTCTCCATAAACTTCATTATTCATCATTATTCTCTAATTTTAATTCAATTTCCATAGGTCTTTTTTACTATTTAGTATTTTTTATTCACTATTTTACAAATTTTTTATGACTATTATCTTACTTGATTACAATTATAGGGAAATTAAATGTGCGTGTTTGATAAAATTCGCGGAGAAAAATTGAAGATTTTTGCTAGAGATGCTTATGGGGGCCAGCGAAAATAATTTTTAACAAATCAAACGCTACTCTATATAAAAAACAGCCCAGTATCAAATGTGCGATGATACTGGGCTGAACAATAAATTATTCGCCTTTAATTCTGTTCAGTTCAACAAGAAATTTATCGTTAAGTACTTTAATATAAGTACCTTTCATACCAAGTGAGCGTGATTCAATGACGCCGGCGCTTTCTAATTTTCTTAAAGCGTTAACGATAACTGAGCGTGTGATGCCTACACGGTCAGCAATTTTACTTGCAACAAGAAGGCCTTCTTTGCCGTCAAGTTCCTCAAAAATGTGTTCGATTGCTTCCAATTCACTATAGGACAAAGAGCTGATGGCCATTTGCACGATTGCTTTTTCTCTTGCTTCTTCTTCAATTTCTTCTGTTTTCTCACGAAGAATTTCCATGCCTACTACCGTAGCACCATATTCACCAAGAATTAATTCATCATCTTGATATGGATCACCGATGCGCGAAAGGATAAGCGTACCCAATCGATCTCCGCCCCCCACAATAGGAACAATTGTCGTTAAGCCGCCTGCAAACAGCTCTTTGTTCTCAACTGGAAAAGCGGTTAATGGGTGATTAATATCAAGGTTTGGAGATGTTTCATTAATTGTAAATAAATTTTGCGTATAGTCTTGCGGGAATTGTCTCTCTTCAAACATATGTTTCATACGTTCATTTTCAAATTCCAGCTTAAGTGCCATACCTAATAATTTACCGCGCCGGCTAACGACTAAGACGTTAGAATCGATAACATCGCGCAGTGTTTCCGCCATCTCATTAAAATTGACTTGTGCTTTCGTTCTTTGCAGCATATTATTAATTTTTCTTGTTTTTTCTAAAAGTTCCATGATAAAAAATCCTCCTATATCTTCTTATAAAATATATTGACTCAAATCTCTGTTTTTAACGATAGACGCTAGTTTTTCATCGACATATTCCGGTGTAATTGTTATTTTCTCTAAAGTAATATCCGGTGCCTCGTAAGATAAGTCTTCGAGCAATTTTTCCAGAATGGTATGCAGACGCCTGGCGCCGATATTGTCTGTTTCTTGGTTTACCTCATAAGCAATTGTAGCAATTTTACGAATAGCATCGTCAGAAAACTCAATATTTATACCTTCAGTTTTCAATAAAGCTTGATATTGCTTTAAAAGAGCATTGCTAGGCTCAACTAGAATATTGACAAAATCATCAACAGACAAGTTAGAAAGCTCAACCCTTATTGGAAAACGGCCTTGAAGTTCAGGAATAAGATCTGATGGTTTAGACATATGAAAAGCACCGGCTGCGATAAATAAGATATGGTCCGTTTTGACAGTGCCATACTTAGTCATAACAGTTGATCCTTCAACAATTGGCAGGATGTCTCGTTGAACGCCTTCTCTGGAAACATCACCGGAGTTTTGATTTTTTCCTGTGATCTTATCAATTTCATCGATAAAGATAATTCCCGACTGCTCGGCGCGCATAACAGCTTCTTGCGTGACCTCATCCATGTCAATTAACTTTTGCGCTTCATCTTGAGTCAGTACTTTTCGAGCTTCCTTAACCGTCAATTTTCGACGTTTTTTTCGTTTAGGGATGAGATTGCCCAACATATCCTGCATGTTCATGCCTAATTGTTCCATACCCGCTCCTTGGAACAAATCAAACATGCCTTGCTGCTGCTGCTCTTCAACTTCTACGGTCACAATGCGATCCTCTAATTCGCCAAGATCCAACAATTTTCGCGTTTGTTGGCGTTTTTCCCGAACGGATTGTTCTTCTTTCGGTTCTTCACTTTCAGTATTTTGGTTTTGGCTTCCAAAAAACATATCAAACGGGTTTTTCATTTGTGATGTTTTTTTCTCAGAAGGAACAAGCAATTTAACAAGGCGTTCATTTGCCAATTCTTCGGCCTTGGCCTTTACTTTAACCATTTGTTCTTCTTTAACCATCCGAACTGATGTTTCTACGAGATCCCTAACCATCGATTCAACGTCACGTCCAACATACCCCACCTCTGTAAACTTGGTTGCTTCAAGTTTTACAAAAGGGGCACCGGCCAACTTTGCCAAACGCCGAGCTATCTCTGTCTTTCCGACACCTGTTGGGCCGATCATTAAAATATTTTTCGGAACGATTTCTTCACGAATTTTTTCATCTAAAAGCGATCGGCGATAACGGTTTCTAAGGGCAATGGCAACAGATTTTTTTGCCTTTTCCTGCCCAATAACAAATTGATCAAGCTGCTCAACAATTTGTTTCGGTGTCAAAGCTTTAGACATCTAGACATCCTCCTCTTTTACAGCTCTTCAACAATAATATTATTGTTGGTGAATACACAAATGTCACTGGCAATTTCTAAAGCTGTTTTGGCGATTTCCTTTGCAGAAAGATGCTCGTTATGACGTTTGAGAGCTCTGCCGGCTGCAAGGGCATAATTGCCGCCTGATCCAATAGCCAGTATACCATCGTCTGGCTCAATGACTTCACCAGTGCCAGATACAAGCAAAAGGCCGGTTTTATCCATGACAATAAGCATTGCCTCTAACTGTCTGAGCATTTTATCGCTTCGCCATTCTTTTGCTAATTCAACAGCTGCTCTTTGCAGATTACCATTATACTTTTCCAAACGGCCTTCAAATTTTTCATACAAGGTAAAAGCATCGGCTACTGAACCCGCAAATCCTGCAACGACTTTATTGTTATATAATTTACGAACCTTTCTGGCCGAATGTTTCATTACAACTGATTGGCCAAGCGTGACTTGACCGTCTCCGGCCATGGCGCATTTACCATTATGATGAATGGCAAATATCGTTGTTGCATGAAATTGACTCAAAAATGCCCCCTCCTTGTTATGCACGAGGATGATGGTTTATATATGTTTCTCGAAGTTTCTCCTTCGTAACGTGCGTATAAATTTGTGTTGTTGAAAGCTCAGCATGACCCAGCAGTTCTTGAACCGAACGCAAGTCAGCTCCGGCATCGAGCAAGTGCGTCGCAAATGTGTGCCTAAGGGTATGCGGACTTATTTTAATCGTCAATGAAGCTTTTTCTATTTGCTTATTAAGTATGTTTCGCACACTTCTTGCTGAAAGTTGACCGCCGCGATAATTGACGAAAAGAAAGTTTTGTTTTTTGTCACTTTTTATAAGCTTTTCTCTGCCATCCCCCAGATATCTTTCAAGAGCATCGCAGGCAAAGCTCCCTAATGGTATGTAGCGCTCTTTCCGGCCTTTTCCTTTTACTAAAACAACACCTAAATCAAGGTCCAGGTCCGCCACCCTAATGCCTACGCATTCACTGACCCTGACACCGGTACCGTAGAGCACTTCTAAAATCGCTTGATTCCGCTGCCCCAGCGGATGTGTTAAATCTTCAACATCAAACAGCTTAGCCAATTCTTCTTGATATAAAAACTTCGGCAGCCGATGTTCCTGTTTAGGAAGGTTAGTGAGCGCAAATGGATTATCAAACACAATGCCTTCTTTAACCAAATAACGGTAAAAGCTTCTCAAGCTTGATACTTTCCGAGCAACGGTTCGCCTAGAGTAACCCTTTGAAAGCATTTCTGTAAGAAAAACCCTTACTGAAGCATAGGAAACAGCAGCAACACCTTCAAGCGCTTGCTGCTTCATGAATAGGGAAAACTCCTTAATATCCTTGGTGTAATTCAGAATGGTATGTTCAGAGGCGCGCTTCTCAACTTCTAAGAAGCGGACAAACATATCCAGATACTGATTCATTAAGATCACCTATTCCCTACCTTAGAAGGCTCCTAAATATTATCACAATTTAGGAGCCATGACAATAGATTTTACAATTTTGTAACAAAATTCTGAATTGTTCCCAATGCTCGCTCAGCATACTTTTCATTGCGCTCTTTTTTATTTTTAATCTTTTCTTCAAGCGGCGGAAACAAACCAAAATTTGCGTTCATTGGCTGAAAATTATCCGCGTTAGCAGTTGTAATATATTGAGCCATGCTGCCAATCGCCGTTTGTTCTGGAAAGACAACAGGTTCTTGTCCTTTTATAAGCCGGGCTGCATTAATGCCAGCAGCAAGTCCGGAAGCCGCTGATTCAACATACCCTTCTACACCCGTCATTTGTCCGGCAAAGAATAAGTCCTCCCTGCCTTTGTATTGATAAGTTGGTCTTAACAGCTTAGGCGAGTTAATAAATGTGTTCCGGTGCATAACACCATACCTAACGATATCAGCATTTTCCAAACCGGGTATCATACGAATAATTTCTTTTTGCGGACCCCATTTTAAATGCGTTTGAAAACCAACAACATTATATAATGTACCAGATGCATTATCTTGACGCAATTGCACCACAGCATAAGGGCGTTTCCCCGTCTTCGGATCTTCTAATCCAACGGGTTTCATCGGGCCGAAAAGCAGTGTTTTTTTGCCGCGTTTAGCCATAACTTCTATCGGCATGCATCCCTCAAAAAACACTTCTTTTTCAAAATCTTTAAGCGTTACCGTTTCCGCGGATACAAGCGCTTCGTAGAACCTGTCAAACTCCTCTTCGGTCATCGGACAGTTGAGATACGCTGCATCTCCTTTATCATAACGGGATTTTAAGTAGACTTTGTCCCTGTCAATACTATCGGTTTCAATAATCGGCGCAGCTGCATCATAAAAATATAAATAATCTTCCCCTGTTAGCGATTTTAATGAAGCTGAAAGCTTATCCGATGTTAATGGACCGGTCGCTATGATTGTCGGCCCTTCCGGAATATCGTCCACTTCCTCATTGAACACCTTTACAAGCGGGTGTTCTTTTACCTGCGCTGTAACGTTTGCGGCAAATTCATGGCGGTCAACCGCTAAAGCACCGCCGGCTGGAACCGCGCATTTGTCTGCTGAAGAAATAATAACCGAATCCAGTCTGCGCATTTCTTCTTTTAAAACGCCTACAGCATTGGTTAATGCATTAGATCTCAGTGAGTTTGTACATACAAGTTCTGCAAATTTATCAGTATGGTGGGCAGGCGTTTGCTTGACAGGCCGCATCTCATAAAGATGGACTTGTATGCCGCGCTTTGCCAACTGCCACGCGGCTTCACTTCCGGCAAGACCTGCACCGACCACCGTGACGTGTTGTGTAGTCAAAATCATTCCTCCGTTTATGATTGCTCTTCTTGATAATCACATGATGAACATTGAACTGTTTTGCCTTTTTTCGATTTTTTCTCAACGAGATATTCGCCGCATTTCGGGCAAGACCTAGAGAGCGGCTTATCCCAAGAAACAAAGTCGCACTCCGGATATCGATCACACCCGTAGAAGATTCTGCGTTTCTTGCTTCGGCGCTCGACAATTTCCCCTTCTTTGCACTTTGGACAGGTGACGCCGACTTTTTTTAGTATCGGTTTCGTATTGCGGCAGTCTGGGAAATTGGAACAAGCCAAAAACTTGCCGTATCTCCCCATTTTATATACCATTTCTGAACCGCATTTGTCACATTCTATGCCTGCAGGTTCATCTTTAATTTCAACTTCTTTCATTTCTTTTTCGGCTTTTTCAAGATGCTTCTCAAAATCAGCGTAAAAGTCAGAAACAATTTTAATCCAGTTTGTTTCTCCTTCTTCTATAGCATCAAGATCATTTTCCATTTTTGCTGTAAAATCAACATCAATAATTTCCGGAAAAAATTCAACAATTAAATCGAGAACGACCTCACCAAGCTCAGTAGGAACAAATTTGCGATCATCAATCACAACATAACCGCGCTTTTGTATTGTATCAATTGTCGGCGCGTATGTCGACGGCCTTCCAATACCAAGCTCTTCCATTGTCCGGACAAGTCTGGCTTCCGTGTAACGCGGCGGCGGCTGTGTGAAATGCTGCTTGGGTTCTAATTTTTCCTTTTCAACTTTCATACCTTCAGCGAGTTCCGGAAGAAAGTTTTCTTCCTCTTTTTTGTTGTCATCGTTACTTTCAATGTAAACTTTCATAAACCCTGGAAATTTAATTTTAGAGCCTGTTGCACGAAACACAACGTCTGATTGTACCAAATTAGCTCTTACAGTGTCCATAATGGCAGGAGCCATTTGGCTGGCAACAAACCGTTCCCAAATAAGTTTATACAATTTGTATTGATCCCGGCTTAGGTACTCTTTAATTTCTTTAGGCTTATTCATAACAGATGACGGCCTGATAGCCTCATGGGCATCTTGTGCATTTTCTTGTTTTTTCTTTTTCTTCGGCTTCTCTTGGCCGACATAATTGCTTCCGAAGGCGCTGGTAATGTATTCTCTGGCTTCTTGCTTGGCAACATCTGATATACGAGTTGAATCCGTTCTCATATATGTAATTAGACCGGTCGTTCCTTGTTTGCCAAGATCTATTCCTTCGTACAATTGCTGAGCAATCATCATTGTTTTCTTTGCTCTGAAATTTAATTTTCTTGCAGCCTCTTGTTGAAGCGTTGATGTAATAAATGGCGCTACCGGGTGACGCGCCCTTTCTTTCTTCTGGACTTTTGCCACTTCAAATTGCTTATCACGCAATTTCTCCATGACTTTGTCAACATCATCTTTATTTTTTAGTTCAACTTTTTTATTTCCTATCCCGTAAAAGCTTGCATCAAAAATTTCATCGCGGACTTTAAATTTCCCTGGAATTGTCCAATATTCATCAGGCTTAAAGTCTTTGATTTCCTTTTCTCTTTCAATAATCAGTTTAAGCGCTACTGATTGCACACGTCCGGCACTTAACCCTTTTTTAACCTTTTTCCATAGCAAAGGGCTGATATTATAGCCCACAAGGCGGTCGAGCACTCGGCGGGCTTGCTGGGCATCGACAAGATCCATATTAATCGCTCTCGGATGTTTGAATGCATCTTTGATGGCTTGCTTTGTTATTTCGTTGAATACCACTCTGCATTCAGAACTAGAATCAATGTCCAAGCTATGAGCTAAGTGCCATGCAATCGCTTCACCTTCACGGTCAGGGTCGGCAGCCAGATAAACTTTTTTGACTTTCTTTGCTGCCGATTTTAATTCCTTAAGAACCGGCCCTTTTCCGCGAATGGTGATATACTTTGGCTTGAAATGATTGTCTATATCTACTCCCATTTGGCTTTTTGGGAGATCTCTAACATGCCCCATAGACGCTTTAACTTCATATTTTTTTCCGAGATATCTTTTGATCGTTTTAGCTTTAGCGGGAGATTCAACGATGACAAGATAATCTTCCATACTTGCTTTCTCCCCTTCTTAAATTGTATGTTCAAAATAAAAATATAAAAGAACCGGAACCCTTTTGGCTATGCATTCATTTCTCTGTAGCTCCGGGCTTTTGATTCCCTTTGAAAAGAATAATCAAATCTTCACTAATATTAAATACTGAAGAAAAGTTTGTCAAACACAAGGCTATAAATTTTTTACTATTTTTGATAAACATATGATAATTTTACCTTTGGACTAGGATATTCAATAAAACTTCAGTTCATTCAAAATATCTTCACTCGATAAAACCAGTTTTGCGCCTTGCTGGATCAGTTTGTTCGTGCCCAAAGCATTATCATCTAATATAGAACCCGGCAGCGCAAAGACATCTCTTCCCTGTTCAAGAGCCTGATCGGCTGTTATCAGAGATCCGCTTCTTTCCTTCGCTTCAACAACGAGCGTCCCTAAGGAAAGGCCGCTGATAATCCTATTGCGTTCGGGAAATCGCCATTTTTGCGGAGACGTGTGAGGGGGATATTCGCTGATTGCAGCATGATCAGAAATGATTTTATTAAAAAGGGCGCGGTGTTGCCTCGGATACGGGCAATAAAGTCCGGATCCCAAAACGGCAACGGTGTAAGACGACAAACTGAGCTGATGCGCATAACCGTCAATACCAAGCGCCAAGCCGCTGACGATCGTCCACTTTCTGTCGACAAAAGGCGCCAAAATTTTCTCCAAGCTTAACAGGCCAAGTTTCGACGGTTTTCGAGTTCCGACAACACTTAGAATGTTATGATGGTTTAACAAGGAAGGTTGGCCCATTCCATATAAAACCCAAGGAGGATCATAAATCTCCTTTAAATGCGATGGATATTCATGATCAAAAATTGTTATAATGAAGATGCCATCTTTTTCGTATTCTGACAAAAGGGTTGACATGTCAAGTTGATGAAGATCTTCGAAAAAAACTTTTGCATGATGGGGCAGCATTTGTAAATAGGTACAAAGATCTTCAATAGACATATGATAAATATGTTTTAATTCTGGATCATGGACAAGCAGCTTTTTTATCGTTTTCCAGCCTGCACCGCGGCAATGATGGATATGAATAAGCTTATCTCGTTTGTTCAATTTATCCATTCCTTACTATAATATAATGTTTGCTTATATCATGCCTATTAAAAGAAGCTCCCGTTTTGGGAGCTTTTCATTTATCACTTATTTAATTTAATTAGACATTTTTCGTATAAACCCTTTTCTTTAAGGACAGAAATTAATGTCTCACCGATAACAGAAGGCGTATCAGCCACTTTAACACCGCATTCATTCAGCTTTTTAATTTTTTCGGAAGCTGTTCCTTTACCGCCGGCAATAATGGCACCCGCATGGCCCATACGTTTTCCCGGAGGTGCTGTTTGACCGCCGATAAATCCGACAACCGGTTTCGTCATATTAGCTTTGATCCATTCAGCTGCCTCTTCTTCCGCCGTACCGCCAATTTCACCGATCATAACGACAGCATAAGTTTCGTCATCTTCATTGAATGCTTTAAGCACATCAATAAAGTTAGTGCCGTTGACTGGGTCGCCGCCAATACCAACAGCTGTAGATTGGCCAATGTTGGCTTGGGAAAGTTGATGCACCGCTTCATATGTAAGCGTACCGGAGCGGGAAACAACGCCAACGTGACCTTTCCTATGAATATAGCCAGGCATAATCCCGATTTTGCACTCTTCAGGTGTAATAACGCCAGGGCAGTTCGGACCAATTAGTCTTGTTTTCTTACCTTCCATATAGCGTTTTACTTTTACCATATCAAGAACCGGAATATGTTCTGTGATAGCAATAACGAGATCAAGTTCAGCGTCTACGGCTTCCATAATAGAATCTGCGGCGAAAGCCGGAGGAACATAAAGAACGGAAACATTAGCGCCTGTTTTGTCAACAGCTTCTTGAACCGTATTAAAAACAGGAACACCTTCTACTTCTGTCCCGCCTTTACCAGGTGTCACACCGCCAACAATTTTAGTTCCGTATTCAATGGCTTGTTTTGTATGAAAAAGGCCTGTAGAACCAGTGATGCCTTGTACGATAACTTTTGTATCTTGATTGATAAAGATACTCATCAGTCGTTTCCCACCTTTCTATTTTACTAATGAAACGATTTTTTCTGCGCCATCAGCCATTGATTCCGCAGCAGTAATATTTAAGCCGGAATCTTCTAGGATTTGTTTTCCGATTTCAACATTTGTTCCTTCCAATCTAACGACAAGCGGAAGCTCAAGCCCCATTTGTTTTGTAGCTTCAACAATGCCGTTTGCAATAACATCGCATCTCATAATGCCGCCGAAAATGTTAACAAATATCCCTTTAACATTTTCATCGGAAAGAATAATTTTAAAGGCTTCGGTAACTTTTTCCGTTGTAGCGCCGCCGCCTACATCAAGGAAGTTTGCCGGATCGCCGCCATAGTGCTTAATAATGTCCATTGTTGACATAGCAAGTCCAGCACCGTTAACCATGCAGCCAATGTTGCCGTCTAAAGCAATGTAGCTGAGGCCGTATTTTGATGCTTCGATTTCTTTTTCATCTTCTTCAGAAAGATCGCGAAGTTCCATGATGTCTTTGTGGCGATACAGCGCGTTGTCATCAAAGTTTAGCTTTGCGTCAAGCGCCATCACTTGACCATCGCCAGTAATGACTAAAGGATTGATTTCTGCAACCGAGCAGTCTTTTTCTACGAAAACTTGATAGAGTCCTGTCATAAATTTAACTGCTTTATTGATCAGTTCTTTAGGAATGTTAATATTAAAAGCGAGCCTTCTAGCTTGGAACGGCAAAAGTCCTACCGCAGGGTCAATCGTTTCTTTAAAGATCTTTTCAGGCGTCTTAGCAGCGACTTCTTCGATTTCAGTTCCGCCTTCTTCTGATCCCATTAAAACGATTCGAGATGTCGCGCGGTCTAAAACAAGACCAACATAAAATTCTTTTTTAATATCGCTTCCTTCTTCAATAAGTAAGCGCTTAACTTCTTTGCCTTCCGGACCTGTTTGATGGGTAACCAGCGTTTTTCCCAATAATTCTTCGGCGTATGTACGGACTTCATCAAGCGACTTTGCCAGTTTAACACCGCCTGCTTTCCCGCGGCCGCCGGCGTGGATTTGCGCTTTAACTACTTTAATATCTGAATTAAGCTTTTTGGCTGCTTCCACAGCTTCTTCAGGCGTAAAAGCAACATAGCCATTTGGTACAGCTACTCCGTAACTTCTCAAGAGTTCTTTGCCTTGATACTCATGGATATTCACTTATAGAACCTCCTATCATTGTTGTGATCACTGCCTTTATCATTGTATATAAAAACGCATTCATTTGTCTACCATTTAAGACATGATTGATTATTTCAAGACAATTTAAAAAAACCTGCCGATTGGCAAGCTATAAAATCCGTTCTGACAGTCTATTAAACAAATTTAAAATAGAACGCCTACGATTGCTCTTGTTTGTCAACGAAATAGATAAAGGCAAAGATCTCTGCAACTGCTTGGTATAGTTCTGGCGGAATCGACTGATTTAAATCGAGTTCAGAGAGGATCGCGACCATGCTGGGATCTTCTGAAATAGGGATGTGTTCTTTTTTTGCAATGTCAATGATCTTTTCTGCCGTTTCTCCCGAGCCTTTCGCTATCACTCGAGGCGCTTCATCAATTTGATTTTGATAAGCCAGCGCAACTGCCTTTTTCATATTTTCACATCCAGATGACTTTTATCGATTATCATATCCGTCAAAATATCATCTCTCTTACCTTCTTCCAATTGAACTTGCGACAACGAGACCAGCCTAAACCCCGCTTCTTCCAGACGCATTCGAAGAAGATCCTCCCATTTCCTTAAAGCCGTTCCAAGCCCTGTATAGTTATTATGAATTTTAATGGTCATATTTTTCTTTTGTATTCGAATATGCACAAGCATTTCATTCAATTGATTAAGGTCAAGCCTGCAGAAAATCTGACAGTTGCCGGAGTCTATCTGGCCGCTGCGGCTTCTTTTCCCTTCCCAATATATAGATACATTGTCAAACTTGTCTTTTGATCGGATCGGCAGCTGCATCAATAATTGGACCAGCGTTTCATCATTGCTCACCATTTGTAATTGTTGGCCGGTAATTGATTTGAGCATCATTTCCGCGGCGGGCTTTAATTGCGAAGGGGTTTCCGTATCTTGGATGAGCTTTAAAACAAGTGACTTTAAGGTTTCGTTTAATTGATTGTTCCCTTTGTTATTTGACGCAAATGACGATAGCAAGTTTTCATGCTGAAAACCTATTTTATTAACAAGCATGTCCAGCCAATTGCTTGACTCATGGTTTGCAGCAGGCAGGGAATGCAGAAAACGCGCCAGCGCCATCATAGCATTTGTTCTATTTGGCATTGGCATCATTTGATGGAGCAGGCGGTTGGCATGTGTTGATAAGTGTTCTTCCTGAAACAAACTTTCAACAGATTGAAAAAAATCCTTTTCCAGCGGCAGCCGATGACGGACCATCCATTCAACTGTTTTTATTCCTGATTCTAAAGAATGGGATTGGGCAAGTAAATGTTTTGCCGAAAGAAGCAGGTCTCTAGTGATTGGTATATCTGCTTTTATAAGCGATTTAATCAGCATTTCAATAACTGGGTCATCTTTCAGCTTTAATATGTTCATCATTTGGCGCACTTCAAACTGAGTAGAATTGTCTTGATCTGCGCCATTATTTAATACTTGCAGCACAGGCGGTTCTTTATGCTGCTTTACTTGAAAAAGATAGTCCCTTCCCCATTCAAGCCGTGTATTAACGGTTGCAGTCAATTGCCGCTGGCCAACGATAATCTCCACCTTATCGTCTGAAATGATATTGACAACCTTGCCTTTTAATATTTGCCCGTTTCCAACAGCAAAATCGAGATTAATCTTTTGCACGGCTTTGTCAATTCCATCAATATGCATATAAACACCATCATTTCGATTGAAGTGGCGCAAATGATAGCCGGTGCTCGGGGCAGGGTCCCAATGCTTCAATAGCGGCCAGATGCTGTTTGGTACCATAGCCGGCATGACTTGCAAAGTGATAGCCGGGATATATATGATCGAGTTCAGCCATGATGCGATCACGTTCTTCTTTTGCAATGATTGATGCAGCCGCAATCGAGATGCTTCGCTCATCGCCTTTGACAATAGACGATTGCGGCACATTCGTTGGAAGAGTCATAGCGTCTATAAGCAAATAGTCCGGAACAATGTTAAGTGAGTCAACCGCTTTTCTCATCGCTAGTTTTGCAGCTTGATAGATATTTATGCTGTCAATTTCACGCGCGCTGACGATGCCTATGCCAACGGAAACAGCCTGTTCGTATATCTTTGCTGCAAATTCTTGCCGTTTCTTTTTTGACAATTGTTTTGAATCATTAATCCCGTATAAGGCGGTCTTGGGTTTTAGTATAACAGCCGCTGCTACAACAGGACCCGCTAACGGTCCTCTGCCGGCTTCATCGATGCCTGCAATATATTGACAGCCTTTTTCATATAGCTGATTTTCAAATCGCATCATTTCTTTATAACGGCTGATCATTTGCCTTTTCTTAAGCTGACGCTGATCCCATCGTTTAAGAAGATTATGTACGCCTTTTCTGTCATCATCCTCAAGCGCTTTTCGCTGTTCATCCGAAAGCTCTTCTAATTGGGACAGCTTTTCTTCAAGTGCTTTAATAGATAATTTTTTCACTTGCATTTCCCTTTCAATACTAAATATCGGTTTCTTTTATAATATCCTTTAGCATTGTACCAAAAACGAAGAAAATCTTCAGTGTCTAATAAAAAATATTGCCGATTGCAAAAAACTAACAAACATGGCTAAAATCCCATTTTTATGCTTAACTGAAAAAACCACAGCTTTTATAAAACTGTGGCAGACAAGAACTTAAAATTCGTATATACAGTGTTGTAAGGCAAAACATTGGGCACACCCTTTACATCCCTTGAAGCGGGCGTCTTCTGTCGAGAAATGATAAATATTCATTACTTACAGTGTTTCTTCCGGTGATTCTAATGTAAGCTTTCCTAATTTCTGTGTACGGAACTCCCTGATCACTAATTCAGCGGTTCTATCATAATCAATATTTCCGCCGCCAATGACGCAGCCGCGTTTTTTGCCAATCGCGTCGAAAAGGGCAACGATTTCTTCAATGGCCGGTTCATTGCCTTCGTATGAAATCTCAGCAAGACCGTATCTTTCTTTTAATGCATGAGGATACCTTACCATTAAAACCTTTAAAAGGTAGACGGCCACATCTTGAAAATCAATCAATTCATCTTTAATAGCTCCTGTAGCTGCTAATTTCAAACCAACTTCAGGATCTTCAAATTTTGGCCATAATATACCGGGAGTATCTAACAACTCCATTGTTTTGCCGACTTTAATCCATTGCTGGCCCTTAGTAACACCTGGACGATCGCCGATTTTGGCGATTTTTCTTTTAGCTAATCGATTAATCAAAGTTGACTTTCCAACATTGGGAATGCCAATGATAAGCGCACGATCGGCTCGTGCCCGGAACCCTTTGCTTTCTACCTTTTCTCTTTTTGCGGCGGTTAATTCATGAACCCATTCAGAAATATTCTCGGAGCCTTTACCGGTTTGAGCATTGACAGCATGAGCTGAGTAACCTTTATCTTTAAAATAATTGATCCATTCAGCCGTTAATTGCCCATCAGCCATATCTGTTTTATTCAAGATAAGCAGCCGGGGTTTATTCGCCGCAATGTCATCAATTAACGGATTTCTCGAAGAAAACGGAATTCGCGCATCCACTAATTCTATCACGACATCTATCAGCTTAATTTTCTCAATCATTTGGCGTTTGGCTTTCGCCATATGACCCGGATACCATTGTATCGTCAAATAATCACCTACTTTACTGCTCGGAAATGCGATAATGGCCAAAAAGTCACTTCTGCTTTTCCGACAATTTTATTTATTGGTACAGGACCGAAAATACGGCTGTCACGGCTGTTGCGCCGATTATCTCCCAGAACGAATATCGTTCCTTTTGGCACTTTTTCCTTAAAGTCGTAAGTGAGCGGTCCTATTGATTGCCTCTTCAAAGACCGCAAATAAGGCTCATTCATTTTTTTCCCGTTCACAAATAAATGATCATTCTTATATTGAATCACATCACCGGGCAGCCCAATCACACGTTTGATATAATCAGACCTCTTGGTGGCATGGAAAACAATGATATCAAACCGCTTCGGCTTTGATAATTTATAACTTAGTTTATTGATGATCATATGGTCGCGATTATGAAGCGTCGGCACCATTGAATGCCCCTCAACAACAATATGGGCAAATAAAAAATATCTCATCAAAAAAGCTAACATCACGGCGACTAAAACAGATATCAAAATGCCCCAATAATTTTTATATTTTCCCGACATAAGGCCTTGTTCTCCCTTAATTTAAACGAAGCCAAAATGAACATCACTTTTAATGGTGTAAAAAAGGAGCTTGAATATACAAGCTCCTTTTTCCGCAATTATCGACTTTTAATACGAGCCGCTTTACCGCGAAGATTACGCAGATAGTAAAGTTTCGCACGGCGCACTTTACCTTGGCGTACGACTTCGATCTTATCGATCTTTGGTGAGTGAACTGGGAATGTTCTCTCTACGCCGACACCATAAGAAACCTTACGAACAGTAAAGGTTTCGCTTATGCCGCCGCCGCGGCGTTTGATAACCACACCTTCAAAGACCTGAATACGTTCACGTTGTCCTTCAACAACTTTAACGTGTACTTTAACTGTATCACCAGGACGAAATTCAGGAAGATCTGATTTCAATTGTTCTTTTGTAATTTCAGCTAAAATGTTTTGCATAAATGCCCCTCCTTCCCTACAAATGCTCTTGTGATACTTAACAAGGCTTAAAACCCAAACCTAACCACAGCGGAACATCGTATTGACTGGCATTTGCCACAAAAAATATCATAGCATATCCTATACCATCATGCAAGAATCCTTTTAAAAGATGTTCAAAAAATCCTGGAACCAGATGCTTGCGTAAACAGCGGGAAGCTTATGCAAAGATCTTGCAAGCTCGCAGCCGTTTAAGAGGCCTTCTTGGCCGCCCTTTTTTGAACTTCGTTTCGAGATCCTTTTAATCTTTATTTTTTATTTCTTGTTTTATTTCTTGAAGCCATTCTTTTTCTTTATCAGTTAAGATGCGGTTTTCTAGTAAATCCGGGCGTCTCATCAGGGTCCGCCTTAGTGATTCTTTATGCCGCCATTCTTCAATGAGTTTATGATTTCCGGATAATAAGACATCAGGCACCTTCATACCTCGAAAGTCAGCCGGCCTTGTATATTGCGGGTGCTCTAACAGCCCATTAGAAAACGAATCAGTGTGAGCCGATACTTCATTTCCTAATACTCCGGGCAAGAGCCTGATTACACTATCCATCACCACCATGGAAGCCAGCTCACCGCCCGTTAGGACATAATCTCCTATTGAAATTTCATCTGTTACAAGCGATTGCCTTATCCGCTCATCAAACCCTTCATAATGACCGCACAGAAAAATAAGGTGATCTTCTTTGGCCAGTTCTTCTGCATATCTTTGATTATAACGGGTTCCCTGTGGAGTCATCATTATAATTCTGGGTTTTGTTCCTGTGTCCTTTGTGACGGCTTCTACAGCATCAAAAATAGGCTGGGGCATTAAAAGCATGCCTGCACCGCCGCCATATGTATAGTCATCAACACGCTGATGTTTATTATCGGCGTATTGCCGAAAATCGGTAATACGGCAAGTGAATGCGCCATTATCTGCCGCTTTCTTTAAAATAGAATGCTCCAGAACCCCTTTGTACATCTCAGGAAATAGACTTAAAACATCAATCCTCATCGTCCACCAACCCGCTTATAAGATGTACGGTTACTTTTTTATTCTCAACGTCAACCGCCTTCACAACATCTTCAATATAAGGCAATAGAATATCTTTGCCGTTTGTTTTGACAACCCATACGTCATTTGCCCCAGGGGATAGTATCTCTTTAATGACACCTAGTTCTTCGCCGTTGTCTGCAAAAACACGGCAGCCGATAATTTCATGATAGTAGAAGGCATTTTCCTCTAATGGGGCAAGCTGTTCCTTAGAAACATAAAGATGACTGCCCTTTAACGGTTCTACATCATTAATATTATCCAGACCTTCAATTTTCAAAAGAATAAATTGTTTATGTTTACGATATCCTTCTACAATAATCGGTTCATACTGCGCACCTTTGTAACGGCTGATGTAAAGGGTTGTCCCCGGTGCAAAACGTTCTTCAGGGAAATCCGTGTCACTTATGACCCGCACTTCGCCCCTTATGCCGTGAGTGTTGACGATTTTCCCAACATAAAGCCATTCAGTCATATCATCTTTCCTTTCGTTGTTATCATCATCACGTCTCCCTTGATTTCAATAAAGCCAAACAGAAGTGTCCCTATATCTCATAGCATTGTAAAAAGGAGAGGGGGTAAAATTATCCCCCCTCCCCTTATTCTTGGATGGTTAGCTGAACGTCTTGCTGATGAGCTCGCCCTGCGGCGTGTACAATGGTTCGTATCGCACTGGCAATACGCCCCTTCTTGCCAATTATCTTTCCCATATCTTCCTTATTTACCGACAGGATATATGTTAAGCCCCGCTCATTTTCTTCACGGGATACTTTAATATCCTCAGGAAACTCCACTAATGGCTCGACGATCGTTCTAATTAGCTCATCCATAGTATTCACCTGAACCAAGCCTTATTTTTGTGTTTTAGATTGATGAAATTTCTCCATCAAACCTTGTTTAGAAAATAAGTTGCGCACTGTGTCAGATGGTTGAGCGCCTTTTTTCAACCAATCCAATGCTTTGTCTTCGTTAATTTTAACTTCAGCTGGGTTTGCAACAGGATTGTAAGTGCCGATTTCCTCGATGAAACGTCCGTCACGCGGAGAACGGGAATCAGCTACTACTACACGATAAAAAGGACGTTTTTTTGCTCCCATACGTTTTAAACGAATTTTTACTGCCATATTAAACACCTTCCTGATTAGTATATTGTTAAAGTATCTATGATAAGAGTCATCAACCAATGATGACACCTGATCACATAAATGGTAAGTTAAAAGGATTTTTCTTTTTCTTTCCTTTGGTCATGCCCATCATTTGCTTCATCATTTTCTTCATGTCTTTAAATTGCTTCAAAAGCCGGTTAACTTCTTGGATCGATGTCCCGCTTCCGTTTGCAATTCGCTTTTTGCGGCTTGCATTAATAATATCGGGATCCGTTTTTTCAGCCGGGGTCATCGAACGAATAATCGCTTCGATATGACTAATTTGCTTTTCATCGATTTTAAGGTTTTTCATGCCTTTAATCTTATTGGCCCCCGGCATCATGCCGAGCAGTTCATCGAGCGGGCCCATGCTGCGAACCTGAGAAAGCTGTTCAAGAAAATCATCAAACGTAAAGCTCATTGTTCGCATTTTCTTTTCCATTTCTTTCGCTTTCTCTTCATCAACGGTTGCCTGCGCCTTTTCAATGAGCGTTAAAACATCTCCCATTCCCAAAATCCGAGAAGCCATCCGTTCTGGATGAAACGGCTCCAGAGCATCGAGCTTTTCGCCCATACCGGCAAACTTAATCGGTGTTCCGGTAACCGCCTTAACAGATAAAGCTGCACCGCCGCGGGTATCACCGTCGAGCTTTGTCATAATAACGCCTGTTAATCCGAGCCTGTCGTTAAAGCTTTCGGCAACATTAACAGCATCTTGGCCTGTCATGGCATCGACAACAAGGATGATCTCATCCGGCTGAGTGGCTTCTTTGATATTTTCCAGCTCTTCCATCAGCGCATCATCTACATGCAGCCGGCCGGCCGTATCGATAAAAACAATGTCATTATGATCTTCTTTTGCCTTTGCGACCGCTTGTTTGGCAATGTCGACGGGGCTGGCATCATCGCCCATGGAAAACACAGGCATATCAAGCTGGCCGCCGAGTGTCTGCAATTGTTTAATGGCTGCTGGACGGTAGACATCGCAAGCGGCTAATAATGGTTTTTTATTTTGCTGCTTACGAATATAATTTGCGAGTTTGCCAGTTGTGGTTGTTTTCCCGGCACCTTGGAGACCGACAAGCATGACAACCGTTGGGGGCTTAGCGGACATGCGAAGCTTGCTTTGTTCACCGCCCATAAGCTCCGTTAGCTCCTCTTGGACAACTTTGATCACTTGTTGTCCGGGCGTCAAACTCTTCAGCACCTCTTGTCCGACAGCACGCTCCTTGATCCGATTAATAAAATCCTTAACCACCTTAAAATTAACATCCGCTTCAAGCAAAGCAAGGCGAACCTCGCGTGTCATCTGCTTAACATCCGCTTCTGACACTTTTCCTTTGCCGCGTATTTTTTTAAAGGTTTCCTGGAGTCGATCAGCTAAATTTTCAAATGCCATGCTGCAGCCTCCTAATCTAAATTCTCAAGCTTATATATGATATTCATTATATCATGCGACTCTCCAAAATGCGCGCGAACAATCGATTTTAACTCAGTCAACAGCTTAAGTCTTTCCTGGTATTTTTTGTACAAGCCTAATTTTTCTTCAAAAGACTCCAGCATCGATTCCGTTCGCTTAAGATTATCATAGACAGCCTGTCTTGAGACATGAAATTCCTCAGCGATTTCGCCTAAGGAAAAATCATTCAAATAATATAAGTCCATATACTGCTGTTGCTTAGCTGTGAGCAATAATTGATAGAAATCATAAAGGGCATTAACTCGCATTGTTTTTTCCAACATATGAAGGACCCCTTGTAAAGGACATTCGCTTTACACAATAGCTATCATACTTGCACCTGTTTCATTTGTCAAGTTTTTTTCTTAACATCTTCTATTAATTATTTTCTTCTGCATGATCCTCCCCGTTTTCAGATTGGAACATTTCTGAGAAGAGACCGTAAACAAAAGTATCGGAATCAAACGGCTGAAGATCATGGATGCCTTCGCCAAGCCCGACAAGCTTGACCGGCAAATCCAGCTCATGACGGATAGCCAGTACAATGCCGCCCTTAGCTGTTCCGTCTAATTTAGTTAAAACAATACCCGAAACATCTGTGGCTTCTCCAAAAATTTTTGCTTGCGTCATTGCGTTTTGCCCTGTGGTCGCATCAAGAACAAGCAATACTTCATGAGGCGCTCCGGGAACCTCTCTGGAAATGACCCGCTTTACTTTTTCAAGTTCTTTCATTAAGTTAACTTTATTTTGCAGCCTGCCTGCTGTATCGCAAATTAAAATATCAACACCCCTTGATTTGGCAGCCATGATAGCATCATAAATAACAGCCGCAGGATCAGAGCCTTCATTGTGTTTTACTACCTCAACGCCGGCCCGTTCCCCCCATACTTCAAGCTGTTCAATGGCGCCCGCTCTAAACGTATCGCCGGCCGCAAGCAGTACAGATTTCCCTTCTTCCTTGAACTTATAGGCCATTTTTCCGATCGTTGTTGTTTTTCCAACGCCATTAACGCCGACAACTAAAATAACTGTTAATCCGTCGTTTTGGATCGCGATAGCGGCATCTTTCTCATCTTCAGTCAGCATATTTGACAAAACTTCAATAATAACATCTTTAAGCTGTTCCGTTTCTTTAATGTTTCGGGTGCGGGCCTCATCTTTAAGCTTTTCAACCAATTCCAGAACGGTATTGACGCCTACGTCAGCGCTGATCAAAATTTCTTCCAATTCTTCAAAGAAATCTTCGTCTACTTTGCGGTAGCGTTTGACGAGATTATTGACACGCGCAGCCATTGAATGCCTTGTTTTCGCTAATCCGTCTTTAAATTTATTAGTGACTGTATCGGTTTGGCCAGTGATTTTATATTTGAGTTTTTTAAAAAAGCTCATTATTTTTCCCCCTATGTTGTTTCCATTAATTCCTTTGTTTCTTCTAAGCGAACAGAAACTAACTTTGATACGCCTGATTCTTGCATTGTTACACCGTAGAGGACATCAGCCTTCTCCATTGTCCCTTTGCGGTGTGTGACAACGATAAATTGCGTTTCCCGGCTGAAATTTTTCAAATAATCGGCATATCTGTCAACATTGGCATCATCAAGTGCCGCTTCTACTTCATCAAGTACGCAGAAAGGCACAGGCCGAACTTTTAATATAGCAAATAATAACGCGATTGCCGTTAACGCTCTTTCACCGCCTGAAAGCAGTGATAGATGCTGGAGTTTCTTTCCGGGCGGCTGAGCCAAAATATCGACACCGCTGTAAAGCAAGTCATCGGGGTCGGTCAACTGCAAATCTGCCTTGCCTCCGCCGAACAACGCTTTAAATATCTCTTGAAAATGCTCACGGACCTGGATAAATGTTTCTTTGAAGCGATGTTTTACCTCCTGGTCCATTTCTTCAATAACATTCAATAAAGTTGCTTTGGCATTAAGGAGATCTTCTCGCTGTTCTGTTAGAAAGTTTAGTCGTTCTGATACCCTTTCATACTCGTCAATCGCACCAATATTAACGGTGCCAAGCTCTTCAATTGCCCTTTTTGTGAGTTTGACTTGCTTTCTAGCCTCATCTGGCTCTAATTGGAGCGGATATTTAGCCTTCGCCGTTTCAAAGCTCATTTCATAATCTTCTCTTAAGGCGTTCAATAAATTGTCTAATTGGACATCCAGTTTACTTAAAGCGATTTCTTCCGCTTGCAGACTTTCGATAACCGCCTGTTGTTTCCGTTTATCTGTTTTAAGAGAAGCATCCTGTTGATCAAGCTGTTCATAAAGATCCGAACGCATGGCTTTTCTGATTTTCAGCCATTCGCTGAGCGCCTGCTTATCCTTCCGGCACTGTTCAATTTTCTCACCCATTGTTTCTTGATCAACGACTTGGTTGTTTAAATGATTGTCAAGGTTTTCAACCGCATGCTTTGCTTCATTAAGATCGAACGATATGGCTTCAAGCTGCTCTGTCATTCGTTCTGTTTTATCTCTTTGGTGTTTAACAATCTGGTGCTGTTCTGCCACTTTTATTTTAAGCTCGGTGACTTCTGATTGAATCTGCTCTTTTGACGATTGCTGGTGCTCTTTTTGTTTCGATAAGGCAGTGATTTCCTGATTCATTTCATCTTCTTTTTGCCGGTTTTCTTTTTGTTTCATTTCAAGCTCGCCTATCCGCGCTTCAATCTTGCCGAGCTCTTCTTCAAAATCAGATTCTTCCCGCTTTAGAACACCGCTTTTCTCAAAGATGTTTTTCTCTTCTATTTCAATTTCGCGCAAAGAACTTTCTTGGAGTTGTTTTTCATAGGTTAATTTTTGAATATCATCGCGGCATTCTTCAAATTTTGATTGGTTAGCTGTTAATTGCTGTTTTAGCGCGGCAACATTGCCTTCAAGCTCTTGTTTTTTGCCTTTCATTTCATTTATTTGCCGGCTAAGCTGATCTATTTCACGATTGCGCCCAAGCAGATTAATGCTTTTCTGCTTTTGGCTTCCGCCTGTCATCGCTCCCCCCGGACTGACGACATCACCTTCCAGCGTAACAATGCGGTAACGGTATCCCAAAAGACGGGCAAGGTCGTTTGCGCCTTTTAAGTGTTTGGCTATGATAATATGCCCTAAAAGATGATGAACAATATTTTCATAGACAGGCTGAAATTGCACTAGGGTGCTCGCCACTCCGACGAATGCTTCATTTGACTGAACAATTCCCAAGTCATGACTAGACACCCGCCGCGGTTTAACGACAGACATCGGCAGAAATGTTGCTCTGCCGGCCCGCTGTTGTTTCAAATATTGAATAGCTCCCCTGGCATGAGATTCTTCCTCAACAACAATATGCTGCATTGTGCTTCCCAAGGCCGTTTCTATAGCAGTTTCAAAATCTTTGTCAACCTTTATGATTTCCGCTACTGCGCCGTGAATGCCTGGAAGCCCTTGATCCTTTGCTTTTAGAACTTTTTTAACCCCTTGAAAAAAACCTTCATATTCCTGGCTCATGGCTTCCAGCATTTCTTTTCTTGATGACGCTTGCTGGATATAGGAAGCTACTTTTTGCAAAGCTTGACTTTGTTTATTATAGCTTTCCTCATCATCAGCCAGGCGGGTTCTTAATTGATTGTGTGCCGTTTGTTTTTTCTCAAGTTCTTGATTAAGCGAACGGAGTAAAGCAGTTAAGCGGTTTTTTCGTTCTTTAACATCAGCTATCACTTGCTTTATATCCGATGTTTGCTGTTCCAGCCGTTCTTTCTTTTTTTGAATTTGCTCCTTTTGTTCCGTCAAATAACGAATTTCATTTCGGACAGTTGCCTGATCGTTAAGTACATCAATATAATCCGATTTCAATTGGTCAATGATGTCGTCAAGATCCTGATTATAATAGTCATATTGCTTAGACTTTTCTTTGAGCTGTTTTTGAAGCTTCCGCCATTTTTCTTCTTCATTGCGAAGGTTTTTTTGCTCAATGTCGAGCGCCTTAATACTTTCTTCCTGCTTCCTTTCAAGCTGGTCTATTCTTTCTTGAAGCTGTTCGGCGTTATCTTTCGCATTCTTTTGCCTCTCTTCAAGAACATTCTTCTGACCTTCAAACTTTTCCAGTGTTTCACTTGACAGCAAAAGGGCTTCTTGCAGCTCCTCTATAGATTCATCTAATGCTTTTAAATAGTCCTGTTGTTTTTTATACAGCCGCTCTTTCTTTTTAATCTTTTTTGACCATTCGTTCTTCTCGCTTGTCAGGCGATTGATCTCTTTGTTTTTTTGTTCCCACATTTGATGGGTTTGTTCAATATCGTAAGCAAGCAGCCCGACTTCTACATTTTTTAGCTTGTCTTTTTTTTCTAAATAATCCTTGGCAATTGAGGCTTGTTCCTCCAGCGGACCGACTTGGTCTTGAAGCTCATAAAGAATATCCTCAACACGGTGAAGGTGATCTTGAGACTCGCTCAGCTTTTTCTCCGCCGCGTGTTTTCTTGTTTTATACTTCAATACACCGGCGGCTTCTTCAAAAATCTTTCTTTTTTCATCTGCTTTACTGTTTAAAATATCGTCTATTTTACCTTGACCAATAATAGAATATGCTTCTCTGCCCACGCCTGAGTCCATAAATAACTCAACGATATCTTTCAGCCGGCAAACCTGGCCGTTAATTAAAAACTCGCTGTCGCCCGAACGATAAACACGGCGGGTGACGCTGATTTCGCTGAAATCGTAGGGCAAGTATTGATCGCTGTTGTCAAGAATGAGCGTTACTTCAGCCATATTTAAAGGCTTTTTTGAATCGCTTCCGGCAAATATAATATCTTCCATTTTCGAACCGCGCAGCGACCGTGCTGATTGCTCGCCAAGCACCCATCTAATCGCATCGGTGATATTGCTTTTTCCGCTGCCGTTCGGTCCTACTACAGCTGTGACGCCGGGAACAAAATCAATAGTGGCTTTTTTGGCAAATGATTTAAAGCCCATTACTTCTAATTGTTTGAGGAACATCAAAAAATCCTCCCTAATTCTATTAACTCATATATTTTATCATAAGTTTTTCACGGATATTTCCGAAAACCCGTCTATTTGGTACAATAATAATTAACGTGTCTGTAAATGATAATATTCGGGAGGCTACAATGGATCTATCTGTTAAAAACAGCGAAAATATCGAATTTATGCTGGACGTTATTAAAAAGAAATTACAGTTGGTGAATCAGGATATTTTAAAGCCCGATCATTTCTCAACGGAAAACTATGAAGAGCTTTATGATATTTATCAACTTGTCAACAAGCAGACCTCATTCAGCGTCGGTCAGATGGAAGGCATATTAGACGAATTAAGGGCTATAAGAAAATAAAAGGCTTGCCGAAATGGCAAGTCTTTTATTTTAATCCTTCCAACGCTTGTTGGGCCGCATGCTGTTCAGATTCTTTTTTGGAGCGGCCGGATCCTTTACCAATGACTTCTCCATTTAGCCGAACGTTGGAAATAAATTCACGATGATGGGCTGGGCCGCTTTCAGAAAGCACTTCATATTGCAGCGTCCCAAGATTTTTTCTTTGAACTGTTTCTTGCAGTTGACTTTTAAAATCCATCACATGGGAAAAAGCACCATCTCTAATTTTTGGATAAACGATTTTTTCTAAAAAGCTGTTTACGACGTCTAAACCTTGGTCTAAATATAAAGCGCCTATAAACGCCTCAAACACATCAGCTAATAATGCAGGACGTTCTCTTCCGCCTGTGGCTTCTTCGCCTCTGCCAAGAAAAATCATTTGGCCGAAAGAAAGTTCTGTTGCAAATTGAACAAGCGAAGGTTCGCAGACCACTGCAGCACGCAATTTTGTCATGTCTCCTTCACTCATTAACGGATAACTTTTGTAAAGATATTGCGAAGTTAAAAGCTCGAGTACCGCATCACCCAAAAATTCTAACCGCTCATTATCCTCAGGTACTTGATGACGATGCTCATTCACATAAGATGAATGGGTAAAGGCTTTTTTCAGCAACGCTTCATCTGTAAAATTCAACGATGCTTCTTTTAAAAAATTCCGCAGCTTTTTCAGCTTGTCCTGCTCATAACGGCGCATTCTGCTATCTTTGGACATCGCTTGTACCTCCCTCTTACAAAATAGAAACATTCAGCGGTTTCTCTTAGCAAAAATATATAAGTTTAAAGCCCCGCTTTAAAAAACGGGACTTTATAACAAAAATTATTGATGGCTTTTTATGTAGTCAATCACATCGCCAACAGTAACAATTTTTTCAGCATCTTCATCAGAAATCTCTATATCAAATTCATCTTCTAGCTCCATCACTAACTCCACAACATCAAGGGAGTCTGCATCTAGATCTTCTTTAAAAGAGGCTTCTGGTTTTACAGCTGCTTCATCAACGTCAAGACGTTCAGCGACGATTTTTTGAATACGCGCTAAAATATCTTCTGCCATATCATTCACCTCCCCTCAAGGGTATTGGCCCTTATATAAAATATCAAAAAGTGGCCATAGACGTAAAGATAATTTTTATACATTTAGAAAGTATAAATTGGAAACCGTGCAGCCAATTACTGCATGACCATGCCGCCGTCTACTCTAAGGACTTGTCCTGTCATGTAAGCACTCGCGTCGCTTGCAAGGAAGGCAACGACTGAAGCGACATCTTCCGGCGATCCCATACGGCCCAGCGGTATTTGGCTTAGCATTTGCCCTTTGACATCTTCTGGCAGCACTTCTGTCATATCCGTTGAGATAAAGCCAGGAGCAACCGCGTTAACTGTTATATTTCTTGAAGCCAGTTCACGAGCGGCTGTCTTAGTCAATCCGATAACTCCCGCTTTAGCTGCAACGTAATTGGCTTGACCGGCGTTTCCTGTAACACCGACAACAGAGGCCATATTAATAATCCGGCCGCTCCGCTGTTTCATCATTTGCCTTGATACGGCTTTTGTTGTATTAAAGATGCCTTTTAAGTTAGTGTTAATGACAGCATCCCATTCTTCTTCTTTCATTCTCATCAATAAATTATCTTTCGTAATACCCGCGTTATTTATAAGGATATCTAAACGTCCGAATGTTGATACAACAGATTTTATCATATCTTGAACAGCATCGGGATCGGATATGTCACATTGGTAACAAGCTGATTCCCGGCCTAAATCTTGTATTTCTTTTACAACTTCATTGGCTGCTTCAACACTTCCCGCGTAGTTTACTGCTACATTGGCGCCAAGCCGTGCCAGTTCCAGCGCTACTGCCCGGCCAATGCCCCTCGAGGCACCTGTGACAAGCGCCGTTTTTCCTTCTAACATTACGCTCTCTCCTTTAAAGCTTGTACTGTTTGTTCAAACGTTTCCAGGCTGTTTACTTGATAAATCGCAGCCCTGCGGTCCACTTTTTTTACAAGGCCTGACAACACATTGCCGGGGCCAACTTCAACATATGTATCCACGCCGAATTCTTTCATTTTTTCTACAGATTCAACCCAACGGACAGGAGAATACAGCTGTTCAATAAGGTGTTCTTGAATATCATTTGCTTCGGTAACAAGATCGGCTGTTACATTAGCAATGAGAGGAATTTCTGCATCGTGAATGTCAACAGCGCTGAGCACACCTTCAAGTTTCTCGGCAGCCGGTTTCATTAGAGAAGAATGGAACGGTCCACTGACATTTAATGGAACTACCCTTTTCGCTCCTGATTCTTTCGCTAATGCCGAAGCCTTCTCCACTCCTTCTTTGGTACCGGAAATAACGATTTGACTTGAGCTGTTCAAGTTAGCCAATTGAACAGTATCACCGTCTGCTTCGACTTTCTCGCATACCTCTTTTAACTTATCAGCTTTCATGCCAAGCACCGCTGCCATTGTCCCAGCGCCGGCAGGAACAGCCTCCTCCATGAACATGCCGCGTTTCCTGACCGCAAATACCGCATCTTCAAAGCTCAGCGCTTTAGAGGATACGAGAGCGCTGTATTCGCCTAAACTGTGTCCAGCCGTATAATCAGGCTGCAAACCTTCTTCCTCCAAAAGCTTCAAAAGGGCGCAGCTGACTGTTAATATCGCGGGCTGAGTATTTTCTGTCAGCGTTAATTTGTCTTCAGGTCCGTTTAGAATGATCTCAGACAATGGGTAATCCAATCTTTGATCAGCTTTTCTAAATATATCAGCCGCTTCACTGTATTTTTCGATGATATCTTTTCCCATTCCAACTTGTTGGGAACCTTGACCCGGGAATAAGAAGGCGATTTTGCCCATAGTACCCCTCCTATTTTTTCCATTCTTCATTTGTTTTAAGAATCAGGTCTTCAATAGTTTTGACAACATTCTTTTCTACAATCAGTTGAGCTTGTTCAATGGTTGTAAAAATAGCATTAGCATTGGATGAACCATGCGCCTTAATGACGGGCGCCGTCAACCCAAACAAGCAAGCGCCGCCGTATCCGGAATAATCCATCGTTTTTTTCAAGCCTTTTAATTTAGGATATAAAAGACCCGCTATCATTTTTGAAAAAAGTGAGCTTGTTAATTCTTTTTTTAATAAAGAAAATAAAGATAAAGCCACACCCTCAATGGATTTTAAAACAAGGTTTCCGGAAAAACCGTCGCAAACAACAACATCGGCCGCCCCTTGCAGCAATTCACGCGCTTCAACATTGCCGATAAAATGTATCGGCGCATCCTTTAAAAGTTCAAAAGCTGATTTGCTTAATTGGTTGCCTTTTCCGGGTTCTTCGCCGATATTCAGCAATGCTACGCGCGGTCTTTCATTTCCTAATACTTTTTCAGCGTATATTGAGCCCATTATCGCATATTGAAGAAGATGCTCAGGTTTCGCGTCCATATTTGATCCCGCATCCAAGAGCAGGAACCCTTGACCTTGATTAATCGTCGGCAGGGTCGGAGCCAAAGCCGGGCGGTCTATCCCTTTAATTCGTCCAGCAATAAACAGACCCGCCGCCATCAGCGCTCCCGTATTGCCGGCTGAAATGGCTGCATCAGCACGGCCCTCTTTGACTTCCTTAATGGCAAGCACCATTGACGCTTCTTTCTTCTTTCGCACCGCCTTAACCGGTGCATCTGTCGGCTCAATGATTTCAGTTGTATGTAGTATATCAAACTTTGGATGTTGATCTAACAAAGGCTCTATTTTGGCCTTATCACCAACCAAAGTAAAATGCATATCCGGAAATTTCTCGGCAGCTAAAAGCGCACCTTTGACAATTTCCAATGGGGCATTATCACCGCCCATCGCATCTATAGCTAGTCTCATCTATTATGTTTCCCCCTTCCAACTGGGAGCGATACATCGTAAACTTCCCCCGAAAAACACGTTCTTTTCCAACAAAACTATTCACTTCAACAATCGTTCGATCACCTTCGACTTTTGTGACCTTTGCCTTAGCTACTACTCTTTCGCCAACAAGAACCTGTCTTGTAAAATAAAGATTCGATTTAGCAGTCAGAGCCAGCTCATCATCAATCACAGCGACGGCAAGAGAGTTTGCTTGTGCAAAGAGATGATGTCCTCTAGCAATGCCGGTGCGTGAAAAAACATGCTCTTTCTTGATATCCAAAATCGATATCGCGCTTTTATCTAACTGAAGATCTACGATTTCGCCGATAACTTCGTCCAACGGGAGCGCTCTTATTTCATCAAATTGTTTTTGGGCGACATGCTTAATCCGCTCTCTCAATTCGGGAATAGATAACTCCATTCGGTCAAGCCGGATCGTTTGAACACTGACATTGAATTTCTCCGCTAATTCCTCATCGGTCACAAAAGGGCTGTTCTCAATCGTCGTTAAAAGTTGCTTTTGTCGTTCCCGTTTGCTCTTTCTCATCCTTGACACCGCCAATTTTCATCCCGACGTGTTGTGCTCCTGAAGATTATTCTAAGCAGCAGTTCACTGCTTAGAGAAAAAACATCCA
Organism: Scopulibacillus daqui; assembly: GCF_016908855.1. Classification (GTDB taxonomy): domain Bacteria; phylum Bacillota; class Bacilli; order Bacillales; family Sporolactobacillaceae; genus Scopulibacillus_A; species Scopulibacillus_A daqui. Next base: position 102,571 of record NZ_JAFBER010000002.1, on the reverse strand, counting down.
TACATGGCCGTTTGATTTTATGACTAGGTACTAATAGTAGTATATAAGTTTAATTATATTATTTCAAGATGCTAATCCAGACGTTCTTTGTTCAACACGCCTGATTCAGCCAAAAATTGGCGCAAATGTTTGTAAGCGTCATCTTTCCAAAAAGCTTTCGAACGGACCATAGCAGAGGCATCATCCCTTGCAGTATCCAAGATCCGATAATCATGAACAACATCAGCCAATTTAAAATCGGGCAATCCGCTTTGTTTTTGGCCAAAAAAATCGCCTGGCCCGCGCAGCTCCAAATCATATTCGGAAAGTTTAAATCCATCGGCAGTCTCTGTCATGATCCGCATTCTCTCTTGACTGACTTCTGATTTTGCATCTGCAATTAAAATGCAATAAGATTGCTCATCTCCTCTTCCGACCCGTCCGCGCAGCTGATGGAGCTGGGCTAAGCCGAATCTTTGCGCATCATAAATCAGCATAATCGTCGCATTCGGCACATTTACGCCTACTTCAACGACTGTTGTCGATACTAAAACTTGAAAGCGATTCTCTTTAAAGCCGGCCATAATATCGTCTTTTTCCTGGGCGCTTAAGCGGCCGTGCATTAATCCAACGCGAAAGTTTTTAAAATAATGCTGAAGCTGGGCATGCACATCTATAGCATTTTGGACGTCAAGCTGCTCCGATTCTTCAATTAATGGACAAATGACGTATGCCTGTCTCCCTTTTTTAAGTTCCTTTTCTACAAAAGCAAGCGCTCTATTTAACATGTCATGCTTTATCCAGTATGTTTCAATTGATTTTCGCCCTTTAGGCAGCTCATCAATCGTAGAAATATCCATATCGCCAAATGCCGAAATGGCTAGCGTTCTTGGTATGGGCGTTGCGGTCATATACAAGACATCGGGATTGTCGCCTTTGGTTCTAAGGGTCCTTCTTTGTTCCACACCAAAGCGATGCTGTTCGTCCGTTATGACTAACCCTAACCTCTTGAATATGACATCCTCTTGTATCACTGCATGGGTTCCTATAAGAATGTCAATCTCGCCTGCTTCTAATCTTGTTAAAAGCTCCTGCCTTCGTTTTCCTTTTACTGAGCTTGTCAAAAGGGACACAACAATGTCATGCGGCGCTAACAACTCTTGCAAACTTTCAGCGTGCTGTTCGGCCAATATCTCAGTCGGCACCATCATAGCCCCTTGAAATCCGGCTCTAGCCACAGCATATAAATTGATAGCTGCAACAACCGTTTTTCCGGAGCCTACATCACCTTGGAGCAAACGATTCATTCGAAAGGGGCTTGATATATCAGCCAATATTTCGTTTGTCACTCGTTTTTGCGCTTGAGTCAGAGGAAACGGCAAATGCTCTACAAAATAATCAACATCTTCTTGAGATATTGGGATGGCTGTGCTTTTCTCGTTTTCTCTTTTCATCATTTTAAAGGCTTGCATGCGGAGCTGAAATAATAGCAATTCCTCATAAACCATACGGCGCCGCGCTTGTTTCAATTGATTGTAATTCAACGGAAAATGAAGCGCCTTAAGAGCGCTGACCCGGTCAACTAACCGGTATCTTTCTCTTAATGCCTGGGGCAGAGGATCAATGATAAGTGATGAAAATTGCTGAAAAGCTGTCACCATAAATTTCCGAACCTGCTTAACCGTGACTTTCCCCTTTACAGGATAGACAGGTTCAATCAGCGAGGAACGCTGCTGCCGCCCTTTTTTAAATTCCGTGGCAGCAATCGTCGCCCGATGCTGATCCCATTTTCCTGTCAGTGTGATCACATCGCCAATTTTTAACTGTTTTTTCAAATACGGACGATTGAAGATAACTGCGGTTACTAAGAAACGGTCAACGAATACCCTGACAGTTAACCTTGACTTTTTTTTCGAAAAATAACGGAGAGAAGGCTCGCTATGAACCTTCCCTTCAACAGTGATTTTTTCGTCATGTTTGACTGTCTCCAGATCTCTTAATTCATAATTTTCATATCGATACGGCAAATACTCGAACAGATCTTCAACTGTTTTGATGCCAAGCGCTTCTAAGTCACGGGCTGTTTCGGGACCTATCCCTTTTATTTCAGTAATATTGATGCCAGTCATTATTTATTTCTGACCGTCCTTGGCAAAACCGAAAATTTTCGCCTCAATTTCTTGAGCCGTCGGCGTCATTGCTAAGCCTCCCATGGCCGTTTCTTTTAGAGAAGTTGGCATCATTTGCCCGACTTGATGCATGGCATCAATGACCTCGTCACATGGTATCCGGCTTTTCACGCCGGCGAGAGCCATATCGGCTGCAACAATAGCTGTTGAAGCGCCGATTGCATTTCTTTTCACGCACGGTACCTCAACCAAACCTGCAACAGGATCACAAACTAAACCAATCATATTTTTAAGCGCGATTGCCATGGCATGAGCGGATTGTTCCGGTGTACCTCCTGCCAGCTCTACTACTGCTGCAGCGGCCATTCCCGTCGCAGAACCAACCTCTGCCTGGCACCCGCCTGCAGCACCCGAGATAGAAGCATTATTGGCGACAACGTAGCCAAAGGCACCTGATGTAAACAGAAAACGTATCATTTGTTCTTTAGAGGGATTCAGTTTCGGCTTTAAACCGAAAAGCACACCGGGAACAACACCGGCAGAACCTGCTGTCGGTGTGGCGCAAATCGTGCCCATTGCAGCATTAACTTCGTTGGTGGCAACTGCCTTGCTGACTGCATCGAGCAATGTTTCTCCAGAAAGCGCCTTGCCTGTTTGAATATAGCTTTGCAGCAGGACAGCGTCGCCTCCTGTCAAGCCTGAATGGGATTTAACACCTTCTTTAATTCCGCGCTCTACAGCATCCTCCATGACTTGTAAATTTTTCGCCATTTGTTCAAATATATCTTCACGGGACTTTCCCGTTTCATCAATTTCTTTTAATATCATGACTTCTGATATCGGCATATGCTTTGTATCAGCAATTTTCACTAGTTCTTCAACTGTTCGGAACAATTTTAAGACCCCCCTGTAAGTAGTCTAAGCCAATACAGCTACGTTTAGCATGTGCGGCTGGACTTCAATTTCTTTTGCTATTTCATCGGCTACCTCTTGGTCCGTTTCAATAATCATTAAGGCAATATCGCCTTTGACTTTTCTGGAAACTTCCATGTATGAAATATTAATTTCATGCTTAGCCAAAATGCTTGCCACGGCAGCCACCGCGCCGTAACGGTCATGATGGACAACCAATAATGCAGGCTGGCTGCCTGATAGGGAAATGTCAAAACCGTTTAATTCAGTGATTTCGATTTTCCCTCCGCCAACTGAAACGCCGACGACTTCAAGTTTATTATCTCCATCTTCAAGCAAAAGACGTGCCGTATTCGGATGATCGGCCGCGGCGTCATCTTCAATAAATTTAACTTCCATGCCTGCTTCCTCGGCAAGCGACAATGCATTAACGATCCTTTCGTCAAAGGTGTCAAAATCCAAAAGACCGCCGACAAGGGCAATGTCTGTGCCGTGGCCTTTATAAGTTTTTGCAAAAGACCCGTATAAATGAATGGTCACCTTTTTCGGCATATGCCCAAATAGCCTTCTTGCAACACGGCCGATTCGTGCGGCTCCTGCCGTATGGGAACTGGATGGCCCAATCATCACCGGACCAATAATATCAAAAACACTGCGGTATTTCATGTTGATCACCTCTTATTTTTAAAATAATAAAAACTATCAAGTTCATAAATATGATAATGTAAGCGTTTTAAAAAGTAGTTTTTTGTTTAAGAATGTCGCATCAAACGTCCTCAATCATGCGGACGCCTTGAACAAAAATATTAACGGCATAAGCCTTTATCCCAAGCATTTGCTTAAGCTGTTCATTGACTTTTGTTTGTACAAGGCGCGCTACATCAGAAATCTTCGTCCCGTAACTGACGATAATGTACATATCAATCGTTAAACTTCCTTCTTCTTCACGTACGACTATTCCCCGGCCTAAATTATCCCTTCCCAATAATTCACTTAGACCGTCTTTTAATTGACGTTGCGAAGCCATTCCTACAATGCCGTGACAATCAACCGCAGCACAACCTGCAATCATCGTAATCACTTCAGAAGACACATTGATCTGTCCATAACTCGTATCGATATCTATACTCATAAGGAACCTCCTCTATCGTACTTACATACCTATGTTTATTTTACTATAAGCTGGTTTCTTTTTAAAGTTTCAACCGTCCCTCTGCAACGTTTCTATTGCGCAAGAGCTAAAGACATGGTAACATTATGTCGTATTTGTTATTTTCGCGGCAAGGAGGTTGGAATAATGGGACGTAAATGTTATGTAACTGGTAAAACGACAAAGTTCGGTCAAAATCGTTCATTTGCTGAAAATAAGTCTAAACGTAAATTTAAAGCAAATTTACAAAAAGTGCGTATTCTCGTTGATGGTAAACCTAAACGTGTTTATGTTTCTACAAAAGCTTTAAAGGCTGGGAAAGTAGAACGCGCATAAAAAAAGCACCTCATCGGGTGCTTTTTTTATGCTTTCTTAAATGACTTGCCGCTTGTTTTATCCTTTGCGAAACGAACCGAGGATAACTTTGACAAACCCGCCAAGGAACTTCGGTAATTTAATGGTGTAAAATTTCATAGTCCTCCTCCTTGCATTTCACGCCATTCTCCATCTATAAACCTATAAAAACAGAGCTTCTTGTTACTAGTATATTCATTAATTTAAAAATAGTACCCTTATCATCCGATTTTTTGGATGTCCCGGTCACAACTTTTTATCATCAGCAATAATCCATTATCAAAAGCAACCGTCCCTTTAGGTTCGATTAATTCATTGCTTATGCACAATGATGAGCCTAAATGAAGTTCGGCATTTTCTAAAGGATACTTGAATCCTTTTAAATGAATGCCTGTGATTTTTTTAGAAAACGGCACAAAAGAAATATATGGGAACTCATTTTGTTTACTGACATGATATGAGCCGGGTTTTAAAAGCGTGATTTCATTTTGCTTGTCAAGGATTTTAAAATTCACACCAGCTTGTAATCCTTTATATAGCAGTTGTATGTTCAAAAGACCATGATCCATTCTTCCTCCGGTAGCTCCAAGAAGGTAACAATGTTCCGGCTGCTGTTCTATTACCCAATTAACGGCTATCTCCATATCAGTGAAGTCTTTCTCCGCAGGATAAACGGTTAACTCAATGTGTTCTTGATCAATCCACCGGCGCTCTGCTTTAGAAATGGAATCAAAATCGCCAAAAGCGCGGATTGGACGTATCCCCGCCTTTAATAAATAATAAAGTCCTCTGTCAACACCTACCCATTCGCAGTCTTTCAGCTGATCGCTGTCAAACGGCGGAACAAGGTTTTGCGGGCCGCCGGCTAAAATAGCTACTTGTTTCATTTATCTTTGCCTCCTTATTAAGAGCGGAGCGGTCAAAAACATTAAAATAAGGACAAATAAAGCTATGATATAGGATGGGCCGATATAGCTAATATTGTATATAAAGGCATATAAGGCTACCGGCTGCCCTTTAGGAGCAGACGAACCGAAGAAAATCATAGCTGATGCGAAATGACTGACAAACCTAGCAAAGCATCCGATAGTGACGCCCGCTATCAATTTAATTAATGCAAGAACCTTTGTTTCGCTTTCCTTTAAAATAAAAATCCCCGATAAACCAAGCAGTCCAAAAGCAAGCGGATAATCCAAAATAAGCTGAACAGGATGCACATAATACGGATTAAACATAAAATTGATTAGCCCGTAAATGACGCCGGCTGCCATACCCCATTTGACACCTCGACGAAATGATAAAATGATTAACGGCACCATTTCTAAAGAGATTGAGCCGCCGGCTGCCCACGGTCCTCTAATTTGGATAAAACTAAGCACAACGCTTATTGCCGTCATTAATGCCGTTTCTGTCATGATACGGATCTGTGTTTTCTGCATTAACGTTTGCTGCCCCTTTCTTATACCGCGAGTTCAATATGAAAATAAATGTCAACGAACACTTGCCGTGAAAACCAATGCGTAAATAAGCTGTACACCTCTGGCTAGGCGTACAGCTTATTTACACTAAGCACCCCGGAGCTGTTCTATCGCAGCCTTGCGATCTTCATGATTAAAGATCGCCGATCCGGCTACAAATATGCTTGCACCTGCTTCTTTGCATTTCTGCAATGTTTCGGGATTAATGCCCCCGTCCACTTCGATTTTTACATCTAACCCTTTGGCATCAATGATAGATTTCACTTCTTTGATTTTCTCAAGCATGGACTCAATAAAGCTTTGCCCGCCGAAACCTGGATTAACGGTCATAATCAAAACAAAATCTACATCCGGCAAGATAGTTTTGATAGATTCGACAGGTGTGGCCGGATTCAGGACAACACCGGCTTTAACACCGGCCTGCTTAATGAGTTGAATCGTCCGATGCAAATGAGGACAGGATTCAACATGAACGGAAATCATATCCGAGCCTGCTTTTATAAAATCGGGGATATAGCGATCGGGATGTTCGATCATTAAATGAACATCTAATTCACATTGTGTTTTCGGCTTCAGCGCTTGTACAACATTAGGTCCCATCGTGATATTTGGAACAAAATGACCGTCCATCACATCGATATGCAATAGGTCTACATAGGGTTCAACATCTTTTACTTCATTTTCCAGATTCGCAAAATCTGCTGCTAATATTGACGGTGCTATCCGCATATTAATAACGCCTCTTTCTATTTTTTATTTCCTCATAAAATTGTTTATAGTGTTGGTAACGGTGTTCACTTATTTTTCCGTCGGAAACGGCTTCCTTTACCGCACACTGAGGTTCTGCTAAATGGGTGCATCCCCTGAATTTGCATTCAGCACTTAAGTTTCTCATTTCCGGAAAACAGAGAGACAGCTCATTTTCGTCAATGTCCGTAAATTCCAACGAACTGAATCCCGGCGTATCAGCAATATACCCATTTCCAATCGGAAGTAATTCAACATGGCGCGTGGTATGCTTTCCTCTTCCCAAATGGCGAGAAATTTCATCCGTTTCAATGTTAAATGATGAATCCAGCGTATTCAACAAGGATGACTTGCCTACACCGGATTGACCGGCTAAAACACTGATCTTGCCGTCAAAGTATTGTTTGAACTCATCTATGCCTTTTTGATCTTTGCTGGACGTCAATACAACAGGGTAGCCGATATTTCGATAACAGTCAGCATAATGAGCAATGGTTTTCTGATGATGACCGCTGACTAAGTCAAGTTTAGTTATGCAAATAATGGGTTGAATGTCTTTCGATTCAATGTGAACCAATAGGCGGTCAAGCAGCACATCATCAAAGGCCGGTTCGCAAGCCGACATGACAAGAACCGCCTGGTCAACATTGGCAATAGGCGGCCTATTCAATTCATTTTTCCTGTCTTTAATCTCGAGAATATAACCATCTGTCGGCTGTTCCGCCTCAAATGTTACAAAATCCCCGACAAGAGGGGAAACCTTCTTTTTCCGAAAGTTTCCCCGTCCGCGGCACTGTATGATTTCATCATTGTATTCTACATAATAAAAACCGCTTAATGCCTTGATAATTCTTCCTTCCGGCATAAAACCCTCCTTATATTATTTATTTTTTCGCTTCATCATAGTCCACTGTCTCTTCCTTTTCTGCCTTTCCATCAACCAATACTTTATAATGAGCGCTTTCGTGCGGCTTAATGGTTAAAGGCAGCTTATAAGTTTTCGACTTCTTGATTGTCTCATCAACAAAAACATCATGATCATGCTCTGCATCACTATAATATATTTGCACATGAACAGGTTGGACAGATTTGTCATCTTTTTCATCATCACTCTGTTTTTTATGATGATCATCGTCTTTAGAATGATTCTTATCTTTATCATCAGGATCAGCTTGCGCTGGCTCATCAACAGTTACTTTAATTTTTTTGGTTATTTTTTGCGGTTCAAGCTTTTCTCCTTTTGACAAATAAACAGTCACTGTTGAGTTTTTGCCGGCTGATTCCCCGTTTGCCGGCTGCTGTTTAAGCACATGATCCTTTGAGACAGAATCAGAATAGTCGCCATCTTTAAAGTCAGGACGCAATTGGCTGTTATTAAGCGCCGCCTCTGCGTCAGCTTTTGACATCCCGTGCAGATCAGGGACAGTGACTTGCGGCGGGCCGGTGCTGTATGTTAATTCTAATACTGTGTCAGGTCCGACAACTTCAGATCCCGGCGACGGGTTCTGCTTCATGACTTCACCTTTAGAGACAGTGTCTGATGCTTCCTTTTTCCAAATGATATCTTTATACTTCCTGCCCTTTAAAAGTTGTTTGACAGTGTCTTTTTCATAACCAACATAATCGCCTACATGTATTTTCCTCGGCCCTTCACTAATGTATAAAGTCACTGTGGAGCCTTCTTTGACCACCGAGTTTTCTTTTGGATTTACTTTTATAACATGATTTTTTTTAATTTTATCATCAGGGATATCCTTCCGATCAATATATAAATGGCGTTTTTTAAATTCATCCATCGCCTGCTGATACGTTTTGCCTTTAACATCAGGTACAGTTGTATCTTTAACATAAAAGATATTAGGCATAACCGTTATTGACAGAATGCCGGCGCCAATGAGCAATAAAAACACAATAATCGTGATCCACAGTATCTTTTTAGTCTTTTTCTTTCTAGTTTTTCCTTGATCGGTTTGCGGCGGATCTTTATTTATATTCTTATGGGATTCGTCTTGATTGTCTTTAATTGCCGGGATGATCTTTGTTTTCTCTTCATCATTTTCATAGTCTTCCTCTAATATAAGCCGCGGTTCATTCTGCCTGTTTGGATCCAATGCCGTTTCAAGATCCTGATAAAACTCGGACATATTTTCGTAACGGAATTTGGGGTCTTTAGCTGTCGCTTTTATAACAATATTTTCTATGCTTTGCGGAATATCAGAACGATATTTGCTCGGAAGCGGCAATGGCTCATTTAAATGCTTTAAGGCAACTGTCACAGGCGACGTGCCTGGAAATGGAAGCTGTCCTGTTAATAATTCATACATTACAATGCCTAATGCATATATATCGGACTTAATTGTTGCCTTGCTGCCTTTAGCTTGTTCAGGCGACAAATAATGCGCTGAACCCATAATGGAATTTGTAAAAGTAATCGTCGCTGAATTCATCGCAACCGCAATGCCGAAATCAGTAACTTTAACGATTCCTTGTTCATCGATCAAGATATTGTGAGGCTTTATATCCCGGTGGACAATCCCGTATTCATGGGCATGTTCAAGGGCTGATGCCATTTGTTTCAAAATATAAACGGCTTCGGAGATTGCTACGGGCGAATGTTCTTTAATAAAATCCTTTAATGTTTCGCCGTCTACATATTCCATTACAATAAAATAACAATCTTCTTCCTCGCCAATATCGTAAATACTGACAATATTAGGATGCGAGAGACTGGAAACTGATTCTGCCTCTCTTCGAAATCGCCGGATAAAATCTTCGTCATTAGAAAATTCGCTGCGCAAAACCTTAACTGCGACAAGCCTTTCCAATATGAGATCCTGCGCTTTATAAACAATGGCCATGCCGCCGTCCCCGAGCCGGGAAATGATTTCATACCTTCCGCTTAATCTTCTGCCAATCATAAAGCCTCACCATCTGTTTGTTCGACAATAACTAATGTAATATTATCCTCGCCTCCAGCGTTATTGGCATATTGAATAAGCGCTTCAGCCTGTTCTTCGAGTGACGCCTGTTCACTTAAAATATTTTGCAGATCATCATCCGACAATTTATTAGATAAACCGTCCGAGCATAATAATATTTTACAGTCTTTCTCCCATGTCAATTTAACTGTATCAATATTGATTTCCGGCTCAGTGCCTAACGCCCGCAACAGGACATGTTTTCTCGGATGGTATTCGGCATCTGCTTCCGACAGCTGGCCGGATTTCACCAATTCATTAACAAGAGAGTGATCTTCTGTTATTTGACTTAGCTCGCCATTAGATGTCATAAAATAACAGCGGCTGTCTCCGACATGTGAGACTATCAAATGTTTGTCTAAGCATAAAGCGCAAACAATTGTTGTCCCCATGCCGCGGCACTCCTCATGTTCAGACGCATAATGATACAGCTCTTGATTAGCGGACACAATGGCTTCATTTAGCCATTCAGCCGCTTCAGCCGCATCTAATTTGCGCTCATCAATTTGTTCCCATTTTTCTTTGATGTGCTTTATAGCTAGTTGGCTGGCTACATCTCCAGCGCGGTGGCCGCCCATCCCATCAGCAATAACAGCCAATAATCGTTCAGATTGTTCGAAAATGCCGCCGCTGTCTTCGTTATGCGTTCTGACTTTCCCGCAGTCTGTCTTAAATACCGCTTTCAATATGCCACCTCCCTAGGCGCTCCAAAAATGTCAAACTTTTTTCAGGCAACTGATAAAAAATCCATCTGTCTCAAATTGGTGAGGCAATATTTGTACCATCCCGCGGTTTTCCCATTGCCCGTATTTTTGAACAACAGCGGGCATCCTTTTATAAAGGGTTTCATCGACCTCAAAATCAGCATGGTCTTTTAGAAAACGCGTCACCGTGTCAATATTTTCCTTTTGGTCTATCGTGCACGTACTATATACGAGTTTGCCGCCGGTTTTTACAAGCGGCGCAACTGCATTGAGAATATCTGCCTGGACTTTTGCAATTTGTTCAACGTCATTTGCAGTTTTCTCCCATTTTATTTCAGGTTTGCGTCTAATCACGCCGAAGCCCGAGCACGGGGCATCGATTAAAATGCGATCAAAGCTTTTTTCAGAGAAAACGCGTGCTGCTTCTCTGGCATCGAGGGCTTTTGTATGTATGATATCAATCCCTAACCGTTCTGCTTGCTGATCGATAAGTTTCGTCTTATGGGCATGTAAGTCAAGGGCGTGAATAGATCCACTGTTAGCCATTTTCTCTGCAATATGCCCTGTTTTCCCGCCGGGTCCGGCACAAGCATCCAAAACATCCATGCCGGGTTTTACATCCAAGGCATGTGCGACAAGCATCGAACTCTCGTCTTGGATGGTAAACAGCCCTTCCCTAAATGCCTTAGTATCAGCCGCAGGACCGCTTGCAATCGACACAGCTTCCGGAGCGACATGACCTTCATGTGCCTCTATGCCGGCATCCGCCAGTGTTTGAATCAGCATTTCTCTATTTGTCTTCAGTTGATTGACTCGCAATGTAACGGGCGCAGGCTGGTTATTCGTCTCACAAACAGCCAAAGCCTCATCTTCGCCATAGAGCTGAATCCATCTTTCAATAAGCCAATAGGGATGACTGTACTTAATAGACAGACGGTGACTTTTCGAGTCAATGTCCGAAAGATCCGGAAATCCTTTTCTCATCATTTGTCTAAGCACACCATTTACAAAGCCGGCAATCCCTTTATGTCCACGGCGGCGGGCGATCGTAACCGCTTCATTAACAACAGCATGGTCAGGTATTTTGTCTAAATATACCTTTTGATAAATAGATAAATAAAGCAGCCATTTGACCCAAGCAGCCATTTTCTTTTTCTTATCAACATAAGCATGCAAATAATAGTCTAATGTTAATTTTCGTTGCAGCACACCGTAGACCAGCTGGGTCAAGAGTCCGGTATCTTTTGGATTTAACGGATGGCGTTTAATCGTATCATGAAGCAGCAGCTGACTGTATGCATGGTTTTTTTCAACTTTTATTAATATATCTAAAGCTAATTCTCTAGGATTTGTGATTGATTTCGCCATATTAACCACCTAGTTTAATGCCGGGGGATAAGGCTTGGCCTCTAAGGAACTGTTCACAGCTCATCCTCTTTTTGCCCGCCGGTTGACATTCTAATATTTTTATTGCTGTCTGATTTCCTGTTGCAACCGTAAAGCCGTCTTTATCGACTTGCACGATTTCTCCGGCATCGGCCGTTTCTTTTAGCGGCACCTTCTTTGAGCGCCATATTTTAAATACTTTATCATCTAATGTTGTATAAGCCCCAGGGAACGGATCTAAACCTCTGATCAAGTTATAGACAGCTTCGCCCGGCAAATGCCAGTCAATTTTCTCATCTTTGCGGGTGATTGTCGGAGCAAAAGTAGCTTTCTCATCATTTTGGGGCACGGGCGTTATTTTCCCTTCAATTAAATCAGGGATCGTCTGAGATAACAATGCCGCACCTGCAGCACTGAGCTTATCATGCATCGTTCCAACATTGTCGTCTTCGCCGATCGGCACTTCCACTTGTGATAATATATCCCCGGCATCCAAAGCTTTGACCATATACATAATCGTTACACCTGTCTTATTCTTGCCGTCAATAATCGCCTTGTGTATCGGTGCGCCGCCGCGGTACTCAGGCAAGAGAGAAGCATGGACATTAATGCACCCGAAGCTTGGTTCATTTAACAATGATTCAGGCAGTATTTGTCCATAAGCCGCCGTTACAATAAGATCTGGTTCATAAGATAATACGGCGCGAACAGATTCCGCATCTTTTATTTTTTCTGGCTGAAGCACCGGGATTTGGTGTTTCAGCGCCAATTGTTTAACCGGTGTTGCCATCAGTTGTTTTTTTCTGCCTTTTGGACGATCCGGCTGTGTGACAACCGCTTTAACGGAATAACCGTCATCTATCAACTGCTGCAATACTGGTACAGAAAAATCAGGCGTTCCCATAAAAACGACGTTCATGTAATCATCCTTTTTCAAAAGTTTGTTTCTATATTACTACATCAATAAATACGGATTAATATCTATTGTTACTTTTAAAGCGTCTTTCGAATGAATATCTTGAAAATGATTTTGGCATTCCTTCAATACATTTATTAAATTGGGCTCATTTCTATATTTTATCATGCACTGATAACGATATCTATCTTTGATGCGCGGTATTGGCGGGGCAACCGGACCCAAGATAATGGCTTCATTAGACAGCCTCTGTTTTAAATATCGGGCGATTTTTTCCGTAGCATCAACAACTTTCGTGAAATCAACATGAGAAACGGTAATTAATGTTAAATAGAAATATGGCGGATACTGTCTTTGACGGCGCGCGAGCATTTCCTTTTGATAAAATGATTGATAGTCATGATTTCCGGCATCGACAATCGCATAATGATCAGGGGTATAGCTTTGTATAACAACTTCACCCTTCAGCCGATGGCGTCCGGCACGTCCCGCTACTTGCGTTAACAATTGAAAAGTTTTTTCTGAAGCACGAAAATCGGGAAGATGCAGCATCGAGTCCGCGGCAAGCACCCCGACCAGTGTGACATTAGCGAAGTCCAAACCTTTTGCAATCATCTGTGTGCCGAGTAAGATGTCCGCTTTGCCGTCGCCGAAAGCTTTAAGCAAGTTTTCGTGCGCACCTTTTTTATTCGTTGTGTCAACGTCCATCCGGATAACCCGCGCCTCAGGCAATAATTGTGTCAGCGCTTCTTCCACCTTTTGTGTTCCGGTGCCAAAATATCGCATATATTCGCTTTGGCATGATGGACAATGGTCTGGAAGCATTTCCTCATACCCGCAGTAATGACATTTGAGCCGGCCTTGGCGCCGGTGGTAAGTGAGAGAAATATCACAGTGCGGGCACTGAACCACATATCCGCAGTCACGGCACATCACAAAGGTGGCGTAGCCTCTTCGATTTAAAAACAATACGCTCTGCTCGCCTTTTTCCAGCCGATCGTTCAATTTTGAAAAAAGCTGTTTGGAAAACATTGAACGATTGCCGCTCCTTAATTCCTCACGCATATCTACCATTGTCACTTCAGGTAGGGGCTGCTGATTAACGCGGCTGTACAGAGGCGCTAACTGGTAAACGCCCTTTTGTGCACGGGCAAAGGATTCCAGAGAAGGTGTGGCGCTTCCCAATACAACAGGACAACTATGATATCGCCCGCGGAAAATGGCGACATCACGCGCATGGTATCTTGGACTTTCTTCTTGCTTATAGCTGGTCTCATGCTCTTCATCAATAATAACAATGCCAAGGTTTTTAAAGGACGCAAAGACAGCCGAACGGGCGCCGACAACAACACTGACCTCGCCGCGGTTGATTTTGCGCCACTCATCGTATTTTTCACCGCGGCTTAGACCGCTGTGGAGAACAGCGACATCTGAACCGAAGCGCCCTTTAAAACGATGAACCATCTGCGGGGTTAAGGCAATTTCCGGTACAAGGACAATGGCCTCTTTTCCTTTTTTAATGACCTTATCAATCGCTTGCAAATAAATCTCGGTTTTTCCGCTGCCTGTAACGCCATGGCAAAGGTATACTTGATGTTGATGTTCTTCAATATCACGAACAATCGGTTCCAAAACCTTTTGTTGTTCAATTGTTAGAGGAAGCGGTTCAGTGCTTTTAATGTCGGAATGACTGTAGGGATCGCGAAATTGTTCAACATCCTTTTCTAAAAGCAGCCCTTTATCTATCAGACTTTTGACTGACGATCGACCTACACCTGTCTCTTCGAGAAAGCGGGCCAAAGGGATAAAATGGCGCTGATCTTGATTGATAAAATAAGCGAGCGCCTCCCTTTGCTTTTTTGCCCGCTGATCTAATTGATCATAAGCCTTCTCAAGCTCAGCTTTCGAAAGCTCAGTGCCAATCGATTTTATTCTTTTGGATGTGCTTTGATCGCCAACAGCTTGCTCTAGAACCGCCCAGCCCTCTTGAAGCGCTTTTTGGATAATGATCAGCTCATCCTCAGTGGCTTTTTTTAGAATTTGACCCCATTCTTTGTTATAATAGCCGTTTAAAAAAGATAAACTCTCCGGCCAGCGCTCATGTAACTCCTCAGGATGGACAATCCTTAAATACTTTTTATAGCTTGCTTTCATGGCTGCCGGAAGCATGGCTTGATAGGCTGTGATTTTCAAACAAAGCGCGGTTTTAGACAGCCAGCCGCCCAGTTCGATGAGTTCATTCGTCAATACCGGCTCATGATCAATCATTGAATCAATTTCTTTTAAATTCGTCAGTTCGGATTCTTTTTTGATCCGAATGACAAATCCCAGCCGCTTTCTATTGCCAAAAGGAACAACAACTCTCATTCCGGGCTGAATTAAAGACAAAAATGATTCCGGGATTTTATAATCAAAAGGTTTGTCCGTTTGCTTAACAGGAATATCAACAATGACTTCAGCAATCATGCTGCTCTCTCTCTTCAAACAACGAAATAAGAGCGTCGGCCAAGTGATTGGCTACAACATTTTTGGAGAGAAGTTCAAAACTCTCAGTTTTTCCGTGACGATAAAAGAAAGTCACACGGTTTGTATCTGACTGGAAGCCTGCATCAGCTTCTAAGACATTATTGGCAACAATCATGTCTAAGTTTTTATTCTCTAATTTTTTCTTGGCATAGTCAGCAACGTCTCTTGTTTCAGCGGCAAACCCAATCAAAATTTGCTGTTCCTTTTTCTCGCCCAATTCTTTTAAAATATCGGGATTGCGAACCATTTCAATTGTGACTGGCCCTTCTGACTTTTTGACTTTATGCTGGCTCGTGTGTTTTGGCCTATAATCGCTGACCGCCGCTGACTTGACAACTGCATCAGCCTTCGGATAGCGTTTCATGACTTCTTCATACATCTCCAGCGTAGATTCGATATAAACCACTTCGACATCGTCCGGCGGCGTTAACTGAGCAGGACCGGAAATAAGCGTCACATCTGCGCCTTTATCCCGAAGCGCTTGAGCTATTGCATAGCCCATCTTGCCGGAAGAATAATTTGAAAAATAGCGGACTGGATCTATGCTTTCACGAGTCGGACCAGCTGTCACTAGGATGTTTTTTCCCTTGAGAGGACCCTGGTTTTGATTAAAATACGCCGCAATCATTTGATAAATGGCTTCAGGTTCTGCCAGCCGGCCTTGTCCAACCCATCCGCAAGCCAGCAGCCCTTCACCCGGTTCAATCATCTTATAGCCGATGCTTTTTAAACGTTCAATGTTTTGTGTGACCGCCGGATGCTGATACATATTGACATTCATCGCCGGTGCCACCCAAACCGGCGCTTTTGTTGCCAATATTGTCGTTGTTATCATATCATCAGCAATGCCGTTGGCCATTTTCCCAATGATATTTGCAGTTGCCGGCGCTACGATGACTAAGTCAGCACGATCGGCTAAATCGATATGAGCAATCTGATCGGCCTGATGTTCTATAAATATATCGTCATATACCGGTTCCCTCGACAATCCTTGAAATGTTGATGCGCCAATAAAGTGCTTTGCCGATCTAGACATTAAAATCCGGACATCAGCCCCCGCTTTTTTCAGCATGCTTGTCAGAATAGCTGTCTTATACGCCGCAATGCCTCCAGTTACACATAATAAGATGCATTTATTTTTAATCGACATTCCTATCTCTCCTTACTGCGAAGAATCCGGCATCAAGCGGTTGTTCATCATGCCAGAATACCGCTTAGAAATATAGTCATATGAAAAAACAACAACCTATGAGGTTGTTGCCGATCATTTGTTTCCTAACGTTATTAAACCTTCATTAATTTCCTCTAACGCTTTGCCTATATACTTATCCGATTTTGTATTTTCAAGCAAAGGGGCATTATCGTTAAGCAGCTCTCTCGCACGCTTCGCCGATAAAGTAACAAGTGTATATTTGGAATCAATTTTTTCTAAAAGATGATCCAAAGATGGATATAACATCATTGTTAGTCAACCTCCGACAATTTTTTGTATTTTTCTATCAGGCGCTCTCGTTTGCAATGCTCTGCCGTTACAATGGCTTCAATACGATCGCATGCCCTTTCAACTTCATCGTTTTCCACAACATAGTCATAGTGTTTCATCATTTCAATTTCTTCTTTTGCGACTTTCAAACGGTTTTCAATTAAATCAAGCGATTCCGTACCCCTTGATTGAATACGTTTTTTTAACTCTGACAGGCTTGGCGGCGCAAGAAAAATAAACGTTCCTTCAGGAAAGTTTTGCTTTACTTGCATCGCCCCTTGCACTTCAATTTCAAGAATAACATCCTGACCTTTATCAAGGGTTTCTTTTACATAATCTATTGGCGTTCCATAATAGTTGCCGACATACTCAGCCCATTCAAGCAGCTTCTTGTCTTCAATCATCTTTTTAAATTCTTCTTTTGATTTAAAAAAATAATGAACGCCTTCTTCTTCGCCCTCACGCGGCGCGCGCGTTGTAACAGAAATAGAGTACTGCAAATCAGTGCCGCGGCTTCTGAGCGCCCGGCACACAGTCCCTTTCCCGACGCCTGATGGACCTGATAAAACAACGAGCAATCCTTTTTCCTTAAAAGCCATATTTAATCCTCCAGTTATTAACTCTCTTCACTGACATCTTCATGTTGAATCAGCCTTTGCGATACGGTCTCCGGCTGTACCGATGATAAAATGACATGATCGCTGTCCATAACGATTACCGCCCGCGTTCTGCGCCCGTATGTCGCATCAATTAATTTATTTTGGTCGCGGGCGACTTTTATTAATCGCTTGATCGGTTGAGATTCCGGACTCACAATTGAAATAATCCGATTGGCTGAGGCAATATTACCGAAGCCTATATTTATTAAATTTATCATAAATTTTACCCCCAATAACTACTTATCGCCTATTCAAGAAGTTCAAAAAGACCGGCGGAACAATTTCTCGTCCGGCTCTTGCAGCATATGTCGAGAAGCATCCTTCGCGGCTTCGGTCCTCGAGACGCCGTACCTCTGGTTCCGCAGCTGTTTTTTGAACAATCTTATTCAATATTTTGCACTTGTTCTCTTATTTTCTCTAATTCACTTTTTATATCCACAACATGACGGCTAATGGCGGCATTATTTCCTTTCGAGCCAATCGTATTAATTTCCCGGTTCATTTCTTGAATAAGAAAATCAAGCTTGCGTCCTACCGGTTCCGTTTGAACCATAAAAGCCGCAAATTGGTTAATATGGCTGTCAAGCCTTGTTAATTCCTCATCAATGTTAGATTTATCGCTAAAGACAGCCACTTCATTATAAAGCTTTTGCTCGTCAATTTCAGCATGGCCTTCCAGAAATTCTTTCACATGTTTTTCAAGCCGTTGTTTATATTGCTCTTTAACATGCGGTGCTTCGTCCTTTAGCTCATTCAATTTTTTCTCTAAAAGGCCGAGGCGCCCGGAAAGGTCTTCAGCGATATTTTCCCCTTCTTTTTGCCGCATAGCACACAGCTCTTCAACTGATTGATGAACAACTTTTAGAATATCATTCTCTACATCATTTAAATCTAACGCCGTTTCGTTAGCTATAAATATATCTTGACATTCAAGAAAATGGGACATTTGGATATTATTTTTAATCGAATAACGGTCTTCCAATTGGTGGAAAGCCTCTATGTATTGTTCAACAAGGGGCCAATTAACATCAACCTTTTGCGATGATAAAGGTTCTCCGTCAATTGTTAAGTATAAATAAACTTTGCCTCTTTTAACAGACTTTTTAATGATTTGTTTCATTTTATCTTCCAAGTAGATAAGCTGTCTAGGTATATTAAGCGATATATCCAAATATCTATGATTAACCGATTTAATCTCTGCGCTGATCCGGTGTTTCCCGGTATCATTGAACGCCCTTCCGTATCCCGTCATACTCAGCAACATATTATCACATCCACGATATTATTTTATACAACTTTACGTTTACCAACAAGTCAGAAGGAATTCCCCTCAATCTATACAAATGCTAAGCCATGTATTGATAACAATGGCATGCTATAATAAAGTATAGCAATGGCACTTGAAAAATCCGCGCCGGCCTTCTATCATACGATCCGGCAAAAAAAGGAGAGATAACAAATGGCTTATGATGGCATTGTCACTCGGGCGGTAACAGAATCATTGCAGACATTGTTAACCGGAAGCAGAGTGACTAAAATTTACCAACCGAATAAGACAGATTTATTATTTCATATCCGCTCCCAAAGGAAAAACTATAAACTATTATTCTCAGCAAATGCCCAATTTGCAAGGTGCCATCTCATTACTGCCGCAGCGGAAAACCCAAAGGAGCCATCGATGTTTTGCATGCTGCTTCGAAAACATTTAGAAGGCAGCATCATCGAAGCTATTAACCAAAACGGATTTGAAAGAATCATTCATATAGATTTCCGCACTCGCGACGAACTTGGAGATATCATCTACAAAAGGTTAATTATTGAATTAATGGGTAAACACAGTAATATTATTTTAACAGAGAAGGCATCTGGACGCATCATAGACAGCATCAAACACCTATCGCCATCGGTGAATCGTTACCGGACTGTTCTGCCTGGACAAACTTATGTGTCTCCTCCGCCGCAAGATAAATTTGATCCGCTCGAAGCAGCCGAACAAGACTTATTAAAAGTTCTCGATTTCAATGCCGGAAAAATTGATCGTCAGCTCGTTAATCATATCGGCGGATTTTCGCCGCTTTTATCTAAAGAGATATTGCACCGGGCGGGCCTGCCGACGAGAGATGCCGTTTTAAAAGCTTTTTTTGAAGTGCAAAAGGATATTAAACAAAGTGATTACAAGCCGAACATTATCTACCAAGACCAAGGCAAAGACCAATTCCATGTCCTTGACATCACCCACTTATCGGGTCAGCGGAAGTTTTATGAAAACATCCATCAAATGCTCGAAGATTATTATTTGATAAAAGCAGAATCGGATCTTGTTAAACAGCGCGCCGGCGATCTCAGCCATTTTATAATGAATGAACTTAAAAAGAATCAAACAAAACTAAAAAAATTATACCGGACGTTAGAACAATCAAAAGAAGCAAAAACATATCAGCTGTACGGCGAGCTGCTGACTGCGCATATGCACATGATTAAACAAGGCGATAAGAATGTAGAAGTGATTAACTACTATGATGAAAATCAAGATAAAATATCAATCCCGTTAAATCCAAATCTATCACCGTCGGAAAACGCCCAAGCTTATTTCAAAAAATATAATAAAGCTAAAAACGCCAAAATAATGGTTGAGCAGCAAATTGAAAAGACAATAGAAGAAATTGACTATTTTGAACGTCTTTTGCAGCAAATTGAATCAGCTTCTTTGAAAGACATTGATGAAATTCGCGAAGAATTAGAAGACGGCGGCTACCTTAAAAGAAAGAACAGAAGCAAACCCAAAAATAAAAAATCCAAACCTGAATTGGAGAAATATTATTCAAGTGATGGCACGCTTATTTTAATCGGCAAAAACAACAAACAAAACGACTTCTTAACAACTAAAGAAGCCAACAGTCATGAAACATGGCTGCATACAAAGGATATTCCGGGTTCTCATGTTGTTATCCGGAGCAAAGATTTTTCGCAGGAGACATTGATGGAGGCCGCAAATCTTGCCGCTTACTTCAGCAAATCAAGATTATCAAGCCGCGTCCCGGTCGACTATACACTGATTAAACATGTCAGAAAACCCAGCGGCGCAAAACCTGGCTTTGTTATATACGATCATCAAAAGACGGTCTATGTCACACCTGACGAACAGCTTGTGATGAAAATGCGCAAAGAGCCATCCGCCCATCCTCAGTCTTGAGGAAGCGGATGGCTTTTCTAGTTGCCTGTTATTTTTTTGCAATGGTTATATAAGCTAAGCCATCTAACACGGGACAGTGCTCAGCCTCTTGAAACCCATAATCATTTAATAAGGCATTAAGCGCCGCTTCATCATAACTGTGACGCTTCGCTGCTACTTTGGACCATTGTTTCATGGTTGTTTTTTCAAAATCCTTAATTTGATGTTTGCTGCAATAATCATCAACCGCGTGTTCAGTCAAGTAAACTGACGGATTCAGCATAGCCGCTTTCCCGCCGCGCTTAATGACTCGCGCTATCTCGCTAATGCCTCTTTCGGGTTCAGGAAGCAAAAACATCACGCATGTTGATAAAGCCAGATCAAAGCTTTCAGCGCTAAAAGGTAAATCATAAGCATCTCCGACAAGAAATTCGCAATGCTGATAATCCGCTTCCTCAGCAATTTCCCGGCACCTGTCAATCATCCTGCTGGATAAGTCGATACCCGTTAGTTTTTCTGCGTTTTTTCCGCCTTTTAACAAAAGGCGTCCTGTCCCGCACCCGACATCCAAAACATTCAGGCCGCTCCATGAACCTGTTCGGTGAATAAGCTCCTTATGGATAGCACTCAGCCATTTCGTTTGTGCCATAGCGTCAAAGAAATCAACGAGCTTATCGAATTCCTCCCCCGGCATTTTCCGCAAAATACCACTCCTCGCTTTCAGGATTTTGATGCCATAATTTCAATTGTTCCAGCTGCTGTTCATCTACTATTTTCTTATTAACGGCAAGTTCAATCAAGTGCTTAAAGTCTGTTAACGTCGTCCAATTTAATCCGGCTGCTTCGAGGTTTTCGGCAGCCTTGGGGAGCTGATAAGAAAAGATCGCCGCAACGCCAAGAATCATTGCACCGGCTGCTTTTAGAGCTTCTGCTGCTTTAATGACGCTGCCTCCGGTAGAGATTAAATCTTCAATAATGACAACTTTTTGTCCAGAGAGCACTTGCCCTTCGATTTGTTTCTTTTTCCCATGCCCCTTAGCGGATCCGCGGACATAAGCCATCGGTAAATCCAAGCGCTCGCTGATCCATGCCGCATGAGGAATACCTGCTGTCGCTGTCCCGGCAATCACTTCGGCTTCAGGATAATTTTCTTTAATCACTTTAACGAAACTATCAGCAATCATTTTTCTGGTCTTTGGATAACTAAGCGTCAATCGGTTATCACAATAAATCGGCGCCTTTAAACCGGATGACCATGTAAAAGGATCGTTGGGCTTTAGAATAACTGCATTAATGTCTAGAAGCTTTTCAGCAATTGTCATTTGTTCATTCATGATCATTCCTCCATTCTTCTAAAACGCGGCTATACGCTGCTGAAGGTTCAGGCGCCTGCGTTACACTTCTGCCGACAACGATATAATCACTGCCGAGCATTCTCGCTTGTTTTGGTGTTGTGACACGTTTTTGATCGTTCGAATCATCGCCTTTTAGGCGGATTCCGGGTGTAACCGCTAAGAAGTCTTTAGATATATATTCTTTAACTTTTCCAGCTTCTAAAGGCGAACAAACAACGCCATCCAAGCCAGCTTCAAACGTTTTTCTTCCATAAGTTAAAATGACTTGTTCCAGAGGCTGATGAATAAGGATATCATTTTCTAATAACGCTTGATCTGTACTCGTTAACTGCGTCACGGCAATGCAAAGCGGGCGTGTCTTTCCGGATGGCGTTCCTTCATCCAGCCCCTCCAGCGCCGCTCTCATCATTTTTTGTCCTCCGGCGGCATGAACATTAACCATATCAACATCAAGCTTGGCAAGCCCCTTCATCGCTTTGTATACAGTTGTCGGAATATCATGCAGCTTTAAATCAAGAAAAATATCATGTCCTTGGTTTTTTAACGCTTTTATCAGTTCAGGGCCTTCTTGATAATACAGCTCCATGCCAACTTTGACATAAAGTTGCTTACGGTCAATCTTTGTTAATAAAGATGATACCTCTTGATGGGTCGCAACATCTAGCGCGATGATGACGTTTTCTGACATGACCGCCAGCTCCTTCCTTTTAGATCATTGATATGGTTAACATTCATTTCTTTCAGCTTATCAGGGAGTGCTGAAATGATTTTTGGACAGCAAAGCGGATCAATAAAATTAGCGGTTCCGACAGCAACTGCACTCGCCCCGGCTAAGAAAAACTCAACCACATCATCGGCGTTTTCAATACCGCCCATGCCAATGATTGGTATGTTTACATGTTGACTGGCTTCATAAATCATTCTAATGGCAATGGGCTTGATTGCAGGGCCGCTTAGTCCGCCCATTTTATTTGCTAAAATCGGCTGGCCGGTTTTTAAATCAATTCTCATCCCAAGTAAAGTGTTAATCATCGACAACCCGTCGGCACCAGCCTCTTCAACTGCTTTTGCCATGGCTATTATATCGCTCACATTCGGAGACAGCTTAACATACACCGGCACTTCGGAGACGGCTTTAACTTTTTCCGTTAAATCAGCAGCAATCTCAGGAACAGTACCGAACGCGATGCCGCCTTCCTTTACATTCGGACAAGAAATATTAAGTTCAAGCGCGCTTACCCGGCTGTGTTTGGAGAGCTGTTCCGCCGTATAAACATAGTCTTCAATCTGTGAACCGGCAATATTTGCGATAATCGGCGTTTCAAATGATTTCAGCCATTCAAGCTCTTCGCTGATGATTTTATCCACACCAGGATTTTGCAGTCCAATCGCATTAAGCATGCCGCCTGGCGTTTCAGCCACCCGAGGCGTCGGATTGCCGAACCGGGCTTCTTTAGTCGCTGCTTTGATAGCGATCGCACCAAGTTCATTAAGATCGTAAAAATTGTTGAACTCACGGCCGAAAGCAAAACATCCGGAAGCCGGCATGACAGGGTTTTTCATATTTAGTCCTGGCAATGATACATTTAACATGGCAGAATCACCTCTCCAGCTTTAAATACTGGTCCGTCGCTGCATACTTTCCTGTATCCTTTTGAATCAGTTCGGTCTTGCGTTTCACAAACACAGGCGAGACAAGCGCCAATGGCACATCCCATCCGCTGTTCCAAGGACAGGTAAAGGGGTTTTCCATTATAATTTGTTTCTAATGCCTTTAGCATCGGTATCGGACCGCAGGCATACATCACGTCATAAACAAAATCTTGTTCCTTTAATACATCTGTTACGAATCCTTTTGTTCCTTTCGTTCCATCTGCCGTCGCTACATAAGCCGGGCCTAAGTGATTGAATTCTTTTTCATAGAAAACAATCTCTTCTGTTTGGAAACCGAGAATATGGGTCGCTTGCACACCTTTTTCTTTCAATTGCTTCGATAGATAGTAAAGCGGGGGGACGCCAACTCCCCCGCCGACTAAAATGGCGTGTGCGCCGGCTTTCACCGTTTCAATAGGAAAGCCATTGCCTAACGGGCCTAATATCTCAAGCATTTCGCCTTCGATACACTGTGACAATCTTTTCGTCCCCTTGCCGTCAGTACGATATATCATTGTCAGCACATGGCTGTCTTTATCAACATCACAGATGCTGATCGGGCGCCTTAACATAGCATCGATAAAGTCGCCGATTTTGATATGGACAAATTGCCCGGGCGCCTTTACGTGCGATGCGAGTTCGCCTTGTACTTTAAGTTCAAAAATATTTTCAGCTATTGGGCTATTTTGGATCACGAGCATCTTAGCATTGATCATGTTAGACTGTCACTCTCTTTTTTGTTTCAAACTTTGGCATCCAATTTGCAGAGAAAGATAAGGATTCAAGCACTCTCAGCAAAGCTTCTGCAGTATCCAGGGAGGTTAAGCAGACAACGCCGTTTTCAACGGATTCTCTCCGGATTCTGAAGCCGTCTCTAGCCGGCTGTTTCCCTTTCGTTAGTGTATTAATGACAAACTGCGCTTCTCCTTGCTTAATGACTTCAAGCAGATTAGGACTTTCACCCCCTACCTTATTCACTGTTGTTACAGAGATACCCTGTGATTGAATAAACTTTGCTGTTCCTTCGGTTGCCATAATGTTATAGCCGATATCCGCAAACCGCTTAACCATTGGCAGCGCTTCTTGCTTATCTTTATCAGCGATCGTGAACAATACCGAACCATGAGTTGGAATAACAATTCCGCTGGCTAAAAGCCCTTTGTATAAAGCCTTTTCTAACGTGAAATCTCTGCCCATCACTTCGCCGGTTGATTTCATTTCCGGTCCTAAAGTGATATCAACATCTCTTAATTTTGCAAAGGAGAAGACTGGCACTTTAACAAAAACTTCGTCCTGTTCAGGATGGCAGCCTGTTTCATAGCCCATTGACGGCAGGTCTTTGCCAAGAATCGCTTTCGTTGCCAAATTAGCCATTGGCACGCCGGTAATTTTACTTAAAAATGGCACCGTGCGGCTCGATCTTGGATTGACTTCGATAACGTAAACTTCATTATCATGAATGACAAACTGTATATTTAAGAGACCGACAATTTTGAGGCCGCGGGCAAGTTTAATGGTTGTATCAATGATTTTTTGTTTTAATTCGGCTGTTAAGCTTTGCGGCGGATATACAGCGATTGAGTCGCCTGAGTGAACGCCTGCCCTTTCGATATGCTCCATAATGCCCGGTATATACACATTTTCGCCATCACAGATACCGTCAACCTCGATTTCAATGCCAGTCAGATAACGGTCAATTAAAACCGGATGGAGCGGATTGACTTTAACCGCGCTTGTCATATAATGTTCAAGCTCTTCTTTGCGGTAAACAATCTCCATTGCGCGTCCTCCCAAGACATAAGACGGACGAACCAATACCGGGTAGCCGATGTTTTCAGCAATACGCAAGGCTTCAGATGTTGAAAAAGCTGTCCTGCCCTCAGGCTGAGCGATGTTTAAATCTTGAAGCAGACGTTCAAATTTATCACGGTCCTCCGCTTGATCCAACGATTCAAGAGACGTTCCCAAAATTTTCACTCCGCGGGCGCTGAGTTCCGAAGCCAGATTAATCGCTGTTTGTCCGCCGAATTGGACGATGACGCCTACCGGCTGTTCCAGGTCAATGACATGCATGACATCTTCTGCCGTCAAAGGTTCAACATAAAGCTTATCTGAGACACTGAAATCCGTCGACACCGTTTCAGGGTTATTATTAATAATAATAGCTTCATAGCCAAGTTCTTTAATGGCCCAAACCGTATGAACCGTTGCATAGTCAAATTCAATGCCTTGGCCGATGCGAATCGGACCGGACCCAAGCACTAAGACACTTTGCTTATCGGTTTTGATTGATTCGTTTTCTTCTTCATACGTGCTGTAATAATAAGGGGTTTCTGATTCAAA
The DNA here is from genome assembly GCF_016908855.1 of Scopulibacillus daqui. Taxonomy (GTDB): domain Bacteria; phylum Bacillota; class Bacilli; order Bacillales; family Sporolactobacillaceae; genus Scopulibacillus_A; species Scopulibacillus_A daqui. The sequence continues at coordinate 76,647 of NZ_JAFBER010000002.1, read as the reverse complement.
TTCTGCCGCGCAAGTATCAACCATTTTATAAACCGGCATGATTTGGTTGTTTTTACGCGTTTCATAGACTTCTTGTTCAGACATATGCCACAGTTCGGCGATGGTTTTGTCAGAGAAACCAAGCTGTTTGGCTTCGAAAAGAACAGCCATATCACCGATGTTTTCGGCAAGTTCCCGCTCAATTTTTATGATGTTCTCTATTTTTCTTAAGAAAAAGCGGTCGATTTTTGTATGCGCCCAAAGCGCTTCGACATCATAGCCTCTGCGCAATAGTTCAGCAAGATAGAACAGCCGTCTGTCATCAGCTTCTTCAATGCTTTGGATCAAAGCATCATCAGTTTGGTTTTGTGCATCCTCTATCGACAGATGTGACACGCCTGTTTCTAGAGAGCGCACTGCTTTTAGAATAGACTCTTCAAACGTCCGGCCCAGGGCAAGCACTTCTCCAGTCGCTTTCATTTGTGTGCCTAACCTGCGGTTTGCTGAATCAAATTTATCAAACGGCCAGCGCGGAATTTTCGTAACAACATAATCAAGCGCAGGCTCAAAGCTTGCATAAGTCGTTCCTGTGACAGCGTTCTTGATTTCATCTAAGTGATAGCCGACTGCTATTTTTGCCGCTACTTTAGCGATTGGGTAACCTGTTGCTTTTGAGGCAAGCGCAGAAGAACGGCTGACCCTTGGATTAACTTCAATAATATAATATTGGTCGCTGTTTGGATCGAGGGCCAACTGTACGTTGCAGCCGCCTTCGATTTTTAATGCTCTTACTATTTTCAAAGAAACGCTGCGAAGCCTTTGCACATCGCGGTCACTAAGTGTCTGGCAAGGCGCGGTTACAATAGAGTCGCCTGTATGAATGCCGACAGGATCGAAGTTTTCCATGTGGCAAACCGCAATGGCGCCGTCATTTGCGTCTCGCATGACTTCGAATTCGATCTCTTTAAACCCAGCAATGCTCTTTTCAATCAAGACTTGGTGAACCGGGCTTTGTTTCAGACCGTTTGCCGCAATGGTCTTCAGTTCTTCCCAGTTGCTTGCTATACCGCCGCCCGTGCCGCCAAGCGTATAAGCTGGACGGATTATAAGAGGGAAACCGATTTTTTCCGCAAATTTATTGGCTTCTTCTAAGTTTGTTACAATTTCACTGTCTGGAACAGGTTCTCCAATTTCATACATTAACGCTCTAAATTGATCCCGGTCTTCCGCCTTTTCAATTGATGCTAAATTCGTGCCTAAAAGCTCGATGCCGTATTCTGATAAAATGCCTGATTGACTCAGCTGTGTTGCTAAATTAAGCCCTGTTTGCCCGCCAAGTGTTGCAAGTATGCCATCCGGGCGTTCTTTACGGATAATCTTGCTGACAAATTCAAGTGTTAACGGTTCAATATACACCCGATCTGCCATCTCTGCGTCAGTCATAATCGTCGCCGGATTCGAATTGATTAAAACCACTTCATAGCCTTCTTCTTTTAAGGCTTGGCAAGCTTGTGTACCTGAATAATCGAATTCCGCTGCTTGACCAATCACAATTGGTCCTGAACCAATGACTAAAATCTTTTGGATATCGTGTCGTTTAGGCATATTGAATCCCCGCTTTCTTAAATGTCTTGATGTCTAAAAGGAATTGATCAAACAAGATTGAGCTGTCTTCCGGCCCTGGTGATGCTTCGGGATGGAACTGAACGCTGAACGCAGAATATTTTGTGTGCCTCATGCCTTCAATCGTTCCATCGTTAACAGCGATATGCGTGACTTTTAAGTCCGTGTCTTTCAGTGATTCCGGCCGGACAGTAAAGCTGTGGTTCTGCGATGTCATCATAAATTTTCCTGTCGTTAAGTCTTTGACAGGGTGGTTTGACCCCCGATGGCCGAAACGCATTTTCTCGGTATCCCCGCCGCAAGCAAGAGCAAGCAGCTGATGACCGAGGCAAATACCGAAGATCGGAACTTTGCCTAATATGCCTTTAACCATTTCGATCGCATGCGGGACATCTTTCGGGTTCCCCGGACCGTTGGAAAGAAGGACGCCATCCGGCTGTAATCTAAGTATTTCTTCAGCAGTCGTATGGTGCGGAACCACAACGACGTCAAATTGTTGTTTAATACAGTCTCTTAAAATGCCTTTTTTGGCGCCAAAGTCTACGAGAACCACCCGCGGACCATTGCCTGGGCTTGTATAAGAAGCTTTTGTGGATACTTTTGAGACTTGATCTGTCGGCAGAACGGTTTGCTTAAGCTCTTGCACCGCTTCATTGACATCAATGTCCATATCGCAGATGCGGCCTTTTAAAGTGCCGTGAACACGAATGATTTTCGTTAACCGCCGAGTATCAATGCCTTCTAATCCTGGAATATTTTTATTTTGCAGCAATTGATCAAGCGACATTTCACTTCGCCAATGAGAGGGAACATCAGCCGACTGCTTAACAATTAATCCAGCCACCGCAGGGTTAATCGATTCAAAGTCATCCCGGTTAATGCCGTAGTTTCCGATCAGCGGATAAGTCAATGTCACAATTTGCCCGCAATATGAGGGGTCTGATAAAATTTCTTGATAGCCGGTCATGCCCGTATTAAAGACAACCTCGCCATCGTTTGTACACTTCGCTCCGATTGCTTTTCCAATGAATACTTCACCGTTTTCTAGTATAAGTTGACGTTTCATGCATAAGTCCTCCCTTTATCCCAGACGATTTCTCCTGATGCTATTGTAAGTACAGGCCAGCCTTGGCATTGCCAATCCGTAAAAGGTGTGTTTTTGCCTTTTGAAAGAAATTCATTTGTGTTGATCACTGATGTCTGTTCAAGATCAATGACAACAATATCTGCGGTTTCCCCTGCCTTGACCGTGCCATATGGAAGCCCAAAGGTCTGAGCAGGCTTTTCAGTCATTCGATCCAGCAGCGTTTCTAGGGTTAATACGCCTTTTTTGACCAGATGTGTATATAAGAGCGGAAAAGCCGTTTCCAGACCGACAATGCCGAACGGTGCTTTTTCTATCGGTTCCGCCTTTTCAAAAGCTGCATGCGGCGCATGGTCAGTAGCGATAAAATCAATTGTACCGTCTAATAAACCGTCAATTAACGCTTGGCGATCCTCTTTCGATCTTAACGGCGGATTCATTTTATAGTTCGTATCAATACCCGGAATATCATCTTCTGTTAACAGCAAGTGATGCGGTGTAACTTCCGCCGTTACACGAATGCCGGCTCTCTTTGCATCCCGAATCGTTCGTACGGATTCTTTTGTACTGACATGACAAACATGGTAATGAGCGCCTGCTGCTTCTGCTAAAAGGACGTCCCTTGCAATTTGTACAGCTTCACATATACTTGGGATGCCGTTTAATCCGTGTTTTTTGGCAAAAGCGCCATCATGAACACACCCGTTGTATATCAATGTATTATCTTCACAATGAGCCACTATCGGAACATTCAAACTTGCGGCGTTTTTCATTGCTTCATACATCGTAGAGGCCGGTTGTACCCCGACGCCGTCATCAGTGAAGGCAAAGGCGCCGGCATCATGAAGACGTTTTAAATCTGTCAGTTTTTTACCTTTTAAACCTTCAGTAATAGATCCGTACGGCAAAACCCGAACTTTCGCGTCTTGTTTGATTTTATCCATCAGTTCGCGGACAACTTCCGGACAATCGGGTACAGGGTTTGTATTCGGCATGCAGGCAACAGTAGTGAAACCGCCCTTGGCTGCCGCCATTGTACCTGTTTTAATTGTTTCTTTATGTTCACCGCCCGGTTCTCTTAAATGAACATGAAGGTCAATAAAGCCGGGAGCAACGATTTGATCCGCTGCATCGATGATTTGATGATTGCCGCCGTCAATCCTATCCTCTACCGCAGCGATTTTACCTTCCTGAATTAACACATCTTTCTGTTCCAGATTACCGTTTGAAAAGACTTTACCGTTTGTTAGCAGTATACTCATGCCGCTTTGCCTCCTCGGTTTGATTGACAGCCCATTCCAATACAGCCATCCTGACAGCAACGCCGTTGTTGATTTGCCTAAATATTCTCGAACGCTTCGCTTCCACTAATTCGTCAGCGATTTCTACGCCCCGGTTAACGGGAGCCGGATGCATAATAATGCTTCCTGGCTTCATTAAGCGTTCCCGTTCCAGCGTCAATCCGTACTGCTTGTGATACGCTTCTTTAGAAAGATCCATGCCATCTGTATGCCTTTCATGCTGAATGCGCAGCATCATCACAATATCTGCCGTTTTTACAGCTTCATCAATGCCGACATATTCCCCCGGCAGTTCACTATTCATCCATTCCTTTGGTCCTGAGAGAAGAACCTTTGCGCCCAGCCTTGTTAATACCTCGGCATCTGAGCGAGCAACACGGCTATGCCGCAAATCTCCAATGATTGCTACTGTTAAATCTTTGAACGAAGAGAATTCTTGCTTAATTGTCATTAAATCCAAGAGTGCTTGAGTAGGATGATCGCTGCACCCATCGCCGCCGTTAATGATTGACAGAGACAATCGGCCGCGAAGATCTTCATAATATTTATCTTGCCTATGCCGGATCACTGCCGCTTTCACGCCAATTTCCTCTAATGTTCTTAACGTGTCGTATAAGCTTTCACCTTTTTGCGTACTCGAACTTTCATCACTGAAGTTTAGGACATGGTACCCCAAGCGCTTTTCAGCTGCCTCAAAGCTAAATCGCGTTCTCGTACTCGCTTCAAAAAATAAATTGGCACAAATGATATCTTGCTGTATACAATAAAGATTTTGAATTTGTATCTCTTGCGCTCTATTCAGAATGTCATTAATTGTCCCAATTGATAAATCTGATAAGGTAAGCAGGTGCGGCATTTAAATCCTCCTCAAATTCGAATGATAAAACAAAAACCTCTTTGCCAGATACTGACAAAGAGGTTTACAGGTACATACTTATAGTTACAGCTATACCTAAATAAACCCTTTATCAGCCTCTCTGGACTGCCTGTTAAAAGGGCAATATATTATTCGATGCTGACAGCGTCGCTCTCGTCGACTTCTTTCAGCTTTACAGAAATGACTTCGTTTGTTGACGTTGGAACATTTTTCCCGATAAAATCCGGACGGATCGGCAGCTCGCGATGTCCCCGGTCGATAAGAACAGCAAGTTGTATACGTGACGGCCGGCCCAAATCCATAATCGCATCCATCGCCGCCCGGGCTGTTCTGCCCGTATAAAGGACATCATCAACAATAATGACTGTTTGGTTTTCAACCGTAACAGGGATATCCGTTCCTTTAAGCTCGGGCTCCTTTGCTTTTGTTTTTTCAGTCAGATCATCACGGTAAAGAGTGATATCAATTTCACCTAATTGTACCGTTTCGCCTTCAATCTTTTGGATCTTTTCGGCGATTCTTTTGGCCAAATAGATCCCTCTGGTTTTAACGCCAGCGAGCACGACTCGGTCAACACCCTTATTCCGTTCGATAATCTCATGCGATAACCGTGTTAGAGCCCTGTCAATTGCTTTTTCGTCCATAATAACTTTTCCGCTCATTTGGTTCGCCCGCTTTCGTATTTGAAAATTAAAAACCCTCTTACCGAGAGGCAAGAGGGTATACGTCCGCTGTTAGTCACATTCGATATCCCTTCTCAGCCTCTCTGGACTGCATTTAAAGGTTATATTATAATTTCTTTCTTCCTCGTCAATTATATTCAAAGAATCGTGAACTTGTCAATACATTTCTCGGCATTTTTTTAGTTCATTTTCCATATCCGCCGGTATCGGCGCTTTAAATATCATCCTTTCACCTGTCGATGGATGAATAAAGCCTAACTCCGCGGCGTGAAGAGCTTGTCCATTAATGGATAGGGTCTTTTTCGGGCCATACTTCGGATCGCCGGCAACCGGATGTCCGATATAGGCCATATGAACGCGAATTTGATGTGTTCTTCCCGTCTCCAGCTCGCATTTTACAAATGTATATTGACGAAAACGCTCCTCTACAAAAAAGTGAGTCACCGCCTCTTTGCTGTTTTTCCTTGTTACGGCCATTTTTTTTCGGTCTTTCTCATCGCGGCCGATTGGAGCATCAATTGTCCCTTCTTGATGAGACAAGACGCCATGAACGATGGCTTTATAAATACGGTGGGTTGTTTTTTCCTTTAATTGTTCTGCAAGAGACCGATGAGCTTGATCATTTTTTGCAACAACAAGCAAACCTGAAGTATCTTTATCAATTCTGTGGACAATGCCGGGACGCAGCACCCCGTTAATACCTGATAAATCTCGGCAATGATAGAGCAGACCGTTAACTAAAGTTCCGGCATAATGTCCCGGTGCAGGATGAACGACCATTCCCCGCGGTTTATTAACGACTAGCAAATCTTGATCTTCATACACAATATCCAGCGGAATATTTTCCGGTTCTACACTTAAAGGTTCCGGTTCATTTATTTCAACCTTAATGCGGTCGCCGCCGTTTATTTTATAATTTGGCTTAACAGCTTGATCATTAACCGTAATTAATCCGTCTTTGATCATTTCTTGAATTCGGGTTCTCGAAAGGTCTGGAAATTGCTCATGCACCCATTTATCAATGCGCACATGTTGATCATTTGTTATGATGATTTCACTTTTTTCCATGCCGCTTCTCCTTTTTTTCTTCTAAAAACATATAAATAAACACCAAAATAACGCCAATGACAAGCATCGAATCAGCAACATTAAAAGTAGGAAAGCTGTATGTAAAAATATAAACATGAATAAAATCAACGACTTCTCCCCTGAATAAACGGTCTATAAAATTGCCTAATGTTCCGCCGATTATAAGCGCCAAAGCTATGCCTAATAATGGCCGAACCCTGCCGATCTTTTGCATATAATATACAACAACAATGAGCACTATAATTGTCACGATAAAGAAAAAAGCCATTTTTCCTTGTAAAATGCTCCATGCAGCACCTGTGTTTCTGACAGATGTTAAATATAAAAACTTTGGAATGATTTGAAAGCTTTCACCAATATACATATTTTTGACAATCAGCCACTTTGAAAGCTGATCAATCATTAAAACAATGACAGCAAGTCCATAATAAATCAACCGTTTCTCCTCCGTTTACATGATCTATACCTTTGCATTTTAGCATAATGACAATCATAAAGAAAACTGAAGAGATGAGATCACAGCCCGCTTTCGGCCGTGATCTCATTTGCATTTATTCCTCGTCTTCTTCAGCGGCACTTTCTTGGTTCATCCATTTGTCATATTGAATGTTACGGAGAAATTGAACTTGATCATCTCCCTGGTACCCATCAATGCCTGTCGCGCCAATAGCTTCTACAAGCTCAACGTAACCCATGCCGTCTTCGTTGTCCAAGTTAGACGAATCGTCGTATGTCATGCTCGATTCATTAAATGAAGAAACGATATCGTAAGCATTTTGTTCATTATATTCAGTTTCATCGCTGTTCGTCGCCCATTCCTCTTCCATTTGTGCAATGACTTCTTCTTCTATCGGCCTGCCATGTGCCTTATCCTGGTTAGGCGATGTTAATACATTTGTTCTTGCGGTTGGCAAAGCTTCCAGCCGCGCATAAGGGATGGCTTCCCCTGTTTTCTCATCAATTCCGTATGTCCCTTTTTCCATGCGTTCCAGTGCAGCATTAATATCTTCTAATTCCTCTCTTGCAAAGTTCCTGAGCGTTAAGTCTTTTTCACGTTCGTAGAGGGCAGAGCCCGAGTCAGCAGGATGGTTATCATATTGGGAAAGTTCTCCAGATGCTTCACTTGATGCAAAAGGTTCTTCTAAACCAAATTCATTATTTATATTTAACTGTTTTTCAAGCTCCTGTTTTCTTTGGATAAGCTGTTTTTTAATGTCCTCGTATAAGCGCATTTTTTCACCCCCATTGTTGCGGACACATTTTTAGTTTGGTTCACAATCCATAAGCTTAGACGGCATAACTTTTGGCATTTAACGTTAAAAGCGCCAGGCTTTTGCCTGGCGCTTTTTTAAGCATAGTATTTTTTTACTGTTTCAGCACAAGAATCACACAATTCAGTGTAATCTTTGTCTTCTCCTACTGTCGTTGATACTACCCAGCAGCGTTCACATTTTTCGCCTTCTGCTTCTTTAATAACGATAGCCGCTTCATCATATTTTTCGGCTTCTTCCGGCGCTCCATCGATTGAGCCCTTAATATCAACTTGCGACACAATAAATAATTTATCTAAATCTTCTTGGCCGCGAAGCAAGCTTAAGTTCTCTTCGGATGGATATAATAATACAGCCGCTTCCAGAGATTTACCGATCACTTTTGCATTTCTTGCAACTTCAAGCGCTTTAAGGACATCGTCTCTGACATCCATGAGTTTATCCCATTTTTCAACGATTTCTTCTTCATTATCTACGCGCTCAGTCCCCGGCATATCAGTCATTTGAACATAATCTTCAGTAACGCCCGGGATGTAGCGCCATACCTCTTCAGCAGTGTGAGGAATAATCGGCGACAGCATTTTGGTAAGCGCCACAACCGTTTTATAAAGCACCGTCTGAATAGATCTGCGCTTTAAGCTGTTTGCCGGCTCGGTATAAAGCACATCCTTTGCGATATCCATGTAAAAGGCGCTTAAGTCTACAGTACAGTAATTGTGAATAGCATTATAAACCGTTAAGAACTGGTATTCGTTATATGCCTTTAAGACTTTATTGATTAAATGATTTAATTTGATCATCATGTAACGATCACATTCCGGCATATCCTGAACATTAACGGCAGCTTCCGGTTTAAAATCATTCAAATTACCGAGCATAAACCGCAAAGTATTTCTAATTTTGCGGTAAACTTCTGATACTTGTTTCAAAATATCATTAGAGACACGGACATCAGCCTGATAATCAACAGAAGCAACCCATAAACGGATAATATCAGCACCGAGCTGCTTCATCACTTTTACCGGGTCGATCACATTGCCGATTGATTTACTCATCTTCCGTCCTTCACCGTCAAGCGCAAATCCGTGACTTAACACTGCTTTATACGGCGCTTTTCCTGTTACAGCAACAGCTGTTGATAAAGATGAGTTGAACCAGCCTCGATATTGGTCAGATCCTTCAAGGTATAAATCAGCAGGGCGGCGCAGATTTTCCCTTGTTTCTAGAACAGCTTGATGCGAGGAGCCAGAATCAAACCAAACATCCATAATGTCTAACTCTTTTCTAAAGCGGCCGTTCGGACTATGGCTGGACGTGAATCCTTCCGGCAATAAATCCTTTGCATCCCATTCAAACCAAATATTTGAACCGTGTTCACGGAACAAGCCGGAAACGTGTTGAATCGTTTCATCAGTAATAATAGCTTCCCCATCTTCGCCATAAAATACCGGTATCGGCACACCCCAAGCACGCTGCCTTGAGATACACCAGTCTTCACGGTCGCGAACCATGTTATAAAGCCTTGTTTCTCCCCATTCAGGGATCCATTTTACATCTTTGACCGCTTCAAGCAATTCCTTGCGAAAATCTTTAATAGAAGCAAACCATTGTTCTGTTGCCCTAAAAATGATCGGCTTTTTAGTTCGCCAGTCATGAGGGTAAGAGTGCGTCAAGAAATCCAGCTTAATTAACGCTCCGGCTTCTTTAAGCTTTTCTGTTACCGGCTTATTGGCTTTATCATAAAACAGACCTTCAAAACCAGGCGCTTCAGCAGTGAAAACGCCTTTTTCATCAACTGGACAAAGAATATCTAATCCGTATTTTTTGCCGATAAAGTAGTCGTCTTCACCATGTCCAGGCGCGGTATGAACACAACCTGTACCGGCATCAAGCGTTACATGATCGCCAAGCATAACGAGTGAATCGCGGTCATAGAAAGGATGGCGGGCAACAAGATTTTCTAATTCCCGGCCTTTGATGGTTTGTACGGTTTCATTATTTTCCCATTCTAATGTTGATTTCAGCGATTCAACAAGCTCTGAAGCAACAATGAATTTGCGATCATTTACTTTAACGACACTGTATTCAAAATCAGGATTAACCGCAATACCTAAATTGGCCGGAATCGTCCATGGCGTCGTTGTCCAAATAAGAAATTCTTCGTCTCCGGCTAAAACGCCCTTTCCGTCTTTTACTTTAAAAGCGACATAAATTGACGGGGAACGCTTATCTTGATATTCAATTTCCGCTTCCGCAAGCGCAGATTCAGAAGACGGCGACCAATAAACGGTCTTCTTATCTTTATAAATATATCCTTTCTTAGCCATAATACCGAAAACTTTGATTTGTTCAGCTTCGTATTCTTTTTTCAATGTGATATAAGGGTTATTCCAATCACCGCGCACACCCAGCCGCTTAAACTGTTTCTTTTGGCGCTCAATTTGTTCTAATGCATATCCCGCACAAAGCTTGCGGAACTCAGCAACGCTCATTTTTTTTCGGTCAACACCCTTTTTTGTCAGCGCATGTTCAATGGGCAGTCCATGAGTATCCCAGCCGGGAACATAAGGGGCGTTAAAGCCGCTCATGGATTTAAACCGCATAATGATATCTTTTAAAATTTTATTCTCCGCATGGCCGATATGGATGTCACCGTTAGCGTACGGCGGTCCGTCGTGCAAAACAAACAGCGGTTTGTCCTGATTTTTTTCTAAAACTTTTTCATAGACATGATTGGCTTCCCACTCTTCTTGCATTTGCGGTTCTTTATTTGGCAAATTTCCGCGCATCGGGAAATCCGTTTTCGGCATGAGCAATGTGTCTTTATAATTCATGCGCTTTGTCCTCCTGTCATATATATTGTTAATGACGTTACGAAAATCATACTGGTATAAAAAAAGTCTCCCCGCCCCAAAAAGGGACGAGGAGACCCGCGGTACCACCCTAGTAGACAAAAGGGATAAGAAGCCTTTTGCCGCCTTTATATTCGTAACGTGAATACACGCCAATTCTTAATGACTCTTCATAAGCTTTCAGAATGGAACTCCGAGGTGATGTTCCCAGGCAAAACCAATATTCAGGCTTACACCAATCCCTGACTCGCTTAGTATTGGTTTAACCGGTACTGTCCTCGTCATCGTAAGTGCCTTATCTTATTTTAAGTATGTGGTTAGTATATTCAATAATACAGGTGTTCGTCAAGATCTGCAGTTATTTTTGAAGCATCTCTTCTTCCTCTTTTTCAAGAGGTTCAAACATTTTATCCCATTCATCATTCTTAAGCAATTCCAGCTGCGCTTCAATAAGCATGCGGAATCTTGTCCTATAAACATTCGCTTCTTTCTTCAGTTCATCAATATCCAAAGTCAGCTTTCTTGACTTTGCCAACGCTTCATTGATGATGCGATCCGCATTTTTCTCTGCTTCTTTTACAATGAGCTTCGCTTCTTTTTCAGCATTCTGTCTGACATCTTCCGCAGTTTCTTGAGCGACTAAAATCGACTGATTTAAAGTTTGTTCAATATTGGAAAAATGACTAAGTTTTTCTTCTAATTGCTTAATTTTTTCTTCCATTTCTTTTTTCTCGCGAGCTATTGTCTCGTAATCTTTGATCACTTGCTCAAGGAAATCATTAACTTCATCTTCATCATAACCGCGAAAGCTTCGTGTAAACTCCTTGTTATGGATATCTAAAGGTGTTAATGGCAATCGTGCCACCTCCATGTCATTTTCGTGAGTAGTGTTAAATTTCGACATTAATTGATAATAATCCTTCTGCCAATTGACGTTTTTCAGATGAAGCTTAAAAAGCCGCATCATGATATTAATCGGCCGTAACGTATGCGCTGCTTGCCTTTTCTTGTGACTCCCTCGACGGCAAACAAACGGCTTCTTCCCAAACCGCGGACGGATAAGTTATCGCCGGGAGCCAATTCATAAGCTGTTTTTTCAACAGGCTTCCAATTGACTTTTACTTTGCCAGACTGAATATACTGGGCTATTTTTGTTCGTGAAAGGTTATAGATTTCAGAGAGCACCGCATCTAATCTTAACGAAGATACGGTCCCTACAGCTTCCTCCCAATGATTTTCAATATGTAGAATATCTGAGAGCGGCATTTCTTTGCATGAAACTTTAACATTGCCGACATGCGTTAAATGAGTTAAGACAAAATCGGCAATTTCTTGTGCAGCAACAAATTGGACGCGATCATCTTTGAATAAGAGATCACCGAATTTGTCGCGAACAAGCCCCAATCCCGTTAAAGCCCCCAGCATCTCTCTATGTGTTATTTTAGCAAATTTCTTCGGATATTGAAGTTCAAAAAGGGTTAATCCAAAGTCTTCCTGCCGAACATGAAAATATTCGGGAACAAGCAGCGCCCTTTTTCTTTCTGCCGCTTCAAACCCCCCGCAAAAATAAGTGCGAACTTCCCCATGCTGACCGATGATTAAGTTTAATATTTCCTGCTGGCGCGGGTCTAAGAAATCGGTGCATTTGGGCGCATATCTTGATATAACAAAATCTTGCCAGCCGAAAACGGCATCAATAAATGGTTTCTCATCGTCTCTAAAATGCTCATAAATAGACATAAAACAACCTCATTGAAACAGGTTTGGGAATAGCATCGGCAGAGAGTTGATCCCTCTTGAAGCCAGATGCAATACAATAAATGCAAGCCATGGCGAAATATCAATCATGCCGCCAATCGGCGGGATAATTTTTCTAAACGGCGCTAAGAACGGCTCGGAAATCCTCGCCAAAAACTGCCCTATAGATGAGTCTCTCATTCCCGGGAACCATGACATTAAAATGTATATAATCAAAACCCATGAATAAATATAAATTAACTCAGAAAGAATTCTTACAATCTGAAGCAGTACCATTACTTCACCTCTATGTCTTCTTTTTCAGCATTTCAGTGTCAATGCCGGATATATCAACATGTTCCGGCGCGCACATAAATGTATCTGTCCCTAACTTTTGCATTTGTCCATCAAGCGCATAGATGCTTCCCGCCAAAAAATCAAGCGTGCGCTGCGCTTCGTCTTCCGGAATGCGCTGCATGTTAAGAACCACCGTTTTGCGGTTTTTAATATGTGCTGCAATATTCTCTACATCGTTAAATGTTCTTGGCTCCACCAATATAACTTTTGTTTGCTGATGAATGCTTTGAAGCGAAACAACATTTTGTTTTCTTGCAGCTTGCAGCCGCGGCAAATCAACCGGCTGCGAGTCTCTGTCTCTGCTGTTTCTGTTCTCCTTATGGTCATATTCTTCTTCAACAATTTCTTCAGACTCATCATCGAGGTCAAAAAAACGTTTAAAAGTCGTTTTAATTCCCATGCTTTATTCCCCTTTACTCGTCTTTTCCAACCAGAGCCGTTCCTATACGTATATAAGTAGCGCCCTCTTCAACAGCGATTTGATAATCATTGGACATGCCCATAGATAATTCGGTGCATGGCGCATGTTCCCAGTTTTTGCTCTGTATATAGGTTTGCCGCTCTTTTAGCCGGCGAAAAATTTGACGAATCTCTTGCTCATTATCGGTAAAGGGAGCCATTGTCATTAAACCTATGACTTTAATAGACTCAAAATCCTTTAACCGGCAGATGAAATCTTCCAGTTCGGATTCTTTCAGTCCATGCTTCGATTCTTCGCCGGAAATATTAACTTGCACAAAACAACGGATTGTTTTTTTGGCGCGCTTATTAATTTCCTCAGCCAAGGATAATCGGTCAAGAGAGTGCAGAAAGTCAATATGGTCAATCACATCCTTAACCTTCCGGGATTGCAGCGACCCGATAAAATGCCAGATTACTTTATCATCCGAAAGAGCTTGTCTTTTATTCAGCAAACCTTCTTTGCGATTTTCGCCTATATGAAGCACGCCGGCATCGACGGCTTCCTGCGCCCTCTCGCAACTGACATATTTCGTGACTGCGATGATGTTTATGTCTTCATATCGCCTGTTTGACCTTTTGCATGCTTCAGAAATATTTTCTTTTATGATTGCCAAATTATCTAATACTGCCACGATGCCTATCACCCTTAATCAAACCAATATAGCTAAGTATCCTGCCGGTTTTTCCATTCTCCGCACGGTATGAAAAAAACAAATCATTACGACAGCTTGTACAATAAGAGCTGACTTGGATATGGCTTTCAGGAACCCCGGAGGAAAGCAATATTTGTTTATTTAACTCTTTTAGATTTAACATATAATGATTATGGTCAACTTGTTCAGCAACCGTCTCAAGGCTTACATGTTCAATGTCTCTAATATGCTGGATAATACGTTCGTCCACTTCATAGCAGCATTGTCCGATGGACGGACCAATAATAGCATGGATGTCGCTTGGCATGATATCAAGCTCACGTTCCCAAGCTTTCACCATTTTTCCTGCGCCCTGACCGACAGTCCCTCTCCATCCTGCATGCAAAAGGCCTGCCGCGGGCTTCTTTTCAGAATAAAAGTAGATCGGTACACAATCGGCGTAGCATGCTGTTAAAAGAACATTGTCCTCAACAGTGTACAATCCGTCAGTATCTTTAACCGCCGAAGCCATATCCTTAGCCCCTTTTCCGGTATCCTGGGAAGTGACCCGGACCAAGTTCGTGCCGTGAACTTGCTCCGCAGCCACCCAGTGTTCAAGTGAAATGCCTATATCTTCTGCCAGCCTTTTGCGATTTTCTAATACTGCATGATGATCGTCATGTACATGAAAGCCCATATTTAAGCTTTCAAATGGTTTATTGCTGACGCCGCCCCTTCGAGTGGTTATCCCCGCAACAATCGTTTGATGATTATCTAATTTGACAGGCTTCATTTCCAGCGACATTTTTGTTTCTACAGAAAAAGGTTCTGACGTCATTGTTGTGACACTCCCTTATAACATTCGTACAAAGTTGCTTTCATTTTACCATATGTGATGGCTAATTTGGTGATAATCTATCATAAATCTATGAATCTTTGTTCTGCTCATAATCGTCGGAGGATGACTCATAAAATCGAACTAAAATAACATCTGCACCAATGCGGACGATATTGCGCCATGGTATTGTCACATCATTATCGCGGCCAAGCAGACCCATCATTTTTCCTGCCCCCGGAATAATCAAGCTTTCAATTTTGCCTGACGTTAAATTGACATCCAAGTCCCCAATGTGGCCTAACCTCTTGCCATTTTCGACATTGACAACTTCTTTTGCTTGAAAATCAGATATTTTCGCCATTATCTCCGCCTCACTTTCTAATTTAAATATATGGTCCCTAAGCATAAAAATGAATAAAATACATCGTTCGTTAATCCATTTTTGAAGATATTTCATATCTGAATTTTCCGTTCTGATCAGCCGATAATGATTTTGAAAATATTTTTAAAAAATTTAAAAATATCATTGACGAAATCAAGCCTACTGTTATAGTATAGTATCAGAAATTACAAATTCTGTACTACAACAGTTAATACCAAAATTAAGGAGGCTATTTCGAATGAATTGCCCGAAATGCAATGGTAACGGCGAATTGGAATGTACAAAATGCAAAGGTGAAAAGAGCAAAAAACAAGGAAATTCGTCATGTCAATGCTATAACGGTATTGTTATTTGTCCTACATGCAGCGGAAACGGAACCATTGAATAAGGGAGGTTATACAATTGACGACAACAATTCAATATAAAGAAGCGGAAGTTACAAGCGAGTTTCAAAATCACATTAATCAGATTTTAACACCCGAGGCGATAGCCTTTTTAAAAAAATTGCATGAAAAATTTAATGATGAGCGAATGCGCTGCCTTAAACAAAGGGAAGTCCGCCAACATGAAATCGATAACGGCAAGATGCCTGACTTTTTGCCGGAAACCGAGTCTATACGTCAGGGCAACTGGACAGCAGGCTCTATACCGGATGATTTAAAAGACAGACGGGTAGAAATTACCGGACCTGCAAGCGACCGAAAAATGGTGATTAATGCTCTTAATTCCGGGGCTTATACTTTTATGGCTGATATTGAGGATGCAACTTCACCCACTTGGGAAAATATTATTCAGTCGCAAATGAATTTAAAAGATGCCGTTAACCGCAGCCTCAGTTACACCAATCAGGACGGCAAACAATATACACTCAATGAAAACATTGCGACATTGATCGTTCGGCCCAGAGGCTGGCACCTTGATGAAAAGCATTTCTTGGTTAATAACGAAAAAATGTCAGCCAGCCTTTTCGATTTTGGTTTGTATTTATTCCATAACACAGCACAATTACTAAAAAATCATTCCGGCCCTTACTTCTATTTGCCTAAGATTGAAAGCCGCGAAGAAGCTCGGCTGTGGAATCAAGTATTCACTTTTTCAGAACAAGAATTGGGCATCGAAGAAGGCACGATAAAGGCAACTGTCTTAATTGAAACGATTTTAGCCGCCTTTGAAGCCGATGAAATCCTTTATGAACTTAAGGAACACATTGTAGGTCTCAACTGCGGTCGTTGGGATTATATCTTCAGTTACCTTAAAAAATTTCGAAATCATCAGGAATTCATTCTTCCTGACCGATCACTTGTGACAATGACAGTCCCGTTCATGAAGGCGTATACCGAATATGTTGTGCAAATATGCCATAAAAGAAAGGCGCATGCGATCGGCGGGATGGCGGCGCAAATCCCAATAAAAAATAACCCCGAGGCGAATGAGGATGCACTCAATAAAGTTAGAATGGATAAGACAAGAGAAGTCATGAACGGGCATGACGGCAGCTGGGTGGCTCACCCTGGCCTAGTGCAAGTCGTCCTCGATGTTTTTAATGAATACATGCCTGAGGCTAACCAAATAGATAAGCCAATGGCATTTAAAACAATCACGGCAAGCGATTTGCTGGAAGTTCCAGCCGGCCCGATTACTGAGAAAGGTCTCCGAACGAACATTCATGTTGCCATTCAGTATATAGCGGCTTGGCTTAATGGAAAAGGAGCAGTACCTATAAACCATTTAATGGAAGATGCAGCAACAGCTGAAATATCCCGTGCCCAAGTATGGCAATGGCTCCGTCACCCAAAAGGCTTCTTGGATGATGGCCGAAAAATTACAGAAAGCCTAGTCGAACAAATGATAGCTGTTGAACTGATTGATTTGAAAAATAGACTTGGTGAAGATGCTTTTCACGAAGGCAAGTATAATCAAGCCGCTGAGTTATTCTCAAAATTGGTCTTTAGTGATGAATTTATTGAATTCTTAACTATACCTGGGTATGACCAATTAAGTTAGGATAAAAGGAATTGGGGGAATCTATGATGGATCGAAAAGAAAGAATGTCGAAAATGGAAGAAAGATGGAATTCTGAAAGGTGGAAAGGAATCACCCGCCCCTATACTGCAGAAGAAGTCGTTAATCTTCAAGGGTCCATTAATATTGAGCATACACTCGCTAAAAGGGGTGCAGAAAAGTTATGGCATCTTCTTCACTCTGAAGACTATGTTCCAGCACTAGGCGCTTTAACCGGAAATCAAGCCGTTCAGCAAGTCAAAGCCGGTCTTAAAGCTATATATCTCAGCGGCTGGCAAGTTGCGGCTGATGCCAATCTAGCCGGTCAAATGTATCCAGATCAAAGCCTTTATCCGGCAAACAGCGTCCCTCATGTTGTTAAAAGAATAAATCAAGCCCTTCAGCGCGCTGATCAAATCGACTATGCAGAAGGAAAAACTCAAACTGACTGGTTTGCTCCGATTGTTGCCGATGCAGAGGCCGGCTTCGGCGGACATTTAAATGTTTTTGAATTGATGAAGGCAATGATAGAAGCAGGTGCTTCCGGTGTACATTTTGAAGATCAGCTGTCTTCAGAGAAAAAATGCGGTCATCTTGGCGGAAAAGTTCTGCTTCCTACGCAGCAAGCGGTAAAAAACCTTATTTCAGCGCGGCTTGCGGCTGATGTTTTAAATGTGCCGACAGTGATCATAGCAAGAACGGATGCTAATGCTGCCGGACTTGTGACAAGCGATATTGACCCGTACGATCATAAATTTTTAACCGGCGAACGTACCATTGAAGGTTTCTATCGATCAAAGGCGGGACTGGACCAAGCGATTTCCAGAGGCCTTGCTTATGCCCCATATGCAGACTTAATTTGGTGCGAAACATCCGAACCGAATCTTGAAGAAGCTAAGAAATTCGCAGACAGCATACATGAAAAATTCCCAGGCAAACTGTTGGCTTATAATTGTTCCCCATCATTTAACTGGAGAAAGAAATTAGATCACGAAACGATTTCTAAATTCCAAAAAGAACTTGGCAAAATGGGCTATAAATTTCAGTTTATTACCTTGGCCGGCTTCCATGCCCTTAATCACAGCATGTTTGAATTGGCGCGGCAATATAAGGAAAGCGGCATGACAGCCTACGCTAATCTTCAGCAAGCCGAATTTGACAGTGAAAAGAATGGCTATACCGCAACAAAACACCAAAGAGAAGTAGGGACAGGTTATTTTGATATGGTCGCCCAAACCATTTCCGGAGGAAAATCTTCCACAACGGCGCTTAAAGGTTCAACAGAAGAAGAACAATTTTCAACCTTGTCATAAAAAAAGCGCCGAAAAAGCTTTGATAATAATAAAGGGGATGTCCCTCAAAAGCTTAGAGCTTTTGGGACACCCTCTTAATTTTTGATGTTTTTATTCATTTCTTTAATCGCGGCTTTTTCCAACCTTGAAACCTGAGCCTGCGATATACCTATTTCATCAGCAACCTCCATTTGTGTTTTGCCATGAAAAAAACGCATCGATAATATGTTTTTTTCACGTTCATCAAGCCTGGTCATCGCTTCCTTTAAAGCTATTTCTTCAATCCAATTAATGTCTTTGTTTTTATCGTCACTGATTTGATCCATCACAAAAATTGGATCGCCGCCGTCATTATAAATGGGTTCAAATAATGAAACAGGGTCTTGAATAGCATCTAAGGCAAAGACAACATCTTCAATTGGCAAATCCAGCTCCTCGGCAATTTCGGCAGCGGTTGGTTCCTTAGCATTTTTCGATATTAATTTCTCTTTCACTTGGAGTGCTTTGTAAGCAATATCTCTAAGAGAACGCGACACCCGTATAGGGTTATTGTCTCTTAAATATCGGCGAATCTCACCAATAATCATTGGAACCGCATAGGTTGAAAACTTTACGTTTTGACTTAAATCGAAATTATCAATAGATTTCATAAGTCCTATACATCCGACTTGGAACAAATCGTCGACGTACTCACCTCTGTTGTTGAACCTTTGAATGACACTCAATACGAGTCGTAAATTGCCATTAACAAGTTTCTCCCTTGCTTCATGTTCGCCATTTTGCATTCTTACAAATAATTTTCTCATTTCTTCGTTTTTTAGAACTGGCAATGTAGCTGTGTCAACACCGCATATTTCTACTTTATTTCGTGCCATTTGATTCCCTCCTAATCGGAGCATTGTTCAAAGTAAAGTATCTCCTAAGGAGGGAATTTTATGCACTTAATCAAGACGGGTTTTATTATAAAAAATTTCCAACAAATGAATAAAAAAACAGACCAGCGCCAACCTTTTATCAATTAGCGGCATGAAGTCGTCTTTCAAAATTTAGACGATATATTCGCAAAAATAAAGCCCGGCATAAGCCAAGCTTTTTAATATCCGATAACTCGTCAGTTTAAACCATCTTATTAAATTCCTTTTGCAGCCTTTTAATAATTCTTTTTTCCAGCCGAGAGATATAGGATTGGGAAATGCCAAGCTGATCCGCGACATCTTTTTGAGTTTTTTCCTTACCGCCTGATAAGCCAAAACGCAATTCCATAATTTCCTTTTCACGATCATTTAACATGAGGATTGCTTTTTGCAGCAATGAACGATCGACTTTCCTTTCCATATCCCGTGTAATAATATCTTCATCAGTCCCTAGAACATCGGACAACAGCAGTTCATTTCCGTCCCAGTCAACATTTAATGGTTCATCAAAAGAAACTTCCGCCTTTGTCTTATTATTTCTTCTCAGATACATTAAAATTTCATTTTCAATGCATCTGGACGCATAGGTTGCCAGCTTAATTTTTTTTTCGGGATTAAATGTATTAACAGCCTTGATTAAACCGATTGTCCCTATACTTATAAGGTCTTCAATATTAATTTTAGTATTTTCAAATTTCCTGGCAATATATACAACCAGACGCAAATTACGTTCTATTAAGGTAGACCTGGCCTCCTCATCGCCTTCTGGAAGTTTCTTTAACAACTCAGCTTCTTCTTCCTTTGAGAGCGGCGGAGGAAGCGCTTCGCTTCCTCCTATATAATATATTTCATCAGATTTGATACCGAGTTTGTTCAGTATTCTGTACCACAATGACAAAAGAGCAAGTTTGAAACGCCGCATACGAACGCTCCCCCCTGTCAAAATTACGATGCGCTTTCAACCGTTTTTCCTTTAAGCATCATATCGGGATGTAAAATGCAATGGAAGTCCCCTTCACCAGATAAACGAGTGTTTGTTAAGGCTATAACGACTTTAGGACTTTGTATCGTTTTTCCTTCATGATGGATATATACATTATCTGGCCTTACAGCTGTTATAAACTGTTGTCCGCCGCTTACCGTCTGATATGGAATCATTGTTATCCTGCTTGCAAGATCCTTAGTTATTTCAGATTGGGCGACTGAATATTGATTCTGCCATCCCTCAAATAAACATTTCGGAAGAACACCCTGTGCACCTGAATAACTGAGAAACATCACAGGAGTTCTTGTTAAAGGATCATACAGTTTATTGCCGCTGTCTATTAAACCTTTGACAGTTATTGTTTTTCCCATAATGATGATTTCTGTTTTGACTTGTTGAGACCCCTGCCATTTTCGGATGACAAGATGATCCAAGCGTTTCTTTGAAAAGTACCATAAAATCGGAAAGCCGACGACAACAAATATCCAGCTGATCGGATCTCCATAACTCAAAGTACTAAACAAGTTTTCAGGCGCATATGATTGACTGGATTCAAAAAAGTAATGTGCAGCAAACAACCCTCCTCCTATCATAAATGCCGAAAAATAAAAGGTTAAAAAGCTTTGAACAAATAAAAAAAACTTCCTATAACCAAAAACAATAAAAACAATCAATAATGAGAACAAAAATTTGCCTAACGGGTTATAGAAAAAAGGAGAAAGAGGCGTAAAAAGAAAACAGACAATACTGGAAGCCACTAATGTTCCGATCGCCAGCCGAAAAGGATGGACCGGCCGTTTTAAAATGATTGATGTCATTTTAAACAGCATAAAATCAATCATTAAATTTAACAGCCAGACCGCATCCAGGTAAATGGTCATACCACCACCTGCCAAAAGTATTTTTGATTAGTATAACTGCTTATCCCGATAATGTCTGTCAATTGCTGACGGAAACAAACTTGTTATTTTGAAGGAATTTCCTTTATTTTGTCAAATGTTTTAAGAAGGGATTTTTCGAATATTATCATTTAATTGGGAATATACATATAAAAACTATTAGGAGGTTTTAAATCTAGTGAAAAATAAATATATTATCCTAATAGGAACCGGACTAATCTTATTCATCGCAAGTGTGATTGTTTATTTTAACTGGCATACAAACACCACAGAGGTAACAAGCAAAAATATGTATGAAGGACAGAACAATAACATCGATGAAATGCCGGTTATAGAACTATCAAAAAAACAGTTGAATGATATACATACCAAAACGAATAAAATAGTTCAAATGTTGCATAAAGATTTGCAGGACTCCAAAAGTTTTAAGAACATTAACTTAAAATCCGTTGAAAGTTCGCCTAGCAATAAAAAGTTAAATAAAAAGCTGGCTTTTTTGATAACCATTAATGTACAAGCACCTGTTAAAAAGCCGGATAAACAAGCTAAAAAACTCGGACATGATGTTGAAACGTCAATTCATCAATTAATGGAATCGAAAAAAATGAAGGCTGTTCTTAAAAAGGATACATACGTGATTAAAGTCTACAGCAAAGACGGTAAACTATTAAATTAAAAAACGGCCAGCTCATATGAACTGACCGTTTTTCTTTATGACACAGAGTCCGTTTTGAAGTTGTCATCATTAACGGCGCCGGTTGCGATTTCTTAAGAAGGCCGGGATATCTAATGTATCTTCAACATCGGAAGATTGCGGCTGATGCGATACGCGCTGATTGATATTTTCTTGCTCTTCCCACTGCGGCGCCGGCTTCGTTTGCGGTTGGGCCGCCGGCCGCGGTTGGCGGGTGCGCTGTTGACTGCTGCCTCTATCTTCAAATCCTGTTGCGATGACCGTAACAACAATTTCATCTTTTAAATCTTCGTTAATTCCAGAACCGAAAATCATATTCACTTCTTGATCAGCAGCCGTTGCCACAATGTCAGCCGCTTCGTTAACTTCATATAGACTGAGGCTTGTGCCGCCGGTAATATTCATAAGTACGCCCTTCGCACCGTCAATGGATTTTTCTAACAGCGGGCTGTTAATAGCCTTTTTCGCGGCTTCTGCAGCACGGTTTTCCCCTGTTGCGATGCCTATTCCCATGAGTGATGATCCGCCTTCAGTCATGATTGTTTTGACGTCCGCAAAGTCAAGGTTGATCAGACCCGGAACGGCAATCAAATCGGAGATGCCTTGTACGCCTTGACGCAGAACATTATCGGCTTCCCTAAACGCTTCAAGCATTGGTGTGTTTTTATCGACTATTTCTAACAGGCGGTCGTTTGGAATGACGATTAAGGTATCAACCTTTTCTTTTAAAGTAGAAATACCGTTAGCCGCCTGTGTCGCACGTTTTCTTCCTTCGAATGTAAATGGGCGTGTCACAACGCCGACCGTCAGTGCGCCAAGTTCTTTGGAAATTTCCGCAACAACCGGAGCAGCACCAGTCCCAGTGCCGCCGCCCATTCCAGCGGTAACAAAAACCATGTCAGCGCCTTTCAGCGCTTCCTCGATTTGTTCACGGCTTTCTTCGGCGGCTTTTTTTCCTATCTCAGGATTGGCTCCTGCACCCAGTCCTCTTGTTAACTTTTCTCCTAATTGAAGCGTTACGCTTGCTTTTGACATTTTTAATGCTTGCGCATCGGTATTGACACAAATGAATTCAACACCTTGAATACCGCTTTCTATCATACGGTTGACCGCGTTGCTGCCGCCCCCGCCAACACCGATAACTTTAATCTGTGCAAATTGTTCCATTTCCATATCATAATCTAACATGATTTGTTCCTCCCATTTCATAATTCACAGCAGCCAGTATTAATCAAAAAACAATCCGAACCAGTCTTTAACCTTTTTGGTCATACCTGCTCGTTCTCGTTCTTGCTGGCTTTCTTTTTTCTGTTTTTTTCTAGGTTTAGGCGGTGTTTCTTGATGATTGTCATTGGCGACTGCTGCCGCGACTTCCTTTCCTTGAACTTTAACATTATGGTAGGCAAATTGAATAAGGCCGATTCCGGTCGTATATTGCGGTTCGCGGACACCGATATAATCCGGAATCGCTACCCTTACATTGCTGTCCAGTTCATGTTGGGCAAGGTCGAGAAGCCCAAGCATAGCTGTCACACCGCCTGTCAAAACATAACCTCCAGGCATTTCATAAAAGCCCATTTTCTTTAATTCAGTGCGAACGAGCTCGAAGATTTCTGCAATCCGAGGTTCAATGATATAGGCTAGATCCTGCTGACTATATTCCTGGCTTGAGGAACTACCTATCTTTGACGCTGTAAATGTCTCTTCAGGCGAAGCAGTGTCGATAAAGGCATGTCCATATTTAAGCTTTATTTCTTCAGCCTCTTCCGTTGGTGTCCTTAATCCAATAGAAATATCTTTCGTAACATGGTTGCCGCCAATCGGCAATACGAACGTAGCCATTAATGTACCTTGGTCAAATACCGCAACATTTGTCGATCCGCCGCCAATATCAATGAGCGTTACGCCAAGATTCATTTCATCTTTGGACAGTGCGACTGAACCTAAAGCTAACGGCTGCAAGCAAATATCGGCAACTTCCAAACCTGCTTTTTCCACGCAGCGCAATAAATTATGTAAAATCGTTTTTGAACCTGTAATAATTGTGCCTTCCATTTCCAGCCTGACACCAACCATGCCCCTTGGATCGTTAATTTCCTCCAAGCCGTCAACAATAAATTGGTGCGGAATGACATCAATTATCTCTCTTTCAGGCGGAATCGGCATAACCTGCGCGGCATCCATCACCCTGGCAATATCCTCATTTCCGATTTCCCGGTTTTCACTGGATACGGCTACAATACCATGACATGATTGAAGTTGAATATGGTTGCCGGTAATCCCGACTATCACACTTTTTATTTGTAAACCTACCATTCTTTCAGCTTGTTCTACCGCCTTTTGTATCGAACGAACAGTTTCATCAATATCCACTATCGAGCCTTTTTTGATACCCTTGGATGTTGATTTTCCTATTCCAATGACATTCAAATTTCCACCGGTCATTTCCCCGATTATTACCTTAACATTGGATGTACCGATGTCTAAACTAACATAAATGTCTTTGCTGTTCATTCTCTGGCACCTCCTTTACATGATCGTATCTATTAAAGATCATTGTCGATGAATAGATTTGTGACATAAGAATGTATTCAACACTTTGAGACCTATCACCTTTTTTTGCAAACAATTAAATCAATAACTCCTTTTGGTTTCTTTATCCATATAAAGAAGCAACTGTATAATAGTAAATCTTAAATCTACTTATTTATTATTATAGCTGATAATTATAAGTCTACACCAAGATAAACACATAGAAAAGTTAAACTGGCATAAAGCTTTACTCAAAAGATTTTCGGCAAGCAAAGCAGTTTCTGACGTTACCGGAGCATTTATTACAACGATTTAACTTATATAAAACATAAGTAACATGAATGTTGTCTTTTTTCGCTTTTCAATGGATCTATTTATGGTTATCATCAGGCGTTTTGGCCTTTTTCTTTCCCTGTTTGTAAGGTTCGAAGTACGAACCTACCTGCAAATGAATCACGCCTTGCGTATTTTTAGGTATTTTCTTAACAAGTTCCGGATATTCTGTTATTTTTTTTGAAAAGGTGCTGATACTAGCCAGCACTTTAAAACCATCATTCATATATAATGTAATTGAATCTGAACCGGAATTCGCTGCACCCGGGTATATCTCAGATATTTGGCTGATAATGCTGGGCGGTGTCTTAGATAACTGCTTGGCCATTTCTTTTAATTGATGATTGTTCTTCCAGCCGATCAAAATCGGAGCGCTGACCGGCAAATGCTGATCATTCTTTTTTGTCAGCAGTGCGCCGTTTTCCAAAATAGGTATGTATTTATTGTCCTTTTTTAAATAAGCAATTCGATGATATTCTTTAAGATTAATCACAACTTTGTTAGGAAATACTTTTTTGACGTGAGCAGAAGAAACTGTTGGAAGCTTTTCGATTCTTTTTTCAACATCGCGTGTATCAATATCCCAATAATGATCTTTTGTTGTTAATCCGCTTGCTTTAACAATCTTGCCATTATCTATGAAATGCTGGCCCATAACCTTAATTTCACGAACTGTGCTCAAGGGTGACTGCAAGTAAATGACGATCAGAATTAACATAAAAAATATAACGATGTAAAAAATAAATCTGCGATTTGACTTTTGTTTGCGCTGCTCTTTTAATTTAGGTATACGATCCTCTATCGGTATGACTTTTTTATCGGTCATTGTACAAAAGCTCCCCAACCATTTATTCTAATTTTATAAATTTTTAATGTTAGATTCATAAATGTTCATTCATATAATGAAACAAAACGACATGAAAAAATGTCGTTTTGTTTCATTATATCATAAATTTAATTTTAGTTACTCTCTTGTGAAAGAATAATTTCAATTTCCGTATGCAAATCAATACCGCTATTGTCATTTATTGTCTTCTTAATAAATGAGATGAGATCTCTCACGTTTTCCGCTGTAGCATCACCCGTATTAACAATAAAATTTGCGTGCAGCTCAGAAATTTGCGCTCCGCCAATTTTATAGCCTTTGAGGCCTGCTTCTTCAATTAATCTCCCGGAATGCTGCGGAAGAGGATTTCGGAAAATACTTCCGGCGCACGGCATATCATACGGCTGTGTTCGATGGCGATAATCCTTAAATGATTTCATATCATTATAGATTTTCTCCGGATCGCCTTTGGTCAGTTTGAATTTTGCCTCAACGCAAATACCGCCGTCGAATTGTAAAGCTGATGTTCTATAGCTGTAATTCAAATCTTCTTTGGACACCCATTTTAATGTGCCGTCTGGGTACAGTACCCGAGCTTCAATGATAATTTCTGAAATATCGGAGCCGTGGGCGCCGGCATTCATATAGACAGCTCCTCCGACAGATCCTGGGATGCCGCCGGCAAACTCAAAACCTGAAAAACCTTTTTTACTCATTATCGTTGCAAGAGGCACCATTGGATAACCAGCACCTACTCGAAGTACATCATTTTCGATTTCTAAATGATTAATTCCTTTGCCAAGTTTGATCACAACGCCTCTGATGCCCTCATCATCAACCAACAGATTAGACCCTCTGCCGATCACACGAAAAGGTACATCGGCCTCACGGGCAAAGCGCACCGTTTTTTCCAAATTCTCAATGCTGTTTGGTTCAACAAAAATATCAGCAGGTCCGCCGATTTTCATCGTTGTATGTTTAGATAACGGTTCGTTCAGACGAATTTTACCGATTTGTTCATTTTCTAGTTTTTGATACAATTCTTTCACCGCGACCTCTCCTTCACTGGTTTACTTATTGGCCAATTCATTCATAAGCTTTCGAACTCTAGCCGCCGCATCAGGCATGCCTTGGCTGATTGATGCTTCATGCATCTTCTTCCAATTTTGTTCATTCTCTAATATTGAATCGATTTCTTTCAACAGCTTTTGACCATTCAAATCATTTTCTTTAATGATAATAGATGCGCCGTTCTTAGCCAAAGCTTCCGCATTCTTTTCCTGATGATTATTCGTGACATAAGGGCTTGGTATTAAGATGCTCGGCACCCCTAATGCCGTTAATTCAGCAATCGTCGTTGCGCCGGCCCGCGAGACGACCAAATCAGTGCCGGCCAGTAAATCCGGCATATTATGAATAAATGGTTTAATGAAAACATTTGACGGACTGCCCGCTTGTTTAACCTTTTCCATAACATTCTCGTAATGGACGTTGCCGGTAATATACAGCACTTGGTATTTCCTGTTCGCAAATGCCTGCAGCATGCCGACAACAGCATCATTAATTGGCCGCGCGCCCCGGCTTCCTCCAAAAATTAATACTGTTTTCTTATCTGAAGACAGTCCGGCCTCTTTCTTTCCTTTAACAGCATCGCCGTTTAATACTTCAGAAGCTCTAGGGTTTCCAGTTAAAATGACTTTATGCTTAGGAAAAAAAGCCTCTGCGGCTTTAAATGATACAGCAACTCGATCCACATAACGACTTAAAAATTTATTCGTCAAACCAGGTATACTATTTTGCTCATGGATAATAGTGGGAACACCGAGCTTCGCTCCGGCATAAACAACAGGGCCGCACACATACCCGCCTGTACCAATAATAACATCCGGTTTAAAACGTTTGATTAATTTTTTACTTTTTGATACACCCCGCAAAAAGCGCGTGATCGTTTTCACATTTTCAAACGATAATTTTCTTTTAAAGCCTGTAATATGCAGCGATTCAAAAGGGATATTTTCCCTTTTTACGATATCTTGTTCAAGTCCATTTTTGGCTCCTACATACAAAAATTCAGCATCAGGGTCATGCCGTTTTATTTCATTGATGACAGCGATTGCCGGGTATATATGCCCGCCGGTTCCGCCGCCGCTTAACATCACTTTCATCCAACCCACTCCTTATACATACAATAGACCCTGTTCTGTTAATAAAACAGGGCCCATCATTTACAGTTAATTTTTTTACTAAAAGCGGGAATACCGGCTGATATTAAGTAAAACACCGACTGAAACGAGCATCAGCGTCAGTGACGATCCCCCATAACTAAGAAACGGGAGGGTGATCCCCGTCACCGGCATGACGCCGGTAACGACCGCTATGTTAATCATGACTTGTATCGCAATCATGCCGATAATCCCAATGGCAAGCAAACTTCCATATAAATCTGGAGCGCCTATGGCAATCCGGATTCCCCGCCATAATAGCAGACAAAATAATAATAAAACAAATGCTGCTCCAATAAAACCTAATTCCTCAGAAATAATCGCAAAAATGAAATCTGTCTGCGGTTCAGGGAGATACTGGAATTTCTGGCGGCTTTGTCCCAGTCCAAACCCCAGCAGCCCGCCTGGGCCTATGGCATAAAGCGATTGAATAATTTGAAAGCCGCTGCCAAGCGGATCAGACCACGGATCCAAAAAAGAAGTAATTCTCTTAATCCGATACGGTGCAGAGATGACGAGTCCTGCAAAGCCGAGCACGCCTATCAGCCCCATATAAACAAAATGCTTGATGCGTGCTCCTGCTGTAAATATCATCGTCATACAAGTGCCGACCAGTACAGTACCCGTCCCTAAATCGGGTTGAAGCATAATAAGGCCAAAAGCTAAAAAAACTAATGATAATGACGGCAAAAGCCCTTTTGTAAGGCTTGTGACATATTTTTGCCGCTCGGAAAGGTACTTAGCCAAAAAAGCTATCAAAGCCATTTTTGTAAATTCTGACGGCTGTATGGAAAAAGCTCCAACTCCGAGCCAGCTGCTGGCACCGCCCCTTACTAATCCGACGCCGGGAATTAATACCGCGATCAGCAGGAGAAAACATATGAGCAATGCCACCTTTGACCACGAACGCCATGTCCAATAGTGGATATTCATGACGAAAAACATGGCAATAACGCCGATAACAGCAAACAATAATTGCCGCTTAGCGAAGTAAAAGGCATCGTCAAATTTATACGAGGCCCAAACCGCACTGGCGCTATAAACCATTATTAAACCGATAGATAATAAAACAAGTGTGACAGCTATAAGCAGGAAATCTGGTGCTGCTTTGGATTTTGGCATACAAAACACACCTCGATCAAGTTGATAACACTTCCTACTTAAGCATATGCACCTGTTTTATAAACATGTCCCCTCTTTGTTCAAACGTCGCAAATTGATCCCAGCTTGCACAGGCTGGGGAAAGCAAAATAATGTCGCCGGCAGATGAAAGCTGATAAGCGCAAGGAACAGCTTCCTCAAGATTATCAACGATTTCAACATGTTTAACGCCAGCCGTTTTGGCTGCTTCATTTATTTTGCCTTTTGTTTCTCCAAAGGCTACAACAGCTTTGACGTTCGTCAAAGAAGGTATTAAATCTTCAAAGCCGTTGCCGCGGTCAAGGCCGCCGGCCAAAAGAATGACAGGGTCTTTAAAAGCATTCAGCGCCTTCTGTGTTGCCAAAATATTTGTAGCCTTAGAATCATTATAGAAGCGGCGGCCATTTAATTCTTTAACAAACTCAAGGCGATGTCTGACTCCTTGGAAAGTCATCAAAACTTGGCGCAAATAGTCATTAGAGACGCCATATACCTTGGCTGCAGCTACAGCGCTAAGCGCATTTTCAATGTTGTGAAGTCCCGGCATGGCCATCTCATCTTGTGAAAGGATTGTTTCACCTTGGTAATAGATATATCCTTGGTCAAAATAAGCACCGTCTTTTGTGTTTCCTGAAAAAGAAAACGGTATTTTCTGTGCTTTTGCGTCTTTGAGTAATGCTGTTATGCGCTTGTCGTCAGCATTATAAACAATGACATCGTCCGCTGTTTGATTTTTAGCCAGCCTTGCTTTCGCTTGTCCGTACTCATCGATTGATCCATGATAATCCAAATGGGCTTCAAATAAGTTAAGAAATACAGAAACACGCGGATGGAATTTATCAATGCCTAAGAGTTGGAAGCTCGATAGTTCAGCTACAATGACTTGTTCTGAAGTCGCACTTTGCGCGACTTCAGATAAGACTGTTCCAATGTTTCCGGCAACAATCGGGCTGTATTGGCTTCCTTTCATCATTTCTCCAAGCAGCATGGTTGTTGTCGTTTTTCCATTTGATCCTGTAATCCCAATAAATTCAGCCTCGGAGATAAGATAAGCCAATTCTACCTCTGTAATAATCGGAATATGAAGGCTGATTGCTTTTTCTATTAATGGATTGCTGTACGGTATGCCAGGGTTTTTGACAACAGTGAATACTTCTTCTGAAACAAGATGCTCTGGATGGCCCCCGCCGACAACACGAATGCCCATGGCCGCAAGTTCCTGTGCTTGTTCATTTCCTTCAAGTGATGAGCGGTCATTAACCGTTACATTTGCCCCTAGCAAATGAAGAAGTTTAGCAGCTGTATAACCGCTTTTGGCCATACCGAGAACGAGGACGTTTTTATTTTTGAATTGATCAATATTTTTCATATTACAGCCACACCTTTAATAAAATTCCAATCACTGCAAAGATAAGCCCGACAAACCAAAACGTTGTAACAATCCGCCATTCCGACCAACCAGACAACTCATAATGGTGATGAAGCGGACTCATTTTAAAAATGCGTTTGCCAGTTGTTTTGAAGAAAAACACTTGAAGCATAACGGATAATGTTTCAATCACAAATATACCGCCAATAATAATGAGCAGAAGCTCTGCTTTCGTTAAAATTGCAACACCGGCTAAAGCGCCTCCGAGCGCCAATGATCCTGTGTCTCCCATAAACACTTTTGCAGGATGAGCATTAAAGATCAAAAAGCCTAATAACGCCCCTGCAACGGCTGCCGAAAAGAGGGCAACATCAACATCGACATGGTTGTAGGCAATGATAGCATATGCGCCAAAAGCGATAGCTCCTGTACCTGTCAATAACCCATCCATGCCGTCGGTAAGGTTGGTGCCGTTGGACGTTCCCAAGAGCATAATAATAACCAGAACGATATATGCCCAATGTAAATTAAAGCTGATATGGGTTCCCGGGATACTAATGCTTGTTGAAAAATGGGTCTTCATTAAAACTATGAAAAAAATCACTGCCACTATTAATTGGCCGATTAATTTTTGCTTTGAATTCAACCCTAGATTTCTCTTCATGACAACCTTAATAAAGTCGTCCAAGAATCCGATAAGACCATATCCGATGGTTATAAACAACAATAAATATGTGTCAGTTGTCAATAAATGATATTTAGCAGCAACAATGATTGTAGAAATAATAATAGCAAGAACAATGATAATACCGCCCATTGTAGGTGTTCCCGCTTTTTTCTGATGGCTTTCAGGCCCTTCCTCACGAATATATTGTCCAAATTTCAATATTCGAAGCATAGGAATAAATATCGGCGCAAATACTAATGCAATTAGAAAAGCTAAAGCCATGCTGAATAATATAACATATGTCATGATAATCGCCCCTCTCTATGCTTCCAGTTGTTCCACAAGCGACTCAAGCTGAGCGGCACGTGAAGCTTTGATTAATATTACTGTTTTATTGCTTAATAATGATTCAATGAATGGCAAGGCTTGAGCTTTTTCAGTATAAGAATGTACAGAATATGATGGTGAATGTTTAGAAGCTTCATCGGCAATCCATTGCGCCTTTGTTCCGATAGTAATCAAGTCTGTAATCGGTGCTTCAATCGTTTGGGCAACTTGACGATGGAGGTTTTCCTCATCTGGGCCAAGTTCATGCATATCACCTAAAACAACAACCTTGCGATTGTAATCAGGCAGGTTTTTTACCGTCTCTATGGCAGCCATCATCGATGTTGGGCTGGCATTATAAGAATCATTAATCAGCATGGTCCCCATTCGGCCTTTAACTGTTTCAAGACGCATGCCGGTGACAGAGAGCTGTTCAAATCCTTTTTGTACAGACGGTGCATCAATATTTAAAGACTGTGCAACGGCTAGAGCATAAGAAGCATTCTTAACATTATGTCTTCCTAAGAGCGGAATATGATAAGTCATATCTTCGCCGTTTATTGTAAAAGAATAGCCTTTAATATGGGCTTTCACATTCCCAATTCGCAGCCCGTTATCATCGCCGTAGCCGCAAGTCACCGTATGGAAATCATCCAAATTAAACGACCTGAGCAGAGGCTCATCGCCATCAATAATTAATAGGCCGTCTGTCTTTAAACCGTCGACGATTTCCATTTTTGCTTTGGCGATCCCCTCTCGGCTGCCTAGAAATTCAATATGGGATTCACCAATGTTTGTAATAACGGCAATATCCGGTTCAGCAATCCGGCTGAGCAAAGAAATTTCGCCAAAATGGTTCATGCCCATTTCTAAAATCATCACTTCACAATCGTCCGGACTATCAAGAATCGTAAGCGGCATGCCGATATGATTATTAAAGTTTCCCTTTGTCTTATGTGTTTTATATTTGGTGCTGACAACACTCTCAATAATATCCTTTGTTGTTGTCTTGCCGTTGCTGCCTGTAACAGCAACAATTTTCGGCTGCCTCTCTTTCAAAACAAGCTTTGCCATGGTTTGCAAGGCGCCTAGCGTATCATCAACATAAAAGATAGGAAAATCTGCCGGCACCTCTTCGGGCAACTGTCTATCCTTCATCCATAAAGAGGCAACCGCTCCCGCTTCAATCGCCTTGGCGATAAATTCATGGCCGTCAAAACGTTCGCCAACAATAGGCACAAAAAGGCCTTGTTCTGTTTGTTGGCGGCTGTCTGTAAAAACATTTAAATCATTTAAATGGTCTGTGCTGCCCCTGTAATGAACAGCGGCTTTTTTTATAATGCCAATATTAACACTCATGCTTCGTAACGCTCCTTTATCGCTTCCAAAGCTACTTTTCGATCATCAAAGTCGATTTTGTCCGTACCAATGATTTGGTACGTCTCATGTCCTTTGCCGGCGATTAATATAATATCATGAACTCGGGCTTGCCGCACGGCATAATATATGGCTTCTTTCCGATCAACAATTTTTTTGTAGGCCTCTCCTTTAACTCCCTCTTCCATATCAGAAAGAATTTGCTCGGGATCTTCTGTCCTTGGGTTATCGGACGTAAAAATAGCCAGATCACTATATTTTACAGCTGTCTTAGCCATTGCCGGCCTTTTCGTCCTGTCGCGGTCACCTCCGCAGCCGGCTATTGTAATGATTCGGCCTTGAGCAAATTCTTTTATCGTCTGCAAGGCATTTTCTAAACTGTCAGCTGTATGGGAATAGTCAACAATGACGGTAAAATCCTGACCCCCGCGAACAGCTTCAAAGCGCCCGGCAACACCTTCAACTTTTTCGACAGCTTCAATCATTGTTTCTACGGAAAGACCTTTTAAGTATCCAGCCGATAACGCGGCCAAAACATTGTATATATTGAACTTGCCTATTAATTTCATATGAACTGGCCAGCGTTTATTTTTAATGACTAAATCGAACGCCGTTCCCGTACTTGTAATCCGGATATTTTCCGCTTTTAAATCCGCTTGATGATCAATGCCGTAAGTTAACACATGGGCTGCTGTCATATGCTTTAACGTTTCGGTGGCCGCATCGTCTTCGTTTAACACAGCCGCTTTCAAACGATCAGTATCATATGTATTACCCAATTGTGAAAAAAGAAGGCTTTTGGCATAAAGATAGTCCTTCATGGTTTCGTGGTAATCCAAATGATCTTGCGTTAAATTTGTAAACACAGCAATGTCATAATCAATGCCGCGCACCCTTCCTTGATGCAGCGCATGCGAAGACACTTCCATAACAGCTGATTCTACACCGTTATCAAGCATCGTGCGAAATTCTTTTTGCAAGAGGGACGATTCTGGCGTTGTATTGGCAACTGGAACCTCTTTGCCATTATATTTAATCCCCATCGTTCCAATAAGACCTGTTGAAAGTCCGGCATGGTCTTGGATGGCTTTAATAAGATGGGTGACTGTTGTTTTTCCGTTTGTGCCTGTAACGCCGATCATATGAAGTTTTCGGCTGGGCTGCCCATAAAAATAATCAGAAATGACAGCAAGCGCCCGCCGTGTGTCAGAAACGTAAATAACCGGGACTTTCACCTGAATCGGCTTCTCGGCTACGATCGCCCGGGCGCCAAGTTTTTCCGCTCCTTCAGCAAATTGATGCCCGTCTAATTGGGTTCCGCTGATACAAAAAAATAACGCTCCGGGTTGAACTTTTCGTGAATCAATCTCTAAATGTGTAATGTCAGGATCGCCGTCACCCGACAATGTGTAATCCATTAACGGTTCTATGCACTTTGACAACTTCATAAACTCACATCCTATACCTCTGATTCAGTTAGTGCTCAAAAACTCATATATTTTTCCGAACTTTGCAACTTCCTTTTTTCAGTAAAAGAAGCCAAGGCACAAGCACTTGGCTATCAAATCATATCCATTGACTATTTTAATCATCTTTTCACTATTTGTCACCTAGATATATTCTAATTGTTGACCCAGCTTTCACTTTTACCCCCGGTTTTGGTGATTGCATAACTATTTTATCACCAGTTCCCGCTGCATCAACCTTTAAATCATCAATATTTTTTTCAAGTTCATCTTTGTTTAAGCCGACAAGGTTAGGGACCTCAACGGATGGTTCATCATTCCAATTCAGTTTCTTCTCCATACCGCCTTTTTGTTTTGGAACACCCATCGCTTCTAAGCTGTTGCTGATTATTTTCCCGGCAATCGGCGCGGCAACCGTTCCGCCGAATTGAACCGTGTCTTTTGGATGGTCAACAGCAACGTAGACGACGATTTGCGGGTCATTTGCAGGTGCAAAGCCCATAAATGATAAAATATAGTTATTTTTCATATAGCGGCCATTTTTGACTTTTTGTGCGGTCCCCGTTTTCCCGCCTATCCTGTATCCATCAACATAAGCAGAACGGCCGGTTCCTTTAGCAACGACACTTTCAAGGGCATAGCGCACTTTTTTTGATGTTGCTTCTGAAATCACCCGCCGCTTAAGCTGAGGTGTATTTTGGCTAATGACCTCCCCAGTATCAGGGTTCGTCCATGCTTTCGCTATATACGGCTGGTAAAGGTATCCGCCGTTAATTGCTGCGGAAACAGCGGCTACTTGCTGTATAGGGGTAACAGAAACCCCTTGCCCAAACGCTGTTGTCGCTAACTCAAGCGGGCCAATTTTATTAGGTTTAAATAAAATCCCTTTAGCCTCTCCTTGCAAATCAATACCCGTTTTTTGCCCGAACCCAAATTTATGAATATATGAAAATAACCTTTCTTTGCCTAAGCGTTCTCCAAGTTTTACAAATCCGGGGTTACATGAATTCTGAACAACTTGCAAAAAAGTTTCGCTGCCGTGGCCGCCTCTTTTCCAACAATGCAGCTTTGTTCCGGCGACCGATATGTAGCCGGGATCATTAAAGTGATCGTTCTTAAGATCCACCAGGTTTTCTTGAAGGGCCGCAGCTAGTGTAATAACTTTAAATGTTGAACCCGGTTCATAAGTTTTCCATATCGGCAAGTTATGATTATATATCTCAGGCGGAACCTTTTGATAGTTTTCCGGGTTAAAATCGGGTTTTGAAGCCATGCCTAAAATCTCGCCTGTATTTGGATTCATAGCAATGGCTATCTCGCCTTCCGGATGATATTTCTGTTCGGCGTTATCAAGTTCCCTTTCTATAATGGACTGGACTCTTGAATCAATGGTAAGCATAAGGTTATCGCCGTCTTTTGGCGGGATATATTTATCCTTCAAGCTGGACATGCGATTGCCTTGGGCATCGGAGTAAAAGGCAACATGTCCTTTTCTGCCTTTTAATGTGTCATCATAATAGGATTCCAGACCGGTTAAGCCTTGATTATCAATGCCCGCAAAGCCAAGTACGTGAGACAGATATTTCCCTTTCGGATAATGCCTTTTAAAATCCTCAGCTATAAAAACGCCGGGAAGTTTCAAATTTTTTATTTCCGCCGCTTTTTCGTTGCTTATCTTCCGGCCTTCCGGAGTGATGCGAACTATAGATTGTTTTTTTGTAATATCTTCGTAGGCTTGTTTTTCAGGCATGCCCAAAACCTCTGAAAGCGCCCTAGCTGTTTTCTGGGGGTTGCGAATCTGCTTAGGTACAACAAGAACGGAAGGACGGCTTATGTTAGTTGCCAAAACCTTACCGTTACGGTCAACAATATCTCCCCGCTCCGCTTCATAAGGTATTTGCCGGCTCCAAGAATCCAGCGCTTTCTTAGACAACTCTCCATTTTTAAAAAATTGCACATAGCCTAATCGAACGATAAAAAGACAAAAAACAACGATGCCTATGATAAGTATAAATATTAAGCGCTTCCGGACAGTAACATTTGATACACGCACATCAGGCCCCTCCTATTCCAGTGCTTGTTTAACTATATGCATTGGACAGGAGGGGTAGAACAAGCCTGATTGTACGCATTAAAGAGAGATTAGTTTTCCGACGGCGGTTTCTTTGTCTGTTTATCTGATTTATCAGTTTGTGTCATAGAATCAAGCTTTAAAGTCAAATGATCTCCTTCTTTAACCTGCGATCCTGGAGCTGGTTTTTGATCTGTGACATATCCGTTCCCAATCATATCCGGCTTCATCGATAAAACATCAGCCAATTTCAAAGCATCCGCCATGGACCATCCCGTTAAGTCAGGCATTTTTTGTTTTCCTTCACCAACTAATATGACCTTGCCCGCTTCTAATAACTTAGTGCCTGAGAAAGGCGTTTGCTTTGTAACATTGCCTTTGCCGATTGCCACAACATCAAGCCCCTTAGCTTTTAATGTTTTCTTGGCCTCATCCATCGGCTGTCCGACAACATCCGGCAATTTTACCGATTGGCTTTCGGCTTTTTGAATGTCGGTTTTTTGACTGTCTTTTTGATTAGGCGCCATATCAATATATTGCAATCCATTGCTCATGACAGGATTAAAAATATCTGCAACCGGTTCATCTCCGTTTTCTGTTGGTTTTAAATGGGGCCGGTCAACAGCCACATAGACGATGAGCTTCGGATCTTTCTTTGGAGCCATACCCAAAAATGAGAAGATATAGTTATTTTTGCCCTTTAAATATTTGCCTTTCTCTGCAATTTGCGCTGTTCCTGTTTTTCCAATCACATCATAGCCTTTGATGTTATAAGGGTGTCCGGTGCCATGCTTGCCTGTCACAACGGACCTTAACAATTCTCTTTCTTTTTCGGCTGTTTCTTTGGTAATCGGCCGTCCGACAATTTCCGGCTTGTGCTCAATCATGGTCTTATTCGTATTCGGATTTTCAACTTTATCAATGATGTAAGGCTTCATCATCTTGCCGTCATTTGCAATGGCTGTTGCTGCTTGCACAATTTGGATGGCTGTAAAAGCTGAAGATTGTCCAAAGGCTGTCTCTACTTGATTCGCTTTTTGGTTCCAATCCATAATACTGCCGCTCTCGTTTGGCAAATCAATGCCTGTCTTTTTGTCAAAACCAAACCGCTTAAGATAATCGTGCAGTTTATCGGTGCCAAGCTGTTTATCGGCTATAATTGAAAACCCGACATTTGACGATCGTTCCAAACCATCATTAAAGGTAATCTTTCCCCAGCCTGATTGGTTCCAGTCGTGTATATTGACACCGCCGACTTTATATGTCCCGGACTCATATTTGTCATCGCCGTTATAAACACCTTCATTGATCGCTGCGGCCAGAGTGAAAATTTTCATTACTGAACCGGGTTCATAAGGAGGAGAGATAGCAAAGTTCGTATAATTTTTAATGCTGTTTCCATTAGGATTAAAGGTTGGTCGATCGGCCATTCCCAAGATTTGTCCTGTTTTTGGATCAGCTGCAATGGCAATCATTCTTTTCGGCTTATATTCTTTTTCCACTTTACTCATGGAACTCTCCATGATAGCTTGTATTCTATTATCTATCGTCAAGTAAACATCATTGCCGTCGTGAGGTTTTTTCATATGCTCTTTGGAATTAGGCATCATCACACCGTCACGCGCGCCGTAATAACTTACCACGCCATCTTCTTCAGTTAAATACTTGTTTAGTGACTTTTCAATGCCAAGGACTCCATGTTGTTTGCCAGTATCAGGATTTTCCCGAGTTGTGCCGATGACTTGAGAAGCAAATTCTCCATTTGGGTAGTATCTTTTGGAGTCAGTAATGAAACCAATTCCCGGCAGATGGAGTTTCTCGATTTGTTTCTTTTTGGCATAAGAAAGTTTCGTTCCGGCAGAGCCGAACTGCACTTGAAAGGCCTTTTTGTTGTTTAAAATTTTTAATATTTCATCTTGGCTCATGTCCAGAATCGGCGCGAGCTCTCTCGCGGTTTTTTCTTTATCTTTCACATATGAAGGGGCTTTATGGCTTAATACCGCATAAAGGGTATAGGCAGGAATATCCTCGGCGAAAACCTCGCCGCCTCTTCCATAAATGTTTCCCCTGTGGGCATCAACCACCTTCACATGTTTCCATTGTTTCTCTCCAAGATCAACCAATTTATGTCCAGCGCTTTCTTTAGCTATCGATAAGTAAGTAAAACGTCCGATAACAATACAAAAGAGCAGCAAGAAGGCTGAAGCGACAATTGCTGCCCATTTGTTTATTGATTTATTTTTATGCTGCATATTTAACCACTCGCTATGCTAAGGAAGTACTTTTACGTTGTTAATGTTCAATTTAAGACCTAGTTTATCTTTTGCATATGTCATAATACGTTGAGGTGAGCTTAACTGATTGACTTGTTCTTTAAGCTGGTTGTTAATTTTCGACTGATGATCAAGTTTATCTTGTAAATCACTTGCCGCGCGCGATGAATTATACAACTTCGCTTGGTTTGAAACAATTGTGATGGCAAGTGCAAAAATAATCACTGCGCCGATTGTCCAAAGGCATTTTTCGCCTCTTGTAATCTTCCTTTTATTCGGCACCTTTGGTGTTGCTTGATGCTCTTTTCGCTTGGGCAGTATAACATGGTCATTTTGATTTAAATTTCTCGCTGCTTGATTCACTCCTCATTTCCCCCATCTTATTTAATTTAATTTTATTTTTTCCGCGATTCGAAGTTTGGCTGAACGGGCTCTCCGATTCTCACTGACTTCTTCATCACTCGGCATCACAGGTTTACGTTTGACAAGCTTTAATAGAGGCTGCTTTTCATCAGGGACAACCGGCAGTCCCGGAGGTACATCTGGTTGTTCGCTATAGGATTTAAAAATATTTTTGCACAGCCGATCTTCCAATGAATGGAAGGTAATGACCGATAAGCGTCCCTCTAAGCCAAGTAAACCAACAGCTTGATGCAGCGATTCTTCAAATGCCGACAATTCATCATTAACCGTTATTCTTAATGCTTGAAAAACTCTTTTAGCCGGATGACCTCCTTTTCTTCGCGCCGGAGCGGGAATGGCTTCTTTAATAATCTCAACCAGCTCCCCGGTAGTATGTATTGGGTGCTCCTGGCGCACGCTTTCTATTTTTCTTGCCACTTGCTTGGAAAACTTCTCTTCCCCATATTTAAAAAAGATATGAACCATATCCTGGTATGGCCAATGATTAACAATATCATAGGCAGTCAGCGTTTGGCTGCGATTCATTC
This sequence comes from Scopulibacillus daqui, assembly GCF_016908855.1. Taxonomy (GTDB): domain Bacteria; phylum Bacillota; class Bacilli; order Bacillales; family Sporolactobacillaceae; genus Scopulibacillus_A; species Scopulibacillus_A daqui. Next base: position 37,142 of record NZ_JAFBER010000002.1, on the reverse strand, counting down.
TCATATCCAGCGGGCCGTTATGCTGGTAACTAAATCCCCGTTCAGCCTCATCAAATTGCGGCGACGAAACGCCTAAATCATATAAAATCCCATCAACTGAAAAAACTTGGTGCTTGCTTAATTCATTTTTTAAATAACGAAAATTCGATTTAATAAAAGTGACTTTTTCTTTGTAGGGGCTTAGCCGTTCTCTGGCAGCTTCAATCGCATAGTCGTCTTGGTCAAAGGAGTAGAGGTGGCCGGATGTAAGCTTTTTTGCAATTTCTTCGCTATGCCCGCCTCCGCCTAAAGTACAATCGACATAAATGCCGTCAGGCTTAATGTTCAAGCCTTCGACAGCTTCTTGCTTTAATACTGTTACATGATCAAACATGACGCTTTCCTTTCGTTAAAAGGTTTTTAGAACTTTTTCAAACACGATTTAATGCCATTCCATGTTCGGGTCCAAAAACCCAACAACATCTTTCTTAAAGGTCAAAGTCTAATAAACTCTCAGCTATTTCACCAAAAGATGCTTCGGATTCTTCATAATAACTATCCCAAACTGGTTTGCTCCATATTTCGATGCGGTTGGAGACGCCTATAATCGCGCAATCCTTTTCCAATTTAGCATAATCCCTCAATTGTTGGGTAATGGTAACTCTTCCCTGCTTATCAAGCTGACAAATGCTTGCGCCAGAGAAGAAGAAGCGGGTAAAAGCTCGCGCATCCTTTTTTGTAAACGGCAGGGCTTTAAGCTTTTGTTCAATTTGCTTCCATTCGTCTAAAGGGTAACCAAAAACACATTGATCTAATCCTCTCGTCAATACAAAACTCGAACCAAGATCTTCTCGGAATTTGGATGGAATGATTAATCTGCCTTTATCATCAATGTTGTGTTGGTATTCACCCATGAACATGGTAGCTGCCCCACTTTCTACCCCTTACTCTACCACATCGCCCCACTTTGTACCACTTTCATTTTATTATTCGTTTAAACAAAAAAAAATCCTGCCATAGGACAGGATTTTTTTTATATTCATATTTTTACCACATGCTGCGCACCATTGAATTGATAGGTTTGCGCCATCAACTTTCCTATGAGATCAAAACCGTAAGCATTGATGAAGCAGAAAATGCTCCATACCCGTTCTTGAGGCTGACCCATCGGCATGACGGCATCGTTGATCCAATCGAATTTATCTAACTCTGTTTTATACTGTTCCTTAATGGTGCCTTTCATTTTTTTCTCAATATAATCAATTTGGCTCACGATCAGCTGCAAATTCTTTTGACTCATTTTTTCGAGGCCCCGGCTGATTTCAACAGCCAATGCCTGAACCGGCTGGTGGGCTTCTTCAATCTTCTGGCGCAGCTCGCCAATCACGCCGTCTACATTCCATTCATGCTGTTTATTTAACCAATTCTTTTTATGCTCACCCAAATGGTTATTTAAAACTTCTTCAATGTCTACATTTTTTTCTTTCAGCCATTTTTCAATCCGCCTGTCAACCAAAGTCAGGTTAAGCCGCGGCACGATAAGAGGCATTCGGATATCAAAACATCGAAACGCTTCTTTTAAAGCGGACCAATAAGCGATCTCTCCCGGGCCGGCGATAAAGGCTAATGTCGGCAGCAATAGATCTTGCATAATCGGCCGGGTCACAACATTATTGCTTAAAAGCTCAGGGCGATTTTCAGCCGCTTGCAATAACTGGTCATAATCAAGCGATACCGCACCGTTTTTTCCGACAAATTTTCCTTCTTTATATTCAAGAAGCTCCCTTTGCCCTTGTTCCTCATAAAACAAATTAACACTGCCGCTGCTTTGATCCAGCGCCACTTCATAGCCCCGGCTCTTAAGTACATTGAGCTGGGACATAACGTTTTCGTTAATGAAATGATGGTTGTGAATAAAGCGTTTGAAATAATCGGATTCAATTCTTCTAACATCGGGATCAGCAGAGTCGATAAGCACTAGGCCATATTGGTCGAACAAGCGGTGGATGAGAAAAGCAAAGAAATCTACAATCGTCTGGGATTGATCAATCATCCGCCTTATCTCAGAGACAATATCCTTTGTAAATTCTGTTTCACCATAAGATTGAAAAATCGTTTCTACCCAATCAGACAGTTCTTTTTGATCAATGTCCAATTTTGATACAGAGGTCTTATTATTGCTGAGTGATGGCTTGTATGCGTATTTTTTTAAAACATCGTTCTTTCTAATATAGACATGATTAATTTCATCAAAATCATGGTCCTCTCCAGCAATCCAAAACACGGGAACAATCGGCATGCCAAGCTGTTCTTCTTTTTCTTTGGCGAGTTTGATGACAGATAAGCATTTATGTATCGTGTAAGCCGGACCGGTTAACAAACCGGCTTGCTGGCCGCCGACAACTGCCGCAGCGTTTGCTTTTTTTAATTTTTCAATATTATCGAAGACGCTTGGATGCTGTGTATATTTTTGGTTAAATTTCGTTAAAACGGAAGCTAAACGGTCACGCTGATACTTGCGGCTTATAATTTCATCCATTCGTTTTTGAGAACTGTCCTGCTTTTGGTATTTATAATCAAAAAGTGATGAAATTGTTTCTTTGTTGTTTATATAATCATTAACAAGCTTCGACGAAAGCGGAATTTCAATCATTTTGGTATCCATTTTTTACTCTTCCTCTCTGAACTGCGCAAATTGCCAGTTTGAGTATAGCAAATTTTATACTGCTAACCAAAAAGTGTGCTCAAATGGGCTTCTTTTTTATCATAAGCGAAAAGATGATGAATAAAACGAACAAACTGTAAAGAAGTACAAGGAACAATAAATGAAATGATGTTAGTCATCAAACCCCTCCTTTTTTAAATATTCATGTTCAATGCCTAAAATGCTATTGTAGAGCCATCTTGTCAGCGGACATGGTTTCCCGAGCCGTTCAGCTTCTTTTATTAAATACCCGGATATGGCTTCAATTTCTGTTTTCCTGCAGGCATCTAGATCTTGGAGCATTGACGAGCGGTTTTTCGATGTGTTTTGGCAAATGCTGATCAGCGCCTCCCAATATTTAGCTTTGCTGTGCGGCGGAGAAGAAAAACAGCGCTTTTTCGAAAATAAAATATCCGCTGTTTCTTGAAAGACTTGCTTCATAGTTTTGCAATAATATGGATTATTGATAAGCTGCCCGTTTTCTGCACGGTATAGAGCGGTTAGGGGATTGATAACAGCATTGACCACGAGCTTCTTTGTCAGCATTTCTTTCCAATCCGTGTGTGTTTTAAAAGGAAACTGAGGAAGGCATAACAAATCATGAATGATTTTAAAATCACCTCTAAATGCTGCGATTTGGGTACGGCCTGCGCCATTGTGGGCAACATGATTGTCGGATGACTTCTTAGCGCCGTGCTCAACCACACCCAAAAAGATGTGATGGTGATGTAAATGCTTCAGTCCATCAATATGCCCCATGCCATTTTGAATAAACAAAAGACTTTGATCCGCTTTCGCTTTTTTATTTATTGATGCCATCATGTCCATTAATTCAGGCTGTTTAACAGCAAAAATAAGCAAATCGCCGCTCCATGGTTCATGGGAATATGCCACCCGCGGACGGCTGATAAATGTTTCATCATTCATTTGTATTTGGATACCATTTTCTTTAACAGCCTGAAATTGCTCATTTCTTCTTACGTATAACGTTGTTTGAAAATCGCGCGCAAGATACCCGGCAAATAATAAGCCAACGGAGCCCCCTCCTATAATTGAAACTTTCATAAATACCCCCCTTACAAAAATTCAGGCACTATTAAAATCTTATCATATTTTCTTCATCAGCCAGATTAAAGAAACCTTGCGAAAACACCTCCGGCTTTCTTTTGTATAGTCATCTTCGCAAGAGGCCTCTAAACTGACTTATCCCATCAGCCTTATCTTGGAGCTGCTGCGCCAAAACTTCATGTAAAAGGTCAAGCTGCACATCAATATTAAAAAAACGGCCGTTTTCTTGAACGGCCGTTGTCATGATTAAACCGGATAAACAGGATGTTTCCTTTTGCTAAACACCATCTCTTTTGAGGAATAGACATCAAAGCGGTCAATAAGCACTTCTCTAAGCTCATCACCATCAACAATATCATCAATGATAAGCTCAGAAGCAAGTTTATATATATCAATCGTTTCTTTATATTCCTGATGTTTCTCTTGCACAAACTTTATACGTTCCTTTGGATCTTCAATAGCTTGGATTTTGTTTGAATAAACAGCATTAACCGCCGCTTCCGGACCCATGACAGCAATTTGCGCTGTCGGTAAAGCAATACAGCAATCAGGTTCAAAGGCCGGTCCTGCCATCGCATAAAGACCTGCACCATATGCTTTTCGGACAATCACGGATATTTTCGGAACTGTCGCTTGACTAACCGCGGCGATCAATTTGGCGCCATGACGAATGATGCCGGCGCGTTCAACCTTTGTTCCGATCATGAACCCGGGAACATCTGCCAAAAATAAAAGCGGTATCTGAAAAGCATCGCAAAGCTGAATGAACTTCGCACCTTTATCTGCCGAATCTACAAATAAAACCCCGCCCTTTACTTTCGGCTGATTGGCGATAATGCCGATTGCTTTGCCGTTTAATCTTGCAAATCCTGTGATAAGCTCTCCTGCAAACAGTTTTTTAACCTCAAAAAAGGAATCGTTATCTACCAGTCTTCCAATAAGTTCATACATATCAAACGGAGCGTTCTGGTGTTCCGGTACGATTTCTGATATCGGCCTTCCCTCTTTTGGCGGGATGGCTTCCTGCTCAGGCGGCTTTTTCTCAAAGTTTGCTGGAAAGTAAGTTAAATATTGCTGCGCTTTTTCAATCGCTTCTTCTTCTGTGCGGGCGAGAATATCACCGCATCCGCTCGTTGTACAGTGCATCTTGGCCCCGCCCATTTCTTCAAGCGTGACTTTCTCGCCTATGACCTTTTCCGCCATTCGCGGCGATCCTAGATACATTGATGCATTATTTTCAACCATAATAACAGCATCGCAAAAAGCGGGAATATAAGCGCCGCCAGCCGCTGATGGGCCAAAAAGCAAACAAATTTGCGGAATCATGCCGGATAATTTTACTTGATTATAAAAAATGCGCCCCGCCCCGCGGCGGTTGGGAAACATTTCTAGTTGGTCCGTTATTCTTGCTCCCGCTGAATCGACCAGATACAGTAAAGGAACCTTGAGCTTTTCGGCTGTTTCTTGAATACGAATTATTTTTTCAACTGTTCTGGCTCCCCAAGAACCCGCTTTGACGGTAGAATCGTTAGCCATGACACATACTGTCCGGCCGTCCACTTTTCCGACGGCGGTCACGACACCATCCGCCGGCAAATCTCCAGCTTTAAAATTGGCAAAGCGACCGTCCTCAAGTTTGAACCGGCCGTCATCAAACAGCTTAACTAAACGATCGCGAACAAACATTTTAGATTGTTTTTTTAATTTTTCATGGTACTTTGGCGCACCGCCGGCCTTTATCCGATCAAGACTCTCTTTGAGCAGCGTCTGTTGTTTAGTCGTCATTGCGTTTCTCCCTTCCCTTAGAAAGAATGAGCGCTCGTTCATTTAAAAATCACACACAAAATCTTTCTATTCTAATGTTATTAAAGGATCCCCTTCATTAACAAAATCGCCTGCATTCACTTTCACGTCAGAAACAACGCCATCTTCTGTGCTTTCAATCGGGATTTCCATCTTCATGGATTCTAGCATCGCTATTTGATCTCCGGCCTTTACTTGATCGCCTTTAGCAACAAGTATATTGAGTACTGTGCCAGTCATATTTGATTGGATATTTTTCATGAAGTTCAGCTCCCTTTTCAGATTATTGATTCACGCCAGCTGTCAGAATAAAAAGTTTGAAATGGCAAAAAATCATTTTAACAGCCTTGTTGTATATTGACCTTTATAGAAATCTCCAGATTGGACGAGTTTTGCAAACAATGGATAATTGGTTTTAATTCCTTTAATATCGCACTCATTAAATAAGCGCGCCGCCTTTCTTAAAACATCCTCTCTATCGTAACCGCTTACAATGATTTTGGCTATCATCGGATCATAATAAGGCGTAACGGATAGACCCGCTTCATAACCGGCATCGATACGAACACCTTCGATATCAGGAAAGGCAAATGCCGTTAAGCGTCCCGGTGACGGCAAAAACGTTTCCGGATCTTCAGCGTACAAACGAAATTCCATACTATGTCCTTTATAAGTGATATCGGATTGTTGCAACGGAAGTTTTTGGCCATCCGCTACCATCAGCTGCCACTCAACTAAATCTAATCCGGTCTGCATTTCGGTAACAGGATGTTCCACCTGCAATCTCGTGTTCATCTCCAAGAAATAAAAATTTTCTTCTTCATCCATGATAAATTCGACCGTGCCCGCATTTTTATAATTAACAAATTTGGCAGCTTTGACCGCTGCATCAGTAATGGCTTTTCTCGTTTTTTCTGAAATAAACGGCGAAGGAGATTCTTCTATTACCTTTTGATGGCGCCTTTGAACTGAACAGTCTCTTTCATATAAATGAACAATATGGCCAAAAAAATCTCCAAATATTTGCACTTCGATATGCCTTCCATTTTCAACAGCTTTCTCAACAAACATTTTCGAATCGCCAAAATATGTGCGTGCCCTGGCTTGATTTGATGCAAAGGCTTTTATCAGCTGTTCCTCATTGCGGCACAGCTGCATGCCGATCCCGCCGCCGCCGGCGCTTGCTTTCAGCATAACAGGATAACCTATTGTTTCAGCGACAGCCTTGGCACCTTCAACATCAACCGCCCCGCCGGACCCCGGCACAATAGGAACACCCGCTTGTTTCATTGTTTCTCTGGCTCTAATCTTATCTCCCATTAAAGCAACAACTTCAGCATCAGGCCCGATAAAAGTTAATCCAAGGGAATCAACGGCACGAACAAACCCAGCGTTCTCTGATAGAAAGCCGTAGCCGGGGTGAATAGCATCTGCGCCGGTTTGTTTGGCAGCCTTTAAAATGGCTTCTTGATTCATATACGACTTTTGTGCAGGAGGTTTGCCAATGCAAACAGCTTGATCAGCTTTCTTTATATACGGCAATTCCTTATCGGCTTCAGAGTAAACAGCAACCGTTTCGATATTTAAACGCCGGCATGTGCGAATAATGCGGTCAGCGATTTCTCCTCGGTTTGCAATCAAAACTTTTCTCATTTTATTCCTCCTCTCCTATCCCTTGGCTTCAAAATACATATTCGACAATTTTATTTATTTTCCCTTTAAAATCTTTTATGCATAAGCAGAAATTTTAGTTATTTTATACTATAATAGATGTGTATCAGCTATTTGCTTAAATTGGACCAAGGGGGAAGCAACATGTACAATCCGTATAACGTTGAGCGACTAAACATTAATTTTAAAACGCTTGAAGAATTCAAAAACTTCCAGTCATACGGTGCTCAAGAACTATCGATGGAAGAGGACCTTAAAGCCAATATCATTGAAAACGACAGCGAATCACCTTTTTACGGTATTTATTTTGGCGGCAAGTTAGTAGCAAGAATGAGCTTATATAAAATCAGCCAAAAATTCGACCGTTATTTTGAACCTCCTCAAGATTATCTTGAACTCTGGAAACTGGAAGTGCTTCCTGACTATCGAGGCAAAGGCTATGGAAGAGCGTTAGTTGACTTTGCTAAGTCATTTAACTTGCCAATTAAAACGAATGGACGCAATAACTCTCATGACTTTTGGGATAAAATGGGTTTTGAACCAGCGACTTATAACACTGAAAGGGATAGAGGCGAAAACCCATTTGTTTGGTTTCCAAAAGGCGTCAGCGAACAAACGCTGTAACCTGTAGAAATCAGGCTGAGCCCACACTTGCTTGAAGGATTTGTCGTATTTTAACAGAGTAAAGAAAAGTTCCCTATATAAAATAGGGAATTTTTTTCATTTATTAACTTTTTCAAAGCTCTTCGATGCATCAAACTCAAAGCTCATCCGTTCTCTGGAGCTGTTTTCATCTGTTGCCGCCAATTTTCTTGCACGCTCCATAATAGCCAATAGCGCCTTGTAATCTTCTTTAATCGTTTCATAATCTTTCTTTAACTTCTGATGGGCATTAGTCAATTCATTATATTTTTTTTCTGTATCCTGCAATGCTTCTTTTAGATTTTTAATTTCTTTTTCCAAACCATTGGTCTCCAAAGAACGGTCTCTTAAAACTGTAAGATAATTGATCACTGTTTCTAGATTGACTTCCGGCTCATGATGTTTCGTTTTCGAAGACGTACTTTTAGATTGAATATCATGTTGTTCATTTATGACGCTGCCGCGTTTTTCTTTAAAGGTTTGAGTCTTCTTTTGCCCTTGGACAGCTTTTCTTTGCTTTTTCGCCAATGCAACGGCGGATTCATAATTTTTTCTCACTAAAGAATTCCATCGGAAGCCGCAAGCTGCCGATGTTCTTGATAATTTCTGCCCCACTTCTTCAAAGGCTGCTAACTGTGTGCTGCCCTCTCTTATATGTCTTAAAACCGTTTCCGCTAACAATAGGTCTTCATCATGACTCCATGCGTCTTGACGAATTGTAGACATTGAACCCCTCCAATCTCAACTTTTTTCTTATCATATGCATTTAATAGTTAAGATAGACTTTATATTCTATTATTTTCTCTGCGGAGGAGCCGTGTTATTCGGTTTTTAAAGACAAAAAAGCAAGGAGAACATATCTCCTTGCTTTCTTAATTGGTGACAATTTATTTTTCAACTACTTCTTCACCTTTGTATGAGCCGCATTCTGGACAAACACGATGAGCTAATTTGTACTCACCGCAGTTATCGCATTGCACCATACCTGGTACACGAAGTTTATAATGAGTACGACGCTTATTTTTGCGAGTAGTAGAAACTCTTCTTTTTGGTACTGCCACGGTTCACACCTCCTTGAAGCATTTATTCGTCAAAAAACTTTTTTAGTTTTTCCAACCTAGGATCAATGCGTTTCTTCCGTTCCTCTTCAGTTACAAAATCCCAGCCTTCACCGGAGTAACGGGGATTTTCATTTCGATCACTGACAATGCGAATCGGTTTCTCAACCAATATCGCTTCTTTAATAAACGGAATTAAATCAATCGTATTCTCTTCAATATCATGAACAACTTCATGATCAGCTTCTTCAATTTCAGCCGAATGATTCAAAAGGAAGGTTTCAGACGTATGAATATGAAACGGATAGTTAACATCCTCGAGAGTTACCGAATCAGGCAGAACCATTTCGCCTTTTATCGTTAAATGAAAAGTGATTGCTTCCTTCGAAAATTCAACAACCCCATTAACATCAACAGGAGAAACGCCTCGCACTTCAGAATCCAGACTTGGCAAATCAGTTAAATGAATCGTTTCATCCAAAGTTAAACCTTCGCTTTTATATTGAAGAAGTTCTGGTACTGTCCATTTCAATGCCATTACAATACCACCTTTAAGACAACAATTGTAATTATAGTCTTAGTCTATTTAATTGTCAATATACAAACTTGACTTCGCCTTGTTTCCAAACGGCTTGTAACATTATAATAAATTGACTGATAATATTTATAAATGGAGGGATTTCATGAAAGCCGCCGGTGTCATTGTCGAATACAACCCGCTTCATAACGGCCACTTGCACCATATACAAAAAACAAGAGAACAAACTCAGGCTGATGTCTTGATTGCTGTGATGAGCGGCTATTTTTTGCAAAGGGGCGAACCTGCACTTGTTTCCAAATGGTTAAGAACTAAATTTGCGCTTCTTGCAGGGATAGACATTATCATTGAACTGCCGTACGCTTTTTCGACACAAAAGGCAGAAATATTTGCGAACGGCGCCGTTTCTATTTTGGGAGCTTTAGATGTTTCAGACATATGCTTCGGGAGCGAGCAAGGAGAAATCACGCCTTTCGAAAACACAGTGGCATTAATTGACCAACTCGGAGACCAATATAACCACCAATTAAAGACATACCTTAAAGAAGGCTACAGTTATCCAAAGGCTCATGCTCTTAGTTTCCAGACGCTGGCACCGTCTGCTGCCTCCCTCGTCGACCTTTCACAGCCTAATAATATACTTGGGTATCATTACTTAAAATCTGTCAAAGATCAATCCCTGCCAATTAAAGTGTCGACGATTAAAAGAATAGGCGCAGGCTATCATGATATGTATATGAACAAAGGAAACATCGCCAGCGCAACAAGCATCCGGAAAGCCATCTTTGAACAACAAAGCATCGATGAAGCGGCCCGCGCGATTCCGTCTTCTACATACCTTCATTTAAAAACAGCGTTTGAAAGAAGACAGATTTACCGATGGGATGATTTCTTTCCTTTCTTAAAATACCGTCTGTCCACCGAAAATGCCGAATCCCTGTCTTCTATTTATGAAACTGAAGAAGGATTAGAGCATCGCATGATTAAAATCATCCGGGAAGCAAATCATTTCAATAGTTTTATGGAAAAACTTAAAACTAAAAGATATACATGGACCCGCTTGCAGCGGCTGTGTACTCACGTCTTAGTAAACGCCAAAAAAACGGAAATGATGCAAGCGTTAGAAGAGAAAAAAGCCCCCTATATACGGCTTCTGGGCATAAACCAAAATGGCCAAGCCTATTTAAACAAAATCAAAAGCCAATGTCCATTGCCAATTATAACTAAGCAAATAAAAGACAGCAGCCCATTAATGACACTGGATACGAAAGCTGCTAAAGTCTATGAACTGGCCGGCCTGAACCGCCGAGATTACAAAATCATCAGCAACGAAATAACTCAGCCTCCGCTTCGTTACGATGAATTCAATCAAAACTTTCTTTTAGACATTATATAATATAAAACTCGCCCAAAGGCGAGTTTTAGTTATTTTTTCTTTAACTGATGCAAATAGTTTAAAGCATCGTCAAATGTTTTGACTGGCACAACCTTCATACGAGTGCCGATGTCTTTTGCCGCTTCTTTGGCTTGTTTGTACTCATCATCCGCAACAGGCGCAAAGAATATATCTGCCCCTGATTTGCTGGCGCCGACAATTTTTTCTTGAATACCGCCGATCGGCCCAACGGTATCATCTAAATTAATTGTCCCTGTGCCGGCAATTTTATAGCCTTTAGCTAAATCTTCCTTCGTTAATTGATCATAGATGGCAAGGGTCATCATTAACCCGGCAGAAGGTCCGCCTATATTTTTAATATCAAACTTAATATCAGGTTTAACTTTGACATGAAATTTGTCTGTCTGCATGACGCCAATGCCATATTTTTTTATGCCTTGAGACAGTTCTTTAGGATATTTGGTGACCTTCACTTTCGCATTTTTTATTTTTCCGTCCCGTTTGACCTTCAATAAAACGGTATCCCCCGGTTTTTTATCTTCCAGCACTTTTTGCATATCCATTATTGTGCTGATTTTATTGCCGTTGGCTTCAATAATGACGTCGCCCGGTTTCAATACTTTAGCGGCAGGCATATCGGAAAAGACGTTAATGATAAGCGCGCCGTCTTTAATTAATTTTGGATCTTTGCCGGCATGTTTATAAGCGACATATGCAGCCGTATCCTGTGCGGTTTCCATATAATTTTCTTGACGAAGGTTATATTCTTCGTTCGTTTCATCAGGCAATTTGACCTCTTGCGGCTTCATCAGTGTTGTATATTTGTTGCGGTCATATTTTGTCCATAAATATTGATAAATGTTAGCCTGCCCGACGTAGACATAGACGAGCATGAAATCACCATTTATTTTATGGCCGTCTTGCACCTTTACGACAGGGTTTATTGACTCTGCCGCCCCGGGCTTTTCCACGTAGACAGGCAGCCTGTAAAAGTAGAGCCCGATAGCAATAATTAATATAATCAATACCGAGTAATATGTAATATTTTTAGTTCTTCTGCTCAAACTCAACGCTCCTTCCAAGATTCAATCGACTTGTATATTAATGGCAGCTGCTGTCTGGCTGTTTCTTCCCCTATTTTAATGATCTCTTTCATGTTCGTAAACGCTTTAGAATTAAATTGGTTAACAGGCGGCCGAATAATCACGTCAGCATGCAATTCTTGATGACGCACGATTTCTTCTTGCATGATATCAATACTCTGTAAGATGACATCGAAAATGGACGACACCTGCGACTCGCCGTTAAACGTTGCCACATCAACCGCTATAACAATATCCGCTCCCATACTTTTCACAACGGAAATGGGGAGCCGGTCAATCACCCCGCCATCTACTAAAATTTTCCCTTTTGATTTGACAGGAACTAGAATACCCGGAATAGAGATGCTTGCACGGACGGCCTCGTATAAATAACCTTCGCCAAAAGTGACCCTTTCACCTTTAATTAAATCAGTGGCAACAATTTTAAGAGGCACTCGAGCCTCTTGAAATGTTTTGCAATGCGTAATGGTTTTCAGAAGAGACGTTATTTTTTTACCGGAAATAAAGCCCATTTTGGGAATAATGAAATCCATAAAATATTGTCTTTTAAAATTGACAGCCATTTTATACATACTTTCATATGTATGACCAACGCCGTATAAGGCCGCCGCCAACCCTCCCATGCTGGAACCGGCTATCATGTCAATGGGGATATTTTCGTCTTCAAATACTTTTAGAACACCGACATGAGCAAACCCTTTCGAACCGCCGGAACCTAGTGCAAGGCCGATTTTTGGTCTTTGCATGGCCAGTATCCTCTCCTTTAGGTCTAATTCATTCTGACAAGCGTATATTTAGTCTTAAGGGACAACTTTATGCTCCCTATAGTCATCATTATGCTCTCATTACAGAAGCGATGTTCGAACTCGGAAAGAGAGGAGTATGGTCATTGAGTTCCGCAAAATTAAAAACAATAATTTTAGCTATTACAGCTCTTTTTCTCGCTGTTTCCATTATTGCTTTTCCAAAAGTTTCCGTAGACGCTTCCCTCAACGGACTGAAGTTATGGTGGAATGTGGTCTTTCCATCGCTCTTACCTTTTTTCATCGTATCGGAGTTGATGATTGGGTTTGGCATCGTCACATTTATCGGTGTGCTGCTTGAACCGATTATGCGGCCTATTTTTAAAGTGCCTGGAGCAGGAGCGTTCGTTTTCGTCATGGGGCTCGCTTCAGGCTTTCCAGCAGGAGCCAAGATCACATCCCGGCTTTATGAAGAAAAAAAATTAACAAAAACTGAAGCTGAACGGCTCGCCAGCTTTACAAACTTTTCAAATCCGCTGTTTATTTTTGGCGTCGTGGCTTACGGGTTTTTCCACCAAGCCGCTTTGGGAATCGTATTTGCATTATCTCATTATTTAGGAAATATCTGTGTCGGGCTAATCATGCGGTTTTATAGACCTAATGAAAGATCGCTGTCTGAAAAAGAACGGGCAACACCAGCTATTTTTATTAAAGCATTAAAACACATGCACAGAGAACGCATCAGAAACAAACAGCCTCTCGGCAAAATGCTCGGTGATGCTGTTCAGACTTCAGTCAGTACATTGCTCATGGTCGGCGGATTTATTATTTTGTTCTCAGTTTTGAATCAGCTGTTTGCCCGATTACACATTACCGATTCTATCGCCTATGTGATAAAACACCTTCTGCTCTTGCTTCACTTTTCACCGGACTTGAGCAAAGGCATTGTTCCCGGCTTATTTGAAATCACCGTTGGAGCCAAAAACATAAGCAGCCTCCAAGCGCCGCTGTTGCAGCAAGTCATTGTGGCATGCTTTATACTCGGATTTGCTGGATTTTCTATTCAGGCCCAAGTGGCCAGCATTCTAGCTGACGCAAAACTAAGCGCCAAACCGTTTTTCATAGGCCGTCTTATCCACGGGACAGCCTCAGCTTGCGCTGCCTTTGTGCTATTCCAGTACGTCGATATTAAACAGTCAAGCTTCCAAGTGAATGCCGTTGTTGAATCGCTTGAAAACCATATCCTTCCTGAAAATTGGACTTCATATTTGCAAATAGGCTCTTCCGTGACGCTGATCACTCTAATTATCTATATATTAACCAAGGCTTATGCTAATATGAAAAAAATTTGATAAAATCATTTTTAACAGCATAGATAGAAAAGGATTGAAAAACCCCGCTGCTACTCAGCACGCGGGGATAAATATTTTTCTTTGAGCGCCCTCTCAACAGGTTCCGGCACCATCTCAGAAACAGAGCCATGATATTTGGAAATTTCTTTGACAATACTCGAACTTAAGAATGAATAATGGCTGTTTGTCGGCATAAAAAATGTCTCAATGTTCTCATCTAGCTTTTTATTTGTTAATGCTAATTGAAGTTCATACTCGTAATCGGAAATTGCTCTTAATCCGCGTAAAACAGCGTTGACTTTCTTTTTTTTCGCAAAGTCAATCATTAATCCTTCAAACCAATCGACGGATACATTCGGCAAGTCTTTTGTAGACTCTTTCAAAAGTTCTACGCGTTCTTCAACCGTAAATAGCGGATTTTTGCTGGAGTTGTTTAACACCGCTACAATGACTTCGTCAAATACTTTTGCGCCCCTTTGGATAATATCCAAATGTCCGTAAGTGACAGGATCAAAACTTCCGGGACAGATAGCAATGCCAGCCATATGTTTACCTCCTACTTTTGCTTTTCATAAATTGATACTGCTGTTTTTCCATGATATGTATGATGTTTTACTCTAATAAGCGCATCATTAAATTCTCCCGGCAAGCAGACGGTATCTTCGTGTTCAACTATTATTTTACCATCTTCCTCCAACAAGCGGTGATATATAATGGATTCAATATCTTTTACAATTTGCTGTCTAGCATAAGGAGGATCCATAAAAATCAAACGAAAGCGCGCTTGTTTCTTTCCTAAAATGGACAGCGCCCGGCTAACATCATTCCGATATACTTCAGCACGGCTTTCCAGTTTGCAAAGTTGAATATTCTTCTTAATCGTGCTGATTGCCGGTCCATATCTGTCAATAAAAATAGCATGACTGATGCCGCGGCTTAAAGCCTCGATGCCGAGCCCGCCGCTGCCGCTGTATAAATCTAACGCCTGTCCGCCGTCAAAAAATGGACCGATCATATTAAAAATCGTTTCTTTGACTTTATCAGTCGTCGGCCTTGTTAATTGGCCGCGGACAGATTTTAAAGGTCTTCCTTTACATTCCCCAGCTATTACTCGCACGCTGATCATTCCTTAAACTTAAATATAAAATGTTAAGATATGTTTTATCCTACCACAAATGCTGCAAATCAAAAAATAAATTTAGTATTTTGAGACGTATAGCCGGCTGAATGCCTGTCTATAATATGGTTAACAACATCTCATATGATGTTGTTCCAACCGCGGAGACTTACGTTTCCCCATAAGTTTTTCCGCCGGTTTCTCCTCTCCCATTGTCTTGGCATACAATCGTATGCGTAAAGACCAACCCGCAGGACAAATGCCTGCGGGTTCTTTTTTTTACACAAACCATCGTCACGAAGAATAAAGCAGCAGCCGTGTATAATTAAATCCCTTAGGCCTGTCAGAAATGGGACGACAGCGTTTTTTGTTGATAAGCCATTTCCTCAATTTCTTTGCGGAATTTCTTTTTGTCATATTCCGTTTTAATTTCATGTAAGCAAGATACACTGACGTCTTTAATATATTTTAACGATTTAAGTTCAGATAATATATTTTCTATTTTTTCACGGTCACAATAAATAACTACATATTTCATATTTTTTGATACGTAATGAATATAGCCGAATCTTCTTAACAATTTAACATGCTTTAAATGATGCAGCCATACGATAAGTCCCCTTCTCCGTCCCACAATCATAATCATTTCTCCTCAAACTTCTGTATTCGGTTTCAAAACCTTTTTGAAAGAAAACTTGGCTTGCCGCCAAGTCTTCTTAATGTCCCAGCAGTCTATTCATCGCCTGCAAGCGATGATCACATGCATTAGTGGCATCCGCATTTTCCGCCTGTACCGCAGCCGCCGCAGCCTCGATCAAAGAACGGATTTCCAGTCGGTACTTTTATTGAATCCGAAACTGCCCGTGCGATTTCCAAGCTGATGTCATTCAGCAAACTTTCCATCTGCTCTTCTGCTTTCTTATAAGCAGCGATGGTATCATTTAAGTCTATATCCCTTTTGATATCCATCATCTCTTGAATCACTTGTTTATAATCAGGATGATACTTACCGAACCGTTGAACCTCATCATACTTTTCCCTTACTTTAACAAATTTGCGCATAAGGGTT
This sequence comes from Scopulibacillus daqui, assembly GCF_016908855.1. Taxonomy (GTDB): domain Bacteria; phylum Bacillota; class Bacilli; order Bacillales; family Sporolactobacillaceae; genus Scopulibacillus_A; species Scopulibacillus_A daqui. The sequence continues at coordinate 20,899 of NZ_JAFBER010000002.1, read as the reverse complement.
TGCGCTTCCTGATCCTTCCGAAGCTCGTCCTTCATATGACGATAATGTTCAAACACATCGCAGTGTTTAAGCATGCCGATAAGTCCATCCGTTTCTTCAAGAACAGAAACATGCTCCATTGTGGCAATCATATCATATCACCTCACCACTATTTTATCATTTGCCACAAAAATTACCACTCTTTTGAAGCAGACCGGGCATTATCCTGCTGAAACATCCGCGCCGTTCTGCTTCAATCAGCCGCTTTCAGCATTGATGCACTTAATGATGCAGCCAAAAAAAAACTAACCAAATGACATTGATTAGCTCTTTCAATCGTTTGTTATTTCATTGTTATCTTTTTCATTATTGCCCATTGATTTTGCCATCTCCATAAACATAGAGATAAGATCAAGCTGCTGACTAAAACGTTCGATTTTTTTATTTAAGGTTCTTCCGTAAAATTCATCTGCCGCTTCTTTTAATCGGGAAACATCGCCCGGATATCTTCCTAACCGCCTGTACCAAACGGGATGCATCCTCATATAAAACTTTAAATCAGAGTTTTGGTCGAGGTAATATTGAATTTCTTTTCTCATCACCGATTAATCCTTTTTATTTAAGTATTGAATAGGCTGAGGCGGTTGCTGAATATAGCGCTGATAAGGCGGAAATGGCCGGTTCTGCATATTCAGCGGCATATGTTGGGGAGAGTTTTGCGGCAACGGCGGTGTATTTTGCGGCGGCGGCTGCTGCTGAAACTGGCCAATCAGTTCTTGTATGCTGGTCAACGCGCCATTCAATTGTCCCAAACGTTCTTCTAAATTTTTTGCATCAATGCCATTTATAAAAGAAATAATTTTTTTCAGCGGATCCGGTTTCGGCTTTTGTTTTTCCATTTTTACACCGTATGTTTCCCATACCTCATTATCTTCGCCGTACAGCACCCACTCATCAAATATATCATTCCAAGTCTTGCCTTGTTCTTTAATGCCCTTAGCCAATTCAGGATGTTTCCGTACAAACTCTTTGAAAGCTTTAACCGAGTCAGCTGTTTTGTGAGCCATATTCGACCCTCCTACAATGTCAAACTCACCTAATTTATTATAAGTGTTTTAAGATCATGATGTGCGCCCATTTTCTTATTAACTTTTTGCCAAGCTTTGATAGCGCAAACAGAAATAAACTGATATGATTTAAATGAATCGTGCGACAAAGGAGCTATACATATGTGCGAAGATAAAAAGAAAGAGATCGAACGGCTGCTCGCTGATAGCCTTGCTAATGCTGCGCCAGAAGATCTTAATGTTTTGGAAAATTTGCTTCACGGCATTAAATTAAAACAAAACAAGCAATCTAGAACCTATCTTAACGGCGTCTTAAACTATCAAGGACAATTAACAGGAGAAAAGACATATGAGGCTGAAATAACCCTTACACCATTTGCTCTAAATCCGCTGAATATTGTTCATGGAGGCATCACAGCCGCCTTCTGTGACACAGTTATGGGAACGCTTGTTAATAAAATATTGCCGGACAATCAGACTTGCGTCACTTCTGAATTAAAATTAAATTATTTAAAACCGGCTAAAGGCAGCAAATTAATATGCAAATCGGAACTCGTCCACCGGGGAAACAACATTTGCTTTGTCACTGCACAAGTACTGACAGAAGATCATGAGATAGCTGCTTATGCTGCAGGGTCTTTCTTTATCATTCCAAAACCCAAGCATATTCAAAAATAGAGGACATCGCATAAAATGCCTGTCCTCAACACTTTTTTATTGACTGCCGGCTATTCATTTAAAAAATGAAAAGCCGCATGAACAAAAATGTTAACGCCTTTTTCTAAAGCTTCTTCATCAATTGTAAATCTTGCATGGTGATGAGGGTAAATCATCCCTTTGTCTTCATTGCCGGCTCCTATATAGAAAAACATTCCTGGTGCAGCTTGTTGATAAGCTGAGAAATCTTCTCCAATCATACTCGGCGCCATATGCTTAATTGAATCAGATCCATAGACGTTCTTGACGGTTTTCTCAACTATCTTAGTGACCTCAGCGTGGTTAATGACCGGACGGTAACCTTTTTCATAATTAAACTCATAATCCGCACCATGCGCTGATGTAACTCCCTTAATAACCCTCTCCATCAACTCAGGCACTTGATCCCTTAATTCAGGATTAAAACTTCTTATAGTCCCCGTTAATTCAACTGAACCGGGAATCACATTATGAGCCGTGCCGCCGATAAACTTTGCGACTGATAAAACCAGTGAATCAAGCGGATTTGTATTTCTGGAAACGACATGCTGAAGATTCGTTACAACTTGTGAAGCGACCGCAATACTGTCAATCGCAGCATGAGGGATCGCCGCATGCCCGCCTTTGCCTTTGACAACGATATGAAATGTATCCGGAGCTGCCATCATCGGCCCATAGACAATACCGATTTTCCCATATTCCAATGGAGACCATAGGTGCGCACCGATCACCCAGTCCACGCCATCCATAACTCCAGCGTTGACAAGCTCCTCTGCTCCGCCTGGAAACAGCTCCTCTGCATGCTGAAAAATCAGTCTGATTTCACCGCGCAAATGCGCTTTTAATTGAGATAATATCTTCGCTGCCCCAAGCAGCATAGAAGTATGTCCATCATGACCGCACGCATGCATCACTCCAGGATTTTTTGAGGCGAATTCAAAAGTATTTTCTTCCTTGATAGGAAGGGCATCCATATCAGCACGAATCGCTAATGTTTTCCCGGGAAAATCACCTTTTATTTTCCCGACAACACTTGTTTTAGTTGGCCGAGTCAATTCGATATTACCGAAGCTTTTTAATGTTTCAAAAACAAAGCCGGCCGTTTTTTCCTCTTCAAAAGACAGTTCCGGGTTCGCGTGCAAATGGCGTCTCCATCTTATGACTTCAGGTGCAATGTCCGCAACGAGTTGTTTTAAATCACCGCTTAGTTCGGTTGTCATACTAATCGCCCCTATCTGAAAAGACATAATATTTAAGTAATGACTATTATATCATAAACAGCCCTTTCTGATTAAAAACAAAAAACCAACTCTCAAAAAGAAAGTTGGTTACTGATTATATTAAAGCGGCGTTACAAAGTCTTGAGTATAATCATCCTTATAAACACCCACACCCAAACCAGTGAACATATTGCTCAGCAAGTTCTTTCTGTGGTCTTCACTATTAAGCCAGCCGATCACTGCGGCAATCCCATCTGTATACTGAGCTGCAATGTTTTCGCCAGCTGCCTGGAAATTAACGCCTTGTTTTTGCAAACGTTGGCTTAAGTCTCCCTGAGTTTTTGAGTCATGGGAAAAATAGTGATTTTCTTTCATATCTTTACTATGCAAATAAGCCGCCTTTTTCGCTTGATTATTCCATTTTAATTGATTAACGTTATACCTTTTCCTAAGAACATTAGTGATATCAAATATTTCTTTGCTTTCGCCTTCATTTATTGACTGCCATTCCGATGATGTCGGTTCCGGAGCTGCCGGCAATTGCCCTCTGTATGTCAAAGTATATGGCTTTTGCTTGACCAGCACTTCTGGAGTTAGATAGCGAACACTAACTAAACGATTCGTAAAATGATCGAAATATAATTGAACCCAAACATCGCCAAATTTTAATAATGGCCGAACCATAAGATCCTCTTCGTTAAATTCAAATTCGACATGGGTATCGCCAATATTCAATGACGCAGTATCTGACATCGGCACCTTCTTATAAATGTCATGCGCAGCTTTGCCAATTTTAAAAGGGGATGTATCAAGATTGTTTCCTAACGCATAAATCGTTACAACCTTATTATCTTCAATGCCGATTTGGACGTATTTTTCTGTCCCCCTGCCATATATCCACCACTCATAGCCATATTGAGTCTGATCGATACGCTCCGGTTTCCCGAATTTTTTTTCAATATCTCTTTTTGTGTCTCCAATATATGTGTATAGACCTTTTTTCGGTACTTTGAATTTTGATTGTTGTGGTGCGCCTGCTATCGACTCAGATTCCACTTGAGTCTCTTTCCTGTTTGGATGACCTGAAATATTGAATAAAAATGTAAAGATAAATACGCAAACTGCCAGAGCAAAAATAAAGACATTCATTTTCCGCAAGACGCTCACTCCTTTTTCATCCCTATTATATCAGTGTCCCGTCCAAAAAAGACACTTTAATGCAATATACCATTATTTTCTCCACACTGATACCGGGATAAACTTCCTTTAATTCCATGATTAACTCATTAAAATAATATCTATTATTGCATCAGATGACTTTTCGTACTATTATAAAAATAACAAAACTTCTGTAATGCTGGGAGGTCGGCATGTGAAATTTACAGACACTGGTTTAGAAGGCATGATTGTTCCATTTGCTGTTTTGGAAGCTATGGCCAAACGGGTAGGCTTAATCCGCGGAGGCCATTGGGATTATGAACGTGTGACTTATGATTTCAAATTTGAAAATACGAAAAATGGACATATTCATTACTTAAGGTTACCTGGTGTTGCCGTTGAAGGAGAAATTGAACAATCGGATGCAAAAGTCAAATTACTTGCCCCTTGCCTTGGCAGGTATTACTATCCGCACGGTGTAGAATATGAAAATGAAGAATTCCCGGAACGCGTCGTCAACACTTGTAAAGAACGCCTGTCAAAACTTAAGGCGCTTTTAGAAGATTTAAAGGAAACGTCTGCCGCAGATTAATTGAACAGCCAAATGAAAAAAGGTAATGGCCCAAACGGCCATTACCTTTTCAGTAGTTTCCCCATATAAAACTCATCGACGTGTTCATTGTCAATCATCAGCGCACCTCTCCTCATTCCTTCAATATGATATCCCATTGAATGGTACAAACCAAGCGCACGGCGGTTGCGGGCCATAACCGTTATTTCCAAACGCTCCATCCGATGTTCACGGGCCCACTCATCAACAATTTTGAGCAGATTTTTGGCGATACCTTGGTTTTGGTAGTCTTTGAGTACCCCTATAACAACAAAAGCGCGATGACGAATATATTTCAAATGATTGCCAAATAATGCAGCAAAACCAATCAGCTTATCTTCTGATTCCGCTACAAAAATCATTGAACAACCGCTGCCGATGATTGATTGGATCTTTTTTTCTTGTTCCTCAATGGAATCTATTTTTTCACCTGGTTTATAAAACATAAAGTGCGTTTCCTTATCTAACTGCTTGCGCAAGCGGAGATAAGCCTCTGCATCATTGATTTGAATTTGCCTAATTTTCATCCGGCTTTCACCCTTTTATCGTTTTGGCGTCCTATATGAAAAGATGTATTCTGCAAAGGGCTTTGTCATGCCTTAAAATTCCGGGTCCTGACTTATATTGACTAATCGGAGACGATACCATAAAAAAACACTTTAGTTCCGCTTTAACTTCTTAGCAGGGGATACTTCTAAATATTTATATCCTTTTATATCCATTGATGCTTCCCTTCTGTCTTGTTCTTGCTGTTTTTTCATCCATTGATAAAAAACTAAGCCAAGGGCCAAAGCATTAACAATTTCTTGAACGATTTTCATAATGGTTCCGCCGAATTGTTGGTCTTCAACGATTGAGAGATGGGGCAGGATATGCGGCGTATGCTGATAAAATTGATAAAGCGGTGTACTGCCAAATATAATTAATGCACATGCCGGAGTAAGAAGAACACTATTGGCAAAAATGCACCCCATTTTCTGAAGTTCTGATAAATAATCTTTTTCAGGAACCGGACAAATAATCGGCCACCACAGAAAATAAGACAACACGGTTAATATCAAATTAAAAATGACATGAAAAGGAGGATGCATTGCTGCGGTATTAAATATTAAAGGCACATGATAAAGCGAAAAGAACAAATTAAAAAATATAATGATAATAAGCGGTTTAGTCATAAATGTTATTATTCTATCAGCAAGCGGAATACTAAGCAGTTTTCTAACCGGCCAAGCCGGCATTCCTAAAAGCAATAACGGCGGTATAACTAAGTAATCAAGAGCCATTCCAGCCATATGTGCGCTGAACAAATAACTCATGCCTATGTCATGAAGCGGTGTTGCTTTTGATATAAATACAAAAAACAACCCAATAAAAAAACAAGTTTTACGATAAATCGAAAGCGAGTCATCTTTTTTTCCGTATTTTTCGTTTAACGATCCAGTTGCTGCGAGGTATAAAAAAACTAAAATAATAAGAATGGCCACCCATTCAAAATGCCATCTCACCGCCATTTGTCCGACCAATGGATCGCGCATCGTTCCCGGCCCCTTTCATTTCATAAATTCTAAAAGGTCCCTCTCGCAAAAGGCAATCCAGCTTATTATGGAGGGACCTTTCAGATGCGGATATTTATTAGGAAATCCAAACAATTGAAACAAAAGCAAGGACTGTTATAAATGCGACAAAAGCTCCGCTGTATATAAATAGTGCAGGCATGCCATGATTTTTATCTTTTAAATGCATGAAATAGTATAGTTGAAAAGCAACTTGTATCACCGCCAACGTCACAATAAAAAATGCTGTGAAATGTTTTTCAATGCCTTTCATAGCAACCGCCGCAAAAGACAGTCCTGTAAGCAAAAGCATCATGAAAAACGAAACCAGATAATATGTCAATTCCCGTTTGCGCTTTTGCCGCTCCATATACAATGATGTGTTTGATGGTTTTGACAACCTCATCACCTCCCTGCAATGCCTAGAAGATAAACAACTGTAAATATAAATACCCAAACAACATCAATAAAATGCCAATACAGACTCGCGACATAATACTTTGGAGCAGTTACCGTTGTAATGCCTTTTTTGAAAGCTTGAATCGTTATTGTTGAAATCCATAAAACACCAAACAAAACGTGGCAGCCATGGGTCCCGACCAACGTATAAAATGATGAGGAAAAAGCGCTCGTTGAATATCCCAAATGTTCGTGCAAATATTCCTTAAACTCTGTTATTTCCAAAACCAGAAAAGCGATGCCGAGCAAAACCGTGATCAAAAACCAGAATTGCATTTTGCCAACAGCACGATCTCTCATGGCCATCACCGCAAAAACACTTGTTAAACTGCTTACTAACAAGATAACAGTTGCAGCAAATACTGTTGACAAGCTAAAAAGATCATGCGCCGCCGGACCGCCGTTTGTTTTATTTCTTAATGCAAGAAACGTTGCAAACAAAGTGCCAAATAACACTGTTTCTCCGCCAAGGAACAGCCAAAATCCAATAAACTTATTTTTCCCTTCCAAAGTTGCTGTTTCAGGGTGAGCTGGTATGGTTTCCACATTTTCTGCTTTACTCATTTACTCATCCCCTTTTCCGTTTCAATAATTTCTTCTTTGTGGATATGAAAACCCGAATCATCCTTAATTGATCGAACTAACATGCAGCCGAGCATCATCGCAATACCTATTCCCGCAACTGCAAACGACACTGTTCGATGGACGCCTTTGTCGCTAAAGATAAAGCCAAAGCTAACGATTGTCAGACTGATTGACATCAGAAACGGCATGATCGATGGCGAAGGCATATGGACATCGCCTAACGGCTCGGCTGCCGTAACCTTTTTATTTCCGTCCATCTTCTCTTTCCAATACGTATCAATGCCTTTAACCAATGGCGTTTGTGCAAAATTATACTCTGGGGCCGGAGAAGGAATAGACCATTCGAGCGTCCGTCCTGTCCCCCAAGCATCTCCTTCCGCTTTCTCCCCTTTTACAAAGGTATAAACAATGTTCACGACAAGGGTGATCACACCAATCGCCATGCCGATGGCGCCGATTGAACTTACTACATTTAATGTTGTTAAATGCTCGCCCGGCAAATAAGTAAAATAGCGCCGCGGCATGCCCATTAACCCTAAAAAATGCTGAGGAAAGAAAGTCACATGGAAGCCGATAAAAAAGAACCAGAAGTTTATTTTTCCAAGCGTTTCATTCAAACACCTGCCGAACATTTTCGGCCACCAATAATACAATCCAGCAAATAAACCTAATATAACGCCGCCGACAATAACGTAATGGAAATGAGCAACAACAAAATAACTGTCTTGAAACTGAAAATCTGCGGCAGGAATCGCCAGCATCACGCCTGTTACTCCGCCCATAACGAAGGTTGGAATGAAGCTGACAGCATATAAATTTGCTGTTGTAAAACGAATTTGACCGCCCCACATCGTAAAAATCCAGTTGAAAATTTTAATACCGGTCGGAACGGCAATAGCCATCGTCGCCAAAGCAAAGATAGTATTAGCAATCGGCCCTAAACCAACAGTGAACATATGGTGAACCCAAACCATAAACGCCAAAAAGCCGATCAATATAGTAGCGAAAACCATCGAGTGGTAACCGAACAGCCGTTTTTTCGAAAATGTACTGATAACTTCTGATAATATCCCAAAACTTGGCAATATCAATATATATACTTCCGGATGCCCAAAAATCCAAAAGATATGTTCAAAGATGATAGAATTGCCGCCATTAGTCGCATTAAAGAAGTTTCCGCCAAAAAGCCGGTCAAAGAATATTTCAAACAAACCGACTGTCAGCGCAGGAAAGGCGAAGAGAATCAGCGCCGAAGTCACGAATGCTGTCCAAGTAAACAACGGCATGCGCATAAAAGTCATTCCAGGCGCTCTCATGTTAATAATGGTTACAAGAAAGTTGATCCCGCCCATCAGTGTTCCTGCACCAGCTACCTGTAAACCAAGAACATAAAAGTCCATGCCTCTGCCTAAGTATTCGGTTGATAACGGTGCATAAGCCGTCCAACCGGCTTCCGGAGCACCGCCTAAGAACCAGCTGAGGTTAAGAATAATGCCGCCTAAGAAAAACAGCCAGAATCCAAGGGCATTCACAAATGGAAAAGCGACATCGCGCGCGCCGATCTGCAATGGCACAACCGCGTTCATGAACGCAAAAATCATCGGCATAGCAACAAAGAAAATCATTGTTGTGCCATGCATCGTCAACACCTGATTATATGCTGAGCCCGTTAAAAAATGGTTTTCAGGCGCTGTTAATTGGAGCCTGATCAGCATAGCCTCAATCCCGCCGATAAGGAAGAACAGCCCTCCGCCAAAAAGGTACAAAACAGCTATTTTCTTATGGTCTACCGTCGTTAACCATGTTTTTAGCCAAGAGAATAAGCCATTTTTTTGATTGGGCTGCATAAGACTTTCAGCATTTACAGACACATGAATAACCTCCTTTTAAAAAATTCTGTCTATTGTTTGACTGATAATGTAAATAAATAATCCGCCAAAGCATTGATTTGGTCATCGGTTAACTTCTTGCCAAACTTAGGCATTTTCGCTCCAGGCTTAATACTTTCCGGATCTTTAATCCACTTTTTCACTTCGCTTTTCGTATGTTTCTCAAAACCGCCGATATTGTCCCTGTCAGCAAAGTTCGTCAGGTTAGGACCAATTTGACCGCCTTTATTGCCCACTGCATGACAGCTCATACAATTGTTTTTAAATACTTCTTCGCCTTGTTTGGCAGAAGCAGTTAAAACCCGGTCTTTGTCAGGGGCGGATTTCATACCGGCCTTCATGTCTTTAACCCAATGCTTAAATTCTTTATCGCTGACAGCCTTTACATTAAAATACATAAGAGCGTGGCTTGATCCGCACAGTTCCGCGCACCGTCCCTTGTATGTACCCTCTTTGTCCGCTTTTAGCCATAAATGATTCGTTTGGCCAGGATTAGCATCTTGTTTTCCGCCGAGTGCCGGAACCCAAAAAGCGTGGATAAGATCTTTTGATGTAATGTCAAACTCAACTTTTTTGCCGACTGGAATATACAGATCCTGAGCTGTCGTTATTTTTTGATCTGGATATTCAAACTCCCACCAAAATTGATGACCTGTGACTTTAATTTTTAACACATCACTCTTCTTAGAAGTATTATTATCTGAAAGTGCGAATGTTTTGGAAATTGTAGGGACAGCTAAAATACATAACAAAATAATCGGAATGATCGTCCATGTCAGTTCGAGCTTCGTATTTCCTTCAACTTGTTTGGGAATATAATCTTCTTGACCAGGCCGTTTGCGATATTTAATCATTGCATAAGTAAAAAGAAAGCCAACGACAAGCACGACAACAATCATAATCAGCAGGCTGATTAACATTAATGACGCTTGCTCTTTAGCCACTTCACCTTCAGGCTTCAATGCAGATACGCCTTCTTTGCCGCATCCAGAAAGCGCGAGCGCTGCCAGGAACAACGGCAATAGCCTCAATGACTGACGCCATTTCTTCATGTGTTGAAAACCTCTCTTTCTATATTTTTTGATTATAAAATAAAATTGACTGCAAACCCATGTACATGAACTTGTTTCGATTGTAAGTTCTGTCAACACACGAGCTGCAGTCAATCATTACACTTAATGACGGGCATTCTATATAACGGCGAAAATCATAACGGCAAATAATATCGTCATATAGTTCAGCGAATAAACAAACATAATTCTTGACCATTTAATTGTATCTTTCATAAAGAACCCGGCAATGCTTACCGCTATCCATCCCAAGCCTAAAATGATTGCAGCGGCAAGGTACCATGGGCCTAATGTATATAATAATAACGATGCCGGGAATAATGATGCGACATAGATGATCATTTGTCTTTTCGTCGTCTCAAACCCGGCAACGACCGGAAGCATCGGAATACCCGCACGCCGGTATTCTTCTGCATATTTTATAGCCAGGGCTAAGAAATGCGGCGGCTGCCATAAAAACATAATTAAAAACAGTATCCAAGGTTCATTTGAACTGAGAGCCGGGTCAATCGCAGCCCAGCCGATAACAGGAGGAAGCGCTCCTGAAATGCTGCCGACAATGGTATTAATAGAGTGGGTCCTCTTCAGCCACCATGTATAAACAACAACGTATACAAACAGGCCCAGCAAACCGAAAGCGGCTGCTGCAAAAGAGGCTTGAAGAAGAACAACGGCTCCGAGTACGGACATTATAATGCCGGTCCACAACACTTGTTTGCCTGTAAGCGTTCCTGCTGCAGATGGACGGTTCTTTGTCCTTTTCATCAATTTGTCAATATCACGATCAATATAATTATTTAAGCAGCATCCGCCGGCAACAATTAAAGCGGTGCCTAATAAAACAAATATTATTTTCCATATATTATCAAGAAATGACTGGTTTGTAAATTTAAGCGCTAACCATACCCCTGTAAAAGTCGTTATTAAATTTGAATTTACAATACCCATTTTTGATATCGTCAAAAAATCTTTCCAGGTGCCTGCCGGATTTGAATCAGCTATAGTCCTGGAGTCTATAACCCTTGATGTATTATAGGAATTCATCGGTTTACTCATGTTAAATTCCTTCTTTCAATTTTATATCTAATAAAATGGTGTGTACAATATGCGATTGCACGCTTTTTATAAAGCTGTCCTTATCAGTCACATCACAATGGATTTTATAGGAACTGACCAGATTATCATCACCTTTGAAATTGGCGATAATGGCTTTGAAGGATAAAATTGTCTCATCCTGTTCACAAATAAGGCCTGCTTATAAAAACTAACTATGTTACGATAATAAAGGAATTTAACACTTCTTCTGATTTCATTATATACGAATTGCAATGGTTTGTATACTTTGTGAACGATTGACATAAAATCTTCAAACTTACGAAGGTTATATATTTGCTCTTAAAGCCCTTATTTAAATTTAATAGCGCAAGAAGGTGTATAAAAAAATGAAACAATCAGAACGACTTATCAGATGGCTGAGCATCCTCACATCTTTGGTGCTGCTAATGGTTGTTATGCAAGGGGCTCTTGTAACCAATACAGGTTCACAGGACGGATGCGGAAGTTCTTGGCCGCTTTGTTATGGGCAAGTGATACCTCAGAATGCTCAAAAACAAACAATTATCGAATTGAGCCATAGAGCCGTTTCTGGCCTTGCAGCCATTCTAGTTGTCATCCAAGCGATTTGGATATGGATAAAATTCCCTAAAGTAAAAGAAACTAAATTTCTTGCCATTGTGTCAGTATTTTTCTTAGTGCTTCAAGCATTGCTTGGTGCTGGCGCTGTTATTTGGAATCAATCATCCTTAGTTCTTGCTCTGCACTTTGGCATATCACTGATATCTTTCGCTAGCGTCCTTCTGATAACCATATTGGTTTTCGAAGAAACATGGTGGCATAAAAGAACCATCCCTGCTATAGGCAAGGGGATGCTTGTCAATGTCGTCTTGCTATGTATTTATTCTTATATAGTGATTTACTCAGGTGCATTTGTAAGACATACCGACTCTAGTATGGGCTGTTTAGATTTTCCGCTATGCAACGGCACACTTATCCCTGATTTATACAGCAGAGCCGGCATTCAATTTATTCATAGACTTCTGGCAGGCGCTCTAGTGGTTTGGGTATTTATTACCTTAGTTATATCTATAGTACGCTACAAACATTCTCCGAGTATTTTAATCGGATTTTTGCTTTCCCTTATTTTTATTTTATGCCAAGCAATATCAGGCATTCTCGTCGTTTTAACTCGCATGCAGCTGACATTCTTATTGCTGCATTCATTCTTTATTACTTGTTTCTTCGCCGTTTTAACGATACTGTTAATGTTTGTATTGCGGCGAAAAGAAAAGCAGCCTTGATCAACAAAGCGGATCAAGGCTGTTGTTTTTTTTATTAAACTCTTACATGGGACTGCTGCTTCATTTCTATTAAGAGATCCCCTGAGGCGATCGAGTCATTTTCTTTGACATAAATCTTTTCGATCGTACCATCAAAAGGCGCTTGCAACGTTGTTTCCATTTTCATTGCCTCCGTGACCACCAGATGATCGCCTTTATTTACTTTCTCACCCTCTTCTACAAGAACCTTAATCACAGTGCCGGGCATTGATGCACCGAGGTGTTTTGGATTATTTTTATCAGCTTTTTGCCTCGCCGATTCATCAGTCTTTATATTTTCATCCTTAATCACCACTTCTCTCGGCTGGCCGTTAAGCTCAAAATAAATGGTTCTTGTACCGTCTTTTTGCGGTTGTCCTATCGATACAAGCTTAACAATTAAGGTCTTGCCCTCTTCTATTTCTACCTCAACCTCTTCTCCTAACCTTAATCCATAAAAGAATGTCGGGGTATCAAGCACGGATACATCGCCGTACATATCACAAAATTGCTGATACTCCAAAAATACTTTAGGGTATAAAGCGTATGAAAGGCAGTCTAAATCTGTCACTTTTTTGTTTAATTTTTCTTCTAGCATTCCTTTAATGCTAGAAAAATCAACAGGCTCCATCAGTTTACCCGGTCTGTCGGCAATCGGTTTTTGCCCTTTTAGAATAATCCGCTGCAGTTCTTTAGGAAAGCCTTGATACGGCTGGCCTAAGTCGCCTTTAAAAAATGAAATGACGGAGTCAGGGAAATCAAGCGTTTCTCCCTTTTCATAAAGGTCATCTTCTGTAAGATTATTTTGAACCATGTATAGCGCCATATCGCCAACCACTTTCGATGAAGGCGTTACTTTGACAATATCGCCGAAAAGATGGTTGACACGCCGGTACATGTCTTTAACTTCTTCCCAGCAGTCACCAAGCCCAACAGCTTGCGCCTGCTGCTGCAAGTTGGTATATTGGCCGCCCGGCATTTCATATTTATATATTTCTGAATTTGAGGTTTTCATTCCGTTTTCGAAAGGCGCATAATATTTGCGGACGTCTTCCCAGTAATGGTTGAGACTTTCCAGAGATTCAGGGTTAATTTTCGGTCTGCGTTCGTGATGATCTAAAGCATAATAAAGCGAATTAAGGCTTGGTTGACTCGTCTTTCCCGATAAGGCTTCAATGGCAGTATCTATAATATCCACACCAGCTTCAACGGCTTTGGCATACATGTAGTTACCGTTGCCGCTTGTATCATGCGTGTGCAAATGGATTGGAATATCTACCGTTTCTTTCAGAGTCGAGATTAAGCGATAGGCGGCCTCTGGCTTAAGCAATCCGGCCATGTCTTTGATCGCAAGAATATGAGCGCCTGCCGCTTCAAGCTCTTTAGCCATGTTTTGATAATATTTAATATCATATTTTGTTCTCGACGGATCCAATATATCGCCTGTGTAACAAATCGCAGCTTCCGCTAACTTGCCGTTTTCACGAACGGAATCAATAGCTAGCGTCATCCCCGGAATCCAGTTCAGGCTATCAAAAATTCTAAACACATCTATGCCTTGATTTGCCGCTTCCTTAACAAAACGTTTGATAAGGTTATCCGGATAATTTTTATAGCCGACGGCGTTAGCGCCGCGAAGCAGCATTTGAAATAATATATTCGGTATCTTTTTTCGAAGAACCCGCAGTCTTTCCCAAGGGTCTTCTTTTAAAAAGCGGTAAGCTGTATCAAAAGTCGCCCCGCCCCATACTTCTAAAGAAAACAGCTCCGGCAATAAACGCGAGGTGTGCTCGGCAACCTTCTTTAAATCATGGGTCCTCATTCTTGTCGCAAGCAGGCTTTGATGGGCATCGCGGTACGTTGTATCTGTCAAAAGCACTTCTTTTTGCGATTTAATCCAATTAACGACACCTTCCGGCCCTTCTTGATCTAAGATTTGCTTCGTTCCATCAGGCGCCTTTTCCGAAAGCTTAACATCCGGCAGTTTCAAGCGGTTAAAAACCGGTTTTTTCATTTTTTTGATTCCAGGAAAGCCATTAACAGTGACATGAGCGATATTGGTAAGCATTTTAGTGCCGCGGTCCAAAGACTTCGGAAAAACAAACAGCTCTGGCGTTGAATCTATGAATGAAGTATTCACGTTTCCAGCTAAAAAGGTTGGGTGCTTAACGACATTTTCCAGAAAAGCGATATTTGTTTTAATTCCCCTGATTCTAAATTCACGCAAGTTTCTTAACATTTTAGCTGCAGCTTTCTCAAAGCTTAGAGCCTGTGTGGAAACTTTGACGAGCAAGGAATCATAATACGGCGTAATGACCGCGCCTTGAAAACCATTCCCGGCATCTAATCGAACCCCAAAACCGCCGCCGGTTCTATAGGCCATGATTTTTCCTGTATCCGGAACAAATTGCTGACTCGGATCTTCGGTTGTTACACGGCATTGTATCGCAAAACCATTTGTTGAGATTTTTTCTTGTTCAGGGATGGACAACGGATAATCATAAAGGCTGTGCCCTTCCGCAATCATAATTTGCGATTGGACGATATCGATGCCTGTCACCATTTCGGTAATCGTATGTTCTACCTGCACTCTCGGATTAACTTCGATAAAGTAAAAGTTGCCATCTTCTGTAACCAGATATTCGACAGTGCCGGCATTGACATAACCTACGCTTTTCATAAGCTGCACCGCAGAGCGGCAAATGTCCTCTCTTAATGCTTTGCTAAGCGACCGGCTCGGGGCAACTTCAACGACTTTTTGGTGACGCCGCTGCACTGAACAGTCCCTTTCGTACAAATGCACAGTCTGCCCATAATTGTCGGCAAGAATCTGAACTTCAATATGTTTTGGATTTTCAATAAATTTTTCAACGTAAATGTCGTCTTGCCCAAAAGCTGCCCTTGCTTCGGATTTCGCCCTGTCATAAGCATCAGGAAGCCCTTGCTCGCTTCTGACGATTCTCATGCCGCGGCCGCCTCCGCCGAGAACAGCTTTTATCATGATAGGATAGCCGTAAGCATCAGCGAAATCGCGCACTTCTTCTATGCTCTGCACAACGCCGCCGCTGCCGGGGACAACAGGCAAACCGGCTTTCACAGCAGCCTCTCTTGCTTTTGCTTTATCGCCGAATATCAAAAGATGTTCGACTTTAGGTCCGACAAAAGCAATATTCTCTTCTTGACATCTTTTCGCAAACTGAGCATTTTCCGCTAAAAGCCCATAACCGGGATGTATGGCATCAACATGATGGGCTTTGGCAATTTCAATAATCCCCTCAATGTCTAAGTATGCATCGATTGGCTTTTTCCCTTCGCCGACTAGATAAGCCTCATCGGCTTTATAGCGGTGAAACGAACCTGAATCTTCCTTAGAATATATGGCAACTGTACGGATGTTCAACTCCGTACAGGCACGAAATACTCTAATAGCAATTTCCCCGCGATTGGCAACAAGCATTTTTTTAATGGGCTTGATGTGCAACATTTCTCTCCTCCTTGTTTTTATGTTTTTTTCTTTTCATATTAACAAAAGATGAAATATTCACTAATACTCCCATTGTAAACATCATCATCACTAGAGAGGTGCCTCCGTAACTGACGAATGGAAGTGTTACCCCTGTAACCGGCAATAATCCTGTCATAGCTCCCAAGTTTATAATGGATTGAATGGCTAATAATCCTGAAATGCCGATGGCAAGCAGACTGCCGAAAACATCTTTGCAGCGGATGCCGATAACAAATCCTTTAAAAATCAGGTAAGCTAAACAAAGGATGACAAATAGAACACCGATGAGGCCGAGCTCTTCTGCAACAATTGCCATAATAAAATCGGTATGCGGCTCCGGCAAAAATCCGGCTTTTTCAATGCTTTGCCCCAATCCTTTGCCGGTAATTCCTCCGCTTGCAATGGCAATATAGGAATTGATCAATTGTAAGCCATGGGAATCTGCAACTGTAAAAGGCTTATATGCTGCTGTAAAACGCGAAGCTTGCTGGCCGGTTAACAAAAAGAGGGAAAGCGCGCCAATGGCAGTGACCGCCAAACCTAACAGCCACATCAAATGTTTCGTTCTCATGCCGGAACATAATATAACAACCGAGGATATGCCGGCAATGATCATGCCGTTCCCCAAATCCGGCTGTATGGTGATTAACAAGAAGATAAGCAGAATCATCACAAGCGGCGGAAGAACACCCGTTTTGAAATCAGATATAAAAGACTGTTTATTCGAAAACACGCTTGCTAAATAAATAATGACTGTCATCTTGGCTAATTCCGCCGGCTGGATTTGGATCGGACCAATCACAATCCAAGATTGGGCATTATGCGAGACTTTACCGAACAGCAAAACAAAAATAAGCATCAAAATGGTCAATAGCGTGATCGGCTTAACCAATGCCTTATACATTTTATAAGGAATTAACATGCCCACGATTCCAGCGGGAATAGCAACAAAACACCAAAATAGCTGCTTTTTAAATATGTATGAGCTCGCTTGCCCCAATTGCATCACAGACCAAACCATACTGGCGCTGTAAACCATTATGACCCCAAAAGCGGTAAGCAGCAATGTCGTTACAATCAGTGAATAGTCGTAGTTTCGAAAAAGTTTTTTTAACATCCTACTCCCCATTTTCGTTACATTAAATTTTATATTTCTACATATATAGCTTCGTTTCCTGCCAAATTTTTTTGTTTGTAGATCTTAAACTTTTGTGTATGAAAAAGAACCCAAACTATCTTGTTCGCTCGATAGTTTGAGCTCTTTTTATTTATTGCGTGTAGATGCGTCGTGCAATGCCGTTAATTGCCTTTCCAATGACTCGAGGAGTTCTTTGCCGTCTTGTTCTTGAACAAGACCCAGACGAACGGCAAAATCAATTTCCCTGGAAAGGCCAAACATTTGAGTGTCCAATACTTCTTCGTATAACGGACATTGCGGCATCGTTAAGTTTTCCATTTGAACTTCTATTAATTTAAGGATCTTATGAGCGTCAGCTTTCAGCAATTCATAAGCTTTCTCACGATGTCCTGCTGCAATCTCAGTCGACAAGATGATCCCCTCCGTCTCATTCACCATCCTCCTTTCATATTAGCGGTTATAACATAAAATTGCAAGGCATTATCACCAATAGCCCTTTAACTTTTTGGCCAAAGTAGTTTATACTTTTTATAGACTAGGATGGAGGGATAGACTTTGCAGCATATGTTAAATATTACCGGGCAAGTGAAATTTACAATTACTATGGATCCAACAAGCTTTCTTTTCGACGATCGGAAAATTAAGTGGGAAGATTTTTTACATATGATCGACAACAACATCGACTTCCTTGCTGAGGAAAAGGACGATGATACACCGCCTTTTAAAAAGAAACGCAGAAAATATAGAAGAGAAGATTTGTTAACCGAATCATTTGTCATTCCAACCAAACCATTTATTGAAAATGCTGAACCGTTGGAAGATGCTTCAAAGGTTATTTTTGAACTCCGCGAAGGGGATCAATACGAACTTCCTCTATCTGAAGCGAAACAAGGCGTCTTCAGGTTTTCAAACAAAGGGAAAGCGCTTATTGAGGACGGCCCTTTATATTTTTATTATGGCGATGGATCAAATAGGGACCACCCTGTTAAAGGCATCCAAAAAATTGTTATTAAATGATTTAAAACTCCGCTTGTATTCAGGCGGAGTTTTAAATTATCGATACTCGGTAACAAACGCCGGCAAACATACAATCAGCCAATCACCTGACATTTTTGTGCAACACCTATCAGGTTAACCCCCGCATAAGCGTTATTTTATAAAATATCGGCAGCTATTTGAGCAAGACTTGACCGTTCACCTTTTGATAGTTTGATATGTCCGCTAAATGACTGGTCTTTCATTTTTTCTACCACATAAGTGAGGCCGTTGTTGTACTCGTCTAAATACGGATGGTCAACCTGCTGGGGGTCGCCCATTAATACAATTTTCGTCCCTTCTCCTACCCTTGTTAAAATCGTTTTCACTTCATGCTTCGTTAAATTCTGAGCTTCATCAATAATCATAAATTGTTCCGGAATGCTTCTGCCTCTAATATAAGTAATGGCTTCTACCTGAATAGAGCTTATCCCCGCTAGAATTTTATCAATCTCGCCAGATGTTTTTGTATTAAACAAAAACTCCAAGTTATCATATATCGGCTGAAGCCATGGTCTGAGTTTTTCTTCTTTTTCGCCAGGCAAATAACCGATGTCTTTCCCAACCGGCAAAACCGGACGGGCAATCATTAATTTTTTATAAAGTTTTAAATCTTCGGTTTGCAGCAACCCCGCCGCGAGTGCCAAAAGCGTTTTCCCTGTTCCTGCTTTTCCGACCAGGGTAACGAGTTCAATATCCTCTCTTAACAAAAGCTCAAGCGACATAATTTGCTGAACATTACGCGCTTTTATTCCCCATACAGTGTCTTGGCCAAATAAACACGGTTCAAGCTTCTTGCCTTTTTTATCAACGATAGCAATCGCTGAAGACTGATTCGTGATGCTCTTTAATATGACAAATTGGTTCGGGTAAAAAACCCCTTTAGGCAATTCTTTTAATTGCAATGATTTATTTAAATAAAACTGATTAATGCTTTCTTCGGGAATATACATTTCTTTGTAGCCTTCATAAATATTATCGAAATTGGTTACCCTGTCGCTTAGAAAATCTTCTGCTTGTAACCCTAAAGCATCGGCCTTAATTCTGACGAGCGCATCTTTACTCACTAAGATTACCGGCCGCGGGTTCGGTTTGCTTTCTTCTTCTTCTTTTAAATTTAAGGCAACAGCGATGATCCGATTATCATTAGTTAATTCTAAAAAAGTATCCTTTAAACACTGAAATGAACGATGATTCAACTCAACCCTTATCGACCCGCCGTTATCGAGCTGTACATTTTGATGAAGTTTTCCTTTAACTCTTAGATTGTCCATTAAACGGGCAACTTGTCTAGCGTGACGCCCTATTTCATCCATGTTGCGTTTTTTTGAATCAATTTCTTCTAAAACTGCGGCGGGTATCACAATTTCATTATCTTCAAAAGTATAAATCGCATAGGGATCCTGCAACAGAACATTGGTATCAAGTACATATATTTTAGCCAACTTGTCGCCCCCTGTTTAATTGATCATCAACCTCTGTACAAATCATCCAAAAGTCTGTTTTTAATCAATGTATGAAAAAAAGAATAAAGATAGACGACGTTACAAAAAATACCTTCAAAACAATCCATGAAAGTAGGTGTCAATATGAACAAACGACTTATTGTTTTGTTAATAAGCGCGCTTGTTTTAACCGGTTGTTCGGCTAATCGCGGCAACAACAAAACCGGACAGTCAATAAACCAAAATAATGTTCAAATGGGTCAAAGCGTTAAACAAAATAAACGCCTAAGCAATCAGCAAATTGCTTACCGCCTCGTTAATATCGCCCAAAGAACTCCCGGTGTACGGAATGCAACAGCCGTTGTCCTCGGCGACTATGCTGTTGTCGGCATCGACTTAGATAAAAACCTTGACAGAGAACGAGTAGGAACCATTAAATATTCTGTGGCCCAGGCGTTAAAAAATGATCCTTATGGCGCTAATGCAGTAGTAACCAGCGATCCCGATATGATTCAAAGGCTAAGAGAAATGGGACAAGGCATTCGGGAAGGAAAACCTGTAAAAGGAATTGCTGATGAATTGGCAAACATGGTTCAAAGGCTAATGCCTGATACTCCTAGAAACGTGCAAAAACCGAGCCAAAACGTTAAAAACCCGCAAACGCCAAACATTAATCGCTAAAAACCCCTGACATCATTTTCTTCATATTAAAAAGCCCGCTAACAATCGCGGGCTTTTTAAATGTTGTGCTATCATCTATAATATTGTTAAAAGGTGGTGGGGTCAGTGCGCGTTAAATGTGCTATTTGCGATAAAGTCGAAAACATTGATGATGAAAGCTCGGTTGCCAAGCGCTTAAGAAACAGACCGATTCATACATATATGTGCGAGGAATGTTATCAAAGAATTGCCGAACGCACAAAAGAAAGATGGGCGACTGGCAAATTTCATATTTACCGGGGAGCAGACTCTTAAGCGCAGGCTGATGGCTGCTTGTCGATTTTAAAACAAGGCTCTACAATATTTGTTGGGGTATGAGAAAAATTAAAACAAAAAAATACACGCAAGCTCCTTAATCCTTTACACTTGAATTGACGAGAAACAAGAAAAGAATA
>NZ_JAFBER010000001.1 GCF_016908855.1 Scopulibacillus daqui | reverse complement strand
GTCTTTTGGCGTTCTTTTTATCCTCTGTCTCTGGAAGAAATGTCATTTGCGTGTTATAATTATCATGATTACTCATAAAAAATCGTCCTTTCTTTTAAATGTTGTGGTGGTAACTTCATTTTAAAAGATCGGACGGTTTTTTTGTGTACTTTTTTTAATAAAAAAATGAAAAAGGGGCGCCAAAAAGTCAGTTATACTGACTTTTTGGACAGCCCCTTATATATTGTTGCATCCTTATGTAATAGAATGGCGTGGTTTTTTAATATTTATTTCAGCAATTATTTTTACAAAGCGCTTTTCTCTCCCTTTTGATTTTGACTATTTATGATCTTCCCGCGTTTCCTTCCCTAATACAGCATATACTGCAGCCTTTATCTCCTGATAAGACGTACAGCGGCAAATATTTGATTGCAGCCATTCTTCAATGACAGCATCATCAGCATCTGGATGCTTCCTTATTAAGCCTTCAATGTTCATAATAAATCCAGGCGTGCAATATCCGCATTGAAAGGCATTATTTTCAATAAATGCTCGTTGAACCGGTGAGCCCCTTAAGCCTTCTACCGTTACAATTTCTCTCCCTGCTGCTTCTAAACCAAGCATGATGCACGATTTCATTGGACAGCCGTCAATAAGTACTGTGCAAGACCCGCAATCACCATTCAAGCACCCTGGTTTCGATCCTGTCAGCCCAAAGTTTTCCCGCAAAACATCAAGAAGCGTATCCGCTGTTCGTATATCCGCATTTTTTGTTTGTCTATTTACTTTTAGTGTAACGGGAATGCGGTTATATTTCATGCTCACTTTTCATCACCTTCCAATGCTGTAAACATCTCCATCAACGTATTTTGAAACACAAATCGACGATATTCAGCTGAAGCTATCCAGTCATTAAGAACAGGCGCCGGCAATCGGTCAACAGCCTCTTTGATTCTTAATTCTTTAGGCATCGATCGATTATTCAAAATAGTTTCAATCGCTTCGGAACGAAACGGAAAAGCACACAGCCCGCTTACAGCGACACGAATATGTTCATCTTTTTTTATAGCGGCCAGCGTTAGCAGCGGATAATCGATAACATCAAGCTTACGTTTTTTTACAGTAAAAAAAGGCAATGACAGTATGCTGCGGTCAGTTAAAAACTGTACAATCCACTCATCTTCAGCCAGCTGCACTTCTTGCTCAAATATATTTGAAATAGGAACGATTCGAGAGCCGTTGCGCCCGGCAATTAAAACCCTGCTGTCCGCGAGCAAAAAAGGCAGCACCGCTTCTCTATAGATAATTTTGCCGCAAATATTCCCGCCGATTGTAATTTTATTGCGAGACGTACGGTCAGCGACTCTTCCGGCTGTTTGGCTTAACAGAGGAAAGTCACGGTCCTCTTCCAAATCGGTTAACGAAATGGATGAACCAATAATAAGGTCTTGTTCCGAATAACCGTAAATCCAAGTGTCTGGTATGCCTTTAATGTCAATGACCGAACCGAAAATGACTTGGTTTAACCGCGCCATTGTAATTAATTCAGTCCCGCCAGAGTAATATACCGGACGTTTCCCCCTTTCCTTAAGCATATGATAAAAATTGACAGCTTCCGCAAGCGTTTTTGGTCTGTAATATTCAAAATCAAAACCAATCATACTTGATCACCTGATTTCGCTCGCCAAATCAGCTCTGGTGTCAGCGGCAGTTGATTAAGCGGCACTCCAGCCGCCCGGGAAAGACTGTTCGCCAGTGCAGCCGGCATGCCAATAACCGCATGTTCGCCAATGCCGCGCAAACCATAAGCTGTTTCACGGGAAGGCGTGACAACAAAATCAACCGTATAATGAGGATTTTCCCCATAACGAAGCACTTTATATGTTCGAAACTGGTTATTCAGAACGACACCGTTTTTATCAAAAACAAACCCTTCACGGCTTGCGAAACTCAGCCCCATATGCATGCCGCCTCTCACTTGACCCCTGGCAAGTTCCGGATTAATGATCGTACCTGCGTCTATAACTGTTGCCGCTCTTAAGATTCGATATGTAAAGTCGCAGGCGTTCCATTCTACTTCTACCGCTTGTGCCCCAACTGTCCAATCCGGGCCCGGCACACCTTTTCCTGTTTCTGGATCTAAGAAGGTCATACCTGTTAAAGTATAATACCCTCTCCCAATCACTTGACCGCCGACGGCATTTCCATTGGGATATACATAACCGTAAGCGAGTTCTTTGAAAGCTAATCTTCGCTTAGGCTCATTTTTCACAAATACATAACCGCCGCTGATATCTAAGTCTTCCCTTGGAACTCGCAGAGCTTGAGAAGCCGTATCTTTCAACTGGCAAACGGCATCGTCGCAGGCTGCCAAGACCGCCCTTCCAGCCATCCAAAGCCCTCTTGAAGCAACAGTTTTCCAATGTTCAGGTGTAACGGAAGTATCTATGTCCATTTTTATAAAAACTTGTTGTGCATCTATTTTTAATCTCTCAGCAGCTATTTGTGCCAAAACTGATCGGCTGCCGGTACCAATTTCAATGACGCCGCAATTTAAGTTAACCGTCCCATCCGCATTAAACGTCAAAATAGCTCCTGATCCTGCATTTGTATCAATATTCGAGTTTTTCCAAAAACAACTAATCCCTTTCGCTCTGATTACATGGGGAGAAACTTCGATTCTATCCCCTTCATCCCAATCTATTAACTCAGCAACCCTTTCAATGCATTTTCTTGTATTGCCGATTTTACTTTCATTTAATACCACTTGCGTCGGGGATGTGTTGCCGGGCCGAATCGCATTTTTGCCGCGGAGTTCAACCGGATCCATAGCTAATTTTTCAGCTAGAACCTCTAGAGTCCGTTCAATGGCCAACGTTAATTCCGGATGACTAAAACCTCTGAAGGAAGTTGCGTACGGGTGGTTAGTATACAGGCAAAGCGAATCGCACCGAACATTGTCAATATGATAAGGCCCTGTACAATTTGTTGCTGCTGCACGGCTCATATCAACTGCTTTATCTGAATAAGCGCCTCCATCGAATAGAAAGATCATTTCAGCAGCTTGCAGAATGCCATTTTTATCAGCGCCGAGTTTCACCCAAGCATCTAAGCCAATATGAACTGGAGAAGTAATAAAATCTTCTTCTCTGGAATTTGTTAATTGGACTTTTTGGCCGCCGACCGCTCGAGATGCTAAGTAGGCAATAAATTCTAGCTGGACGGCTGACTTCCCGCCGTAGGCTCCGCCAACGAGCGGTGTATGCACCGTCATCCGGCCCTGGTCAATCCCAAAAATGTTATTAAATAATTTTTTAATGGTAAAAGGGACTTGTGAAGACGAATAGATAATGATATGGCCGTCTGGTAATACCTCAGCACTGACGCTGCGTGTTTCTATAGCACAATGGTCAGACGGCGGAAATGAGATTTTTGTTTCTGCCGTAACCGCGCTGGCATTCCAGCCTTGCTCCATATTCCCCTTTCTAATTTTAGTCACATTGCATATGTTAGTTCCCGGTATTGGGTATACATCTGCAATCTTTTCATATTGCCCGAGGTTTTCATGAACGAGCGGAGCGTCTTCTTGATAAGCTTGTGAAGGAGAATGAACAACAGGCAACGGGGTATATGACACTTTTATAAGATCTGCCGCACGTTTAGCAATAGCTAAAGTGTCCGCAATAACAACAGCGACAGGTTCACCATTATACCGTACTCGATCAACAGCAAGTATCGGCCGATCCTTAATTTGTTCACCTGTCAGCGTATGCGCCTCTTTGCCGGTTAAAATGGCCTGAACGCCTGTTATTCGAGAGGCAGCCGAAATGTCAATTTTTTTAACCAAGGCATGCGCAAAAGGGCTTGTCACCAGTTTGGCATGCAGGCTGTCAGCGGTTATCAGATCAGCTGTATATTTGGCCGTTCCAGTTACCTTTTCAATGGCATCTTTTCTAATCATACTGCGACCAATATTATACATTTGCCGTCCCCCTCACTCCAAAGATCAAATGAACATCTTATACTCATTTTATTTGCTGATATAGGTTTTATGTTAGAAATAACTACCGTCAAGGGGAACAGAACAGGGATCGCAAATGAATGATGGCGAGACATATTTTTTAAATAAACGGAATATTCATTATGGGTCAATGTACAAAAGAAAAAAGCACTATATGAGTGCTGAGGAGAATCATTTCATAACTATTGTTTTTTTAATGCCGGCGATTTCTTTCTTATTTTCCCAAAATGATTCTTTCAAAACATCAAGGTCCCATTTCAAGTGCTGCAATTGCCCGTCTATTTCTTTAAAATGATTTGACGTTTCTTTCTTAAACTCAACCATCTCGTCTTTGAACTTATACATTTCGTCTTTGAATTCATGCATTTCGCCTTTAAATTCTTTTATATCTGTCCATACAGCCGAAATGGTCTTGTCCAACCTTTCTAAATGCTCGAGAATCTTATCCTCTTTATTCATTTGCCGCCCCTCCTTTCAAATCATTTTATCATGGAAAAGAAAATATAGCTAATCATTTTCAGACCATATTCGACTTATTTTTCAGTACAACTGATATACCATCGTCCTTTTGAGAACGTCCTGGCATTGTATATATTTTCATCTTATTGTAAAAGCTATCTCTATAAGAAATTGCCGGGAGGAAGAAACATTGAACATAGCAAATTGGTTTACAGTTATAGGATTTGTTATCGCTGTCCTAGCGATTGTTGTTACTGGTATCACATTCTTAGTTATGTTTATAAAAGACCGTTCGCAAAATGAACATCCGGTTCTGCGCAATTATCCCGTATTAGGCAGGATGCGTTATTTTCTTGAAAAAGCCGGACCTGAGCTAAGACAGTATTTATATAGCGGCGATACTGAAGGCAAGCCTTTTTCCCGATATGATTATGAGCATATTGTCAAAGGCGCAAAATACAAGCGCGATGTCATCGGCTTTGGCTCTCTTCGCGATTTTGACGAAAAAGGGCTTTATATCCAAAATGCCTTATTTCCAAAGCAGATGGATGAATTGAAAATGGATAGTGAAACAACTTTTAAGGGAAAAAAATACGTTTTAACAAAAGATACACTTTTTACCCAAAGAAAAGAACATCTCGTACCCGAAGAAGATACAGCTTATCTTCTTCACGACGACGATGCGGTTATCATCGGTCCTCATACAAGACAGCCTTTTGTTGTTAAAGGCCTTATCGGCATGTCTGCAATGAGCTTTGGCGCATTGGGCGATCATGCCATCACCGCATTGTCTCATGGTCTAAACATAGCAAAAGGCACATGGATGAATACCGGGGAGGGCGGGCTGTCCCCATATCATTTAAAAGGCGGAGTCGATATTATCATGCAAATCGGCCCCGGTCTATTTGGCGTCAGGGATAAAGAAGGAGAATTTAATTGGGAGGCTTTAAAAGAAAAAAATGAAATCCCGCAAATTAAAGCTTATGAATTAAAACTGGCTCAAGGGGCAAAGGCTCGCGGCGGCCATATTGACGGCGAAAAAGTAACGCCGGAAATCGCAAAAATTCGGTTAGTGGAACCCTATAAATCCATTGATAGTCCAAACCGTTTCCATGAATTCGATAATATACCTGATATGTTTGATTTTATGGATAAAATCCGTGAATTTACAGGTAAGCCTGTTGGCATGAAAGTGGTTATTGGCAGCAATGCGACAGCCATTGAACTTGCAAAATATATGGCCGAGACAGGCAAAGGGCCTGATTTTATTACTGTTGACGGCGGTGAAGGCGGCACAGGGGCAACATTTACAGAACTCGCTGATACCGTAGGCCTGCCAATAAGATCCGCCCTTCCAATTCTTGATATTACTCTGCGAAAGTACGGTGTACGCGATCGCGTGAAAATTTTCGCTTCAGGTAAACTATTTTCGCCAGACCGCATAGCAATTGCGCTTGCCATGGGTGCGGATCTTGTTAATATTGCCCGGGGATTTATGATAACTGTAGGGTGCATTCAGGCGCTTAAATGCCATTCTAATGCTTGCCCTGTCGGTGTAGCAACGACGAATCCCCATCTACAAAAGGCCCTCGTCATTGATGAGAAAAAATACCGTGTTGCGAATTACCTTGTCACCTTACGCAAAGGTATATTCCGCTTAGCGGCTGCGGCCGGGGTTGAATCCCCTATCCATTTTCATCCTAAACACGTTATGTTCAAAGACGTTAATGGCGAAGTCACACCCCTTGAAGAAATATACGCTCGGATCGACAAGAATATTACCCAAGCTATTGAACGCCATGAAAAAAGAAAAGCTCAATAAATCATTAAGAAACCCGGGCAATGGCCGCTCGGGTTTTCAGTACATAAAATGGCCTGCTTAAGGAAAATCTACAAGTAACGAAAATTTTCGATTGCTGCCGTTTTGTCTATTCAAGAAAGGAAGTGAATGTTTTGGCTGACAAAAAAGAAAAAATTGAAGTGGATGAATTAAGACTATACGAGCCGACAAATTATGATGAAGTCATGGCCAATGAGGATCAGGATACAACTGCAAATATCACTGACAGCATGTCTGATCAATTAAACAGCGAGAGCTGAACGCCTCCGCACAAAGCAATCAGATGCCTTTATTTCGTCTGATTGCTTACTTTCTTTTTAGAAAAAATCATGATTGGCGCAATCTTTTTAAATCCTAATTTTAAGTAGAGAGGAAACCCCATCTCGCTGGACGCCAATATTCCTGTAGAAGCTCCCCGTTTTTTAGCTTCAAGAATCATTTTCGTACATAAAGCGGTTGCTGCTCCCTTTCCTCTATGTTTTGGAGCAGTGAAAATATTGTCAAAACAAGCTGTTCCATTAATAATCGAAAAGCGCCCGTGCGCAATAGGACGTCCAAACGACCTCGTGACATAATGATAAAGCTTTTCATCATGAATTTGCGATTCATTAATGGCCCAGCGGCTTAATTTATAATTGATTTGGGCAGCCAGCTTTTTATCTCTCACTTCACGAATTTGATATTTCACTTTTGAATTGAAACAGGCTTTTGTCAGATCAATGAGCATTAAATGTTCCCAGTGGCTAAATGTATAGCCCCTTTCCTCAAAATATGACAAAACAGAAAAGTTATCTGAAAATACGGTCACCATATGATCTAAATGCTGATAGTCTTTATCGTTAAAATAAAAACTATTCAAATGATCCTTTGTTATAAATAATTCATCTGTTCTTCCGCCTACATCCTCTCCGAAATCCACATGGACGTAAGATGGATAATAACAAATTTTTGTTCCTTTCGTTTGCCGGCAGTATATTAAACCTTTAATAAATTGCAACAGCAGTTTATCGTTAAGTTCAGCGCTTATTCTCTCCATCTGTCACACCCGCCCCAGCATCTATCTAATGATTAATGTCTCACTCAATTACCTATTCACGATTCATTGTGAAAAACCTTCTGAAGCTGCATAAAATTCTTATCCCTAAATATTTTTAGCATATTAAGAACACGGAATATATGATGATGTAATATTATTATATGTTTTAGCGGGAGTGACGAGATTTTTCCATTAAAAAAGAGACTGCCCAAAAGGAAGTCTCTTTAACATATTATAGTTTTACAACTTTTGAAGCTTGAGGGCCGCGGTCGCCTTCAGTAATGTCAAATTGAACTTTTTGACCTTCATCTAGAGTTTTAAAGCCGTCGCCTTCAATAGCGCTGAAGTGTACGAATACATCATTGCCTTCTTCAATCTCGATAAATCCAAAGCCTTTTTCTGAATTAAACCATTTTACTGTACCTGTTTTCAAAACGAAAACCTCCTAAAATTATTAAATATGCTAATCATTTATTATAAAATAAAAAATTCACATATTATAAAAAGTACCAAACAAAAGTGATAACCCTTTATAATATGTGAATTATAACCTTTATTTTGAACTATTTATGATAAGATCTATATATTCTCTTGCTTTTGAATATATACCATCATACTACACCAACCAATAAATGTCAAGTTTCTTCTGCCGAAAAAAAACAATAACGGGCATAGCGGTTAAACAAACCACTATGCCCGTCAGCGTGCCTAGGCGTCTGCAAATACACATATTAGTTCTGATTAACGCATGTTCCGGCAATCAGATCGTGCAGGGAACGATTATCGCAGCGAAAAATCATCATGATGATACTGATAATGAAAGCTATGCCAAAGGTCGCTATATAAATGGCAAAGCCGATATAACGCAAAATCATTGTTATGATGCTTACTCTCTTGCCGGACAATCTCTCTATTCGGATGCCAAGCAATCGCTTACCAACAGTATAGCCATTCCATACAATAGGCACAATAATAAGATAAATGACAGCCATTATATCCGAATATAAATTGCCGTGTTTCTTAAAAATACTGTTAATCACCACCGCTAAAACAAGTATGATGGCAATATCTAAAATAAAAGCGGTGACACGCCGCCAAAAACCGGCTGGATTTCTTCTGCTTGAAAAAAACACATCAACACTCCTCAAAAATTTTTATCCTGTTATTTGGAAGATGAATTTTTTTAGTATCAAAAGGTTAACACACTTGAATAGAATACTATTATTAAAAACCGTCAATGGGGTGTGTTGGCAATGACGAAAAAGCTTTTATTATTCACAGACCCTGGGATTGATGACTCTTTTGCGATTATGTATGCCCTGCTTCATCCCGATATTGACCTCGTCGGATTAGTCATCGATTATGGCAACGTTAGTCATAGGGAAGCTTTAGCCAATGCGGCTTATCTTCTTAAATTAGCGGATAGGGAGGATATTCCTCTCATCAAAGGCGCTAAAGGTCCGATAACCGGCATCCCGCCGCTCTATGCTCATGGTATTCATGGAACTGAAGGAATTGGCCCCATTAAAACTATACATATCCAACCGAAGCGTGTCTACTCTTTTCAAAAAGTCTATGAATTAATTTCGGCCTACGGCAAAGAACTGACCATCATCGCTATTAGTCCCCTGACATCTCTTGCCTTTGCTTACCTTGATGCTTCCAGTAATATAGCAGAAATAAAGGAAACCCTTATCATGGGCGGCGCTTTTTTCGTTCCCGGCAATGCTTCGCTTGTCGCAGAAGCTAATATGTACAATGATCCGCAAGCTGCGAAGATTGTATCCAAACATGGAACCCCGCTGACATTTTTCCCGCTCAATATCACTGACCATTTAATCATTCCAAGAAGCATGATCCATCAGATTGCCAATCAACATAAGAACCCGTTTGCACCAATAATTGGCCCTATAATGGATTTTTACAGCGATCAGTACAAGCATATTATGCCGGGCATTAACGGCGCGCCATTACATGACGCATTCCTGCTTTGTTTTTTTATTAATCCGCATTTTTTTGAAGGCATTCATCGCCAAGTATTTATCTTAACAGAAGACATAGCAAAAGGACAGACTATCGCCGATTTTCGTCCGAAGCCGAAAATGAAAAGCGGATACCCTGTCCATCGCATTCTCCTGAAATTCAATTATAATGAAATTATCAATGATTTTTATCGGGTGATGTTAAATCCTATTTTTTAGTCTTGCAACGCTTGATTTAAATCATTAACAAGATCATCGCCATCTTCAATGCCTACTGAGATCCGAATCAGCCCATCAGTTATCCCTAAAGCTTCTCTGCGGTCTTTCGGAATCGAAGCGTGTGTCATTTTTGCCGGCAATGATATCAGACTTTCCACTGCGCCAAGGCTTTCTGCTAATGTAAAATACTTTACGCGGCTTAAGACTTGTTCTGCGAGCTCCAGGCTGCCGACATCAAAGGAGATCATACCGCCGAACCCGCTTGCCTGATTCTTTGCAATATCATGACCAGGATGTTTAGAAAGCCCGGGATAGTAAACTTTCTTCACTTTTGGATGCTCAGTCAAAAAGCTGACAACTTTTTTCGCATTTTGTTCATGGGCTTCCATTCTTAACGCAAGTGTTTTAATGCCTCTCATTAATAGCCAAGCATCTTGGGGGCCCAATATCCCTCCGGTTGAATTTTGGATAAAATGCAATTTATCCTTTAGTTCAGTTGAATTAACAACAACCAAACCGGCAACAACATCACTATGACCGCCAATATATTTGGTTGCGCTGTGCACAACGATATCCGCACCTAAATCAAGCGGCTGCTGCCAATACGGTGTATTAAAAGTATTGTCAACGATAAGCAGCAGGTTATGCGCCTTTGCAATGTCAGATATTTTCCTTAAATCGGTAATTTTTAATAAAGGGTTAGTAGGCGTTTCGATATAAATGGCGCGTGTCTTATCATTTATAGCTGCTGTTACTTGTTCAGGGATGCTTGAATCTACAAAAGTTGATTCAATGTTAAAACGGTCCAATACATGAGACATGACCCGGTAAGTGCCGCCGTACACGTCATCTGTCATAATGACATGATCACCTGATTGAAGAAGCATCATAACAGCCGTAATAGCCGCCATGCCTGATCCGAAAGCAAACCCGGCGACACCATTTTCTAATTCTTTTATCAGCTCTTCCAAGGCAAATCTTGTCGGATTTCCGGTCCGTGAATATTCGTACCCGCGGTGCTTGCCGACTGCTTCCTGTTTATAAGTGCTGACTTGATAAATAGGTACACTAACGGCTCCTGTTAGTTCATCGGTATTAATTCCTGAATGGATCATCTTCGTTTTCGGTTTCATGATTTATATGCCTCCTTGATAGATCTTCTTGCTTAAATAACGGTCGCTGCCATCTGGAAAAATTGTGACAATATGTGTGCCTCTTGAGGCATTTTGTGCTTCGGTAAGCGACGCATAGAATGCAGCCCCTGAAGAACTGCCGACCAATAAACCTTCTTTCCGGGCCAAGTCTTTAACGCATTGAAAAGCATGCTCATCACTGACTGTATAAATGTCATTGATATATGCCTTGTTTAAGAAGTCCGGAATAAATTCCAAACCAATGCCTTCCGTTTTGTGGGGACCAGGCTCGCCGCCATTTAAAATCGAGCCTTCCGGTTCTACAATAACCGTTCTAACATGAGAATTTTGATCTTTTAAATATTTAGCGGTTCCCATAAAAGTCCCCGCTGATCCTGCACCCGCAACAAAAATATCAATTTGGCCATCCAATTGCCCCCAAATTTCCGGCCCAAGCGTTTTATAATAAGTTTCAGGATTGGCCGGATTATTGAATTGTCCGGGGCAATACGAATCAGGGATCTCTTTCAGCAATTCCTCTGCTTTCCTAATGGCCCCAGCCATTCCTTCTTCTGACGGTGTATGAACCACCTCTGCTCCTAACGCACGCATCAGCTCTTGCTTTTCCTCGCTAAACTTCTCAGGGACACAAAAAATGACCCGAATATTTTTGCCGATAGCTGCCAGTGCTAAGCCAATGCCTGTATTCCCTGCCGTCGGCTCGATTAAAGTACCCCCTTCAGGCAATTTTCCCGATTGAAGCGCATCATCTAAAAGCGCTTGGCCTAACCGGTCCTTAACACTTCCACCAGGGTTCAGATACTCAAGCTTTGCAAATAGCCGGACACCTTTCGGCAGGGAAAATGCTGTTATTTCAACCAATGGCGTTTGCCCAATAAGCTCATGTACATTTTTATAAACTTCCATAATTAAACTCCTCAAAAGGTTTGACCCTGCGAAATGGTCGTTATGATGAACATTGTTGATACACTGACTGATAAAAGCAAACTATACTTGGACGGTTAACCTATTGCCACTTTATTCAAGGTGCCGCTTTTTTGCTACCATTAGCCAGACAAAATCATTTAATTGTTTAAAAGAGACTTGAAAACCGTTCTTAGAAAACAATTTTGCCATGGTTTTCTTTAACGGATAATACTCCGTTTTTAAATCTTCGAGAAGATGATAGAATTGATTTTTTTTAGCATCATTAAGGATTTCTTGTTTTTTTACTTCATCTTCGAACATCGTATCCGCAAAAACAATTTTGCCTCCTTCAGGCAATAGTCGGCTGTATTTTGCCAGCGCTTGATCTTTTTCCGCATCCGTCAAATGATGAAAAGCATAGGTGCTGACAATGGTGTGAATCGGTTTATCGAAATCAGGAAAGTTCAAGAAATCACCTTTATAGAAAACTTGATCAGGAAGTTTTTCTTTTGCTTTTTCCATCATTTTAATTGACGGCTCAACCGCATAAACATCATGCCCTTTACTTAGCAGCTGTTTTGTCAAATTGCCGGTTCCCGGTCCAAATTCAAGAACCGTACCTTCACTGTGTTCTGCCACTTCATGCAATATATTCTCATAATTTTGGAAAACAGCCTTATACTCTTTATCTAAACCTACAACTGTTTTGTCATAGGTATGAGCCCAATCATTAAAGTGGTCAATAAATTCTAACCCCAAATTTTATCAACTCCATGATTTATTTCATTAATAATATAACATGTATCTCATTTAATTCATAGTATTATAATATGAATAGTTGGTTTTAAGGTGACAAAAGTTAATAGCTTCATAATGATTTCGGCGAGGAGCGGTGGTTTTGCTGTATTCAGTGTTGATTATCGCTTATCATTTATGAATGACTGATCCCCTTTTTCATTTGCTCTATTAACTCTCATTATCCCTATTCATTCATCATAAGAAACAGCGCTCCCCTCTTAACTGGGGGCAGCGCTTTATTCCGTCATTATTTCTGATACAAAATCGTTTGAGCAATACCGATAAAGTATTCAGATTCATCAATGATATGCTTCATTACCACTTTAGCCGTCGAATTTGTTTTAATGGGTTCACTCTCCTCCGTCAGCTTGCTGCAGAAGGCAATGAAATGTTTGCTCTGCTCAAGGCAATGACTGACAAGCGCCATTAAATCCTGATAAAGATGATAATTAAAGGGACCTTTGGAACGGTTGACTGTTTCAACAAAACGTACGACCCGATGGTGAGTTTCTGTCAGCGCCTTATCCCACTTCTCTAGCGCCTCCATATAGTTAGGCTCTAATCCTTTAACCAGCTCGCGAATGACGACTGTATGTTCTTCCTCTTGCTGCTTCCAAAATTCGCATTCATCCAAAACCCGAAGCGGCATTTGGCTACCATAATAATACTGCACGGTGTTCAGTCCTCCCTGTATTTATGTTCGGCTGTCCAGAACTATATCTTAGCAGCACAGGTGCTGGTTCGGCGAAATTGCCAAGATGCAATTCATCATTCTTTATTATTAATAAGCTTATTGAAAGGCTTGCCTGATCAGAACCTTGTTTCTTATTTTTATAGCTGCTGCTTTATATTTTTTACGTTCAACTAAAAAACCTGCCTCTTGGCAGGTTCTTAGTTTGATAAGTTATCCATGACTTCGTAAATCATATACGCGGCTAATTTAACTGTTTCTCCAGTATGATCTAATGAAGGATTAATTTCGGCTATATCAAAACTTAACACTTTTTTACTCGATAAAACTTCCTTTATAAGACGCCTTACGATTTTTGGGGATAAGCCAAAAGGTGAGGGAGCGCTTACACCAGGGGCATAACTATATCCAAAAACATCGCTGCAAAGCGTCAATATAATATGATCATTTGCATTGATAAAATGTTGAATTTTTTGAATGGATGCGTTAATATCTCCTTCTGTTAAAGCCTCTTCAGAAATATAGCCGCATCCATATGACTTGGCTACATCAAATAAATATTGTGTATTCCCAGATTTTTGGATGCCAATGCAAAAATATTGGGCATTGTGATATTGGTCGAGAATTTGTCTGAACATCGTCCCGGATGAGATCATATCGTCATACGGCCGCATATCAAAATGCGCGTCAATATTAATAATGCCGATATTCTCTTTATTTGAAATATAGCCTTGTGCACCTAGAAAATGTCCGTAAGCCACTTCATGGCCGCCGCCTAAAATGATTGGAAAAATATTAAGAGACAAAAGTTTGCTCACCGCTTCCCCCAACTCTGCTTGCGCTTTTTCCAGCTGTCTGTCGCCGCAGCTTATATTGCCAAAATCGAAAATCTTCATTTGTTTTGGAAAACTATATGGCAACGATGCCAAGCTCTTTCTTATTTCATCCGGTGCATGGCGAGCACCGATTCGCCCTTGGTTTCTCCGAACACCTTCGTCGCTTTTAAAACCGATGAGACCGATAGACAAGTCCGTTTGTTTGTCAGTAAAAGATGATAGATTTTCGGCCTGAATGACTTGATGAAGCCGAAACATTGTTTCATCCGTTTCACTGTCCATCCGTCCGGACCAAATGGATCGATTGGTTGCAGAGTACATTTTAGCCCCTCCATTATTGATGCATCTTATGAGACAAATATTTTTAAACATTCCTCTATTAAAATTATAAATAATTCTATGACTAATGGCTAATTTTTCTCTCAAAAAATACTCGCCGTGGCGGCGAGTTTTTATCCTTTAATTTTATTAAGCAATAAGTTCAGCGTTTCAAGTTCTGAATCTGAGATAACTTCCAACTGCTGGGACATATACTCAGTCTGTTTATCATCCATTTTTTTTATGAGTGCTGTTCCTTTTTCCGTTATTGTCAATTCTACAATACGGCGGTCTTTAGAAGAACGTTCTCTATTGATATAACCTTTATTAAGCAATTTATCTACCACTGTGGTCGCATAGCTTGCGGTAACCTTCATTTTTTTTGATAAGGCTGATACCATTTGCGGTTCTCCATCACTTAAGTGCTTTAGAAACAAAAATTCATGAAACGTAATTTCCTTCCCGAATAATTCACCAAGATCTTTTTGAAACTTTTTTAATAGGAAACGAAAATTCTCTTCAAACTGGTGGATCATTTCAATTCTTTCACTCAATTTCTTCTACCACCTTTATCACACTATAACGTAACTACACCCTTGTCCTCTCCCTTCCTATAAAGACACGGTGCGTTTACTGCATTTTTCATAAATATATTAAGTATAAAACCAACCGGGTTCCCGCTGACAAGGAAAGCGCAAACAACTTGGCAAAAAAATAAATGCATAACGTTAATTGATCGGCTTTATGATAGCAAATGTGCCCAACGAAAAAATATCAGCATTCATAAAAAGGAAGGGAAGAAGCAGTTGATCTCTTCTCCCCTATGAATCAGTAGCAGGACGATGCGCTTTATCATCAACTGCTTTCTTTTGCTGCTCTTTGATATCCGGCGGAACCGCACGCTTAATAAAGAGC
This sequence comes from Scopulibacillus daqui, assembly GCF_016908855.1. Lineage (GTDB taxonomy): Bacteria > Bacillota > Bacilli > Bacillales > Sporolactobacillaceae > Scopulibacillus_A > Scopulibacillus_A daqui. The sequence continues at coordinate 379,761 of NZ_JAFBER010000001.1, read as the reverse complement.
GACAGAATCAAACCTAATACAGCGAACCCAGTGGCAACCATAAAGGCATCGTTAATCCCTTGGATCGTTGCCAGTTTGGTGACATTGCCTAACAGAAGGTTTTGAACAAGGCCATGTCCTGCACCTTGAGCCGCTGCACCGCTTGCCTCTAACCCTTGACCCAATGCATTAACCTGATTGTCGAAGTTTACATTGCTTGATGTCATGTTGTTAGAATAGTTTGCGATATGGAAGGTTGTTCTCGTCGACATGACCGTAACTAATAACGCTGTTCCTAATGAGCCGGCAACTTGTCTAACTGTATTGCTCATCGCCGTGCCATGAGCATTTAATCGTCTTGGCAGCGCATTTAACCCTTCAGTCATAATCGGCATCATTAACATAGACATCCCGAACATGCGGGCCATATATATGATTAACATCACATAATAAGGTGTCCGATCTGTTAACTGTGTAAATTGATATGTTGTAATAGCTGTAATGATCAACCCTACGATAGCCAGCGGCCTGGCACCGACTTTGTCAAATAACATGCCTGTAATCGGCGACATAATACCCATGATAATGGCTCCCGGAAGCATTAATAATCCGGACTCCAAAGGCGTAAATCCGCGAATGTTCTGCATATATACAGGTATAAGAATCATAGCCGCATACATGGCCATCGTTACAACAGCGTTAATCAATTGTGTTAAGGAAAATATGCCGTACTTAAAGACTCTAAAGTCAAGCATTGGCGATTTCATGGCTAATTCCCGCCAAATAAAAGCAATCAAACCAATGATGCCGGCGATTAGGGAAATGACAACTTTTGTATCTGACCAACTGTCGTTCCCTGCTTCACTAAAGGCATATAAAATACCTGCAAAACCAATGGTTGAGAAGATAACGCCCCAGATATCCAGTTTTGGATTTTTCAGCTCAAAGACATTTTTGAGGAAGACAAGGGCAAGGATAATATCTAAGATCGCAAACGGCAGGACAACCCAGTATAATAGCCGCCATGTCCAGTGTTCAACAATCCAGCCGGATAACGTCGGGCCAACAGCCGGGGCAAAAATCATGGCAACACCCATCATTCCCATTGCTGCACCGCGTTTTTCAGGCGGGAAGATCGTTAAGAAAACGTTCGTCATGAGCGGCATGATGATACCTGCCCCCATCGCTTGAACGACCCTTCCGACCAGCATAATGCTGAAGGTTGGCGTAATCGCGCAAATTAAAGTGCCGATAGCGAAAAACAGCATCGCACCAACAAACAATGCTCTTGTGGAGAACTTCTCCATAAGAAAAGCTGTAATTGGAACTAACACACCGTTTACAAGCATATAAATGGTCGTTAACCATTGTGCTGTGCTGGTTGTAATATTAAAATCGTTCATAATTTTAGGCAGCGCCACATTCATTAGCGTTTGGTTAAGAATAGCAACGAATGCCCCCATAATCAGAACAAAAATAATCGGTGCGGGTTTAATATCCATGCGCTGTTCTGAATCTTTCTGCTCGGTTACCATTGGCAGGTTCCTTGAGCTGCCTTTATTAAGTTCCTCTTCAGAATAGCTGTCCGTCACGAAGGCTTTGGCATTTCGAGTGACGGCTTGTTGGTGCTTCATTTGTCTTTCTGCCCTAGAATCACCGACATCATTCGCCGTCTCGGGTTGGTTTTTTCGTCTTCGTATCAGGAGGTTCATCCCAATGATAACTAAAATGACGAAGATCACATATCCAACTATGAATGCTGTCATCACTGATCCCTCCTTTCCGTCAAATTAGTTTTAGATGTGTACTTTCACTGTAACATTCATGCCTGGTTTTAATGAGACACCTTTGTAATTATCAATGGAGATTTTAACTGGCACTACTTGAGTAACTTTTTGATAGTTGCCGTCAGCATTAGACTGCGGCATCATTGAAAATGTGCTGGCTGTTGTTTTACCGATTTGTTCAACTCTGCCTGTGAATTTAGTATCTGGATAAGCATCAACATAGATATCTACTTTTTGATCTTTCTTCACATTATCGATATCAGTCTCATCAATATTCGCAGTGACATAAAGGTCGCTTAAATCATAAGCAGTCGCAATTGGCGTACCTGCACCGACAAATGAATTTTTAACAACTTTATTTTGAACGATCGTTGAATGTTCAGGCATTGTAATTGGCAATTTTTGCGTTTTGCCGTCTGGGCCTTGCGCTTCTACTTCACCGACTTTTTCATCTGCATCAAACGTATTGCCGACTTGACCGTCCCACTTGGTGAGTTTACCGGATGTCGGTGCTGCGATTGGAACAGACTGGCCATCAATCGTCGCGTTATCAGTTTTTACATAGTTGGCCGCTTGATCATAGTAATAGTAGCCGATGGCTCCACCGCCAATAAGTACAATAATGACAATGATATTGATGATAATCCCACGTGCTAAGCTGCTCATTTAAAGTTTTCCTCCTTTGGCTTATAAAAAAGATTAATTGTTTTTACATACAAGCTTAACTTTCGGGCTTTCACCTCCCAAAAGAATTAACCACACTATTTTCGCCACAAATAGTTAACCTTGTGAAGTAAAAAACAAACAAAAAAATAACCCTTGGCTCAACACAAATATCCACATGAAACGATGGTACAAGTGTATATTTATGTAAATGAACAAAAGTATTGAATCAAAAACCAAGGTTTATTGTTATCTATAAAAATAGTTAACAAGGTTAATAAATTGCTAACGAAATGTATATTACATCAAAAAAAAATAAAATGCAAGAGCTTTAAATCATTTTTTTGATAAAAGCTGACCGTATAATAAGGTTGGCTATCCCTTTGAAAATTTTATATACTAAATTCAACATTGATTCATTTATTAGAAAAAGAGGTTTTCAGCATGGGAAAGTATAATAGACGCCAACAACGTTTATTAGGCATCTTAATGGCTCTTATTGGCGCTGGGTTATGGGGGTTATCGGGAACCGTTGCCCAGCACCTCTTTCATCATTATCATGTCCCCGTCAATTGGCTCGTCTCGATCCGCTTAACCGTTTCAGGCTTTTTGTTATTAATGTTTGCTTTATCGGGAAAGAAAAGAAGTTATGTTTGGGAGATATGGCGCTTCCGCCAAAGTGTCTTGCAAATGGCGGCCTTTTCGATTTTCGGCATGCTGGGCGTACAATATACATATTTTGCTGCTGTTAATACAGGCAATGCTGCCGTCGCAACGCTGCTTCAATATCTAGCTCCTTTATTTATCGCAATCTATTTAATTATTAAATATTTCAGTTTGCCAAAGTTTTATGAGCTTTTCGCAATGGGATTGGCGCTTTTAGGCACTTTTTTGCTTTTAACAAACGGTTCACTTAACGATATGGCTGTATCTTACCGCGCTGTCATTTGGGGCGTATTATCAGGGATAACATCGGCCTTTTATACACTCGCCTCCGGCCGCTTAATAAAGAAATGGGATTCAGCCGCTGTTATCGGATGGGGAATGATGCTGGGCGGCATAACCCTTTATTTGATTCACCCTGTATGGCATGTCAATACTAATAGTTGGCAGTTATCAACGGTATTGATGATTGGCTTCGTTGTTATTTTTGGCACTTTAATCGGCTTCTATTTATTTATCGAAAGCTTAAAATTTATCTCTGCTAAGGAAGCCAGTCTGCTTGGATGCACAGAACCGCTTGCAGCTGTTTTTTCATCTGTTATCTGGCTTAACATAACCTTTGGACTATATCAAGCCATCGGTACAGTATGCGTCATCATGATGGTTATCATACTATCGATAAAACCTGACACACAAACTAACAAACAAGCAATAGAAAGAGCTAACGAACAATGAAGCCAAAGCGGAAAGCCATTAGAAAGCACCTCCAATTAGACGGTGTCTAACAATTGGGGGTGCAGTTCACAGTTTACGGAAGCGGTGTTTTTTACCTATAGTCCTCTTTCAATTCATTTAAGGAAACGACTTGTTCGTTTTCAGGCTCATCGAGCGGGTAAATTCTGGCTGTTTCATTTTTCTCATCGACGTCTTGAATATAAATGGACTGGCCATTGTAGGTTACATTAGCCATGACCGGCGAAGCGGCAATTTCTTTTGCACGCTGCTTATTCATGATGCGATCTTCCTTTCATACTCGGATTAAGGGAAGCAACCCTGGCGCTGTCTTTGGATTTTTTCGTTATCATGGTTGCCATAAATAACTTCAAATATTCATATCCATTTTTGTGATCTTAATGAAGCAGCTCTTTAGTATGAAAAGGATGAAGTTTTCCATTTACTGCAAAAGAGGCTCGGCCCGTTTCCTCCGAGACAACTAATACGACGGCATCACATACCTCTGATAAGCCAACTGCCGCTCTGTGTCTTGTCCCCAGCTTCTTTTCCCCTGTCTTTATATGTGAGAGCGGCAGTACATTAGCTGCAGAAATAATAGAATCAGATTCAATTAATACAGCGCCGTCATGAAGCGGGCTGCCTGGATAGAAAATCGACTCTAATAAAGAATAAGTAAGCGTGGCTCCGACAGGAATACCCGGATGGATGAATCCTTCAAGAGCATCTTTCCTTTTAATCACGATAAGCGCGCCGTGATGCCGATCAGATAAGTGCTCTACGGCAGCTATAATTGACGGATAGCCGTCCGTGTAAGGAGATAAATACGATTTTAAATAATATGAGGCTGCCTTTTTTTGCAGGTCGCCAATGACCTCTTGAATATGCTCACATTGCTGCAAGATGCAATCTTCATTGCAGTCGACTGATTTAAGGACTGACTGCATATCATCAATCACTTTATGTATATTTTCTTTAAGACATTGTTTCATCGTTGAATTAAGGCCAATTTCTTCCCGATCCATAGAAAATAACCCTCGATTCCTGAAGTTTCTACCGTTACTTTCTCCATTTTAGGCCCGGAGTATTCTGTTAGGCGCGGACAGACGCTTTGGTTCACTTTATATTTTGTTCCTTATTAACCTCTTTCGCAGAATTTGCTGGTGTTTCTTAAAGTATAAAAACGGGAGGCGACGCTAGGCCCCCCAGAATTTTCTTATCACTAATTCCTGTTGCTCCTGTTTCAAATGCAACGTTGCCAGGCTAACAAAAACATACGCTGCCAAAGAAAAGATAATCGGCAGAACAACAGGATTCATATGCAATAAATCAGGCCAAAACTTCTGAATCACAGTGTAAGACATAACACCTGAAATGATTGAAGCCAACGCTCCGTATGTATTGCCTTTTTTCCAATACAACCCTAATACTATCGGCCAAATAAAAGCTGCTTCCAACCCGCCAAAAGCAAATAAATTTAACCAGATTAACAAATGGGGCGGATGAATGGACATCACTAATACGATTATGCCGACAACAGCAGTTACCCACATGCTTAAACGCCTGACTTTTTGCTCTGATGCTTTTGGCTGAATATAATTTAAATAAATGTCTTTCACAAGCGATGAACTGACAAGCAGAAGCAAAGCGTTTACCGTTGACATAATGGCAGCCATAGGTGCGGCCAGGACAACTCCAGCCAGCCATGGCGGCAATACTTTCATCGCAAGCATCGGCATCACTTGATCGCCGATTTTAATTCCCGGCATAACTGCACGGGCAAAAACACCAGATAAGTGCATGCCTAACATAATAACGCCAACGACAATCGTTCCAATAATGACCGCCCTGTGCATCGATTGGGAGTTTCTGTATGACATTGCCCGGACTGTTACTTGCGGCAGGCCAACGACGCCAACACCAACCAGCAGCCAAAATGATGTAATATAGGAGGCCGAATATTGATGGTGCGGGCCATAAGGGGTTATAAGCCCAGGGTCAATAGACTTCAGTTCAGAAATAATATGGGACACACCGCCTCCTGCAACAATCGTTCCTATGAGAATAGTTAATGTCCCGACAAACATAACAATCCCTTGTATGGTGTCTGTAACGGCAACTGCCCGAAAACCGCCGATAGTGACGTAGACAAGGACTGAAACCGCAAAAATAAATAAAGAGGCTGTATAAGATAACCCCGTTAATGATTCAATCAGTCTGCCGCCGCCCACCCATTGAGATGCCATGGACGAAAATAAAAATATAATAATTGTTAGTGCCGATAAGATGACCACCCATTTACTGTTGTAGCGTGCTTTTAAAAAATCTATCAATGTCACAGACTGTGTTTTTCTAGCTATAATCGCAAATTTTTTACCAAGAACCATCAAAACAAAATAGCCCGTGACAACCTGAATCATTGCTAACAGCACCCAGCCAAGCCCGACATTGTAGGCTACTCCCGGTCCGCCGATAAAGCTTGATGCACTGCCGTATGTCGTGACCATTGTCATCGCTAAAATAAAGCCGCCAAGCTGCCGGCTTCCGAGGAAGTATTCTTGCAAGAAGTTATCGGTTCCTTTCATATGCCTTGCCGCATAGGCGCCTGCAATAAATATAACGATCAAAAACACGATCATCGGCAAGGCTACTGACCAATTCACTCGTCATCCCCTACCTTTTTAGTTTCATTATCTAATGGTATATCTTTAAAAATAAACTTAACAAGAATAATCACTAGCACTGTTACAACAACAAAGCCTAAAATGCAGCTGTAAAAAAACCATGCCGGAAACCCCAATATATAATGAAAGCTTTCCACAGGTTTTGAACCAAGACCATAAGCGAAACCGTACCACCAAATAAAATTAATAAGTGCAAGAATAACGCCAAAGAGTGCTTCACGGTTGGCTATTTTATATCTTGGATCTTCCTTAAATGGTTTTCTGTTAAATTGCTGCAACCCATTCACCTCCCTTAGCCTTTTAATATTGACATAATTCGCTATCTTTAACAATAGATCTGCTATTTTTAATCAATCATGGCATTTTCACGCATCCTGATTTGGCCGCCTGTGTTAAAGATGTCGAAAGGCGTCAGCCGGCCAGGTGTTTGAAAAGTTCTGGAAAGGCACGACCAAACAGCAAACTATCAGATGACGCGAATTAAGAAAAACAAAAAAAGAAGGCTTTATGCATCAAGCCTCCTACTAAAATTTCCTCGGCTTCATTTCTTCTTGAAGAACATACCAATTTTGCGTGAACGGCGACCCGAGGACCCAATAGCTGACGCCGCGAAGATGATATTGCACAGCTAAGTCATATTTCGCCTTAATGCTTCTAGCATCCTCAAACCACACTTCATGCTGGGTTCCTTGCTCATCAGTATAGCGGAAAAATGGGGACGCGGCTCTCGTATCATATTGTATTTCCGCATGATACTGCGCTGCACGTCTGACTGCACCATCAGGGCTGATATGTGATGCAAAAGTCCCTTGAACAAACGGCAGTTTCCAATCCCTCCCGTAAAGAGAGATCCCCATCATGATTTTTTCACGAGGAATGACCGTAATCGCATAATCTATGACTTTTTTTATTTCATGAATAGGAGAAATGGCCTGCGGGCTGGCGCCGGCCCACCCCCATTCATAAGTCATTAACACAATAAAATCTACAATTTGTCCTTGAGCAGCATAATCATGGGCTTCATATAATACCCCTTTTTGTTCACTAGAGGTCTTAGGCGCCAATGCCGTTGACACCAAGCAGCCGTACGGATGAAACTTATTAACTGCCCGGCGAAGAAACTGATTATAATGTTCCCTGTCATTCGGATAGATGTATTCAAAGTCAAAATTTACGCCCCTGTAATTTTTGTTCCTTAAAATATCTAAAATATTATTTAAAAGTTTTTCTTGCAGCTCATCACTTGAAAAGATTGCAGCCATTAAATCTGAGCTGAATTGGCCATTTTCCGAATTGGTCAATACCATAATCGGTAAAATTCTTTGCGAACGGGCAATTTGCAGCACGGCATTTTCCTGAGGTTTTTCTAATGTACCGTCGCGTTTGACATTATAACTAAACGGCATGACATAAGTTAAATATTTTCCAATCGTTCTAAGTTCCTGTTGGCCGGACGCACGAAAATTGGTCATATAGGCGTTCACTTCTTTAATTGGCCGTACAAACGGTATAGATAAACGTGTGCCGGGATAGATTCTATTTGGATTGGAAATAGAATTAACACGGGCGATAGCTTGAACGGTTGAATGATATTTTGCCGCAATCTTAAACAGGTTTTCACCACGTTGGACTGTATGTACCGGAATAAACAATGCTTGACCAGCATAAATTTGTGAAGGATCAACAAGATTATTTCTATCAGCTATCATTTCTGAAGTTGTGCCCCAAATGAAAGCTATCCGGGACAAGGTATCTCCGGGCTTGACGATATACTTTGGAAATGGATCTGGAATGATAAGCGCTTGACCGACCACAAGAACATTTGGATCAGACAGACCATTAATTTCAATAAGTGTGGTTATATCAGTTTTATAATGCCTGGAAATCGCAGAAAGTGTTTCCCCCCGTTTAACGACATGAATGTTCATCAAGTCTCCCCTCCCTAAAATTAACTCTTGTGTAAATGTATTAGTCAACGACATCATTTATGAACAGGAGGAAAATGGTTAACTTGACTATTAGCTTCTATTGAAAATAACGGCCAAGAGGAGTTATTCGATTATACCTGTTGCTTAGGTCGAACGGGTTGTGGAGGTCAGATCACCGCTAACGCAGGAAGAACAATATAATTTACTATTTAGAAATAAAAAAGCACCAATGACTTTTATTAAAACAGCCATATCTTTTCAAAAATATTAATCTTTTTCAAACCTTTCCCATGGTATAAATGCAAGTATAAAATGAAAATCATTATAAAGTTAAACCAAATTATCTTTTGCATAAAATTCAAAAGTATAATCAGCCATTTCTAAATATTGCTAGAATAACACAAACAAAGAACCATTTTCTTGGCATTGGGTTTCGCCGCCAAACTCACTCTCTCTTAACTAAAAGGATAAAAAAATATTTAACCTAGCCTGGCAGTATTATAATTTACAGCATTTAACTTGAAATTTCTCAGGCAGCATGTATTAAAAAAAGATAGCTATAACGAAAATAATTTCTAGAAAAAGCATTCCCCCGGCCATAAGCAGACGTTTTTTACGTTCAGATAGATCATCTCTTTTTTGAACGTATGAAGCCAGTTGTCGGACAAAAATATGGGCAGTTATGATTAACCCCAACGTAGAAAATCCTAATAAGAACATCATCTTTATTTATCCCTCCCTAAAAATTTCATATTTTAATACTTGCATATACCTCAATAACAAAAAGAAAAACAAAAAGCCGCAATTTTGGGGCAATAATCTTATTTAAACAATATCAGGGCAACTCTCAATAACTAGTATAAAAAAAGGTGGTGACCCCCAAAAGTTAGATTTTTTACCCTAACTTCCGGGGTGCAGTACCTCGGCTTTCTTCTTTATCAGCGGTTCCGCTAAGTAAACTTATGTCAACTAGCGTAAAAATTTATGCAGCAAAACACGTTAAGGATTTAAAAAGCCTTAACGCATTTTCTAATTTAATTAATATCCTAATATAAACCAGTGCTCTAAATTACTTGAGTTTAGCTACTGTTAATGTTAGATCTTGAAATAAAAAAATGCCCCCACTGAGAAATGAAGCAAAAACAGTATCTCCTTTTTTTAGTCGGACAACTTTAGCAAAATTAGCAAGCTCTAAATCGGAACCACCAGATAATTGAACGTTTCCTAAAAGTTTAGAGTCTACATAAATTGAAAGACTGCTGTTAATGCCTAAAACCCTGCCTGCAAAGTGGACAAGGTAGTCTCCTTCCTCTTCTACAATGATGCCGCCTTTTGGAGAAACACGAACACAATCTGTCAATAAAACACCATTTGTAAGCGGCAAGATGATCGGATTAGATAACATTCCAAATGCAAAGGGACCAACAGTTTTAAAGGCTACTACACCAGCGCATCCCTTTTTATCGTCATGTTTTTCTTTGAATTGACACTCAAGTTCACAATTTTCCTTTTTCAGAAGATTAGGCTTATCGTATACTCTTTCACCTTTTAGTTTTGCAACTGTTAAAGTTCCCTGTAAGATCACCACACCTTGATTGACTAAAACGTATACTTCATCACCTTTTCTGAGATGAACGATTTTAGCGAAATTCACAAAGTTTACACTAGTTGGGTTTCCCATAATCACACTGCCTAAAAATTTAGCGTCCGCAAAAATGGTTAATATGACAGGCGGTCCTCCTGGTGCTAAAACTCCTCGGGCTGAATATTTAACAAGATAATTACCGTCTTCCTCTACAAACAGACCGCCTGTTGGAGAAACATGAACGCAGTCTGTCTTTAAAACAGGGGATAAAAGCAGATCGGTAACAGGAAGGAAACCAAAAGCTGCTGTCGGAGCTAAACCTTTAACGACTCCGGCGCATTCGCTTTCAGATTTTTTTAAAATTGAGTGTTCTGAACAATCATCATCAAAAGCACTTGATTTATGCCCCATTTTATTACCTCCTTTCGTTATTAATTATCTTATTGGTTCTTTTTAATAATGGTATGGTCAAGGGTGGAGCAAAACGTTAAGCAGCACTAACAAACAAACCGATTCCCCAAAAATAAGAGGAACCGGTTTTGCTTTCTTATAAGAACGATTATGTAAACTCCCTCAGTTAGATGCGTTTATCCTCCAAATGCTCACTTATTCGCAGGATTTCAAACCACTTGTAAGAACAATAATCGATAAATGAATGAGTTTTGAACCTTTTGGCTACATGGAGGCATGCGGAAACGGAGGAGATTGAAGGAACCTCCATTCAACTCCATATTTGCGCGCACTCTCCACATTGCCCCTTAAGGCTATCCCTCCCATGTTTCAACGGGTCATAAGCCCTTTTATTCCTTCGTCATGCCTATCCAAGATGTGTATTCGGTATTGCTCGATCCTAACGGGTCTGTACCCTTTGTTTACATCATCCAGTTTGAGTTCCTACGAATAAGCCAACACTCGATGAATAACTAGTAAATGATCAATTATGCTGCGATGGGTGTTAAAAGCTGCATTTTTATAGAATTATAACTATATTTAAAACACCCTATACCGTAATATAGTTTAAGTGATTAAGCTATTTTTACATAAGAGCGCGAAAGTTAAAAATTGCAACAAAATACTCATCCCACCTCGTTGCTTAATAAATCTATTGCCTGATTTTCAGTGATACCCCTAATTAAACCCAGTTCACTTATAAAAATCTCTCTTGCGTTCTCCAGCATCTGCTTTTCACTTGAATTAAGTGATTTATTTTTGTTTATCCTCATTAAATCGCGTACAACTTCAGCCCCTTCTTGCATATTGCCTGTTCTAAGTTTTTCAGTATTAATCTTGTATCTTTCTTTCATTGAAAGAGTTGTATCGGTTAGACCATGATGAAAAATGTATAAAATGTTTTCAAGCGCAGCCATATCGGTAACTAAGCGAATCTGTGATTTGTGTACTTTTGCAGTTGGAATCATAACACGCATTTTATCTTTTAGCATATTTATTATAAAATACTGCTGTTTCTCACCTTGAATTTGCTTTACTTCTATTGCTTCAATAACTCCTACTCCCTGCATAGGATAAACAATGTAATCACCAACTTGAAACAATTGACCACCTCCAAATTTAAGACATCTTAAGTATACCACAAAACATCTAAATAAAAAATTTTATCATTTATTATTAATAATTTCAATAAAATGATCTCCTGAGCCGTTAGCAAAAAATTGGGATGGCCGCATAATGATGCGAAAGCATGATGAAAAGCAAACGAAATTCAAGAAAGCATTCAAATTCCGATTTATTTTTGAAATACAGTATCTTTTTATTTCAAATGTGGTATAATAAAAATTATTATTGTTGTTCGGATATAATTAATGATAGAAGAAATAACTTTTACAAGTCATTATCCTCTTGAATAATTATGTGGGAGCAGGAATAGTACAATATAATGTGTGCTAAGCACCTGGAGGAAAAAACATGAACAAAGGTACAGTTAAATGGTTTAATGCAGAAAAAGGGTTCGGTTTTATCGAGATTGAAGACGGAGAGGACGTATTTGTTCACTTCTCTGCCATTCAAGGCGATGGATTTAAATCATTGGATGAGGGGCAAGTTGTTACTTTTGACGTTGAACAGGGTAACCGCGGACCTCAAGCTGCTAACGTTGTAAAAGCGTAAAGATTGACAAGAAGGTTCTTCCCAAGATTGGGGAGACCTTTTTTAATTTACCCGGCTTTTTTATCGCGGCAGCAGATGCTCATTTAAACCAGCCCTTCTCCTTAAACCGGGAAACAGCTTCAATCCGGTTACTTACATCAAGCTTGTCAAGAATAACTGAAATATAATTTCGGACAGTACCGGTCGTAATATTAAGCTCTCCTGCAATTTCCTTTGTGTTTTTCCCGCCGGCAATAAGCTTAATCACTTGCTCTTCGCGGTCAGTCAGCGGGTTTTCCTCCCCGTAGGCGATATCAACTAGTTCCGGAGCATAAATTCGGCGTCCATCCATAATAATACGGATTGAATTCGCTAAGTCCTCACTAGGGCTGTCTTTGAGTAAATAGCCGCTTACCCCCGCTTTTCGGGCACGTTCGAAATAGCCAGTCCGGGCAAATGTTGTTAAGATAATCACTTTACAAGGATCATTTTTTAATACTTCAGCTGCATCAAGTCCGCTTTTTACTGGCATTTCAATGTCCATAATACAAACATCAGGATTATGCTGCTTTACTAAATTTAAGGCCTCTTCCCCGTTCCTCGCTTCCCCGACAACTTCCATATCTTTTTCCAAATTAAGCAGGGATCTCAGTGCTCCCAGCAACAATCGCTGATCCTCTGCAATTACAATGCGAATCATACCCAATCACCCCTGTTTTGTTTGTTTTATAAAATGAGGCACACGAAAAATAAGTGTCGTTCCATTTTTTGATATGGTCTCTAAGCTGCCGTTGACAAATTCCAGGCGTTCTCTCATACCGCAAAGGCCGTGCCCTTTGCAAGAATCTATTTTATCGGAAATACCCACGCCATTATCATGTACTTCAATAAGCAATTCATCAGCCGATTGCTTCATCTTGACATGGCAGGATGTTGCCTGACTGTGCTTGATCACATTGGTTACAGCTTCTTTCAAACACATGCTTAGTACATTCTCAATGAATAGCGATGTATTGGCGAGCTCTAAATCCCCTTCAACACCGAAATCCATTTGTGCAGCTTCCACAATTTGCCGAACTCGGATGATTTCATCCTTCAGTTTCGTTCCCCTCATATCGGAAACCATCTCACGAACTTCATTTAATGCCGTCTTTGCTGTTTGGTTGATATCGTAAATTTCATTTGCGGCTGTATCAGGATTGACATACATTAATTTCCTTGCCAAATCACTTTTCAATCTAATAAGTGAAAGTTTTTGTCCCAGTGTGTCATGTAAATCACGTGCAATCCGCTGACGTTCTTCGATCACCATCAGTTGAGAAATTCTTTTATTAGCGTCTTCTAATTGTCCTTCTAGTTTTTCTCTGTTGTTTCGATTATACATGTTGAATGGCATTAATATAACGCCTACGACACTGATTATAATAAACGGAAGCTGCGAAAAATACATTTCAGTTTCTATGACAAAACCGGTAGTAATCGCGGCAATTGTAGTAAGGAGATGAACCGCGTACAACAAGAAAAACCCAATTTTATTTTGAATATTGCCGATAAAAAAGGCTAAAAAAAGTGAAAAATAAACATATCCGAAATACAAAGTCATGAAAATGCTTATTGCCATCTCCAGACTCACCCATAAATAAACAAGCCGATTATTCGTAATAAAAGACAGCCGATAGGCGATGAAAAACAACAATATCATCAAAATGCCGAATGTCATTTCAAATAGTGATGAGGATCTAAAAATAAAATAGAAAGGCAAAATACAAAATATAATCCATACATAAGCGCTAAGACCCATACTTTTTGGAAAAATATGATACCAATTCCGCATAGCAGCCCCCTTTGTTGCAAAACATAGATGTCCACAATTTATATTTAAGTGAAAATATACTTTCTATTATAGCAGAATCATGTTTGCGAGTACCCTGCAATAAAAACCCTCCAATACAAATTGAAGGGCTGGGACCCAAATTATGTTTCTTGAATGCTCTGCCTATTTTTGGGTGTTGGCGATTTTGTTTTTCGAAGAAGAGGTTTTATCTCTTTAAAGCTTACAAACGACTTGTTTTCCTCATCAAACAAACGAAAACGTATCGATTTAAAACTAGAAGCAAGCGTAATTGTTGTTACTTGATGCAGCGATGGTGTAGATTGATGAGCTTTTTCAAGATTATAGTTAGGCACTTTTGGGTTCAGGTGATGAACATGATGGAATCCAATACTCCCGGTCATCCATTCAAGAACTTTCGGAAGTTTGTAATACGAGCTCCCGTCTATAGCAGCTTTCACATAATCCCACTCTTCTTCATTCTCAAAATAGGAATCCTCAAACTGATGCTGTACATAAAATAACCAAATTCCAAGCACCCCTGATACGTAAAGGATTGTGCCTTGAATGATAAGAAAAGCTTTCCAGCCGACTATCCATATTAAAACAGCAAAAATGACGGCAACCGAGAAATTGATTAAATACGTGTTCAGACGTTCCTTGCGTCTTGCCCCTTTTCGATTAAAACGGTTCTCTATTAAGAAAAGATAAAACGGCCCTAATCCAAACAAAACAAGCGGATTGCGATAAAGCCGGTAAGACAACCTGACCCAAAAAGAAGCTGAAAGATATTCATCAACTGTCATCACCCATATATCACCAGTGCCGCGTTTATCTAAATTTCCGTTCGTCGCGTGGTGGATGGAATGGCTGCGTTTCCACTTTTCAAAGGCGAAAAGGGTAATAATTCCTGTCATCGTACCAACAGCTTTGTTTGCTTTCCGGCTTTTGAAAAAAGACCGGTGCGTACAGTCATGGAAAATAATAAAGATCCGAACAAGAAACCCTGCTGCAACAATCGCCAATGCAAAGGTTAACCAAAGTGAAATTGATATACTTTGATAAGCAAGAAACCAGAGCAGAAAGTAAGGCAGCATTGTATTTATTAATTGTTTAATACTTGATTTTTTATCTGGATTTTCAAAAGGTGCGATATTTTTTCTTAACTGTGCTTGTTTACGTTCACTCATATTTTCCTCCTTAATGGAATGACTAAGCAAATTGCCATTATCTCTATAATAGAGAAAAGGCTCAAGCTGTAAAAGATATAAGTGTCAGGTAGCAGGTATGACAAATGTCATGTATGCCTGTCCTTTTGTTCTTATAAGAAGCATGATGATGTAAACTAGACCAAAATTTTATTAACATCCTGCTTGGAAGGCCGATCATATAAACGGAATTTATGGTAAATCGCGGATAAATAGCTTATCTATATCCCCGGGAAAAGTTGGGGTTTCTTTACAATTGACAAATTTCGCCGTTAATATATAAAAAATATCTTGTTTTAACAATGTTGTTATAGGTTTATTTTAATAGTTTATGACAATCATTACTTTTATTGTTAACTAATTGTTATATAGTTGTTACCACGGTAAACATAGTCTTTTATATGATTAATATAGAATACTACCTCAAGTCAAAAATCGACAAAGGACGTGATGACCATCAAGGCTAAAGGGTACAATATTGTATCCATCATTTCATTTATTGTTCCTATGGTTCTTTTCTATTTCAGCAATTTCAACCCGTCTGTTACTTGGATTTTGTTGACAACGCCAGTCATAGGCATCATCCTCACCTACTTTGGAAAAAAAGGCCCGTCCCGTGTTATCGCATTCTCCGGCAATCTTATCGCGATTATTATTTGTTCAAGTTCGGCTATCAGATTGATGTTTTTAGGCAAATAAGCAGCCTATTAACCGCCGCTGATATGATCAAAACAAAAGTGATTCGGCGCCATCCTATTTGCCGCCTCTTTCAGGCAACCCCGATATCGGCCCATTTAAAAAGACGTTCGGTAAGTATGCCTTTTCTTAGTTTGGATAATATATAAAATATACTATCCATTTATTGAAAAAACAGGGAAGTGGCATATTTGAACAAAGAGGGGAAAATTTCAACGTTTCAAATGGGATTGATGATGTATTTTATGGTCGGCGGAACATCCACCCTGTTAGTGCCTTCAATTGCCGCAAAGTATGCCGGACGCGATATGTGGCTTTCACCCATTTGGAGTGCCTTAATAGGATTTCTTAATCTATTTATTGCTTGGCAATTGTATAAAATTTATCCAAAGACAACAATCATAGAATCCACTAAAAAGATACTGGGCCGAGTATTGGGGGCTGTCTTCAATTTCTTCTTCTTGTTTCGCCTCATATACGACATGAGCATTATTGTGAGGGAATACGGGGAATTTATCCATGTGTTTCTCACTTATACACCTATCTATATTTTAATGGGAAGCCTTATTTTAGTTTGTTCCTTTGCTGTTTTAAGCGGCATCGAAGTGATAGCCAGGTGCACACAAATTTTTCTTCCTATCGTTATTCTTTTTTTCTTATTAATGGTTATCTTTATTATCCCGGAATTAAATCCAGAAAATATGCTGCCGATAATGGAAAACGGTTTAAAACCGTCATTAAAAAGTGCAGTATTTATAAACGAGTGGTTTGTTGAGTTCATTTATATATCATTTCTGTTTCCATTTTTGCAAAATAAACAAAAGGCCATTCGTTGGGGCAGCGTCTCCGTCTTAACGGTGATGCTGACCATGGTTATCGCGAACTTTGTGTGCCTCTTTTTATTAGGCGATATTACAAAGCAGTTTAATTTCCCGGTATATACGGCGGCCTCGTACATCAGCGTTGCCGACTTTGCTGAACATTTAGATGGCATTGTGATGGCCATATGGATATTGGTTGGATTTTGTCAATTAACCATGTGGCTTTATGCGCTGTCTTTTGGTGTCAGCCAATGGCTGAATCTTTCTGAATATCGGCGGGTTGTATTGCCCCTTGGCTTGCTTATTATTTTATTCAGCATATGGATAGCTCCTCATTTCG
The DNA here is from genome assembly GCF_016908855.1 of Scopulibacillus daqui. Lineage (GTDB taxonomy): Bacteria > Bacillota > Bacilli > Bacillales > Sporolactobacillaceae > Scopulibacillus_A > Scopulibacillus_A daqui. The sequence continues at coordinate 362,741 of NZ_JAFBER010000001.1, read as the reverse complement.
AATCATTAACCAGCACTCTTAATACTTCTTTCGTACCCTATACGTATGTGATGATGCTATTTTACCCCATGCTATTATTATGCATCGCATACATAAGAAAACGGCCGTTTCTAAATCAGAAAACCTAAAGTCTCTATTTTATTAAAATAAGCGCATGGTGAACGATAGAAAAAGCGGCAGCTCCCATTCAAAAAGAATGAGAGCTGTATGGCCTTTATTTGCTTAAAACAATAAATCCATATTTTTTAAAGATTTTCTGTGACTGGCCAGCCTGCAAAGCATCATAAAACGTTTTGGCCGCCTTAGGGTGCTTCGTATCTTTTATAATGCCTGCAGGGTAAAAAATGGCTGAATGGTCTGAATGATTTGCGGTTGCATCCATTTTAACTTTTTTAGATGTTAAAGCATCTGTCTTATAAACAATGCCTGCATCAACATTCCCTGTTTCTACATATGACAAAACTTGACGGACGTCCTTAGCCATCACTGTTTTCGGCTGAATGGCTTTCCATATATTTAAATGCTGCAATGTTTCTTTCGCATACTCCCCGGCCGGAACTGTCTGCGGTATGCCAATGGCAATCTTATGTATGTCTTTGTTCTTTAGATTTTTAAAGTTTTTAATCGAAACCTTGCTGTCGGCAGGAGTAATAAGCACAAGGCTATTGGCTAATAAACTTTTGCCTTCCTTAATCAGCCCCTTCTTAGCTAATTGATCATAGTTTTCCCGCGAGGCCGATATGAAAAGATCTGCGGGAGCCCCTTGTTCTATTTGCTTTTGCAAATCACCTGATCCGCCAAAATTGAATTTCAGCTTAACGTTTGGATGAGCTTTTTCAAATGACTTTTGAATATCGTCAAGGGCATCTTTTAGACTGGCTGCCGCTGAAATAGTCAGTGTCACTGATTCACGGTTGTTCTTTGTCTTTGCATCAGCTTGCTTTTCTGATGATTCGCTGTCTGGCGAACATCCAGCTGCGATAAGAATAAACATCCATAATGACAGCAATACGATGAAAATTTTGCGCAACTGCTCCTCCTCCTTTTATGATTAAAAACTATTTATACATCGCCATAACCTATTATAACTTAATATAATGAAATGAATGACAAAAACAATATAAAAATCAGTCATCAATCGATGCTTAACGATTTCGGCGCATTAAAAAATCCCCCTTGTTTTACCTTGAAGTAAAACGAGGGGATTTTTTTCATTTTCCCTTATGCTTTTGCTTAGCCTTTTGCCTTTTCATTTCCCATTTCTTTTCTTTTAATGCTTCACGGTGTTCTTTATGGCGCAATTGGCTTTCCTGTTTTCTCTTCTCAAAATCCGCTTTGATCGCTTCTTGGGCTTTTGTTGAAATGCCTTGCTTTTTCATCTCTTTAGCCACTTGACGCTGCAAGCGCTTAGGGTTTATTTTCTTTTGGGTTTTATTATTGACTTTGACCCCATCCTGTCCGCTGTTTTGAATGATAGACAGCAAACGGGAATTAACAAATTCAAGCACTTCAGCATCGCTCGGCTCCGCTCCGAAGACATGCCTGTAAGCTTTTAACCTGCTGCCTTCGCGGATTTCAATAATACCGACCCAGAACTGACCGTCATAGTAAATCGTCAATATCACAACGATTCCCTCCTCTAAATAAAATCCGTAGAATGATGGACATCCCGAGGAGGGGAAGGTTACTGACATCATAATCATGATGCATCCGGACTACCAACCGGATCGTGTTTTTACATTCTACATGATCATTATAGTCACTCGCTATAAAATTCTCAATATTACAGGTGCACAATATAGAAAAACAATAGGAACGTTTATGAAGCATTCATTTTTTGCATCGCTTTGTGAGGAATTGTACGTTCTTTTACCCTATACCATCCTTTTCCTTCATTCCCTTTGGTATAAATTTTCAAACACATGCCTTTTCTCAGCTTTTTATCCGCGATAACTGTAATTTTTTTATGTTTTCCATTTTTATCATAGCCGTTAAATTGATAGCGATATTGGTTTGCGCTGATCTTTTCTCCCTGATTATCCACCGCAGCAAAGTAATCTTTTGCTTTAACTTTTGAATTAATATTATCTACTGTAGCCTGAAGCCCTTCTGATTTAGAGTGAACATAATAACCGCCGCCCGCAAAAATGACCGTCAAAATGATTAAAACTTCAAATAAGCTTATAAAAAAGCGCCGCATATTAGCTCCCCCTTTTTTTGGTATGTGAGACTCCTTATGTTCTTTTCTAAAGGTTGAACGTCTTTTGATAATTTCAGTTTAATTCAGAGTATGTACGTGTTCCATTTATTTTGATTACAATTTCCGTGACTTATCTTACAAATTTGTAAGAAAAAAAGCACTCTTATTGTTGAGTGCCCTTACAGCATTTTATGAGCGGCTTGATTTAACCTTGCATGATTTAAAAAAAGCCTTCCAAAACTTTCAATCCTTCACTAATTCAAACAATTCAACAACCAAAATCGTCTCATCATTTAAACGAAAGCCATTTTCTGTATAATCTTTCCACGCTTGTCTATGATCCTCCTGAAATTGTTGAATGCTGGTGCCGTATCCTTCCCCTATCACTAGGCGAAGATCGGGGCTGCCAAAAGTCGTTTCAAAAACATCAGTGATTTTAATATTGCATCGGGGTTGGTTGTCTTTGTCATAGACTGTAACGACTTTGCCGGCTGACTTATAAGTTTCTTTTAACTCTCCTTTAGTATAGGCCTCCTTAGGCGCACATGTCGCTGTCTTTTTACCATCAAGGATGCGTCTGATCAGCCTTTCGCCTAACCCGTTGTCGCCGTCCCATCCGAACACCGATTTATACTTGCTTTCCTTGATTTTAGTGCTCAACGCCAATCCCCCCGTATATAGATCGTTCAGACTTCACAGCAAATGCTTTGCTAAAGAGTGTTTACCAAGAAAAATACAGATAATACTCATTTCGACCTATAATGCTAATATCCTTGTGACATTTTAAAATTAAAATCATTTGCCAACTGAAATCTCGCCATACATAAATAAACACCATCCTTTCCGTTATTTACAGAATGAATAGCGTTATTTTCATTTTTGGGGTGGCTTGATGGGCGTGAGGCAATACCTTCTAATCGATCACCTGCTTTTTCTGCCATGGCACACCATTCATTATATGTTTGCGAGATTTTCCTATACATCTGATCAAGACTTTGAAAATTCGGCCTGAATTTCTTTTAAAAATAGATCAGCAGCTGCGGAAAAAGCCTGATGCTTTTTCCAAACAACATTTAAGCCAGATTCGAGCCTCGGCTTTAGCGGTCTAAAACAAAGGCTGCTGTCACTAGACGTATTCACTATTTTATCCAGAACGACTGCATAACCAATCCCCTCTTCAACCATAATGGCGGCATTATATGCAAGATTGTATGTCGTCACTATGTTTAATTTATCAAAGTCTTCACCAAACCAATCGGCAAATTCATTTTTTGAAAAGGTCTGTTTTATAGCCTGGCGTGAACAGATCAACGGAACATTTAATAAATCCTCTGCCCGAATGGCATCTTTGAGAGCAAGAGGGCTGTCTTTCCTCATAACAACGCCCCAAACATCTTTGGTTGGGATATTGATATAATTGTATTTTGATAAATTGGCGGGTTGAATTAAAATACCAAAATCAAGCAATCCCTTGTCAAGCCGTTCAGTCACATCGTCTTCGTTTCCGCTGTAAAGGTGATACCGTATATTTGGATAGCTTAATTGCAGCTCTTTAACTACCCGGGCAATCTGTCTCATGGCGTCTGTCTCCCCGCCGCCTATATAAACATCTCCACTGATTGTTTCTTCCATGCAATTAAATTCTGCCTCTAATTTATCGGCCATATCAATAATTTCTTCTGCCCTCTTTCGAAGGTGCATGCCTTCAACGGTAAGAACGATACTATGACTGCTGCGAATAAATAGTTTCTTCCCCAACTCTTGTTCAAGGTCTTTTAATTGTCTTGACAAGGTTGGCTGTGTAATATGCAAAAAATCAGCAGCACCCGTCATACTTCCTTCTCTTGCAACAGCAAGAAAATATCGCAAAACTCTAAGTTCCATATCACACGCCTCCTTTAATGTTTTAGTATATACATTTTCTAAAATGCCCATCAAGCATATCTTGATATAAGATATAAGTATTTGGCATACGCAAAAGGCGCATCTAGAATAAATAACAAAGGATGAAAACAACAGTAAGAAAGGATGTATGCTAATATGTCTTCTATTCAAGATAAAGTTGTTGTCATTACGGGTGCATCAAGCGGAATTGGCGAAACGCCTGCCATGAAGCTTGCACAAGAAGGAGCAAAACGAGTGATTGCGGCTCGTCGATAAGACAGGAATTTTATGTTCGCGTTCGATCCCTGCACCTGCAAAAAAACGAGACAGCCTAATTTGACACAACTAAGATAGGAGTTGTTATTTTGGCAAAACGAAATCATTTGATTATATTTATATTAGCCATAGGCGTTTTCGGTATCATAAATACTGAAATGGGTATTATTGGGATACTTCCTTCTATTGCTGGCCACTTTGATGTCAGTGTATCAAAGGCAGGTTTGATGGTGAGTCTTTTTGCCCTTATTGTTGCAGTATCAGGTCCAACAATGCCGTTATTGTTTTCGGGCATAAATCGAAAGAAGGTCATGTTGCTCGTACTCGGTGTTTTCGTTTTAGGAAATATTGTTTCCATATTTACAACTAACTTTACTATTGCATTACTTGCCCGTGTCATTCCAGCCTTTTTTCATCCCATTTATTGTTCATTGGCTTTTACCGCAGCGGCCGCCACAGTGAGTGAGGAAGAAGCTCCAAAAGCTGTTTCTAAAGTCATGATTGGCGTATCTGCGGGTATGGTCATCGGTGTACCAATCGCAAGTTTTATTGCTAGTGCAGCTTCTTTGCAAACGGCGATGGCATTCTTTGCAGTTGTCAATGCTCTAGCATTCATTGCTACATTATTATTTATACCATCTATGCCCGTTAAGGAAAGACTTTCTTACGGTGCACAATTATCAGTATTAAAGAAATTACATACTTGGCTTTCCGTTGCGGCTGTCATTTGCATCAATTCAGCGATATTTGGCGTTTATAGTTACCTTGCTGAATATCTGAAAACTGTTACGAAAATATCCCCGAATACCATTAGTTTAATGTTAGTCATATATGGCGGAGCCAATATTATTGGAAACATAGCCGCAGGGAAGCTCCTGACTAAAAGTGCCGTCAAATCTGTAGTGGCGTATCCTTTTGTATTGGGAGCTGTTTACATCATATTATTCCTATTTGGACAGTTTACCGCACCTATGGCAGTCATTACCTTAATTTGGGGAATATCCGCTGGAACAGGGGCTAATATTAATCAATATTGGATGATGTCTGCGGCTCCTGAAGCTCCTGATTTCGCCAATGGGTTATTTTTAACGTCCGCTAACTTAGGAACAACAATTGGTTCAGCTGCAGGCGGATTATTTATATCAGAATTAGGCACACAATATGTCGTATTAGTTGGATTTCTATCGTTAATAGCAGGGTTGGTATTTATTCTGTTAAGAACCTATATCCATAGCCCTGCAAAAACAACTTTCTAGATAAGATTTTTAATGCCATTGCCGTCTTCTAAGCAATGAAATAAGAAATCATAATCAGCATGCCAGATGCCAATCAAATCTTCACACGCCGCGACAATATAAGATCCCGATTAAAGCTTCAATCATTTGTTAAACAGATACAGTTTACTCCCCTTCAAGCAGTCAGATTTTATTTTAATCTGTCTGCCGGAAGGGGAGCATATTAGAATGACTGATTGGTTTGTTTCGTGTTAATGGCTAATGTCAAGTTGGTAATTAATAAAATGCTGAAACACACAAACAATGTGGCCGCGTACTTAACCGCACTGGAATACCAATCATTAACATAAGACCAATAAGGGTTTCCAAAAACCAAACTTGGCAGCCTATAGGCAGTAAGGCAAATCGCAGCGATCAAAATAATGGCAGCAATGATTGTACAATAAGAAAGACCATTTCTAATATATACCCTTTGTTTTTGGTGCATCTGTCTTACTATTGTCACCAGCCGCCATAGCAATAATAAAATCATAGGACAGCAGAAAATCACTGCAATAGTGCTAACTCGATCTGCATAAACAAATTCGTCTTTATATTCTCCAAAGCCTTCCTTGCCGTGTAATATGTTATCGATTCCTTTAGCAATGGCCCTCGTATAAGGAGAGTTTGAATTGGCTAAAACGGCTATCCCGTTTTTGTTCTTCGGTTCCAATAAAATATAGGCTGAATTGTTTGGCAAATTCCCGCTGTGATAAATGATTGATTCATCCGGATCGAACATCCAGCCTGCAAAATAATGAAATTTATTATCATCAGATAAACTTATCAGCTGCAATCCCGGTATCTTAACTAATCCTAAATTAATAGCCATCCACCGTTCCATATCACGGCTGTCTAAAATGATATTCGCCGCCGGCCCTATGCTCTTATCCGCAGGCTTAAAGTATTCCCGCGGCGCCAAGAAGCTGACTTTATATCCTTTAGTCATATGATCGGGATTCGGTGTCGTCCTTACAGATGTATGGTTTAACCCTAAAGGATGAAAAACGGCCTGCCGCATCACATCCTCGTATTTTTTTCCAGTTACTGTCTCAATGATAAGGCCTAAAATATTAAAATTGATGTTCGAGTAAATAAATTTTTCGCCTGGCTGACTGCTTAAATTAATGCCAGCAACATGTTTTACACCCTTTTCAAGAGCATCATCGGCTGTCGAAACAGGTATTCTCAGAATGTCATCAGATGGTATGCCGCTGGACTGTTCCAACAGTTCCTTAACCGTTATCTGTACCGGCTTGCCGTTATAATTAACGTGAAACCAAGAGATATATTCAGATACGCTGTCATTCAGATTTATAAATCCAAGGTTGGCGAGCCTCATGATTTCAAGCCCGGTAAATGCTTTCGTCAAAGAAGCTAACTGAAACTTAGTGCTTCCCGAGACTCTTTTTTTAGATTTCATATCCGCATAGCCATAGCCCTTTTTATATATCGTTTGGCCATTTTTAATAATCACGACTGCTAAGCCGGGTATTTTGCCTTTTTTCATATCGTTAGTAATCAGCTGGTCAATTTTTTTCTGCTGATTTGTTTGTCCGTCTGCCAGACTTTTTCCAGAAACACCAATGATGAAGATGGATAGCGCCAAGAAAAAACATAATATCTTCTGCATATACGTCCCCTCTGCTGATCAATGCTGAATTGAAAAAATAAGCCTGTTTAACCGTTCTTCACGATACATGACATGGCATTTAGATTTTTTCTATCAGGCATACACATTACTTCGACCTTACAAAGCTATTATCCTGTTAAGGGGAGTCATCTTAAGACGCGGCAGCATTTATTGCTGAAATATAAAGGCAGTAAGCTTAGCCTACTGCCTGCTTAAGATTCTATTTTTTGCTTTTCTCGTTTGTTTGACGCCTTTTTTGGTCAAAATTTTTATAATTGCATTCTTCAACGGGACGCGTCGCATTCCCTTGGTCATCTGTACACCACGATTGAGACTGAAAAGCCAAAAACATGCCAACCCACTTGCCAGTCTCTTCAAAGTAAATTAAGACACCGCCGTCTTGCCATGTCCCGTTATCCTGCTGCCATTTCCCCACATTGCCTTGATTCATGTGTATGTCGTGAATGCCGTTGCCGGGCATAAAGTTAAAATATTGATCCGGCTGCCCCATTTCAGGACCCCATCTGTCGCCAAACGCGTAAACAACCGCTTTTTTATTTATAGCTTCTTGAAAATAATGATTAATTTTGTCATTTAAATCGTTATTAGGACCAGGAATATTGGCAGGAAGAGGGATCATTTTCTTTGGATCGAATAATTTTCCGCGTATATAATCCAATGCGATATCCGGATGATTATGATTAATTTCTGTAAAGCCAGTCTCTAGATGAGGCAGTTTTGTAATGTCGCCTGAATTAAAATCTTCGCTGACAAAATATAAAACTTCTGAAGGGGATGATTGCGATTTAATATTTATGGCAATCCGATATTTTGTACCCTGGTCATCCTCTATTAATACTTGGTAATGGGGACTGCTGTCACTGCCTTGCTTTGAGTCAATCGCTTTTCCTTTAAGCACACCATATTTTTTTAAAGGCATAAATTTTACCCTCCTTATAAGATGAATGCCTCCGGAACCATTTGAGCCTATTACAATCAACTAAAACATTGAATGAGGCATCCATGGTTTATTTAATATTTCGAGAACAATAACTTAAAACCCTTTAGTCAAATTGTTCTAAGCCATTGGCCGCACCAGAGGACAAAATCATTGTTATGCTGCTTTCTAGCATTCTTCGGCAAATGGAAAAGGATCACTTATCCAAATATATCATATGTCATTTCTGAAATGATTGATTTATAAAAAGCACGTTTGCAGCCTTTGACGATATCGCTCGAATATTTTCTAAACAAAAAAAAGCGCCTGACAAGACGCTTGAACCGCTTTGAAAAATCATTCATCTATTTTGAACATGAACGGATAAGCCATGCCTTTGCAAAATCAACAGCCTCGCGCTGACGGAATAAATAGGAGCGTGCTGAACCGGCTTTTCCCCGTTTTACAGGAATCACTTTTTCCATTTCATCTCCAATTTCTTGAAAACATTCTTCATCTAATGCAATATCATGGTAGGTGCTCCAAACCCGTTTGCCATTTTCTATTATCGGGGCTCCGGCTTGAATGGCTTTTCTGACGCCTGACCGATACTCGGCAAGATGGAAAGAGGTATTCGTATTATAGCCGGTTCCAAGCATAAGAATCCAACCGTCTTTTTCGTAAATACGGGCAAGAGGCGACCTTTCTCCTAACCCATTATCAAGCGAATGGCTATGGGTGATTGCTTCAGCATCTTTCCCCCACGCTGCAAATGAATAAGCCGGGTGATTGCTTCTATAAACAGACGGAAAAGTCCGGAAAGTTTCTGCAATCACTCCCATTCCTAATGTCGGCGTGATTTCCGATTCAAATGCTGGCATTTCCTTTCTTATTTTTTCATGCCAAGCAGTTGGTACGGGCGGATTTTCCCAGCAAGCAGGATCAGAATAATGGGTGGTCTGCGCCGGCATGACGATCGTTCCTTGCGGCGTAATAACATCCATCAGCGCTTGCACAACAGCAACAGGCCCGCCGCAGACCCATCCAATTGAACTCATCGAGGAGTGGACAATCACGGTCATTCCGGATGCCAAGCCAAGTTTACATAAATCTTCAGCAAGATTCATTCTCGTGCGCGGCTCAGGAGTATTTTCAATAATACTCTTTTCAGCCATTACTATAATCTCCTTTTTTTAGACTTAAAATTACTTTTTCATAATGCCTTTAAGCACAAAAGCAACGTTTGCCGGACGTTCGGCTAAGCGGCGCATGTTATAGCCGTACCAATCATCGCCGTATGGTACATAAATCCGCATATTATAACCTTCTTTAATGATTTCTTCTTGGCGTTCAGGACGAATGCCATATAACATTTGGAATTCAAACTGATCTTTCGGAATATTGTGCCTCTTAACCAATTCTTTGGTAAAACGGATGATCTCATCATCATGGGTAGCAATTGAGGTGAAGCGGCCTCTTAATAAATGGATTTGAATCAAATTTTTGAAATTTTGATCGACGTCTTTTTTATTTGGAAATGCCACTTCTTCCGGTTCTTTGTACGCGCCCTTAACAATCCGAAGCCGCGGTTGGTATTCATCTAGTTCATTAAGATCATCGATGGTCCGATACAGATAAGCTTGAATCACTGTCCCGATGTTATCGTATTCCTGTTTCAATTCTTTAAATACTTCCAATGTGACGCCGCATCGGGAATGGTCTTCCATATCAATTGTAACGAAAACGCCGTGCTGTTTCGCCTTATCCATAATTCGGCGCATGTTTTTCATGCAAAGCTCACGGCTGATATCCAGCCCCATTGATGTGATTTTCAGCGACAATTGCGAATCGAGATTGTGTTTATCTATAAATTCAATGGCCTCAATGCAATGATCCGTCATTTCATTGGCTTCTTTTTCGTTATCAACAAACTCGCCAAGGTGATCGAGCGTTATCGAAAATCCTTTTTTATTTAATTTACGGAGAGCGTCAAGAGAATCCTCAAGCGTTGCTCCAGCTACAAAGCGGCTTGCCCCTAAACTAAGACCGTACTTTTTGGCAAGCTTCGTCATTTTTTTGTTTTCCCCTAAGAACAAAAAGAAATTCCGCATCATTTGTTCAATCATGCTGCACCCTCCTAAAACGCTTTCATAAATTCTACTAGTTAAATATATCACAACATTGCTTCATTTTGGAGAGATTTACAAACAAATTCTGCAAATTTCCTTTTGGCGCAACTTTCTCATTGTCGAAAAATGCAATTATTGATTGCCGATAGAAGAGAAATGATTTCCTCTCCTATCGACAAGTTTCCAGGACTTGATATTAACATGATGGAACCCTTATTTCTTTAAATAGGTCCAGCCTTCTTTTTGGTATACTTTACCTTCTCTCATTAATCTGCCTAAAGCGCGTTTAAAAGCCGCCTTGCTTATGCCAAATCTTTCTTTTATGTCTTCGGGAAGACTTTTATCAGAATAAGGCATTGCTCCGCCGCGCCCTTCCAAGAAACGATATATCCTTTCCGCATCGTCGTCTATGGATTCATGGCTTCTGCCTAATAATGAAACATTTACAGACCCATCTTCCTTAACTTCAATAATTCTTCCTTCGACTTTTTGGCCGAGGCGCGGTTCTTCCTGCCTTTGGGATTTATGAATAAAACCGAGAAATCCTTCCTCAGTCATCATAAAAGAACCTTCCTTGATTAACCGGTAAACATATCCGTGAATATTCTTGTTAAAATCATCTTCTGCTGCGGGATGAGCGATTTCACGCATCACATTTTCCGTCGCCGGCACTGCAAATAAGCGGCCTTTTTTATCATTTTTTAATGTGCAATACAATTTATCTCCTTTGGCTGGCCATAATGTTTCTATTAAAGGCAGGTCATCCTTTGAAATCAGGATATCTTTATTGATGCCGATTGAAACAAAGACCCCTAATTGGCGCTTTGCCCCGGCGACTTCAACCCAGTCATAACTTCCGATTTGAACGGTCGGAATCGTCATCGTCGCTGACAGCCTTCCCTGATGATCCTGGTATAAAAAAACTGTCTGAGGTTCGCTTGCATCAAATCCTTCTTTTAACTCATTGTTATGTAACAGCACATCTTCTTGGCCATTTGATAAAAAGTAGCCAAAAGGCGCCTGGCGTGCAACTTTCAAGGTGTGAATGGTTCCTGCTTGTAATCTTGACATTGATAATCCTCTTTTCCCATATTTTCATTAATATCGTTGCCTTAACGGAAAGGAATCATAACATTTTCCCCTAAATCAGCATTGTATCTTTGCACAAAAAAACCAGCTTTACAGCTGTTTTTTAGACACTATTTAATCAAAATCGACTGAAGGCGTTTCTTCCAAGCCAATCTCGCTTAAATAAACAAGTCATGTCTGCTTTAATTATATGTTTTTTTCTCATTAACAAGATAGCATAATTTTCGCCAAAAGCATATGAGGCGGTCATCGAAATTAAGATCAATTCATCCTCATAGAAAATCCTATGATTATTTGAACCTTAAACAGATAAAGACCGCCGATTAGTCAAATCAATCACTTTTGTTGAAAACCATTGGCAAATGATCGCAAAGATAACAATTTTAAGATCAATAACAAGAGCGGTTAGTAAGAAAATGGATAGGTTAATCCAAAACATCGTCTGCCCCGGCCGCAAATGCCGTGATGAAGAAATTAATAATGCCGGCACAACCATACCGCCGCTTGATGCATCATACTTTATTAAAATGCCGACACCGATGCCAAAGAGTATGCCGCCCAATAGTATGTCCAATGCGATATGCAAATGAGGCATGTCAATGAACAAGCCCGCCCAATGAACGGTTACAGAAGTTACTGTAACTGCATACATCGTCCTTATTGTCCAAGCATAACCAAACCATTTAAACGCAAGAAACAGCATTGAAAAATTATTCAGCCATAATGAAAACCCTAAAGATAAAGGCAATAAATGGTTCATCAGAACAGCTATCCCTGCTGCACCGCCGGATGGAATATGATGCGGGAAAAGAAAAAGGGCCATTCCTAACCCTTGAACAAATCCCCCAATTGTCAGCATCATAAACCTTTTCATTTCTCTATTAAACATCGTCCGCTTAACTCCCGCCGCTAGAAATGGAATAAGGTTATTAAATTATATTTGTCCGCGTCCCGTTTTAGTCATTCAAATTTATGACGGGAGTTAAGCTAATAGAATATGTTTGCGAATGTTCCCCTTGCCATCGTCTTCTGAAAGCCAGTTGTCACTGTTCTCTCTTAATGAACAATAAAGGAAGGCACTTCAAGAAGGATCAGTTCATTATTATCAACATTTATTCTATTCATTTGATTAATATCACCATAATTGACAATAGAAATCAGCCCTCTGATCCACGAACCATGCCCAAAAGCTAACACTTGCTCATATTTCCTATAACATTGAATAAATTGGAAAATTCTATGCTCGAAATCAGCCAAACTTTCCCCTAATATCAGCTTCTTAGGATGAGAGAGCCAGTCTATATGGTTTTGAACGAACGTTTCTTTTTCCGTTCCTTCAAATTCCCCGAAATCCAGTTCATTTAATAAAGGCTCTGCATGAAAGTCAAATCCATAAACTTTAGCTGTTTGTTGAGTTCTTAATAATTCGCTTGCCAGTACACAATCAAACGGCTTAAACTTCTCAAGGATTTTTTTGTTATGACAAATGCCGGCCTTCTGATTTATCAATGACTTTTCATCAATGGCTGTGTTTCTTTTTCCTTGTAAAAGGCCCTTCTCGTTCCATTCAGTCGGCAGATGCCTAATTAACATAAGCCGCATCGGCTTTTTCCTCCATAAAAAAGGTTTCTGAACGAAGACCGAGCCGCTGGGCTTCCAATAATAATACATCATGGATTTTGACATTGCCAAGGTTGGCGTTTGCACCTATTTGATTAATAAAAAACATCTGACTCTTCGCATGCGGCGCTTCAAAAATAACTCTTTTGCAATCAACATTTTGAATCACATCAAAAATTAAGTTTTCTTTAATTTGGCCATTGCTTCGATATATACCGGCTGTTCCTGAATCTCTCCCCTCCGTAATCACATATTGGCAGCCTGCATCCAATAAGGCGGTTAATTCATGATTCCAATCAGGAGCGGCCATCTTTTTTTGAGTATCTTTAGAACCGACCTCGCCAATCACTTTAAAATCCTTCTTTAACCGCTGAACAAGCGCCAAACGTTCTTCAAGCGGAATATCTAAAATCCCGGTCGAGATTTCTATCCAATCTACATTGAGATCCTTTAAATATAACAAGTACTTATCCAATTTATTTTGCGAGTAAAATTTCTCAAAAAGCGTTCCTCCGCAATAAGGAATAACATTAAACGCTTGATATATGTTAATTTTTTCACTGATATGAGGTGTGACATAAGCTGATCCAATGCCGATTTTTGCCATGTCAATATACTCATGATAATCGGATAAAATGTTCTTGAGTTCTCCCAAAGGAATCCCGAAATCAACAATTGAAGTAATGCCGTATGTTCGGTTCTTTTTTGTTCTATAAGGCAATCTTAACTCGCCCAACGACTCAGCACCTCCCCTAAAGTATGCTGTATGTTATGCATCGAAACTAAAAAAGTGCCCATTTGCATATGAATAGAACGCTAAAAATTAGAAATGCTAAAAGAGCATCATTATTAAGGGAGGTGGTATATCTTGTCAAAGCAAAAACCAACAGGTCTGACCATTACAGCTCTTGGATCAATCCCGATGATCTTGGTGTTGGGGAATTCTATGCTGATTCCCATTTTGCCGAAAATGAAAGCCGTCTTAAATCTATCACAGTTCAAAGTAAGCCTGGTTATTACGGCATTTTCAGCTGCAGCGGCTATTTCTATTCCAATTATGGGCTATTTATCAGACCGTTTTTGCCGCAAAGCCGTGATTATCCCTTCTTTAATCCTGTTTGGCGCCGGCGGCATTCTGGCTGGATCTGCCGCGGCATGGTTTGGCGATTATGCTTACATATGGCTGTTAATCGGGCGTGTTATTCAGGGGATTGGCGGCGCTGGCACTGCCTATATTGCCATGGCATTGGCAGGAGACTTATTCAAAGGCGGCGAACAAAGCAAAGTCCTCGGCATCATTGAGGCATCCAACGGTTTTGGAAAAGTCGTCTCACCGATTCTAGGTTCACTCTTGGCATTGATTATTTGGTATGCCATCTTTTTTGCATTTCCTGTGTTTTGTCTTATTTCTATCCTCCTTACTTTATTTTTTGTTAAAGAAAAGGCCAAAAGTACGAAGCCCCTTTCACCGGGCGCATACACAAAAGGATTATTTTCTGTTTTTAAACATGAGGGATTATGGCTAATCGTCACCTATTTTACAGGGACTGCTTGTTTATTAACGTTATTCGGCATTTTATTCTATTTATCTGATATATTGGAAAAAAGATACCACATCAATGGTTTGCTTAAAGGATTCATTCTTGCCGTTCCGCTGCTTTTTATGACAACAACTTCCTATATTACCGGTGCAAAGATCATGAAAAAACTAAAATTGATGAAGATATTGATTGTGGCAGGATTATTATTAATGACGCTTTCATTTGCGATATTAGTCTTTTTCAGCAAATTGATTCCTTTTATTTCAATTCTTGCGGTCAGCAGTATTGGCACCGGCTTGGTTTTGCCATGTATAAACAGCTTTATTACAGGATCCGTTAATAAAGAGCTCCGCGGTTTTGTGACATCATTATACGGCTCTGTGAGATTTATCGGCGTTGCCGCAGGACCGCCGATCTATGGCTGGTTAATGGGCTGGTCAAGGTCAGGCATGTTTCTTTGCACCGCGGCATTAACTTTGCTGTCAGGGATATTGACGCTGCTTTTTATTCATGTCAGCGAAAACCAAACGACGGAAGAAACAACAACATCTTTGTTTCAAAAATTAAAGTTAACGACAAGATAAATCCTTTCCAAACGGCTTAGGTCTCGATAAAGAAGCGGCTATGCTTCCGAGAAGCACAGTCGCCGCAGATTAAGCAAAGGAGGTTGTTTTCATGGAAATTTACTTTTCGCCCGAATTAATCAAACAAGAGGCGCAAATATTAAATATCATTGACCAAGACAGTAAACCGGTCGGATATATGTCTTTTTTATTTGACGATAAGAAATTATACATTCATGGTCACCTTGAGGAAAAAGGCGTCAGCGAAGATTTTAAAGATCTTGTGAAACCCTATATCAAAGGGTTAATCAATTTAAAACCAGATTGTGAAGTTTATTCTTACTTATCGATCGGCGGAGAAAAGCTCGAACTTGAAAGCAGCGACAATCAGAAACAATAAGCAATGAAAAACCGGGCACCATGTCACCGGCCCGGCTTTTAATGCTTACTTGCCTATTTCAGGCAAGACTGTTTTTGCGATTTTCCCGTCCAAATCTTCATAATCATAATGTTTAATCGCCTCATATAATTCTTTCCTTGTTTGCATATCGTCAAGGCAATCTTTTTGCGTGCCCTTCTCCATAATTTCTGTAAAAACTCGTTCATAAGCTTTTGCCGCGACCCGCATTGAAGTGACAGGATAAATCACCATCTGAAAACCCCATGACTCAAATTGTTCCGCTGTATAGTACGGTGTCCGGCCAAACTCTGTCATATTAGCTAAAAGCGGCGCATGAATATTTCTGGAGAATTGGCGAAATTCTTCTTCACTATTCAAGGCTTCCGGGAAAATGCCATCCGCGCCTGCCTCAATATAGCATTTCGCCCGTTCAATTGCCGCATCCATGCCTTCAACGCCCTTGGCATCGGTGCGTGCAATGACAACCAGAGAAGGCGCCACTTCTTTAATCGCTTTAATCTTTTGCATCATTTCTTCGGCTGATACCAGCTGTTTGCCGTTTAAATGACCGCATTTTTTCGGCAGCTGCTGATCTTCAATTTGAACGGCCGCGACCTTTGCTTCAACCATCTCTCTAGCCGTTCTGGCAACGTTTAGCACGCCGCCGAACCCAGTATCAATATCAACCAATACAGGGAGACCCGCAGCCCTTACTAAATCACGCGCCCTGCCGGCAACCTCCTCGGAATGAAGCATCCCCAGATCAGGCAGACCCCGGCTTGCTGTATAGGCACCGCCGGATAAGTAAAGCGCCTCAAACCCAACCTTTCTGGCCATCAAAGCGGCCATGCCGTCGTGGGTGCCGGGAATCTTTAAAATTTCCGGCGACTTCATGCGCCTAAGAAATTGTTCGGCTAATTCAGCTTGGCTCCATACTTTGTCTATTAACCATGACATTTATCTGTTCCTCCAATATCATTCTTTAGATGACAAACAGTTTCATAAATTCATTGACAGGCGTATCTTCAAGACGCTTTTTATCCATTGTCAGTTCCAAAATCTGTTCCGACTTTTGCGACGGAAAGCGCGTCATTAAGTTTTCTTTATACTTTTCCATCAATTTAGGAATCGCTTCGCTGCGGCGTCTGCGGTGGCCGATCGGATACTCGACTTCTACCTCATCGGTTGACGTGCCATCCTTAAAGTAAACTTTAACGGCGTTGGCAATAGAGCGTTTTTCAGGATCAAGGTAATCCTTGCTGTATTGAGGATTTTCTGTAACGACCATTTTATCTCTCAATGCATCAATCCGCGGGTCGCTCGCCGTATCGGCTTCATAATGATCAGCCGTCAAATCGCCGTAAATAAGACCGACAGCCGTTACATATTGGATGCAGTGGTCGCGGTCTGCAGGATTGGTCAGCGGACCTTTTTTGTCAATAATTCTGATAGCGGCCTCATGCGTTGTGATGTCGATTCTATCAATTTCATCAAGACAATTCTTGACAATCGGATGCAATTGAATGGCGCATTCAGCTGCTGTTTGCGCATGGAACTCAGCCGGATAAGCAACTTTCAGCAGCACATTTTCCATAACATAAGAATCAAAAGGCCGTGCCAGCTTAATCTCCTGACCTTTAAATAGAACATCATGAAAACCCCATGTTTTAGCCGACAAGGCCGTTGGATAACCCATTTCGCCGTTGACCGCCATTAAAGCTAAGCGAACTGCCCGGCTCGTTGCATCTCCTGCCGCCCAGGATTTCCGGGATCCGGTATTTGGAGCATGGCGGTAAGTCCGCAAACTGGCGCCGTCAATCCAAGCATTGGACAAAGCGTTAAGCACTTGTTCTCGATTACCGCCCAGCATCGCTGTGACAACGGCTGTTGAAGCCACTTTAACAAACTGCACATGGTCCAGACCGACACGGTTTAAGCTGTTTTCCAAAGCGAGAACCCCTTGGATTTCATGAGCTTTAATCATTGCCGTTAATACATCTTTCATCTTCAGCGGCTGTTTTCCTTCAGCCGCGCGTGTCCGGCTGATATAATCGGCTGCAGCCAAAATCCCGCCTAAATTGTCTGAAGGATGCCCCCACTCTTTGGCAAGCCATGTGTCATTATAATCTAGCCAGCGTATCATGCATCCGATATTAAAAGCGGCGTGAACCGGATCCAATTCAAATTGTGTACCGGGAACACGAGCGCCGTTAGGGACAACTGTCCCCGGCACAATCGGCCCCAAATGCTTCGCGCATTCCGGATAGCGAAGCGCGAGCAGTCCGCAGCCGAGTGTATCTAATAGAACATCATGCGCCGTATCATACGCTTCCTTGCTTTCGATTTGATGATCAATAACATAATGCGCCGTTTCTATTAAAACTTGATCAAAGGCTTCTGATTTTGTTGGGTGTGTTTGTGTAACAGAACGAGTCATCACTTTTTTGCCTCCATTTACAAGATGTCAATATTTTAAATTTAACTAAAAGTTCCGGTTATGGATGAAGATTGCGCGGTCCAGTATAACGAATGCGCGGTCTAAACAAACGGTTATTTTCATGCTGTTCAATAACATGGGCGCTGATGCCAACTGTCCGTGCCGCTAAAAAGACCGGTGTATAAAGATCAATCGGAATATTCAAAAGGTAATACACAGGTGCAGCATAATAGTCCAGGTTCGGATACAGCCCTTTCTCTCGGCGCATCACATCTTCACCGATCTCGCACATTTCATAAAGATCATGGCGGCCTTTCTCTTCAGCCAATTTCAACAATGCCTGTTTCATCAACTGTGCGCGCGGATCCATTTTCTTCATGTATACCCTGTGTCCGAAGCCCATAATCCGTTCTTTATTTTGTAATTTTTTCATGATTAATGGTTCTATTTGATCAACAGTGCCGGCTTCCAGAAGCATTTTCATAACCGCTTCGTTTGCTCCCCCGTGCAATGTTCCCTTTAAGGAAGCGACAGAGCCGGTTAATGCACCATAGATGTCAGATTGTGTCGAAGCAATAACCCTTGCGGCGAATGTTGAATTTGGCATTTCATGCTCACTATAGACCATTAATGACTGATCAAACGCCTGCACTTCGCTTTCCGACGGTTCAGTTCCTGTAATCATATATATAAAATTGGCGCTGTAAGATAAATCTTTTCTCGGTTCAACTGGTGGCCGGCCCATTTTAAGATGATAACTGTTAGCAACAACAGCAGGCACTTTTGCCAAAAGGCGAATGGCTTTATGGCGGTTAGCTTCCTTTGACCGATCATCAAGCTCTGAATCAAAACCGGCTAAAGCAGAAATGCCTGTGCGAAGCGCATCCATGGCATGGGTTTCTTTTGGAAGGGCTTTCAAAATTGTCATAACAGCTTCAGGAATATCGGCATTTTCTTTCAGGTCTTTCTCTATTGCTTGACGCTCCAGATGGCTCGGCAGCTTTCCATCAAGCAATAATCCAACAACATCCAAATAACTGACTTCTTCGGCAAGTTCAATCAAATCATAACCGCGGATCACAATTTCTTCTGCATCAACATCAAGAAATGAAAGACTTGTTTCACTTGCAATGACACCTTCAAGACCCGGGCGATAATCCTGTTCAATAGACATTCAAGTTCCTCCCTTTTGTCAATTCAGAAAATAGGACAATTTAAACCGCTTTCTTCTTAAAAAGTATAATTGTATACAATTATACCGCCTAGTCTAATTGTATACACTTCAAAAATGAGTGTCAATTAAAAAAATTAAAATTAATCTTCCTTTGCGCCATTGGGATGGAAATAATTTCGCAATGTTTTTTTGGTCAATGCCAGGCTCCGCCTGATATGTGCGCGCATAGCCTTTTCCGCCTCTTCCAAATGATGTTCCCGTATGCAATTGTAAATTTCCCGATGTTCTTGAACAGGCAGCATCGGAACATATTGCGGGTTTAAATAACCGCCTAAGCGGCGATAGCGCTCAATTCGCGTGTTTAGCTGCTCCAAAAACCGGAGAGCTGTCTCATTTCTCCCAGCTGTATATAAAATATGATGAAATTCACTGCCGTGACGAATGAGGCTGATGTTCTTGCCTTTTTCCGCCGCCCGTTCCATAACTACAAGCACTTCCTCCAATTTTTCGATTTGTTCTGAGGATATATGTTGAGCGGCCTCTTTTGCGATTAAGCCTTCCAACACTTCGCGAACCTTGAAAACTTCCTCAGCCTCCTCAATAGTTACCGAGGCAACAGCAATTCTTCCGTTTGCCCGCCGGTTAATCAACCCCTCCAGCTCTAACCGATGCAAGGCCTGTCTTAGAGGCGTGCGGCTGATATTCATTTCACCCGTCAGCATCTCTTCGCTCAGCGGCTGATCTGGTTTGTAATCTAAATCAATAATCTTCTGCTTGATGTTATGATAGGCCGCATCGCTGACTGCTTGTCTTTTAAATTTTGTATGAGACATGATCATACGTCCTTCCCATCAATACGCTTTTTTTAAAAAGCATGGCTTTTGTATACATAAATACAAAAGTCCATTATTTATTAGTTTACACGAATCTTAAATTCATCGAAACATTCATTTAGAAGAAAAGGTACGCCAACGGGTTTATAAACAAAAAACTCCCGCTTATTCTTAAATGATGCGGAAGGTCATTGTCAAAGGCATTTCATGCTGAACCTCAATCCCCTGTATTTATTGGAATTTCTTTTTATAATGGGCCAATGCCAGAAGAGGCCAGACATATTCATAACAGTGATAATCGATATAGAATGCGCCTGCCATCCCCCTCCCTTTCGGATAAGAAGCTGTCCAATCCTTCTCTTTATGTTCGATTAGGAACTTTATCCCCCGGTTTATTTCCGGTGTTGCTTTGTTTTCTGCACTGATCAAAGCATCAAGCGCCCAAGCAGTATGGGTTCGTGTGCTTGCCTTTAATGGGACGTATCGTTTTTCGATATCGCTTCTTGAAGACTCTCCCCAGCCCCCGTCCGGATTTTGAATCGCGCAAAGCCATTTCAGACCTTTTTGAACGGAAGGATGCAGCGGTGAAATCCCGACAGCCAGCATTCCCGTAACAGCCGCCCACGTACCGTATATATAGACTCCCCACCTTCCGATCCATGAACCGTCTTTGTTTTGACTGCCTAACAGCCAGTTGACGCCGCGCTGAATTCTTGAATAATGAATATTTAACTGAGTGTCATTTCCGAAAAACTCTAGCGTACGGCCAGTTAAATCGACAGTCGATGGATCGGTAAGCAAATCTTTTGCTCCTTCGACCGGCAGTAAGTTAAGTATTTTTTTATCAACATTTTTTTCAAATGCCGCCCAGCCGCCGTCATTATTCTGCATTGAAATCACCCAGTCAATCCCGCGATCCCATGCCTCCCGGTAATCGGCCTGTTCGATCGCGGCAGTACGAATCGCTCTCAGACTGGCCGTTGTATCGTCATTATCGGGATTGATGGTATTAATATTAGAAAATCCCCACCCGCCCGGCGCTGCGTTTGGATTATGAATGACCCAGTCACCATATTTAACGTGCTGACGGGAAAGCAAGTATTGGTTGGCTTTCCGAATCGCATCTGAAGTGTAAGGAACGCCCGCCTCTTGCAAAGCATAGCTCATTAATGCTGTATTCCAGACCGTTGCCGTTGTATATTGGCAGTGTATGTGTCCATCAATTCGGCAAATCATTGATTTTAACCCTTGAATCGCACGCATAATCAGTGAATCTCTGCTGGAGTACCCCCTGGCCAACAAAGCGAAAATCATGAGAAAAGTTGAACTGAAATAACTGTAAAAAGTGCCGTCCGGCTCGATTCTCTCCAGCATATATTGTTCAGCCCGCTTTAAAGCCATTGCATGCAGATGCTCCGGGAGTCCGATAAGTTTATCAATGCCTTGATTAATTGCATCGACAATCGTATTGAAAACGCCGCGCTCGTCTGCAAAAAACCGTTCCTTTCTATTGCGCTCCTCTCTCCTTAAAAACAAATCTGTCAGATCAGGAGATTGTTCGGTAGTTTTGCTGAACTCGTAATTTGCGAGAATAAGAATCGGTACAATGTTAGCTCTCCCGTATACAGAAAAATCAAATAGGTTAATAGGAAATGAATGGGGCAGAAGCATGAATTCAACTGAAACCGGAAAAAACGGCCACCGATATTGACCCGTCATAGCCAGCATGATTTTCGTAAACATATGAACTTTCGTTATCCCGCCTTTGGAAAGGATAAAGTGTTTGATTTTTTGCATCTGCGGATCTTGCTTATCAAAATACCCTGAGTATAGAAGCGCATAGTACGCTTCAACCGTTGCCGTTAAATTGCCGTCTCCCTCATCATAAAACAGCTTCCATGATCCATTGGACGCTTGCTTAGAAAGAATGCGTTCTGCCAGCTGTTTAATCAAAACTTCATCATCTAATTCTAATGTCCGCAATAAGATAATCATATAACAATCTGTAGAAATGCCTGTTTCAAAAGGGTAATGCCAAGATCCGTCACGTTCTTGTTCCCTTACTAACTGATGGGTCATACGGTTGATTTCAGTGTTTAATTGATGCATCACATCATCAACCCTTTCTTAAAACTTTAAAAAATTGACATTCCATATCAATACATCTTTGTATTCATATTCGCTGTTAAGCGCAAATATTCATAAAGTAATGAAATGGATAAGGCCAATCGCAAAGGGATGATGCCGTTTTTGCTGTATTCATTTTCAGACGTTAAAAAAGAATTAAAGAGGAAAAGTAAAGGAAAGGTTTCGTCCAAACAGGCAATTTCATTATCTGAAGAGGAAAAAAAGCTGATTCACTTTATTAATAAACAGACTGAGAAATATAATCAAAACAACGTCACGCGAACGCATGCCTATTTTAACTTCTACCTCCAGCATCCTGACATCCACTGGGCATTTCTTGGACATATGGTATCGCGCAACGGCGGCTGGAATATGACCGATTTAAAAGGGGAGCTGTTTACGAAGCTGTTGTCCGAAGATGAACAGCGTGTCTTTTTTTCCTTTTTGGAGCGCGGCAACTGGCTGATATTTCAAGATGTTTACCCGCAGTTTTTGTTGTATGAACAGTGCCTTAAACGGAATAAAAAAATGTTTTACCTTCTCCCTTTTTTCGATGTTTCAACCTTTATGGAAACGATGTGGAATTATTTTTGGGAAAATCGCGACCCGTATCCGCTGTGCATTGCAACCATTATTAATGAACAACATTATTTGGAAAAAAGAGTGATGCAGAATAACTATTTTAAAAAAGCTGTTTTAAGCACTGTCGGTTTTAAACTTTATGACTTTTTTCGCTTTAACCATATTCTTTTTCCTTATTATGAAGAAGGAAGCAAAAAAGCTTTGCTTGTCGGCGAAACATCAAGACATTTCACGTCCGTCCACGAGCGGATTTTATTGGGGAAAAGGTTGTACGCCCTTTTATTTCGGCATAAAGACATTCTATCAGGCGCCTATCACTGGGCAAAAGACCATCCGCATACGGGTTCCAGAAAAGACTACTGGCCGCATTTATTTAATGATGTTAATGAGTCATTCCCCCGCGGGCTTTATAGGCGCCGCATTAAAAACTGCCAATTAAGAAAAGGAGCAGAGCGGCTGTACAGTCCGCCTTTAAAATATGCTTGGGCAAATGTTAATCATAAAAAAGCAGAAAGCGGGGATTGGTTTAATGACTGGCATGTGATTGAATACCTTACTGGCAAGGAAGTTGATTCCGATGGAAAGATTTATAATGAATACTGTAAAACGCTTGAAAAAATCGAACTTACGATTATGGCAAAAAAAGCTTTCCTCAGGGAAGAAGAAGAATCAAAATGAACGAAGAGCGCTGTTTGCAACGATCTCCCTTGTTTCTTTAATCGGGACTTATTTGGATTTAATATTCGTCGGCAAAAAAATGTATGCTTTTCCAATAAGACCCCTCCCGGATGTGTTTACTATTAATATAGCTTTTACACTATTCATATTGCCGGCTTTCACAGCGGTATATATACAGATCGCCAAACATTTGCATCCCTTTCTAAGGATCGTATTTATATTGCTGGCAAGTTTATTAGTGAGCCTGATTGAAGCCGTCGCCGAAAAGTGGGGTTTTTTCGCTCATAGTGCCGATTGGAACCATACTTATTCTATTTTCGGCTATGCAGTCTTTCTGTTCTTGATATATCAATTCTATCGTTGGCTTTTATAACAAATAGGACTGATTCAAAAAGGCATTTATAAGCGTCTTTTTGATCAGCCCTTTTTATTGCTTATGGTTTAACAAAGCGCTGCCTATACTTTCAGTTAATCAATTTCAATGGCACACGCGCTTGATGCAAAACTTTCTCCTGTGAAAAAGCCGTGTTCATGGCTATAATCAATTTGTGTTTCTTCGTCCAAATAACGTTTAGTAAATCGATCGATGCGAATTTGAATGCCATCAAATTTAATTATTTCATCGTTTCGGCGCGGTTCATCAAAGACAAGCGTAAAGTTCACGGATAATCCGCATCCGCCTCTAACATCGGCGTCAATCCGCGGAAGTTGTTTTTCTGTCATGATTTGTTCTTTGAGCTTGTTCAATGCTGATTCCGTCAGCTTTATAACCATTGAATCCCACCTTCTTTCAAGGCATTTTTGCCATACACCTTTATTTCAACTTGTCTGCCGACGCCCTCTCCGCTGTTGAAGAGCTTTATTGAACCGGCTATGCCAAAATAACTTTCGTGCACCGGGCTAATGCGCCTTCTTATACATGCGCCGGCTGTTGAAATAATGGATAAGCATCACAAATGGCTTTTGTTGTTGCTTTTGCTTGACTGAGAACATCCTCATCTCCTTTGTTTTTTAAGACATTCGCAATGACTTGCCCGATCTTCACCATGTCATCCTGCTTCATGCCCCGTGTCGTTAAAGCAGCTGTTCCCATGCGGATACCGCTCGTCACAAACGGCTTTTCAGGATCATACGGAATCGTATTTTTATTAACTGTTATGCCGGCTGCTTCTAATAATTTTTCTGCCTCTTTCCCGGTTAAATGCCAAGGGCGCAAATCTAAAAGAACAATATGATTATCCGTTCCGCCTGAGACAAGGGACGCGCCTTCATTTTTTAATGTTTCGCCAAGCGTTGCTGCATTTTCAATAATTTGTTTGGCATAGACCTTAAAGCTCGGCTGCAGGGCTTCGCGAAAGGCAACTGCCTTTGCGGCAATAACATGCATAAGGGGCCCGCCTTGAATCCCCGGAAACACCGCTTTATTTATTTTCTTAATCAATGCCTCATCGTTAGTTAAAATAAAGCCGCCGCGCGGTCCGCGCAAAGTTTTATGTGTTGTACTGGTAACTGCATCAGCGTAAGGCACCGGTGATGGATGAAGACCTGCTGCGACAAGTCCGGCAATATGCGCCATATCGACCATCAATTTAGCGCCGACTTGATCGGCAATGTCTTTAAACCTTTTAAAATCAATCGTTCTTGGATATGCGCTTGTACCTGCGATTATTAATTTCGGCTTTTCCTTTCTCGCAATGCTTTCCAGTTCATCGTAGTCAATCAATTGCGTATCTTTGCGAACCCCGTAAGAGACAATTTCAAACCATTTTCCAGAAATGCTGACAGGACTTCCATGAGTTAAATGGCCGCCATGTGAAAGATTCATTCCCATCACTTTATCCCCCGGCTGAAGCAGCGCATAAAAAACGGCGAGATTGGCTTGAGCGCCTGAATGAGGTTGAACACTGGCATATTTGGCATCAAAGAGCTGAATTAGACGTTCAATAGCTGCCTGTTCTGCGATATCAACAAATTCGCATCCGCCATAGTAGCGCTTTCCCGGATAGCCTTCCGCATATTTATTGGTCAGCACGCTGCCCATTGCTTCTAATACATCCTGGCTGACAATGTTTTCCGATGCAATGAGCTCCAAGGTTTGATGCTGGCGATGATTCTCCTTTTCGATGGCTTCATAAATGATTGAATCATTTTGTTTTAAACTCATTTTTACGCCTCCTCGTATTTTTTTGATAGTCATTAGAATATTCCCGATAATCGACGCAGACTTTCCTCGACTCTGAAAGTCAAGACGCTCCACTGCCTTTATATGCATAAAAAAGGACAGAAAAAGGCAGTGCAGCTTTCTCTACCCTTCTCTGTCCTTTGTACCTGAGAGTTTAACTCTATGATTGATAGAGTTCCCCTTTGGTGGCGTATTTCGCATACGCGCTCTCCAGAGATGCGTCCCGCTGCGGTTCGTCTGCCTGAGAGATTGGTTCCAAGGGTCTTTTTGGAACTTGCTCCTTCGGCGGCTTACTCAATGCACTCTCCCACAACCGTCATCCGCTCATATTAAGTCATTGTTACGTTTAGCATAATTGTTAACATTTAAAATGTCAAGCTATTCCCAAAATTTAAATAGCGGTATTCGATATTCCGAAAATTCCTCTTTGCTTTTAACTGTTTTCCCTTACAAGCTTTGTAAAAGCTGGTCCTTATATTCAAGCAAATTCACCGGTTTGCCATTATCTAATCTTGATTTTTCAGCCGCAAAAGCCATCAAATGACTTTCCACTGATGTACGGGCCGACGTAAGACCTTGATGACCTTGAAAATGGCGCACTTCATGAAGAAAACTTCTTATCAGTGCCGTATCTCCGCCGCCGTGCCCAGATTGCGGTGCATGAACATGGACTTCATTTTCTTCTTTCGTTAAAAAGTCATATACCATAAAACAATTTGTTTCCATATCACCGCGAATTTCACCTTTCGTACCCATCACTTGTATGTTTCGACTGATATTATGAGTTAATCCGCACAAACTAAATGCCGCAGTCGCACCGCCTTTAAATTCTAAATTAACGACTTGATGATCAACGACATTATTATCAGATTGATAGACACATTTTCCATATGGCCCTGTCTTTAACGCTTCAATAATACCTTCACGGGAGGTGTCTTCGGTTATTTTCCTTGCCCAATTGCGGCCTTCATCCAAATAAAATCCCGGTGCATAGAATGGACATTCATGATAAACCTCACAGCCGTCCAAACAATAAGCCGCTGATCCCTTCGGCGCGTTTTCCTTCCGAAAATGATTTAAAGACCCGAACGAGCTGACCCGCAAACACGGTTCGCCAATCAACCACGATAAAATATCCATATCGTGACATGACTTTTGCAAAATCATCGGACTGGTAACATCGGAACGATTCCAATTTCCCCGGACAAAGCTATGAGCCATATGTAAATAACCGACATTTTCATTGAGTTGAATGGAAATAATGCCACCAATTTTCCCCTCATTAATGACTCTCTTCATTGCCGACCAGTACGGTGTATATCTGAGTACATGACAAACGGTCAATAACCGGTTATGCTCTTCCGCCGCTTTCGCCATTTTCATACATTCTTCTGGAACAGGGGACATCGGCTTTTCAAGAAGGACATGATATCCTTTCGCCAAAGCGCGAATGGCCGGTTCAAAATGCAATCGGTCCAAGGTGCAGATCACCATTATATCCGCTAATTTTGGCTGTTCAAAAATATCTTCCCACGAGCTGTAGATCCGTTCCTTAGCTATTCGGTGGGTTTGCGCGAACCTGAAGCTTCTCTCTTCGTTAGGATCACATACAGCAACGAACTGCAATTCATTTGGATAGC
The DNA here is from genome assembly GCF_016908855.1 of Scopulibacillus daqui. GTDB lineage: Bacteria > Bacillota > Bacilli > Bacillales > Sporolactobacillaceae > Scopulibacillus_A > Scopulibacillus_A daqui. The sequence continues at coordinate 335,542 of NZ_JAFBER010000001.1, read as the reverse complement.
TGACAGCATACGGCCCATAAGCATGCGCGCCTCTATCGCCGGCACCTATTAATGCGGCTGTGAGTTTTTTCATTTGCAGACCTCCCTATATCAAAGTTATATCATCTATTTTCCTTTAACTTGCCTCATACCTCTTTCTATTTTAATAAGCACACAATCCCATTGAAAGAATGCGTGCTTTCATGAAGTTTAATCTCTATTTATTCCAACTGCCGCCATTGTCCCAATAGTTATGAATTTCTTCAAGCGACCGTCCTTTTGTTTCAGGTGCAAGGATAAATATGAAGAACCAGGCAGCCAAAGATAGAATCATAAACACAAAGAACGTCCAGCCGCCGCCAAAGGCATGAAGCGCGCTGATGAACACTTGCGCAACAACGAAGTTGGCAATGAGGTCGGCTGTCAATAAAGCCGATGCCCCTGCAGCCCGCAAACGCGCCGGAAAACATTCGGATGCATAAATCCATACGAGGGAACCCATGCCAAAATTAAATCCCATATTGAAAACAAGCACGCTTAAGAAAGCTAAGTATATGCCTGCCCCATCGAAATGGCCTGCAAAAAATAAAACCGCCATTACAAGACTTGACATAACCATCGCTCCAATCCCAGTCAAGAGCGTTGGACGCCTCCCCCAGCGATCTACTAAAAAAAATGAGATGAGTTCTGCCAGAAGTGATGATACTTGTATAATAGCTGCTGATAGAATAGATGTTGAGGTTGCAAGTCCGATGGTTTTAAAAATGATAGGCGCGTAATAGACGATCGCATTAATGCCAGTAATTTGTACAAGAAATCCGAACACAATGACGAAAATCGCTGCCTTTAAAAAGCGTTTTTGAAAAATTTCCCGAAACCGTCCTTCATTCATTTTTAATTCCTCATCAATCTTCGCAAGTTCAGATGCAACATTATCAGGCGGTTCAATTTTTTGCAGCGTTTCTATGCCTTTCTCTCTTCTTCCTTTCATTAAATACCAGCGCGGTGTATCGGGAAACGGGATAAGAGCTAATGTAACAAGAAATGCTGGAATACACGAAATGCCAAGCATTAATTCCCAATTTCCTGAAAAAGAAAATCCGAAATCGATAAAATTGGCTGCGATAATACCGATAGTCTGGGCTATCTGGTAGCTGACTAGAAGGGAACCCCGTATTTTTGCCGGGGCAAACTCAGCAATAAATAGGGGAGCCGCAACCACGGATGCACCAATGCATAATCCTATACAAAAACGAACGGGCAAAAGCCACCATATCCCGACTGGAACAGCACTGAATAACGCAAAGACAGTAAAGCCTAATGCGATCAATAACATCATTTTCTTGCGGCCAATCGTATCCGCAATCCTTCCGCCGAAAACAGCGCCAATAATACTGCCCAAAACTGCTGTTGATGTGACCGCACCCTGCAGAGCCGGCGTTAAATGATATTGCTTGGTCAGAAACGGCAAGGCGCCGCTGATCGAGCCATTATCGTATCCATATATGACACCGACAGTTGCAGCCATAACGGCGACGATGCTGCCGAACTTTGGCGAATAATGCTTTTCTGCCCGAGCGGTTGTTTGTAAGCCCAAGCGTCATTCCCCCTTTTACCTTTTCCAATTTAATCAAAAATGCGCGTGGCACCTTAATCCTGCGCCAATCACCCCTGCATCACCTTTCAAAATACTCAGACAAATACGATCAATAAAACCCTCCTGCCCAGAGGTGAGATATGATCTTAACGCGGCTTTAACAGCGCCAATTAAATCAGGATTGTGATTGATTACGCCCCCTCCCAGGACAAGTCTGTCGGGGTCAAGAATACAGGCTACAGCATAAATGCCATTGGCGAGGCTGTCCGTCACTCTACTCATAACTTCCATAGCATGCGGCTCTTGATTTCTGTATGCCATCAAGATTTCCTTGCAGTTTTTTCTGACAGCGCTTACAGAAGAACTTAAAAAATGTTTGTTTTTATTGGAAGACAGCACTTTTTCGGCCGCTAATCTTTCAATCGCCGGTCCGGAGGCTATTGCTTCCAAACGATCTTCACAGCCCCCGGTTAGCGCGTTTTTTGCCATTGGCAGCATGCCGATTTCTCCAGCGAATCTCGCACCGCCGCGAATGAACGCACCGTTATGAATCGTACAGCAGGAAATACCGGTGCTTATCGTTAAGTAAACAAAAGTTGTTTCGCGCTCTTGCCCTCTCTTCACCCATTCAGCGAAAGCTGCCATATAAACGTCGTTGTCGATCACTGCCTTTTTTATAGGAAATTCTGCTAAAATGCGTTCCTTTAACGGAAAATCGGTCCATTCCAAGTTATTTTGAAAAAGCGCTATGCCCTTTTCAATGTCTACTTTGCCGGGAACGCCAATGCCGATGCCTTCAAATTCTTCGATCGGACAGCCCGATTGGCTGACGATATCGCTGATGCATTGGACGACTTGGCGAAACATTTTTTCTCGGTCCCACGGTATGCTGGGACGCTGGGTTCTAAAACAGCATTTGCCTGTTTCGTCGACTATTCCAGCTGCAATTTTGGTCCCTCCGATATCAACGCCTAAAGCATAAGGCACGAACATCACCTCCTTAGTTAGCCTTGTCTTTAGACTGGCTGTATTTTTTTAATTGTCACTTGATTGACTAATGATGGCAGCGAGCCGCTGTCTATCCTTCCGGTTGTATAGCTTAATGTTGCGGCAGTTCCGAATCCGGCTGACTTCCGTAATATCTCGGGCCATGGGAGCTGGTTGATAAATCCTAAAGCTAGCCCAGCTACAAGTGCATCACCGGCTCCTACTGTTGAGACCGGGTTAACTTTGGGAACACTGACCTTATAAATACACTCTTTCCGGATGGCTAAGAGACCCTTCTCTCCCCTAGATACAACCGCCGCTTTGGCGCCTTTGCGGCATAAATCATACCCGGCTTGAATCATATCGTTTTCTTCTCTTATTGCAGTTCCCATCCAACTTTCCAATTCTTGAACATTCGGTTTAATGACAGTCGGCTTATGATGCAGAAGATCTAATACTCGGCTGTCACTCGTATCAACGATAAAAGGAATATCATGCGAACATAATTCAGCAAATAACTGATCCAGCCATTCATTCGTTAACCCTTTCGGCAAGCTTCCCGATAAGGTTATGCAATCAAACGTTTTCGAGCGCAGCAAGTCTAATAATTTGTCAAGTAAACGGTTTTGCTGTTCTTGTGAAATGACAGGTCCCGGTTCCAACAGCTCTGTCACACTGTTATCCCTTTCATCAACTACGGCGATACAAGTTCTTGTATCCTCGCCAACTTCTACGCTTACTGGATAAATGCCTGACTCTGTCAATTGTTTAGCTATCCACGCACCGCTCGCGCCGCCCAGAAAGCATAGGCTATAAACTTCTTCACCAGCACTTCTTGCAATTCTTGCGACATTATTGCCTTTGCCGCCTGCTGTCTTGACTACTTCATAAGCCCGATTAACATGATGGGTATTAAATGATTTAACACGGCAGACCGTATCGACAGCAGGATTTAAATTAATGGTTAACAGCGGCATGATTCCACCCTAGAAGAGACATTTTTTCTTTTACCGCTTTGACATAAGCTTTGTGTGCCGGTTCAAGAATTTTTCTTGGATCATATTCATCAGGGTTTTCTTTTTGGAAATCTCTAATCGCTTGTGCCCAAGGCGCTTTTAATTCACTTGCGATATTAATCTTGCAAATGCCATAAGCGGTCACTTTTTTTATGTCTTCATCAGGGACACCGGAGGCACCATGTAAAACAAGCGGGACGTCTACTTTTCTATGGATAGATTTCAAGCGTTCAATATCAAGTTTTGGAGTATCCTTGTACAAGCCATGCTGAGTACCGATAGAAACAGCCAATGCGTCTACGTTTGTGATCCGGGCAAATTCACTTGCGTTGTCTGGATGGGTATAGAAAGCATCGCCTCCTTCTCCCGACACCGTGCCGACATGACCTATTTCTGCTTCAACAGACACTCCTTTAGGCCTTGCATAGGCAACAATTTCTTTTGTGCGCTTAACATTTTCTTCATAAGGCAATTTGGAGCCGTCATACATGACTGAACTAAACCCGGCATCTATACAGGCTTTAACACGGTCTATGTCTTTGCCATGATCATAATGAATCACTATAGGTATAGAAGACTTTTCTATAAGCCGCATAGATAGGCTTATCACATTGTCTATACCGCTGTTTTGAAGCGTAGCTTCTGTAATTTGCATAATTAACGGCGCCTGTTGCGATTCAGCCGCTTTGATCAGGTGCGGAATAATGTCCAAATAATGAGCATTAAATGCACCGATTGCTGCCGGCTTATCTTTTAATTCTGTTAAAACATCGTTTAACGTTGCTAATGGCATGGCATTTCCTCCTTACAGCTTAACGACTTGCGTAAGATTCCGCGGGCTGTCAATATTAAGCCCCTTTTGTTCGGCAAGATAGCAGCCCATTAATTGGACGATGACTAAGCCAATCAGACCCGCCTGTTCATTTGTCAAATGACTCACTTCAAAATCAAGTTCTGCATGAAGATTAGTACGATTGTTGCCGCTTGCTGCAATGACCATCGCTTTGCCGTGAAGTTCTTTTATTTCCTTCATTAATTGCAATTCTTCATGACAGGCTTCATGTGAAGCAAATAATGTGACGAACACATCTTTAGAAACAAGCGATTTTGGACCATGCCGATATTCGAATGGATGAAAGGCTTCCGAATTGGAAAGGGTCATTTCTTTCATTTTCAACATCGCTTCATTTGCGAAACCATACAGCATTCCGCTTCCCAAAAAGACAAATGTTTCAATCGGATTATTTTGAATGAACGCGCTTATTTTTTCTTCGCAGCGTTCAATCGTATGTGCAGCCGTTTCGGCAATCTGGCGGTCAATAGTTACGGCGCCCGCCAGCTGTTCTGCAGCATAGACCATTGTGATAAACATTGAAGTAAATGACCGCGTCATGACAATACTTTCTTCATCGGCCTCATTAACAGCTATGGTTATATCACTCATTTGAGCCATAGAACTTGATGCACGGCAAGTCACCGCTGATACAGGATATCCCTTTGCTTTTAGTTTTTTAGCGGCCGCAACCATTTCACTCGTTTCTCCAGACCTTGAAATCAAATGAAAAAGCTTTTTGGAAGGCCCATGCAAATAAGCGTTTTCATGAAATAAAATTTCTGAAGCCGGCAATGCAAACGCTCTCATTTTTAGTTTTTGAGAATAAACAAAAGCTAAGGCTTGGGCAAGGTAATAAGAAGTCCCGCAGCCGATAAAAAAGATTTCGTCGGCATTTTCCTGTTGAAGTTGATTGACAAATCGTTCGACCCTTTCAGGACATTGGCTAATGACCTTCTTCCAAATTTCCGGTTGGCTTTTTATCTCCTTATATGTGATTGTTTCTGAAACTGTCATAGGCGTGCTCCTTTTTAAAATGTTTTATCATTTGTAATTATCCTAAAATTACAATTAGAATATAACACTTATTGGGTTGTTGGGTCAAGTTGAATGTTAGAAAACATATAAGGAAATTCCCCCATTTTATAACAATTCCGTGTAAAACCGGCACCGATCTCCCCTGACGATCGAGCGGCAAAATTCCACAGGTCTACGGTCGGTGTCATAGCCTATCCGATCTAATAAAAGTGCGGGATACCCTGGCTTTACTTGTAAATATTGACTTTCATATTCCCTTATCAGAACCGGTTCGAACATTTCTTTTGCATTGGTGACAATCACACCGTATTCCTTTTGCATATACTCGTAAAGCGAATACTTTTGTATTTTTTCTTTATCTAACTCAGGAATAATGTTTTGCGGAATATAAGAGGTTTCTAAAATGATGGGTTCCTCTCTAGCGCATCTTAGCCTTTCTAAAGTAATAACAGACGCACCCTCCGGCAAATTTAAGTGTTCGGAAATATTTGGATCCGCTTCAGTTGTATTAATGCTGATAATGATATCTTTAGGTTCTAAACCTTTGGCTTCCATAACCTTACTAAAGCTGTAAAAACTTGATAATGATTGATCTAACTTTGGCTTTGCCACAAAGGTGCCTTTGCCTTGAATTCTGTGCAGCAGCCCTTCGGCGACAAGGTCGTCAAGCGCTTTTTTTACTGTATTGCGGCTGATCTTATATTCTTTTTGCAGCTGATTTTCTGAAGGAATCAATTCTCCCGGCCGCCATTGGCTTGATTCAATATTTTCCCTTAAAATTTCTTTAAGCTGATGATATAACGGAATAACGCTTGTATGATCTAACTCTTTCTTCATAAAATTTTTCTCCTCTGCCACATTTAATTTCTTTATAGCGTTTTTTGTCTCAATAATATATCAATAATCCTAGGCCGGAAACAAAGAGATGTCAAGATATTCTGATAAATGGAGAACCGCAAATATAAAAAAACCATAAGACGTTAATCTTATGGTTCATTGAGCTCTATTTACAACACAACGCTGACAATGACTGCTGACAAAACGCTGACTAATGTCGCGCCGTACAGCAATCTCAAACCAAAGGACGCAACGACATTGCCTTGTTTATCGCTGATGCCTTTTGTGGCACCTGCAATATTGCCGATAGATGAGAAGTTAGCAAATGAAACAAGGAATACGGAAATAATGCCGACAGTGCGCGAAGATAAATGCTGTTGAATATGCGTCAGATCAATCATAGCAACAAATTCGTTCGTTACAACCTTTGTGGCCATAATATTGCCGGCTTGTACGGCTTCGTGTGCCGGTACCCCCATAATGAATGCAAGCGGTGAAAAGATATAACCTAAAATTTGCTGGAATGAGATATGAAAGAAATACGTAAAAATATTATTGATTGCCGCCATTAAGGCTACAAAGCCGATGAGCATGGCTGCAATAATAACCGCCATCTTAAATCCGAGTAATATATACTCAGTTAACATTTCAAAGAATGATTCCTTTTTCGCTTCATTGATTTCTAGAATATCTTCCTCTTGGCTTACAGTATATGGATTAATGATATGAATGATAATAAAGCCGCTGAATAGGTTAAGAACAATCGCCGTAACAACGTATTTCGGTTCAATCATTTTCATGTATGAGCCGACAATTGACATAGAGACTGTCGACATTGATGAGGCGCAAAGTGTATATAACCGCTTTTTCGGCAGTTGGCTTAATTGATCCTTTACCGTGATAAATACCTCGCCTTGGCCAACGATGGCTGCCGCTACAGCGTTATACGACTCTAGTTTCCCTAAGCCATTGACTTTGCTTAATAGCCAGCCAATGCCTCTGATGACCAGCGGCAAGATTTTAAAATACTGCAAAATCCCAATGATAATGGCAACAAAAATAATTGGCAGCAAAACGGTTAAGAAAAACGGTGCTTCTCCTTTGTTTGCCAACCCGCCGAATACAAAGTTAATCCCTGCTCCCGCGGTTGCTAATAAACTAGCAAAGAAATCGGATAATCCTTTAGCTATGGCTTCGCCGAATTTTGTACTTAAAAATATATAGCTTAAAATTAATTCAATAATGATCATGACAATAATGGGCCGGTATTTAATCTTTTTTCGATCGCTGCTTACGAGAAGCGCGAGCAAATAAACAACGATTAAGCCCACTATAAATATTAGTATTTTCATTAACGGTCCTCCTAGTAAATAGGCTGTATTGGCTTCTTTCGGATGTCTAATATTATCATTATTTACTGATCAGTTTTTTTTAATAAGTCAATCATGTAGTCAAAAAACTGTTCCGCGCATACATCATATACGAGCTGCGCCGGACGGCCGCTTTCATCCTCTTCCGTCCGTCCTTGGCTCGGGCCGTCCGTATGAACCATGCTGTTCACTGTTTTTTTCTTGACTAATTCCGGCATGCCAATGGAGGCTGTTGTCAGTACATCCCATAGAAAATAGGTCGAATTCGTCACAAAGTAGACAAGCGGCGGCACCATTGCATAACATTGTCCGATAAAATCGATAGCCGGATATTTGCGCAGAGACGCCCAGCGGCCGCGCACTTCATTCGTAAGCGGGACTTGATTTGTGCTTTCCAAAGCAACCATGTCGACTTTAATACTGCTTTCCCATACGCGAGCAACAGCTTCCGGATCCCAAAAGGCATTCCATTCCGCCGTTCCATCATGCTCCGGCTCATGCACATTTCCTTCTTTTAAGAAAGTGCCTCCCATCCACACAAGCTTATCAATTTTTTCTTCAATGTCAGGAGCCTCGTCCAAAGCACGAGCCAAATCAGTCAACGGACCAGTAAATAAAAGCGTTGTTTTGTCTTCATTTTCTCTTATCTTATCAATCATATGTAAATGGGCCGGTTTCACTGCTAACGGCGTTCGAACGTCTTTTGTTTCATTTAAAATAGGAAGCGCATCAACATACCATGCATGCATCCGCCAATCAGCCGGAAACGGATTTTTCCCGCGGGAATCGGATTTCGCTACTTCAATCTGATATTTTCCAAACCGGTCGATTATTTTTCTGCTTGCTGATACGGCCGGAACCAAATAACAATCAGCAGGAATGACAGAAACACCAATAACCCTAATGTCTTCCATCTGCGTTAACATTAATAGTGATACGAGATCATCAACCCCGCCATCGTGATTAAAATATACTTTTTTTGTCAAAAAACCCCTCTCCTTCAAAAATGCTAAGATCAATCTCCCGGCGGCCATTTTCAAAACAATGTCACCAAGGTCTACTATAATGTAACTTTGTCCTTTTATCCATATAAATATGACATTTTCATTTAAAATTCGACATATTTTTAAATTCTGGATTTAAAAAGAAAAAACTCCCAACTTAGAGTTGAGAGAATAAAAGTGTTTATTGATTCTAATTGTCCTTGCTTGATAGTTCGACCTGCTTTTTGCGAACCATTTTGTATACTAATCGCGCTAGAAAAACAGCAACTAACAAAACAGCAATATAACTGAGCGGTTTAAGATACTGCTGCGCCGCTTCCCAATGCTGCCCCAGCTTCCAGCCAAGGAAAGTGATGATTATATTCCATGGGATGCAGCCTAACAATGTAAAAGTTAAAAACCGCTTTACATTCATTTGGGCAATGCCTGCAGGCAACGAGATAAAAGTCCGGATAACCGGTAACATTCTCCCAAAAAAGGCTGCCCAATCTCCGTATTTTGAAAACCACTGGTCAGCGATATCTAAGTGTCTCTGATTGATCAGTACATATCGGCCGTATTTCTCTAGAAGAGACCGGCCGCCCTTTTTCCCAATCCAGAAAGTTAGGACTGATCCAGCTACATTTCCTAAAACGCCTGCCAATACCACAAGCCCAAAAGTCAATTTTCCCTGTGCGGCTAAAAATCCTCCAAAAAGTAAAATGACTTCACTTGGGAGCGGTATACAGGCACTTTCAATAGCCATCCCGATAAAAATTCCCCAATGACCAAATGTCGTTATTAATCCTGTCGCTATTATTCTTAGCCATTCTATCATTTGATGCAGCATATTATTTTTGTCCTTTCCTTTTTAACTATGTAAACCTCTATTTTTTTGGCTATGATTTCGGAACACAAAGCACTTTTGACCAAAGTAATTAGTGGCCGTGTATAATACCGCCCCTAATAATGCGGCTGCGTCATCTCTTGGAAACGCTCGAAAAATCCTTGATGCCCAAGAACTGACAACCATGCTTAAATGATAAGAAAAAATATAGCAAAATCCAACAACTAGAATAAACGCCAAACTGCTTTTAGCCACAGATTTTTCGCTCTTAAAAGTATAAGTTCGATTAAGAATATAACTAACGACAGCCCCAATGCTATTCCCGCAAGCCGCTGCCATCAGGTAAGAAAAACCGAATCCGTGAAGGCATAAAAACATGATTGAGAGCCCAATGATAGTGTTGCATGCCCCAACCAGCAAAAAGCGCAAAAAGGACCGATTCACTTAATCACCGCTTTCTCCCGAAAAAATGCCATGATGCTGGGGTGAATGAACGTTGTGTTTGTATGGCAATAAATCTGTTTCTACAGTATATTTGGGCCGTCTTTTTGTTTCATTGAAAATCTTTCCTATATATTCGCCGATCAGCCCTATTCCCATCAGCTGCAGGCCGCCAATCAGCCAAATTGATATCATCAATGACGTCCATCCCGACTCTGTATGCCCGAGCAGCTCTTGAATGAAGGCATAGCCGGCGGCGCATAAGCTTAACAAAAACGAGAAAGCGCCTATCAAAGTGACCAATCTGATCGGTGCGACACTGAATGATGTAATCCCGTCAAAAGCAAATGACAGCATTTTCTTTAAAGGATATTTAGATGTTCCCGCAAACCGTTCTTTCCGATCATACATGACTTTAGCAGACTTAAAGCCAATAAGAGGAATGACTCCGCGCAGAAAGAGGTTGGTTTCCTTATAATGGCTTAATTCCTCAAGCGCCCGCTTCGACATTAGCCGAAAATCAGCATGATCCGGAATAAGGTTGATGCCTATTTTACGCATCAATCGGTAGAAACCTCTTGCCGATGCCCTTTTAAAAAAAGTATCTGTCTCACGGCTTTTGCGAACACCATAAACAATGTCATAGCCTTCATGAAACTTAATCATAAAATCTTTGATAACCGAAATATCATCTTGCAGATCCGCATCGATAGAAATCACGCAATCAGACATATTCTTTGCTTTTTCAAGTCCTGCCAAAAGAGCATTTTGGTGCCCTACGTTGCGGGAAAGCTTTATCCCCGTGACATAACGGTTTATTTTACTTTCTTCTTCTATTAAAGGCCAAGTCTCGTCAGTGCTGCCGTCATCAACAAAAAGGATTTTACTTTTAGCATCTATAAATGTTTGCTCTTGTAAATTTTCTAAGACGGAAGTCAGCTGTTTGGCCGTTTCTTTGAAAACTTCTTCCTCATTAAAGCAAGGCACGACAATGGTTAATATGGGGTGTTTCATATTCATCACCTCAATATTTATTTCACTTTATAAAGATAAATTTTCCAAGCCGACTGAGAATCGGTAAAAGACTTCATAAACTGAAGGCCATCTTGTCCCGCATTTACAATCGGAACAGCCGAAAAAATATACCTGCCGCCTAATTTCTTAAAGGCGTGCATATCTAACTGCAAATGATAAATTTTCTTGGCAGAACCCTTTTTAAACATCTCATTATTTCCTAATTCGGCTGTAAAGATATAGCATCTGCCGCCCCAATGATCAAAGTAGTCTTTCAATGTACGGTTTTTATCTAATTCCTTGGCAATCACTTTTCGGAACTGATGCTTATACGAAAGCGGGTAAAAGTTATTATAAGTATCAATCGTATAGAAACCGTTATATTGGGCAATGGCTGGATGAAGCCCGATGCTGGCTACACGATAAGAACTTTTTGGTTTTCCAATATAATGATCGATTGTTTCAAATAAGTGCGTTGAGTAAAATTGTTTGACAGATGGATAACCCGCGGCCCTATAACGAATTTCCTCGTTATAACAGAACAGCAAAATCAACTGAAGCGATAGAAAAATCATCGCAGCCTTTTTCCATCCTTTCCGCCTATACCAAAGAAAGCGGCACGCTAACGCAAAAGAAAGATAAATCACCAAAGGATGCAAGAAGTGAAATCTAGAAAAATTAAAGGTATCTAAAAGTGGAAATTTTGCTTTAATCGGCTGCCAGCCTTTATAAAACCAGAAAGCATACCAGACAGATAAAAGAAAGTTCAGCGCCATGAGGCAGATAAAATATTTTTCTTGTTTCCACGATTTTTCTTTAATAATCAAGCATAGAACAAGACATAATACAGGCAGAATAAAATAGGTATGCAGCGTCATCACATGGGTGTGGCCAAACAAAAAATTTTTAAAGGCCAAACGTATCGTATCCCAAAATCCGTTGGTTGACTCCAAAAATTCATTGCGGTTCGTTGGCGGCTGCGGAATTAAAAGCGAATAGACCAATCGATAATCAATCAAAAGATACAGTGCTGTCATATAAGCGATACTGAATAGGAAACGCCATTGCCATTTTCTTTTAACAAATAAATCACGGAGCCAAAAGAAACCCATTGCTGCTAGAAAAAAGAAAAAACCGAGAACAAAACTTGAATATAAAGGCAATAACGTCAGTACAAGCCAGTCCTTCCATGTCGAGCGTCTGGCTCTAATATTGAGAAAAGCCCATAATGCGAGGGGCATGCCTAAGGTGCTTAACATGCCCGACGGCCAAAAAGGCGTTAAGGCAAAAGCCAATGATACGCCGACACGAATAAAAGACAGTTCTTCTTCTTTGACAAAATAAGTTTTCAGCAATAAATACATCCCGATAAAAGCAAATACTCTTGTTATCGTTTGACTTAAAGCATACGCCGTCATTGTAGGAAATAATGCATATAGCCAAACAATACCGCTGAATTGCGAATCAAAAGCGTTACGCGGCAATCCATTGATGATCTGCGGTATGGCTGCATTCACATTTCCAAAAATCTCGCCGCTTCTCGCCAGCACTTTATACCAAGCGATATTAGAATCAAGATTATCGTGAATTCTTATATGTGCATCTTCTCCCAAAATATAGAGCGGCGAAAGATAAATGATAAGAATAAGCACAGCAGACAGGATATATTGCGTTTCTTTATTTAACCTCAACACATAATTCTTCATCTTCAACTCCTGACTTGATTTTCGAAAATTTAGCAGATTTTATTGACTAAAAGTTTGAGGCAGTGATCTAATGGTCCTCAAACCTTTAATCAACTTTCTTATTAAAAAAACAGTCTTTTCAGCTTGTAAGCTAATTTAATCGCAAGACAGACTGTAATATACATCCCTGCCCGACCCCGTTTCTGAAAGATATTGATCAGCTTGTTAAATAACGATAACACGCCTGAAATGATGCTTTCCCTATATTTTCGGTAGAGAAGGAATAAAATTGCAGCAGCCGCCGCAACGGCACAAATGATCAACAGATACTTTTTCGCAGAATTATAATACATATCCCAGCTTGGCCCTATGATTTTCCCAATGGATATGAATGCTCCAGTCCATATAAATGCCCCAATATAAGCATAGGTTGCATAGGTGCGAAATGGAATTTTAGTTATTCCGGAGAAATAACCTGTGAAATGTCTGACACCTGGAATAAAGTAAGCAATAATGATCACTTTGTTCCCAGATCTTCTGAACCAATTTGACATTTTTTCCAGCCGTTGAGAACCAATATGAATACGATCTCCATATTTTTCAAAAAACGGTGTACCCAGTTTATAACCGATCCAATAAGAAAATGTCATACCGGCACAACTGCCAAGTCCTGCCGCTATAATTGTCATTATCCAATTTAAATGCCCTTCGGAAATAAGGACGCCAGAATAACTCATTAGAACTTCAGTCGGCAACGGCAGCGCCAGCAATTCCAGCATTAACGATATAAAAAGAACCATGTATCCATATTGATCCATATAATGAATGACTACATTCACGGGTTGTCCCTCCTTCTTGGTTGAACCGTTCGCCTTGTTTATCTTTAAAAGCTCTTGTTTCAATCTTCATTAATCATAAAAAAGCATTACATGTTAAATGACGAGTTAATCTAAACAAAAGTTCATATGATTTAAGAAAAAAATCACGCATCCAATGGCCGAATGCTAAAAAGTGTTGATAGATCAGCCCTAAAAGTCTGTTACCTTCCTTTTATATTGGAAAGAATAAAAATGATTTTTTTGAACCTCTCACCGCTTCAATACCTTTGCGGTTGTTTGAATTGGGCGCCTTCTGATAAAGTTGTTTTTAAATTGAGTGAGTCAAGGAGTTATAAAATGCCGTTCATAACAGCTTGGATTGAACATTATGGTTATATCGTATTATTTTTATCCCCTATGTTAGAACTGCTTGCTCTCCCATTGCCCGGCGAATTCGCAATGGGCTACGCCGGCGTGCTTGCCTATCAGGGAAAATTAAATTGGATGTTATGTATAGCATTGGCATGTCTGGGGAGCTGCACCGGCATAACGCTTTCTTATTTGATAGGTTATAAATTAGCGCCTTTTTTCAATAAATACGGGCATCGGATTCACATGGGGCCGGAGAAGTTAGAAAAAATGTCCCGCTGGTTTATTCATTTTGGGAACAAGTTTTTAGTCATTGCCTGCTTTATCCCTGGCATTCGCCACTTTACAGGCTACTTTTCAGGCATCACTCGCATTTCTTTTCGAAGCTATGCGCTGTATGCCTATATCGGCGCTTTTCTATGGACGAGTTCTTTTATCTCCCTGGGTAAATTGTTGGGGCCCCAATGGCAGCAGTTTCACCATTCAATAAAAAAATACTTTTTAATAGGCAGTCTGATCATCATTATGATCTTGGCTTTATTCTATATGCTTAGATTTTATAAAATACAGATTAAAGAATTGATCATGTCCTTTCTGGGCAAAGGCGTAAAGCGATTTCGCTCCCTGCGCCGGCTCCGGTTTCTGATTGCCGGAACAATGATTTTACTCATAGGTTTTATCTGTCTCATCGGCAGCCTTACTGAAAATTATTTGAATAATGAATTCAAGCAATTTGACACGATTGCGATAACACTGGTTTCATTAATGTTTAATGAACATTGGGAGCCTGTGATGCATCAATTTCTGTTGCTGACGTCAGTTAAGGTGCTCAGCATTCTTATTATATTCACTCTTTTGTGGATTTTAATTAAAGGCAAAGAGCGAATGATTGAAGTAAGCTTTCTATTTATCATTGTTATTGGCGGAGAAATTTACGAAACATGCATCAGACGTTTATTTCATTATTTGCACCCGGTCCACCAGAATTTAACCCATAAAATCCTTTATCCGTTTCCTAGTGAACAGACATTGACAGGCTTTGTCCTGTACGGCTTGGCGGCCTTTATGCTGGTTCGGCATGCGAAGCGGGCATGGCTTCATACGTTTGCATTGACCGCAATAGTTATCGTATTGATCCTTATCGGATTAAGCCGCGTATACTTTAAAATCCAGTATCCAAGCGATGTCGCTGCCGGTTATGCTTTCGGCGGCGTATGGTTAAGCCTTAATGTTCTGGTCATGGAACTTTTTCGCTTTTCACGAAGATTCCATCAGCTTAGAGGTTAGAGTATTTTAAGGAAAAATGCGAATGATAAAGAGAAGGAGGTGAAATAAATGGCTGAAGCAATAGAACATAAACAAAATCAATATAATTGGTCAGTATGGGTAGGCTGGATTGGAATCGTTGCGGGCATCATTGCTTTTTTTATCGCCCCCATTTGGCTTGGCATTATCGCGATAATCTTAGGCATTGTTGCGATGTTCGGCAAGTCTATTGCTCTGGGGTGGTGGGCAATCGGCATTGGCATTGTCGCAATGATTGTTCGTTGGTGGTTTTTCTAGACCATTATTATCTAAGCTCTGCTGTCCTGCAAGCAGAGCTTTTATCATACAAAAGACACCTGGCACTTTGTGTGCCAGGTGTCTGATATACAGCCTATTAAGCCAAAACGCGGGTTAAATGAGGCACGATTTGTTTTTTCCGTGAAACAACACCTTTTAAAACGGCTTGATTATTTTCTAATGAAACATTAAAAGCTTTTTCGACTGCAGCGGCTTCCTTGCCAAACGCTACAGCGATTGAATCATTATTTAAGATATCAGTTACAACGAATAAAAATAAGTCTAGATTCTTTTCGTCAATGATATGTGTGATTGCCGATTCTAACGCCTCTTGACGGTTAATCACTTCGTTAGTGTCGACCGCATTGACTTGTGCAATTTCTACCTTATGGCTTCCCATTTGAAACTCTTTAGCGTCAAGAGTAATGAGCTGTTCAACTGATTTATCCCGCAAATCAGCTCCAGCCTTTAACATTTCCAGCCCATAGCTTTCAGGGTCTACTTCAGCAATTTTGGCCAATTCGTGCGCTGCGTCAATATCTTCTTGCGTGCATGTCGGCGATTTGAACAAGAGTGAATCAGAAATGATGGCCGAAAGCATTAAACCAGCTATTTCTTTTCGAATGGCTACACCGTTTTCTTTATACAATTTATTTAAAATTGTCGCTGTGCAGCCTACCGGTTCAGCCCGGTAATATAAAGGGCCTTTAGTTTCAAAATTAGAAATGCGGTGATGGTCGATGACCTCAAGCACTTGCACTTTGTCAATGTCATTGGCGCTTTGCTGACGTTCATTATGATCGACCAAAATGACACGGTCCACTTCATCTCCAACAGCTTCCACTAAGCGGGGCATGTCCATATTGAAATGCTTTAATACAAATCGCGTTTCTTCATTGATTTCTCCTAGACGAACAGCTTCTGTATTCCAGCCCAATTGATTTTTGAGTTCCGCATAAGCAATGGCAGAACAAATGGTATCTGTATCAGGGTTTTTGTGTCCAAAAACAAGTACTTTTTCCATCGTTTGTCTCCTTTGAAATTTTGAATGAGTGATTTCTTTTTATTTTTTTCTAGTTGTTATTTTATCGAATATCCACTTCATTGAAAAGCCTAATGACAGCCAGATGACGATAAGAAAAATCACAAACCCGATCAGAGGAAAATTAAAAGTTGACACAATCAGAACTGCACCGGTCAAAAATAATACCCAATCGGGTTTATCGCTCATTCCTTGAATTCGTTCTGTTATCCATTTACTCAATACAGCCATGCCAAGCACTAATGAAATAATGATAAAAAACAGAAGAAGTACAGCGATTGGAATGCCAACAATTGTCATCATTAACAACAGCATGACGGCTAAAATGGCTAGACTGGCAATGGCGCCTGTGGCCATCAGCCGGCCGGCTTGTTTGTTTATAATTTCCGCAGGGTTCAGCCTTTTTCTTAACAAGGTGCCGGCGATAACCGTTATCAGCACGAGCACAACACTCCCTGCCAATCTCAGCAGCCAGCTTCCAAATAATAGTACAGCACCGAGTATCAAGCTGTTTTGCATTTGATTATTTAAATTTAATGACAAGATGTCTTCAGTAACATGAGCGCCGGGCTCCTGCTTAATTTGTCCGCCCGCAACGAGAATAAATCCGCGTACATTCGCGGTGCGTTTAATATCCAAATTGCCGTTTATAACGATGACAGCCGTTCGAACGGAACCGCTAATTTCCGCATCATTGCCAAAAACAATCACATGCTCAACTTTTTGATGCTGCGGAACGATTGTCGTTTTGCTTTTAACGATGCCTTTGTCTTCGGCAAAAGCAGGGTGGATAAGTAATGCGGCTAGGATCACGATTAAGGACAAACCAATAAAATAACGATAAATTTTCATTTCACTCACCTTTTCACCCTGTTGTTTTCGTACCTAACAGACGGCTGACGGACCATCCTGAAATAATAATCAAAATTAAAGTCGTAATAATAAGCGCCCCTGTCAAATAAGGCATATCTAACGCTATGATCATGACAGCATGGGCAATTCTCGCACCGACGTTGAATAAAGTATATAAAACCCTTATGCAGGCATATAGGAAAGGAGATAAAGTCAATAAAACAGAGATAATGACACACATCCCGACAGCAAGAGCGGCCCAAAATTTCCAACTGAAAACTTCCTGCTGTTCTTGCTCTATTGTTTGAATTTTTCTTATGACTGCTTCCTCGAAGCTGATATCGGGAATGTCAATGCCTTGATAAAAAGACTGCATTTGCGCCTTAAGAAAGCGGAGTTCTTCAACTTCTTCTTGGCACTGTTTGCATGTTTTGATATGATCTTCAACTAATCTTCGCTCTTCGCCATTAAGCTCATCATCAATATATGGCGACAGAAGCTCTCCCATATATTCATGCATGTTCATCACCCCTTGTCATTTCTCTCTTTAAACTCGCCCGCGCTATATTTATTCTTGATTTAACGGTTCCGAGCGGGATATTTAATATATCGGCAATTTCACTATATGAATATCCTCTCATATCTCTTAAAATAAGGGCTGTTCGCTGCTCTTCAGATAATTTCTGCAACGCCTCATTGATCGTTAACTTGAGCTGCGTATGTTCCATGTCGGATTTTGGATTAGACAGCTGATGAGGCGCTTCATTCTCTGTTTGAAAAATCATCTTCTTTTTATTTTGCCTTTTCAAACTATCATGGCACAAATTCGTCACAATACGTGTAAGCCATGAAACAAACGCATACTCTTTTCCCAGCTTTGGCAAGTAAAAATAAGCCTTTACAAATGCTTCTTGCGCAATATCTTCAGCCTCCATCCGATCATTAACCATCGCATATGCATGGCGGAAAACCTGTCCTTTATATTTTTTTACTAATTCTGAAAAAGCGTCTTGGTTGCCCCGCTTAGCTTGCTGAATTAATTGGAACAGTTCCTGATCCACACGTATTCATCCTCTGTCTTCGATTCAAGTTCCTAATCTCAAACCGGTTCTAAATAAATAGACATAAAACATACGATAAAAGTTCAATAACATTTTATACTACAAAAAGTATATTTAAAAATAGCCCTTATTCTTTAGAATCTGGTTCTTGAATTCAAAAAAATAATGGTTTGTATAAACTTTTAATGCCGAATCACAGTCTATTTAAGAGGGGATGTTCAAAAAGTCCGGGAAACAGGCATTTCTGTACAAAAACAAAGCCCGGTGCTTGATGCCCATATCGGTCTTGTTTGTCCTCCTAAAAAAGACTATATATGCATTTTCAATGAGAACTGGACATTCAAAATGGTTATTTCAACAGAAATTGCAATCATTGGAGTGAAAGACATGCCAAATAAAATTCTTATACTGACAGGGCATTACGGCGAAGGACATAAGCAAGCTGCCTTAGCTATTAAAAAAGCGATTGATCATAAGCGCACCAATGCCCAAGTCACAATTATCGACCCGGCAAAAGAAACGCATCCTTTCTTAGATTCGGTCAGCCGGCGCTTTTTTATAAACGGCGTCAAAATATTTCCTTCCCTATATCATTATTTTTACGAAAAAACGCGTTATCTCAATTATGCGGGTATGATGTTAAAAGGCTTAAATCGAATCGGGGTTAACCGCGTTTTTGGATTGGTGTCACACATCGACCCCGATGTTATCGTCAGTACATGCCCGATTGCGGCCGGGATTATGTCAACTCTTAAAGAATATGGTTTAATAGATGTTCCAACAGTGACCGTTATAACAGATCATACGGTTCACAGCTATTGGGTCTACCAAAACACCGATATTTATATTGCGGGCTCCGAAGGTGTCCGGCAAGGTTTAAAAAAGCTAGGCATTAACGGAGAAAATATTAAAGTCACAGGGATACCTATTAACCCTAAATTTTCCGATCATTTTAATCGCCGCAGCCTAAAAGAAAAATACGGTTTAAAAGATGCACTGCCTACGATTTTGATCAGCGGAGGAGGATGCGGCATTTTAAAAGGCATCCTTTCCACATTGAAGGTTTTAGAAAAAATCCCCTTCAAAATACAGATGATTATCACCTGCGGACACAACCGCCGTCTTTATCATCGCATTAAACAACAAATGGAGCATTCAAAGCATGATATCTTCGTTACCGGTTTTGTAGATTATATGGAAGAATTGATGGCTGTTTCGGATATTATGATTACAAAGGCCGGCGGATTAACTGTTTCTGAAGCTGTTATGATGGCACTTCCCATGTTGTTGTACAAGCCGATCGGGGGACAAGAAAAGGATAACACAAAATTTTTAGTGAATAGAAAAGCAGCGCTTCTGGCCAACGATGATAAAGATTTATATATAAAAATCATCGAAATGCTGACAAATCCGGATCTGATTTCAACGATCCAGAATAATGTCCAAGCCATACAAACCCGAAAGGATCCAGCATCTCTTGCCGCTCAAGTCATATTAAATGCTTTGCCTAAACCATCTAAAATCTTATATTCGGAGGAATATTTATTATGACGACGCTTTTTGCAGGAAAACATCTCTTGGTTATGCTGATTTTCCTTGCCGTTTATCTATTATAAAATATAGGCCTTAAATGCCCTTTTTCTATCCTTATAACAAAATTGAGGACCATAGATAAACCCAGGGCGGTTACTGTCCTGGGTTTAATGATATTTCCTTTAATTCAGCTGAATCAAGGACTTGCTGCTATTTTTTAACCTTGATCATACCGGAGTACATGCTGTACATAGTCGATATCTCCATAGTTGTTCCATCCGTTTTTTTCGGCCATCATATGGGAGAATGTTGCCGCTACTTCATTAGAATAGCCGCCGTTCTTCTCAGCATACGGAATAAATCCCGGACCAAAATTATAAGATTGTACAGCTAGCTTAATATTTCCATGCGCTTCCTTAAGACGCTCGGCAAACGTTTTGACACCAACTTTAATCGATAGTTTCGGATCTTTAATACACCCGATATAACCGCAGTATGCTTCTGATGACTGCATAACATCTTCCAGCCGCCCGCCGCTTTCTTGCTGGATCATTGCAAGCAGTATCGGGACTTCATGTTCAACGCCGTACTCTTCGGCATACTTTGTGACAAGCGGCCGCCATTGGATCGTGCTTGCAGTGAGATTATTTTTTTGATTGTCTTGTATTTTTAAAGACAGCGGTACAACCTTCTCCAGTTCGGAATCTGATATTTTCAAATGTCGGCCGGCGGTTTTCTTTTCTTTAATGACAGATGCCGATTCTTCAGGGAATTTTATATTTTTTGTATCATATAAAGTCAGATTTGGCAGTTCATAGCCCAATAAACTGCGAATATCGCCTAAACTAAAACGAGGCGAAAATTCGAGAAAGCCAGACGATAGAGAAAGCAAATGGCGGCTATTGGGCAAGTCTGTAGCAAAATACGGATTTTCTTCCCCGAAAATATAGACGAGCTTCTCTATTGGCATATCACTAAACGATCGGTGCAGCGAAAATGAAGCAAAACGGCTTTTTACGAGCGATGACGTTAACAAGCTCAATCCCATAAAGGAAAATACAATTGCAGCAGCCATTATGACTATCATTTTTTTTAAATACAGCACTGAGAAATATTGGGATGAGAATCTCCTAATCATTTTATCACCCTTGTTTGATAATAGGATATTAGAAGACTATGTCCCAACTCTAGCAATTAGAACAGCAAGCAGAAAATCTTCTATAACATTTTTATCAATAACATAAAGGGCGTTCACATTTATTCAAAGACTTGATATTTAACAAGTTATACCCTAGCATTAAAAATATCGACTGAATATACGTGCCGCAAATGATATGAGAATTCGTTTTCAATGGAGTGAATGTTATGTCTAACAGTGAAAAGAGCGAGATACTGATACTAGCAGGACATTACGGAGAAGGACATAAGCAAGCTGCTTTGGCAATTAAAGAAGCTTTTAATCATAAATATACAGATATTCATGTGACTATCATCGATCCGGCAAAAGAAGTTCATCCCATTTTAGAATCTATCAGCCGGAATCTTTTTCTTCGAGGCGTGAAAGTCTTTCCTTCTATCTATAATTACATTTATGAAAAAACCCGTTACCCCAATGATTCAAGAACGCTTCTTAAAGGCATTAACCGCTTGGGAATAGATCATGTGTTTGAAATCATCTCAGATATACAGCCTGAAATCATTGTTTGTACTTGCCCCATTGCTGCAGGGATGATAGCAACCCTTAAAGAATATGGATTGATTGACATTCCTACAGTCACAGTCATTACAGACCATACTGTCCACAGTTACTGGATTTACAAAACAACCGATATTTATCTCGTTGGATCAGCTGTTGTCAGTCAAGGCCTGCAAAAATTAGGGATTGATAAAGAGCGGATTAAAGTCACTGGCATACCTATTAATCCTAAATTTTCAAATCATTTTAATCAGCAGGCTTTGAAGAAAAAACATCAACTTGATGAAAATCTTCCTACTGTTTTAATTAGCGGAGGGGGATACGGTATTATAAAAGATATCATTCCAGCTTTGAAATTAATGGAGCGAATGCCTTTTAAAATACAGTTCATTATCACATGCGGACATAACCATCGACTATATCAGCGAATGAAACAGCAATTGGAATCTTCTAAACACCATCTCGTTATAACCGGATATGTTGACTACATAGAGGAATTGATGGCTGTTTCCGATTTTATGGTGTCAAAAGCAGGCGGATTAACCGTTTCCGAAGCCATCGCTATGAACTTGCCGCTTTTGCTGTATAAATCAATTGGCGGACAAGAGCAGGATAATACCAATTTCGTGATAGACAGAAAAGCGGCCTTGCTGGCAAAAGACGAACACGATCTATATGCGAAAATGATTCAACTGTTAACTCACCCGGAATTAATATCGATGATCCAAAGAAACATCCAAGATTTAAAGCAGCAGCGCAATGCGGCAAGTCTAGCCGTTCAAGTCATACTAAAAGCCATGTCTCATAAATCCGCACTTCGTATACGGCAATTATTTTCCTTTGAATCCATTTAATCATACATAAAGGCAAATAAAGCAATAGAAAACACCTCGGTTCCGGAAACAGCCGAGGTGTTTTCATTATTTTTGTATATGCCGTCTCATACTCATACGATAGATATGCTTCACACCAATAACAAGCAAGAAACACAGCAATGAAAAAGTAATAATCGCTCCGCCTGTGGCGATGCTTAAATAATAAGATAAAACCAAGCCTATTAATACCGCTGCTTCTCCGAAAATAATGGACAGGAAAATGACTGATTTGAAGCTTTTTCCTATAAATATTGCCGTGGCAATCGGCAGCGTCATCATTCCGGTTACAAGCATCACACCCACAGCCTGAACAGATACCGATATTGTCAGCGCCATAAGCACCATAAAAATGGCATCAATCCATTTTTTGCGAATACCCGTGACTTGCGCATATTCGGCATCAAAAGTAATTAACAACAGCGGCCTGTAAAAGATTAACAGAATAATCACAACGATAAAACTGATGATGAGCGTGTTATTTAAATCGCTTTGGTTGACAGCAATCAGGCTGCCAAATAAGTAATTAAAGAAATCGGCATTGAATCCGTGCAGAATGCTGAAAAAAAGCGCGCCAAGACCAGTGCCGAAGCTTAAAATAATCGGAATGCTCATATCAGAAAAATCCCGGAAAACCTTCCTTAATAATTCAACAAGGAAAGCGCCGATAAGAGCAAATATGACACCATAAATCCGGGGATTAATGCCGCTTAAATACGGTACAGCCGAACCGATTGTTGAACCAATCGCAACCCCTGCCAGATTCATTTGCGAGAGCGATTCACTAATATGCGGCAGCCTTCTCGCAAAAATAAAAACACCGATCAGCGGGGTTATCCCGCCTATTAAGATACCTACTAAAAAGGCTGTTTTCATAAATGATAAATTTTGAAAGAACTCAATCACTTGACTTCCCACCAATAATTAAAATTTTACCGTTTCGTCGCTTGAATAACTGACTGGTTTTGAGCGGCTTATTGATTGAACGGTCTTTTTAATAAGCAAAACAATCATAAATAGAACAAAGGCAAGAACAACAATCGTTCCCCCTGTTGACCAGTTAAATTGATAAGAGACCACAAGACCGCCTATAATATCGAATTCGGCAAAGATGATTGAATAAATAAATACTTGCTTAAAACTTTTGGCTAACTGCATGCCTTTTGCGACTGGAATGATCATCATCGCAGACACCAGAAGAACGCCAACAATATTCATCGTGACAGAAACAACAAGAGCGACGATCATCGTAAATAAAATATCTGTCACTTGTTTTCCCCTTTTAGAAACAAGCGATCCTTCTTCATCAAACGTTAAAATCAAAAGCGGTTTGTAACATAAAATCACAAACCCCAGCACAATAACGAGCACAATTAAAACAACCAGAAAATCGGTATGGGAGATTGTAATCAAGCTGCCGAACAAGTAGCCGAACAAATCTTTATTAAAGGCATCAGCCAAACTAATAAAGACAACACTGAGACCGATGGCCGATGCCAGAATAATAGGAATAACAAACTCTCTATAAAAAGGGTACAGCTTCATCAAGGGACGGATGCAAAACGAACCGAGCACTGAAAATAACATGCCGATATAAAATGGATTGATAAAATAAAGAAACGGAAGGTATCTTTGCAAGGCAAGACCTGCCGCTATACCTGATAAAGCCATATGCGACATCCCATCAGCCATCAAGGACATCTTGCGCAAAACAATAAATACACCGATAACCGGACATATTATCCCAATCATTATCCCTGACAAGAAAGCATACCGTAAAAAATCAACTTGTAAAATGTCTTGAAGCATAGCCGTTCACCCTTAATGATGATGCTCAAGCAGTTCAAAATGCTGCCCGTAAGCATCAGTCAAAATTTCTTGCCTGTTCATTTCAAACTGCTTTGGATCTCCATGGTAATGAAGCCGTTTATTAAGACAAAGCACTTTATCTACTTTGGATGTAATCGTGCCGATATCATGAGAAACAAGCAAAATAGCTAACTTTTCTTTATGCATGGATTCTATTAAATCATAAAAGGCATTTTCGGATTTTGCATCAACGCCGACAGTCGGTTCATCAAGAATGAGCAGCTTAGGATTTCTGACGAGCGCCCTGGCAATAAAAACGCGCTGCTGCTGGCCTCCCGACAAACGGCCGATATTTTGTTTGGCGTAATCCTCCATACCGACTTTCTCTAAGGCTTCCCATACCTTCAGCCTTTCTTTTTTTCCAAACCATTTGTAAAATTTCATTTGACTGTATAATCCCATTGACACAACTTCAAAGACCGTCGCAGGAAAGCCCGAATTAAAACTATTGGACTTCTGGGAAACATAGCCTATCCAAGATAGCTTCTTAAACTTTGAAAGCGGCTGGCCGAACAGCCGAACTTCGCCATGATTCGCCTTGAGCAAGCCAAGAATAATTTTAATCAGCGTCGTTTTCCCCGACCCGTTCGGACCGACCAACCCGACGAATTCACCGGGTTCAATGCCAAAGTTAATGTCTTCAAGCACAGGTTTTCTATCATAAGAAAAAGAGACGTTTTCTAGATCAAGCACTGGTGTTTTAATCGTCATTCTAATCACTTCCTAAAGCGGTTTTCAAGCTTTTGAGATTTTCTTTCATGATTGAGAAATAGTCTTCACCTTTCTGTTGCTCCGCTTTGGTTAAATTTTCTATTGGATTTAATGTCAGCGGCTCAGCTCCGATTTTATCCTCAACCATTTTTCCGATTTTCGGATTGACTAATGTTTCGAACATGATATAGCGAACATGATTCTTTTGCGCAAAGTTAATGATTTTCTGGATTTGCTTTGGACTTGGCTCTTCATCTGGAGAAATGCCCGAAATCGCCACTTGTTTCAATCCATATCTATCGGCCAAATAGCCAAACGCCGCATGAGACGTGATAATATCTTTGCGCTTAACATTTTTTAGCGCGTCTTTATATTCTTGATTTAATTGATTGAATTTAGCGGCTAAAGCGTGATAATTTTTCTCGTACGCTTGTTTTCCTTTAGGATCAAGCTTAATTAACTCTTGTTCGATGACTTTTGCCATCTTTTCAGCTCTGACCGGGTCTTGCCAGAAATGAGGATCGGCACTTGTATTCGAATGGCGCTCGCCTTCATCCTCTCCGGCATGAGCCGCATTGGTTTGCTGCAAGGTTAATAAATCAACGTGTTTGCTCATATTCAAAAAATGCACCTTTGGGTTAACCGCATTTTTCGCATCATCAATCCACGATTCTATGCCGCTCCCGTTATAAATAATCAAATCAGCGTTAGCCATCTTCGCCATTTCTTTCGGTGTGGGTTCATAGGCATGCGGTTCAGCACCCGGCGGCAGAAGGTTCGTTACATTCGCCCTGTTTCCCGCAATCTCTTTAGTAAAGTCATAGATCGGGTACGTACTTGTCATAATTGATAATTTTATATTTGAACCTGAGCGCGATTGCTGTGCATGGTTATTTTCTTGGCTGCATCCTGATAAAACGAAACATAAGCTAACCGCCAGCCCAATCATCGCACTTATTATTTTCTTTGACACGGTGTTCCCCCCCCAGTTGTGCTGTTTAAATGATATCTATGTATCAATGTTATCGAACTAAATCGGAAACGTTACGATTTGTAGTTTAAAATTTTTTTGTGGATAAGTCAATATATATTTTTTAAAACGGCGATTCTGCGTGTTCTAAATCATCATCTGCAGTTTGATGCTGATTTTGTTTGTGAACAAATTAAATATTTTAAACATATGGATTGATTATTTATCATGCAACCCATAAAATCAAAGTATCTCCATGTGCTTTTTTTACATAATTTTAGTATGCCACAAACAATTGACGGGGGGATAAAACATGTCTTTTAATGCGCTTATTCATATGCATGGTGATTCATGGGCAATACTTGTGATTTTGTTTTTGCTGAGCGTCATCTTCAAGAAACAGAAAATAACGCTATGGCTGCAACGTTTGTTCTATATTGTTATGATCGTATCAGGCGTGGCAATGCTTGCAAAATTCGGCTGGCCGGGTCTTTTCATTATGAAAGGCATCTTGGCATTGATATTAATCGGATTAATGGAAATGATCGTTGTCCGTACAAAAAAACAAAAACCAGCGGCCGTTTTCTGGATTTTATTTATCATTATTTTAATTATCATTTTGCTCATCGGCTATCAGGTCATTGGCTAAATCAAAGATTGAGAGCTCGCTGCGATTGGCGCACCGGGCTCTTCTTTATTAAAAAGGGATTTTAGAGCATTGTTTTCTTCTGGTTCATCATCTGTATAAAACTTATAGATTTTTACGTCAATCTGCATTTATGCCCAGGGCCCAACCATTCTGCGATTTCTTTTATCATTTGTTCATAATTCATGCACCGCCCGCCGAAGCCTCTAACAAACCTCTCAGCAAGATCGGAAGCGCCGAATGTTAAAATTTGCGGGCAGCAGCATCCCACTTGAAGATCAGGCTCCAATACATAGGACGCCGAAAAAACACTGATCGTTGTATTTAAAAGAAAATCGTAGCAAATACCTTGTGTGACGGCGCCGCCCGCCTGGATTAACCGAAGCAGCCCGCAATGTGCGCAGCAAGCCACTTCTATTTCCCCATCATGTTTGATTAACCGGACACTCAGCCGTTCATCAATGTCCTTGTTGCAATATACACAGCGGTCATGAACAGTTCTTTCCCCTTCCTTTCCATGAGATGAAAGCGATATGCCGCCGAATGTCTTAACAACGATACCTTCATTAATAAGTGTTTGGACGTCACGGTGAATGGTCATTTCTGAAACATTTAACCTTTTGCTGAGTTCAGATATTTTCAAATTCTTTTCTTCGCTAATCCACTTTTTTATCAGTTTTTGCCTCTCAATAGGCAGCATATCCTTCACTCCTTTAATATGTATCTCTATTTATCTAAAAAAGCCTCAGTTTTTACAAAGAAGTGTCATAGCATCTTCACACTTTTCCATTCAGCGCTCGTTAAAGTCATTTAAAATAAAGTTATAGATTGTTATATTTTGTTTGATTATAACATATTGGCTTAACTTATTAGGAGGTGAAATAATGATGCTCTCAAACCGCGCCTTCCATAAACAAGTTTGGGTAAAACTGCTTGCTTGTTTTTTTGTTTTAGCTTTCTTTTTCTTGCCAAGCTTTCATGCGGACGCACATGCGAGCCTTGTCCAAGCCTCGCCTGACGCCAACAGCCAGTTATCGAAAGCGCCTGCGGAAATTAAGTTAACCTTTAATGAAAGGCTGGAAAAAGAACTATACTGGATTAAATTAATCGATCAAAAAGGCCGGGAAATCACTCAAACAAAAACACGCATGTCCAAGGACCAAAGGACACTGTCGTTAAAGGTGCCAAAACTTAAAAAAGGTACATATACCGTCAGCTATCATATTGTGTCTGCAGACGGCCATCCGGTAGAATCATCTTACCTTTTTTCGGTCGGCAACAGTGATTTAGACCAAACCGGGGCTGCCGCCGGCGCTGATCAAGAGCAGCATGTATCTATAGGCAATGCTTTGCTGCGCGCCTTTTATTACTTTCTATTACTTTCTTTAACCGGATGGATCTTCTGGCGGTTAATGATGAGAAAACACGGGTTTCCAAACCGTGAGACAGAGTCGTTTTGGTTCAAATATATCCAAGGGTTCTTTGCGCTTTCGGCTGTCTGTTTAGGATTTGTCCAATTATTCAGCGCCGTTGACTCTTTTAATTTATCATCAATAGGACATGCATTATTTAGCACAACCTTCGGCATTTCAGTGCTGATGCTGTTTTTCTTAGCCGTTTCTGCAATTTGCCTTCGCCGGCTGCCATGGTTTGATGCCTTATGGGTCATCGCGGCTGTTGTTTTTGAAGGATTTAACGGTCATGCACTGTCCCTAAAGCCGGTTGCCGTCAATGTTATTTTAGATATCATTCATCTTTTCGCGGCCAGCCTTTGGACAGGCGGTTTGTTATTGATCATCACCCATTGGCGCAAGGAACAGCTTAAGGACTTCGTACCGGTCTTTTCCAAAGCAGCATTTGTCAGTCTCATTGTCCTTGTCATCAGCGGTCTTTGGACAACGATAAACTTTTTGCCGTCCTTAACAGATTTGTTTGTGACAGCTTGGGGGATTTTGCTTCTTATTAAAACAGGTTGTGTCATTCTTGTTTTTGTTGTCGGAGCTGTTCTCAGAAACCGGTTGAAAAAGCAAGATGCCAAAGGATTTAGGCACTGGTTTAAATACGATTTCACGCTCATGGTCATTATTGTCATTATTGTTGGCGCACTGACCTATTCTAGTCCGCTTCCGAAAAATGAGCCATTCAAGCTTCATTCAAACAAGAACGGCCTGAATATGACAGCCATGATCACACCAAAGAATCCAGGTGTTAACAATACTTTTACGGTTAAAGTAAAGACAAAGCATGACCTCCAATATGTTCAATTGTATCTTAAACATGCTGGAAAGACCGACATTCCGAAAGTTAAGGTGCCGCTTAAAGGAAAGAAAACAAACGGCATTTATACTTATCAGGGGCAAGGTTCTTACTTGTCCGTTCCGGGCCAATGGACTGTCGAAATCAGAATCATGAATGAAAATGATGATGAGACAGTTTGGGATAAACAAATGAAAGTTTATCAAGTCAATCAATAGGAGGGATTATGTTGAAAAAACTATTATCCATACTAACGACGTTGTGTGCCGCAGTGTTTCTAACAGCCAACATTGCCAGCGCACATGTCACTGTATCACCTGATCAAGCGCCATCCAACAGCTATCAAAAGTTCACTTTCAGAGTGCCGACTGAAAAAAATATTCCGACTACAAAACTTAAAATCAGAGTGCCTGAGCAAGTGGACGTGAGTTTAATTGAACCTGTACCGGGCTGGAAATACAGCCTTGAAAAAAATAAAGACGGCAAAGTGACAAACATCACTTGGACAGCAGAAGGAAAAGGCTTGTCATCAACTGAATTTGGTGAATTCAGCGTTATGGGCAAAATTGCGGCAAACGCAAACAAGCTTGAGTGGAAAGCTTATCAAACATATAAAGACGGCAGCGTTGTCAAATGGATTCAAGAAGCCGGAGGAGATAATCCCGCACCGGTCACTAAAGTAGTCAAAGGCAGCGGCGAAGGAGATGATCATAACGCAGCAGCATCTGACAGCCAGGATAATCAGGCAGAGCCGAAAACTGCTGACAGCGGCTGGCCATTGTACCTCTCTATTATAGCGGTGGCAATCAGCATCATTGCCTTTATCATTACCCTGACTAAAAAGAAAAAATAATGATTAGAGCGCCAGAAGATTACCAGCTTCTGGCGCATGCTTTTATTCCGGCAACTCTGAGTCAATTTTACAGCCGGCCCCTCCCTTAAGCAAAAATAGCAGCCTAATGCTAAGGCTGCGAAAAAATCACTATGGCTCACTATTGAATGGGGCTGTCTGTCTATTTTTCTAATGCTGTGCTTACAATTTTCTCTACATGAAGATTGGTCGTATGATACAGCGGTACATTCACATCGTCTTGATGAATAAAATCTCCTTTAGTACAGCCGATCACAATGCTGTCAGCCCCATTATCAACAAGCCTTTGCATGATTTGAAGCGTATCCCGCCTTTCCCTTTCAGACACTTTGCCATGCTTTCGTTCGCTTAATATGATGTCATGAATCAAGTCGCGGTCTTCCTCATCAGGTATCACAACCTGCAGCCCGCGTTCATTTAATTTTTCAATGTAAAAGGTATCCTCCATTGTATATATTGTTCCGACCAGGCCGATTGTTCCGGCCCCTTTCTTTTCGCAAGCTTCAACAAGCGGATCAATAATATGGAGAACCGGTACTGCAATATGATGCTGAACCAAATCCGCCACTTTATGCATCGTATTTGAAGCAATAATGATTAAATCTGCACCGCCTTGTTCCAAAATTTTTGCCGCCTGGGATGTGACGCGCTCGACTTGATCCCATTTGCCCGTTTCAAGGTAATGATTGACATCTTCATAGTTCAAACTATTTATAAGGCACTTTGCAGAATGATTTTTGCCTAATTTCTGATTGACAAGCTGATTTATCCTTTCATAATAGGCAACAGTTGATTCCCAAGTTATGCCGCCAATGATACCGATTGTTTTCATATCACGTCACCTCGAAAGTTGTTTTTAATATAACAGTCTATGCTGCTATTCTCAATTTATCTCTCGGCGAATTGACAAAGATGTTAACAAATCCTTTGCCAGCCGCTTTTTATTTTGAGTTATTATGATGTTCGATGTTATTGGATGAAAACCCTTTATACCCGAGAATATTATTGCGAAAATCAGAACGGGATATCATATAAAGGGAATATTTATGCATTCCCGAAAATGAATCAAATTAAACTATGATTATCTTCATCTCGTTTTATTAGGAACTTACAATTGTTCCCCCGTTAACATGGAGAACTTGACCTGAAACATAAGCTGAATCTTCTGAAGCAAGGTAAACATATGCCGGCGCCAATTCAAACGGCTGGCCCGCCCGCTTCATCGGCGTATTATATCCAAATGTCTTGACATGTTCACTAGAGAAAGACGAAGGAATGAGCGGCGTCCAAATCGGACCGGGTGCCACAGCATTGACACGTATGCCTTTTTCAACCAAAGATAGTGCCAATGAACGCGTGAAGGACACTATCGCTCCCTTTGTCGATGAGTAATCAATTAAATGTTTTTCTCCTTCATATGCGGTTACAGATGAGGTGTTAATAATCGTATCGCCGCGGTTAAGATAAGGGAGCGAAGCTTTTGCCATATAAAAATATGAAAAGATATTCGTTTGGAATGTTGTGATCAACTGCTCAATTGAAATATCGATCAGGCTTTTTCTGGGAAATTGCACAGCGCAGTTATTGACTAAAATATTTAACCGGCCAAATGTCTCTATGGTTTCCTTGACCGCAGAATACGCCATATAAGGATCCCTTAAATCTTTTCTTAACAATAAACAGCGCCTGCCGAATGACTCAATCCGCATTTTGGTCCACTCGGCGTCCTCATCTTCACACAAATAGACGATAACAACATCGGCGCCTTCCTTAGCAAATGCAATGCTTGCGGCACGGCCTATTCCGCTGTCTCCTCCGGTTATAATGGCTACTTTATCCTTTAATTTTCCACTGCCTTTATAATGAGGATTTTCCGCTATTGGCGGCGGATCCATCACATATTCCAGCCCCGGTTGTTTGCTTTGATGCTGCGGCGGAAAAGTTATCGGAATATCAATGCACTCTTCTAATTTACCGTAATATGGATATTCAGGATACATTTGAGGCTCCTTTCCATAGGCCATTGTCTATGGTTAGGATATTCATTTTGAAGAATGATGTTCTAAGGAAATATCAGTTGCCGGTCCCGCCAAATTCTTCAGAAGTTAATGACTCCGCGTGAGTAAAGTCACATTCTTTAAGCGCCACGACCTTTGTTTTCTTAACAAATTTATAAATAAGCCATGTCATGATAAATAAAGGCAAACTAATATAAGAGACTAAAAGCCCCTGCCAGTCGACGGATGAACCAATGAAAGAGGTGTACCCCTGACCGGCAATAATCAACAAACATAGAATGAATGAAAAGATTGGACCAAATGGGTACCCCTTTGCCCGGTAAGGCAAGTTATTAAGATCCTTACCTCTGAAAGATTTCCGGAATTATTCATATTCTCCCTCGTTTTTTGAATTATCTGAAAAACAATGATCTGCTTTTCCTCAATCCTCTTCTCATGTTATGCATATCATTAAAAAAGCATGAGTGCGCCGTTTGCAGCTGAATATATTATATTTTGACAGTATTTCCGCTTGATCCTTTTAATGAAATGAGACGATAAAAGAAAATGAACTTTCTTTTGAAGGAATGATCAGAACAGTTCTTCTTCACCCCTCCTCCTTGAAAGTTTTTTTACTTTTTGGTAGAATGTGATTGAACTAATAAAACTGTTATTGTTTATTTAGTTTCAACCCAGGAGGACTGATATGAAAGATCGTATTATGCACGGATATATTGAAGAGATCAAAGATAAAGGCATGAAATTTACGATGGATGATTTGGCTGGCCGTCTTGGCATCAGCAAGCGAACCCTTTATCAACATTTTTCTTCAAAGGTTGATATCTTGGATGCTATTATTGAACAGACTTTTAATGATGTTGATGAACAAACGAAAAAAATTGTCGAAGATGACAGTTTATCCTTAATGGATAAAATCAAAGGTGTGATTACCGTTGTACCCAATCATGTTGAATTTCTCGACTTAAGAGTGCTTGATCAAATGAAAAAATATTATCCCGAGCAGTGGAGGATTGTCCATGCTGGATTAAATGATTGGGATGAACTCAGGGTACTGATCGAGCAAGGGATTCAAGAAGGCCTTATTAAGGATATGAATGTCGATCTTATCATGAAATTACTTATTGATTCTACAAACGCTACACTCGACCAAACATTTTTTCTAAAAAATAATATCTCCGTTCAAGAAGCATTGTCTTCAATTGTTGATATTTTGTTGCATGGTTTAGCTGTTGAGAATAAAAGTTAATTTTCTTTTATTCTTTTCTTTTAACATATGGAAACTACGAAAACAAAAATAGTTTTTAAAGATTTTGAGGTGACATTGTGTTTTTCAAAAAAACAATAAACCGGCAGCAGATGCTCGGTTTATGCATTGCTCTTTCCATTCTTTTTATGGATACAATGCTTTACAGCTTGATTATTCCGCTGATTCCATATTTAACGAAGACATTAAATGCTTCTTCAACAATGATTGGGTTTCTCGTCAGCAGCTATGCCATCGGTCTTTTAATCGCTACACCGCTGTTCGGCCCCTTATCTGACCGAATCGGGCGAAAAAAACCGATCCTCTTCGGCTTATCTGTTCTGATTATTTCTACGCTGCTCTTTTCGTTTGCGCATACCATGCCGTCTCTAATCATCGCCCGCTTTATCCAAGGGGTTGCCGCTGCCGCGAACGTCACTGCCTCGTTAGCGCTGATTGCTGATCTATTTCCGCAAAAATTGCGCGGGACAATGATGGGGATTGCCGTTACCGGTATATCCATCGGCTTATTATTAGGGGCGCCGATCGGCGGAGCACTGTTTGATGCCGGCGGATACATGATGCCGTTTTTAGTTATCGCAGGAATCGCTTTTTCTGTATTAGTGATTGTGCTCATCACTTTAGTTGAACCGAGTCATTATAAAGAGAAAACGACAAGCGCTATAAAGTTTTTGCGTCATCCTATGGTTCTATTTATTATCCTTGTCGTCCTCTTATCAGAAGCGGCAGTATCTTTATTAGAGCCGGTGCTTCCGGTATTTTTAACTGACCAGCTTCATCTTTCACCTTCAACAGTTGGTCTGTTATTTGGGGCTATGTCCCTGTCATATGGATTGGTTTCTCCATTATCAGGTGCTTTATCAGATAGATTTCATCCATTTATGATTATGATTATCGGTTTATTATGGTCAGCACTGACAATCCCTCTTATGATTGTTGCAAAATCGCTCTGGCAAGAAACCATTGCAATGATTCTCGTCGGCGCCGGCATAGGTTTTGCCTTGTCACCGACGCTTGGTTCTTTAGGGAAAATCGTTGACCGCGATGGAAGCTCTTCATATGGAGCTGCCTATTCCTTATTTAACATTTTTGATTCTATCGGCATGATGCTTGGACCGCTAATCGGCGGAATCCTTGCCGATTTATTACCGATTAAAACATCCATGCTGGTTGTCAGCGTCTCATTGCTTATTTTCGCAGCCTTACTGACAGGTATGCTAAAAATAAGAGAACGAGGCGTCTGAGGATGATAACTTGAAAAATTCTAGAAAGCGAGATGAAAGAATGACCCTCCGGATTTGTGAGGTTAATTCAAACAATTGGCGTGATATCGCCGCATTATCAGTTTCGAAAGATCAGTATGCATTTATTGAAGACAACAGTTATTCCTTAGCTCAATCAAAATACCATCCTGAATGGAAATCCGTCGCCATATATGACAATGAAACACCTATCGGCTATGGTATGTACGGAACTGATTTAAGAACGAACCAGGTTTGGCTTGACCGTTTCATGATAGATCAGCATTACCAAGGAAAAGGCTACGGCAAACGAGCTTTTCCGATGTTGATTGAACTGATCAAAAAAACTTACCAATGCAAACGAATCTATCTAAGCATTCATCCCGAAAATGACGCCGCCCAAAAACTTTATGAATCGTTCGGATTTAAACTTACCGGCGAAATGGATTGCGGTGAAGCGGTTATGATGCTTGATATTTCTCAATCCTTTTAATTTAAAGGCCAAGAAGCGCCCTTGAATTGTTCAAGGGCGCTTTTTTGCCGCCTGGATCATTGCATGGCATGTTATCATTTATATTAATCTCAAAATTGAAAGGGGTTTTCTATGATAATATCAATTATCATTATATTAATTCTTCTTGCTATTTTTTATTTTTTTGGAAAACCGCTAAGGTCAGATCAATATGTTTATCATTTTTTTAAAAAAAGCTGGGTGTACATTCTTCTTTTAATCATTGAAATATTGGCTACTATTCTTTTAAAATCTCTTTTTGGATCCAGTTTTATTGTAGCCATTCCTTATTGCTTATATATCTTTCAATGTCTTTTTCTTGTACTTGAAATGATTCCCGCCATTTTTTTCGATGAACATAAAAATAAACGTGCCGTTTTCCGTCTAATACTATCTTTTCTATTTGTTGTCATTCTAGGAATTGTTAGTTTAATTGCCCTTTTATCAATTACGTCTTGACAATTAGCTAACTTTTTTTTAACGCTTTGTAACACTCATGAAATTGCTCTTCTTTAATACATAGGTAGTTAGTAAACTCATATTCTTTACCCTCAATATCTTTGACAAGAATAGCAGGGCAAGGAATACCGATAATGGAAAAGCTTTTGCTTTTGAATTGAACAGTGGAGATTTCTTTTATAGGAATCGTGTTATTATTTATTGTGACATTATGATCATCAAAATAAATGGATTGGCGTATCCCTCTAAAGAAAAAAGTGATATATGTATATAACATGACAAGTATGCCGGGTACACCAATGATTAAAAATCCTTTGATCATCCACCTTTGGGTAGGATTGGAGATCGTATCGCGGAATATGAACACAAAAATACCTGCCACGGTCAAGAAAATAATAAGAAATAATCTCCAAATGTAAAGTTTTGTATCAAATTTCAAGTGCACTGCAGCCACTCCTTACAAATTATCAATGATTAAGCTATGTGTTCTTTTGTATATTCCGTTTTTACTTGCCATTAGAACGACAAGCACAACTGCCACAGTCGTTATAGGGTCAATTTAATGGCTTGTTAAGATCATTTGTTCAGGAATGATTTAAATAGAGCTAATCTTGGCATTTTATTAAAAAGACGTCCTTTTTCAAAAGACGTCTTTTTAATCGGCCATTCTTTCCTTCTCTTGTTCTGCCTCCGGTTCTAACCGCGGCAAAAAGAACGAAATGATAAATGCAATAATAGATAAAACTAAAACAAGTATAAAGATATCATGAATGGCTGATACAAGCATTTCTTTTAAAGAATGTTCGATAGCGTTTGTGAGCTTGACGGCATTTTGGGGATTAATCAGTTCATTTAGCTGACTGATACTCAGCTTTTCATTATGGGAATGATTATACGAGCTGACGCTTGAGTTAACGATCGAATTGAAATAAGTGCCCATCACCGCAACGCCGACTGTTTGCCCTACATTACGAAAGAACATATTAGAAGCCGTAGATGCCCCGCGCATTTTCCAACTGACCGAAGATTGAACACAAACCGTACAGAGAGTAATAAGCAATCCGCATCCAATACCTTCAATAGCAGTAATTAAATAAAATTGGATTTGGGAACTCGTAACCGACAGCATTGTAAACCACACTGAGCTGATAATAATAATGACCGTACCGATAATCGAAACGAACGTTGCCCCGCGTGTGATTAATAAACGGCTGCATAAGAAAGAACCAAATATCCAAGTTAGTGACATCGGGGTTAAAACAAAGCCCGAATTTGTAGCGCTGTAGCCAAGAATGCCTTGAACCCACATTGGGATATAGACATTAGCGCCCATCAAAATCGCACTCACTAACAGGGCAATGAAGTTAGCAATGATGATCACCCGTTTGCGAAGCAGTTCCAAAGGGATGATCGGATCTTCAGCCTTTCTTTCTATCAATATAAATAACCCGAGGAAAACGGCAAAAATCACATATAAGCTTATCATCCCGGGTGTCAGCCATTGTCTGTCCTCCCCCGCTTTCTGCAGGGCATATAAGAGTGAAAAAATGCTGACAGCAAATGTTGCAGCTCCCAAATAGTCGATGCTTTTCTTTTCTTTTTCCATCGTCTCTTTTAGACCTAAGCTAATCATTAACATCGTGATCAGACCAAAGGGAATATTAATAAAGAAGATCCAATGCCAAGATACTTGATCGACGAAAAAACCGCCGACAAGCGGTCCGGCTACACCGGCAATCCCCCACATCATGCTGATAAGACCGAGCATACTGGCCCGTTTCTTCGGCGGGTATATATCACCGATGATTGTTGTACTCACCGGCATAATCGCACCGGCACCGATGCCTTGAATCGCTCTAAAAAAAATCAACTGTCCCATTGATTGAGACAAGCCGCATAAAGTTGAACCTATTAAAAACAAAATGACACCGATATTAAAAATAGCTTTTCGGCCAAATAAATCCGTTAATTTGCCAAATATCGGTGTTGTTACAGCGGAAACAAGCAGATAAATAGAAAAAACCCAGTTCATGAGTTGAATGCCTTGCAAATCGCTGACAATTTTCGGCATCGCCGTGCTGACGACAGTTCCCTCAATAGCCGTTAAAAAAGTGCCGATCATCAGCCCTGCCATAACGATATTTTTGTTTGTTTTCTCCAACCCCATCCCCCTCTCATAACCATGATATTTAAGCAACAGATTAAATTCTAATCTATATCATTTCTAATATCAATAGAATAAGATCTGCAACAGTCATTTAAAGAAAAGCAAATCTTTATCGGGCGAATTTTGCGCCTATCATCATTTTATTGAATCTGTTAACCTGCCATTTTCCATACAATAAAAAGAACAGACAGCATATGTGCCTCACTGTCTGTTCCAAAATAATCGGAACTTTTATATTAATAAATTAAACAGTTTCTGATCCTTGTTAATTTCCATGTAAGAAAACCCATTTTCCTCCATTCTGCGGATTAACGGCGCATAATCTTCCTTATGTTTTAATTCAATGCCGACAAGCACCGGCCCCTTATCCCGATCATTCTTCTTTGTATATTCGAAGCGCGTAATATCGTCTTCCTCGCCGAGCACTTGGGTGATGAAACTGCGCAATGCGCCGGCGCGCTGGGGAAACTGAACAATAAAGTAGTGTTTGAGCCCTTCATGGATAAGCGAGCGTTCTTTAATCTCTTGCATGCGGTCAATGTCGTTATTTCCGCCGCTGATAATACAAACAACATTTTTCCCTTTAATCTGATCTTTATAGTAGTCAAGCGCAGCGATTGGCAATGCACCGGAAGGCTCCGCAATGATTGCATTTTCATTATACAAATCAAGAATGGCCGTACACACTTTGCCTTCAGGAACAACGATCATATCATCAAGGAGCTCGCGGCAGACATCAAAAGTCAGATTGCCGACTTTTTTTACGGCACAGCCATCGACAAATTTATCAATCTTTTCTAACTCAATAACTTTATCCCCGCCGATTGATCGTTTCATACCGGCAGCTCCCGCAGGTTCTATACCGACTACCTTAATCTCCGGACAGATGCTTTTCATGTAAGAGCCGACGCCGGAAGCCAATCCACCTCCTCCGATAGGGACAAAGACAAAGTCAATGGCATCTTCCATGTCATTGATGATTTCGACGCCGACTGTTCCTTGTCCGGTGATCGTCCGATAATGGTCAAATGGGTGGATAAATGTGCTCTGTTCTTCTTCGCATACTTTCATTGCTTCGTTAAACGAATCATCAAATGTATCTCCGGTTAAAATGACTTTGACAAACGGCTCACCAAAAAATTTAACTTGATTAACCTTTTGTCTTGGCGTTGTTGTCGGCATGAAAATTTTGCCGTAAACGCCTAGAATTTTGCAGCTGTAAGCAACGCCTTGGGCATGATTCCCGGCGCTTGCGCAAACAACACCTTTTTCTAATTCATCTTCAGAAAGGCTTTTCATTAAATTATAGGCGCCCCGTATTTTGAATGAACGAACAACCTGCAAATCTTCCCTTTTTAAATAGACATTGCAATCATACCGTTTAGATAATAATTCATTTCTTTGTAATGGTGTCTTAACGACAACATCTTTCAGTGTTTGATTCGCGATCATAATATCCTCGATGCGGATTTGGCTCAGTAATTTCGTCATGTTAAGATCCCTTTCTTATGTAGTTACTCAAAATCAGCACAAATATATTTAAGAAATATTTTAACATATTGTTTTATTTTGAAAAGACCAGCAAGCGCTAACAAACAAAAAATATTATTCTTTTTTATATTTTCTATCTGTTTTTATAACAAAGGCGAAGCAGCATAACTTCTTCCAAGTAAAAAAGGCTGGCCCGCACCAGCATTTTTCAACTCATGAGGACTATATATTTGCTTAATATTCCAATAATTTCTTTTTTAGGTTACAATTAAATAAACTTATTGTTTGAAGAGGTGTTGAACGTGCAGAGCGAGATTCAAAGAGAGCGAAGGCCTCATTACATGAAAACCTTCATTTCGCCTATTACACAATCGCGGGATTTTACTTTTCTGTGGCTCGGACAGCTGCTTAGTGTTTTCGGCAGTTCTGTAACATTGGTTATCTTGCCGATTATTGTCTATTCTTTAACAGGTTCGACAGTCATTATGGGTACAGTGATGGCGCTTTATATGCTTCCAAATGTTCTTGTACTGGCCTTTTCTGGAATTATTGTTGATCGCCTAAACCGGGTGAAAGTGATGATGTTTACTGATATCGTCCGTTTTATCATTATGATTGCAGCGATGGTTCTTATCCTGACCGGTGCATTGACCATTCAGATTTTATTCTTATTTGTTGCTGTTTACGGTTTAATGGACGGCGTATTTCAACCGGCTTATTCGGCGCTCCGGGCGAAAGTATTCGTACCAAAAATCAGAAATGCCGCAAACGCTTTAACGCAGATATCTAACCAAGGGGCCCGATTGATTGGACCTGCCGTCGGGGGGCTTATTGTCTCAACAGCTTCTTCAGGCATTGGTTTTGGATTAGACGCTTTAACTTATTTATTTTCGTTCGGCTGTCTTATTTTTCTAAGGCACATCACAATGAACAGACCGGAAACATCAGCAGCGCCATTTCATTTAAAAAAAGATTTTACTGAAGGGATTTCAGTACTTAAAAAACATCCTTGGCTGTGGATAACCATCTTAGCCTTTTCTTTCATTAATATTTGTTACGGCGGCGCAACAGCTGTCTTAGTCCCTTGGCTGCTTAATGTTCACTATCAATTTAAACCGTCAGCCTACGGCTTAGCGATGACTTTCTCCGGCATC
This sequence comes from Scopulibacillus daqui, assembly GCF_016908855.1. GTDB lineage: Bacteria > Bacillota > Bacilli > Bacillales > Sporolactobacillaceae > Scopulibacillus_A > Scopulibacillus_A daqui. Next base: position 295,482 of record NZ_JAFBER010000001.1, on the reverse strand, counting down.
GGCGCTATGGCAGCTGCTCTTATATTTGGTTCAAAAGATCGGTGGCATCATCGGGGGATGATAGCATACAGCGGCGTCTTGCTAAGCGGGTTGATGCTTTTTTCAATGGCGTTTATATCTTGGAAGCCCTTTCTTGTGTTCATTATGGCTGTTGAAGGCTTTGGCATCATGTTCTTTGGCTTGATCTGGGAAACGAGCTTACAAGAACTTGTGCCAGAGGAAGCCTTCGGACGTGTTGCCAGCCTTGACTTCCTGGGCTCATTTGCGCTAATGCCTGTTGGATATCTGGTTATTGGCTGGTCGGCGGACTGGCTTGGCCAAATTTCAGCGATGATTCTCTTATCTGTCTTAATTATTCTAACCGTTATAGCTGTTCTAACGGTGCCCAGCATTCGCCGGTTTGATTAAAAAAGAATCAGCAGAAGCCGCAGCGGCTTCTGCTTTATCAGCTATTCCTCAAATTTCTTTAATAAATACTTGATTGTTGCCACTGTTCCCATGCCATACAATGCATATCTGATGCCAGTCAACAAAACATGATAACCGATAGAACCGGCCTGAAGCCAGGATAAAAAAACACCTAATCCAAGAGCTATCATCGGGATATAACGATTTTGGATATGCGTTGTCTGATGAATGGCATAGAGAACGAACGCTAAAGCCGCATAGACCCCAAAATGAATGGATAATAAATCATCCATTTCAATCGCTCCCATAAGATTAAGGTTGAGGGTACAAAATGAGGAAGCTGATAATGAATATGAATGGTATAAATGATTTTGCACCCTCAATAAATCATATGCCGGCCTGTTGCAGACGATAGGGCCAAGCTATTAGGAGCAAAGTGGAAATCCGGACATTCTTTAAATAAATATCATAGGCAAACGCACATTTATAAAAAACCGTTATATTTGCTCTATTCAGCATTTGAAGGAGGGACATATGATACAGTATCTTTTTAAAGGAGTTGAATGTCATGGGCTACTTTGGTAAAGGCGTTTATGGTTATCCTGCCGGTTACGGATACGGATGCGGCGGATGCAGAGGTATTGGTTACGGCGGATACGGTTATGGTTATGGATGCGGCTATGGCTGCGGATACGGCGCTAACGGATTCGCGCTCATTGTCGTCCTATTCATCCTTCTCATCATTGTAGGCACTGCTTACGTATACTAAAATGGTTTATTAGGAGGCAAACCGCTTTGCCTCTTTTTTAAAAAAGGCTTTCGATGGCGCTGTTGTCCGTCGAAGGTCTTTCTTAAAGCAAAACCACCGTATTATTTCTTTTGCTTTAGTTTCTTAAACATGACGCCAATAATGATAAATAGCGGAAGCACACATAAGAGTATTAAAAAGTTCGCTATGATTGCCACGATCATGTCTCCTTTTATAAATTTGATCACCTTTATTATATCAAATGAAAATGACGAGAGATCTTCATCATTTGAACAAAAATTGAAAAAGGAATAACCGTTGTCATAAGAAACGGTTATTCCCATTAAAAGTTAATAGGACAATGTTTTCTGCAAGCGGTTAGTTTCAAAAATGACTTTTTCCTCGTCTATGGTTAAGCATTCGCCATTTCGGACAATCTCTTTTCCATTTATATAAACATCAGAGACATCTGACCCCTTTGCAGCATATAGCAAATGAGAGTAAGCTTCACTGAACGGTTGAAGATGAGGCTTATCCTTCGCTGCGATTGTAATGAAATCTGCATATTTCCCTGCTTCAAGAGATCCTGTGTCCTCCATGCCAATAACTTCAGCCCCAAGGCGAGTCGCCATTTGCAATGCTGTCGGCGCCGTCAGTTTTGTCGCGTCCTTATACGTGCCTTTTTGCAGCAGCGCACAGGTTCTTGTTTCTTCAAACATATCGAAATTATTATTTGAAGCGACGCCGTCTGTTGCAATACCGACTTTTATTCCTGCATCAAGCATGCTGCAAACATCGGCTATTCCGGAACCAAGCTTCAAATTACTGATCGGATTATGCGCCACCCTGACATCATACTGCTTCATCAGTTCACGATCTTCATCGTTAAGCACAACACCGTGAGCCATAACAGTCGGCTGGTCAAACAATCCTGAACGGCGAATATGTTCAACTGGACGAACACCATAGCGATTTAATATGTCTTTCACTTCATATTCCGTTTCCGAAATGTGAATGTGCCCCATGATTCCGTTTTCCTTAGCGATTCTGGCGCTTTCTTCCAACGCTTTAGGTGTGCAGGAATAAGGACTGTGCGGAGCCGCCATCGTCGTCAGCCGTCCATCCGCAAAGCTTTTATAATTTTTGGCGAATCGTTCGGCACCGGCTAAATTGGCACGCTGATCCTCTTCTGTGCCAAAGCTGAAAATAGTAAATGAGAAGGCACCGCGGACTCCCGTTTCACCGATGGTATGCATCACCGCGTCCACATCAATGCCATTGGGGTTAAACATATCCGAAAATGTTGTTGTTCCGTTTTTTACCATTTCAAGCAAACCAAGCTGAGTGCTGGTCTGGGCGATTTCCGTCGTAAATTGCGCTTCGAGCGGCCAAATCCTTGTTTCCAGCCACGGCTGCAATAACATATCATCGCCAATCCCGCGTAAAATCGTCATCACAATATGCGAATGGACATTAACGAGACCAGGCATCACCCATTTTCCTGACAAATCAACAATTCGATCGGCCTCTTGACATTTTTCTTCTGTTTTTGGCCCTATATATTTAATTTTTTCTCCTTCAACGAGCATCATCCCGTTTTCAAGGATGTCATTTTCATGATTCATTGTAAAAAAAGTCGCATTGACATACGCTGTCAATTTCATTTAAAAACCCCCAAAAATCAATGATATTTCAACATTATAATACAAAAAAGTATCATAGAGAAGCTATTTTTCATTGGATGATGGGGGGACAGTCCATGAATGCGATAAAAAAAGACTTCGAAAAAAGAAGTCTTTTCAGCCCCTTTATTATTCTTTTTTCTTAGGATCTTTCTCCGCTTTTTCAAGCACATATTTAACCGTTGCGACTGAACCTACACCATATAAGCCGTATTGAATGCCTTTCAATAAAACGTGCGGCGTGACTTCCCCTGCCTCGAACCAGGCAAATAAAAAACCTAAAATAACCGCTGCAATCGGAATATAGCGATTGTGTATCCCCGTTGCCTCATGAATAGCATAGAGAACAAAAGCTAAAGCAATATACGCTCCAAAATGGATTGAAAGCAAATCCGCCATCTTTTTCCTCCCTTTGCCCTCCGTCTTACTATTTGATGGTATGTTTGCCGATGGAACGTTTATGACTTGCGGCAAAGAGAAAAAATAAATTTTTGTTTAAAATGCCATTCATCGGGCAAAATGGGAATAAACACATTTACATAACGCAGATAAAAAGAAACCAGGCTATATCACCTGGTCTGAGAATCTTTATTATTAAATAACGAAGCAAATTGATTATTGCTCATTAAATAATTAAACAAATGCTTACTGATGATTTTACTTCCAAGCGCGTTTGGATGAATCCTGTCCCCCATTAAATTTTTGCTCTGTGCTTCCAAGTAAGAATAGCCAAGCGCACTCTGGTTAGATATATAGCCTGTATGATGCTGGTCTGCGTATTGCCTTAATACCTTTCTATATTGGTCCAGCCGCGTATTATCACCAAGAATAGCGTTAGGGCCGATTAATAATATTTCGGTTTTTTCTTTAATATAAGGATCAAGATAATTTGTTAAATCCTTACGATACCGGTCTGCACTTAAAAAACGCCGATCATTCATGCCTGCATTTAACATTAAAAGTTCAGGGTCGAGCTGTTTCAGCCATTCATCCATCATACGATTGTCAATTAACGCATGCCAGGCTAAACGGTCGCCGCCTTGGCCGATTCGGCTGACTGCAACGCCTTTTTTATTTAAGAATTCTCCCCCAAAGATCGCAACCTTTCCATTAATATGAGAAAACTCCAATTGTCCGTTATAGATGTTTTTCGGAAGATGGATAACCCCCAGACCCAATTTTGGGCTGTTTGTATTTACAGACAGCGCTTTATCGCTTTGTTTGTATCCAACATTAAAATGTCCGCCATGAGGCTGTTTCAAATAGAAAATTTTACCATAAGTCCAATGCCACTTTTTCGGAAACTTAACTGTCATCCAATTTAGCCAGCCTCCGGTCGTATACATGCCTTTCAAATCAAGGCTGTATTGTGACGGATATTGTCCGGGCGGCAAATCATTAATTTGCTTCATGCCGTTAGAAAAGTGGAACTCTCCATGTTCCTGCTTAAAATAAATACTGTCAAACGGAACATAACCCGGTCCGCCGTCTCCGAAATACTTATGCATCCTTGGAATAAAGTCATCAAGATAACGGCTTTTTTCTTTATGATAAATCGGGCCGTTTGTCAGGCTGTCAATTCCTGCTAAAATAAGCATCGGTTTCTGTTCAGTATTATAATGTGTTGAAACATTGTCCGATGATTCAACAGGACTATAGTAAGCCGACTGTATAAAACCAGTAATAATGACGACAACAAATACAAAGACTAGGGGCAAACCGATCTTTTTCATTACTTTCACGATACCACCACACATCTTATTCCATATTTACTGGAACTTCAATTACATAAATTATTTTGCTCAATTTCATTTGTGCCACACGCATTAATTAATACCATTTAAATACTCATTATAATCCCATTTAGTCCAAATGACCATGATAATTGATTAATTTAGCAAAGAAAAATTCACAATTTGCAACAAAACTGTAACACGGCATGTCCTATTATAAATATTCGCTGCAAGAATTTAAATAGATCTGTCCGGCTTTTTTTAAAATAGAATCCATCAAATTTAAACCCCCACACTGCTCTTTAATTAACCGAAACATTAAATAACACCCCCCTTTTAATCCCGAAAAAAGGCATCAGCCGTATCTTATCGGCTGATGCCTTTTTTTCGCAAGGAAAGGTTCAAATGTTCTTTTTTCTTTTAATACCAATAGCCGCCATACCAAGGTCTTGGGCGCCAGTAACCGCCGTACCATGGCCTTGGGCGCCAGTAACCGCCGTACCATGGCCTTGGCCGCCAGTAACCGCCATATCCGCCATAACCTCCATACCCAAGGCCATACCATGGGTAATAAAATGGATACGCTCTTGTATCTCCTGGGTTGACCGCCTCCTGCGGCATGGTTTGATTAGATGGATTTACCCCATATGAAGGACCATCGCTCACATAACCGTATTCATTCAAATTATTCATGTTTCCATATTCATTGTCATATCGGCTGACACTCCCAAAGTCATTCGGATAACCGTAATCTGGATAACTCGGTACATTGCCGAACGAAGGCGGATAACCGGCTATATTGCCAGAATCATTTCCATATGAATTGTCAAATCCATAGTCTGCTCCATCACTGATAGGGATATTTTCCATATCATGACCTCCTCATTAGTTTGAACCCAATTCACTGGTTAATATATGATAATAGGCTGTTAACGGAGCAGGTCCAAATCATTAAATTATAAAATCGGATTTCATCAGTATTGGCCATAACCATACCCGCAATCTCTCCGCCTGCGGCACTGACAATGCGGCAGTTGATGCTTTACCTCTTTTACCAATTCAAATGACGAATGTGCCCATCAGTCCCGAACGATTGTATAGGTTGATGCATAGTCCCCTGCCCTCTGTTCCATTTGCTGTTTTCTGTGAGGCTCGGATATGCGCAAAACATTCTGACCATTTAATAGGGGTGTTTTGGCATGTCGGATATTACTTTGTTGCCCCTTATCATAGTTATAGACTAAGTCAATGTTTTTTAGTTTCCATGAAATGGAGGGGAAATTTTTTGTCACGATCGCAAGAGTTTATCGACATACTGGGACAAATGCAACAGGCCTGGGATCGCGGAGAGGAGACTGCTTTGCTGACGGTCATTGATGTTCGCGGATCCGCGTACAGACAGCCGGGAACAAAGATGATGATGACAATGAACGGGTACATGTACGGCACAATAAGCGGAGGGTGTTTAGAAAATGATCTGTTAGTCTGGGTACAAAAAGCGATTCGTGAAAAAAAACCTGCGGTCATTAAATACGACTTGAGCGATAATGAAATCTGGAGTCTAGGCATTGGATGTAAAGGGACGCTTGAAATATTCATACTCCCAGTCACTAAGGATGAACCTTTTTGGCGTACAACACGACAAATTTTACAATCAGGACGAACGGTTTCCCTCGTTATGGAGGTCTCAAAGGGATGGCATGCGTTAATTGGAAAGGATGGGGCGTGCTGCGGAGAAGCGAAAATATTGCCTGATGCCGTGTATAAACAAGCCATTCATGAGATGAGCCATCAGACTAGAGCGAAGATTATAGAAATAGAAAACCACCGGTTCGTCATTGATGTGCTTCGGCCAAACGAACGTTTAATTGTTGCCGGCGCAGGTCCGGATGCCCAGCCTGTTGCCGCGTTAGCGTCAAAGGTTGGATTTTCCGTCATCGTTGTCGATCCTAGAGAGTATTGGAACAATGCCAAAAGGTTTCCATCGGCTGCTCATGCGGTTAGTGAGCCTGCAGAACTTCACTCAAGAGACGTTGCTCAATCATGGTGGGTCATTATGAATCATCATTTCGAACGAGACCGATCTGCCCTGCAGCTCGCACTGCAAAGCGATCCATATTATATTGGTGTCCTCGGCCCAATGGCGAGAACGAAAGAAATGCTTGATATGATGGGCTGCACCTTCACTAGCGGTCCGATTCATTCGCCAGTCGGTTTGGATCTTGGAGCCGAGACGATTGACGAAGTGGCAATCAGCATCGTTTCCGAATTGCTCTCCGTCAGAAATAATAGAAAGGGCGCCTCTCTACACGGCAAAAAGAAAATTCATGGCTAGCATAGGGGCAATTATTCTAGCGGCGGGAATGTCTAGGCGTATGGGTTTCCCAAAATTATTAGCAGATTTTAATGGAAAGCCGCTATTCCGTTATGCTGTGGAAACAGCTGTACAATCCGCCTTACAGCCGATAGTCCTGGTAGGAGGAGAGCGGGTCAATGCGTTAAGGCAACTTACTTGCGATTTGCCGATGGTACAGGTCATTGATAATCCTGAGTATTCAAAAGGAATGGCATCATCCTTAAAATTGGGGATTGCTAAAGTAACAGGACGTGTAGATGGAGCCATGATTTTCTTGGCCGATCAGCCGCTTGTTCCCGGAGAAGTGATCAGCGAATTGATCAAACAGTACAAAAGTGCACGAAACCAAGGCATTCAGATCATACGGCCAAATTATAATGGCATGCTTGGGCACCCTGTTTTATTCGATTCCCGGCTATTTAAAGCGTTTCATCAAATCAATGGAGATGAAGGCGGCCGATCAATTGTGTCAAACCACAATGATAAACTGCTGATTGTCAACTTTAAGAATCCGTATTGGGGAGCAGACGTAGATACACCGGAAGATCTGGTAAAATTGAAAAATATTCGCCCCTAGCCTTAAAAACAGATGAATCTGCGGTTCGTGCGTTTTAGAATAGAAACGGCCGCAGTGATGTTAATCGCGGGAAATCCCAAAAGTTTCATATTTTCTTTTTTCTATCTTGGCAATAAGCCAACCCCGAAAAGTGCCTTTGCCGCCAAACACTATTTAAAAAGCCCTTTATTTAAATGAAAATCACCCCTCATTTTTAAGCAAAATCATTATTTGTCCTTTACAAAAAAACATGATTTCCATAATATATAGTAAATCTTCAAAGGTGGTGAATGTTCATGGGTTACTGCGGCTGCGGAGGATACGGCGGCGGCTTTGGATACGGCGGCGGTTTTGCCCTCATCGTTGTCCTCTTTATATTGTTGATTATTGTAGGTGCTGCATGGTGCTGGTAAGTGATAAAATAAGTGGCGCTCTTAAAAGCGCCATTTAATTTTAGGTTTTTGATTTATCCTGTGAATAGACTGCAGCCGATGGGGGCAAATGACTCAATGGTTTCATATGAGCCGGATTCAGGCGGCAAAGTATCTTTTTCCACCCATTTTTCCAAATGATTAACAGCAGCCTCAAAGTATGGATGCACCGTTTGCTGTGACCCTTGGTTTGTTTTTAATAAGCCATCAACATGATTCCCCCGCGGAATTTCATAAAGCCGATGGTTTTCAGCAAAGCCTGCTTGTTTGACTAAGTGTTCATAGGCTTTTGCATGATGAATATAAGTAATCAAACAATCCCAATTGCCGGCTACAGATAATAATGGTTTAGTTAAATGCCCGGTATTAGCGAATTTTTCGATATGCTGCTGAAGTATGTCCGCTCTCGCTTGAAAAGGATACAGAAGCGGTGAAGGATCACGGAGCCAATCATTATGCCATTCTTTTTGGAAAGGTTCCCAATCCGAGTCAAGATTTCTGCCGTACAACCAAAGCGAATAAACCCAATAAGTTTTAAAGTACTGATGCCAATACGGTTCAGAGTCTGGATGCAAACCCGCCTCCAATAACTTTCCGTATGCCATAATACGTTCACGATCAGTATGATCCCCGCGCCAATTGGCATAAATCGGGTATTCTTGAACATACACCGGCAGACAGGTCAGCAAATGCCGGCTGTCAGGGTGCCAAAACACACCGGACCATTCGACACCTCCGGCAAATAATTCAGGATAACGTTCAAGCATGATTCTTGTTATATACCCGCCGTTGCTGACACCGGCTATATATGTATACATAGCCTTTCCACCATATACAGACTCCAGCATTTCCTGAGCTTTTAATGTCAATTGATAATAATGCTCTTTCCATTCTGTTATTTGCCTTTTCGGGTTTCTAAGCACCAGCCTTGGCGTTCCTTTGTCGCAAGCGGCAAAAGCGTAACCCTTTTGCAAAACAATATCGCTGAGCAATAAATCCATCGAAAACTCATTTCGCACCGCTGGTGTTGCGGCAATGATAAGCTTTCCATTCCAAATTTCCTTGTCCGGCAGTCTAATAACTGCTTGAGACTGGCCTATTTGACCTGTCCATTCTTTTCCCGGAACCTTTTTTTCAATTCGCGGACATTTCAAAACCAGTGACGCAGCATCAGAGTGAACCCCGATTCCTTTGGTTGTAAGATCCTGTACCGTTCGAAAATCATGATTGGCTGACACAATGCTCCCCTCCGCATAAAAAATTTTTATATTACAATATACCTCTAAACACCGATAATCAAAACATCAAATAACATTTGTGCCAATAAACTTCTGCATCTTCCTCTTGCATTGCATACAAAAAAACACCGCCATAAGACGGTGCTATCCCCTTTGATGTTCATGTTCTTGTATTTTTTTCACTTCAATTCTTTTTATGCTGTGAAGATCAGATTCTATGACCTTAAATTGATAACCAGCATAATTGACAGTCGTCCCCTCTTCAGCTTCCAGCTTTTCAGATAAAATCCAACCGCCGATTGTATCAAGGTCATCTTCTTCAATATTAATATTTAACAGCCGGTTAACTTCAGAAATAAGAACCTTCCCGTCAAGAATAACGGTATCATCATTGACTTCCTGTATCTCCGGTTCTTCATCTATATCATATTCATCACGAATATCTCCGACAATCTCTTCGATAATATCCTCAGCAGTGATTAATCCCGCCGTGCCTCCGTACTCGTCGACAACCACAGCCATATGAATGTTTTCTTTTTGCATTTTTACCAACAGTTCGCGGACCGGGGTCGTTTCAAGCACCGAGACGATCGGCCGAATATATTTATCAAGAGAATGAACCTCTTGATTCAAAAAATCCTCGAAGATATCTTTTATATTAATCATGCCGATAATCCGGTCTTTATCTCCCTCAGCTACAGGGAACCTTGTATATTTTTCATTTTTTAAGACTTGAATGTTATCCTCCATTGTATCATCTATATATAAACAAGCAATTTCTGTTCTGGGCACCATAATTTCTTTCGTCATTTTTTCGTCAAAGTCGAAAATGCGGTTCATATATTGAAGTTCTACCTTATTAATTTCCCCGCCTTTAAAACTCTCGGACAGAATGAGCCGCAATTCTTCCTCGGAATGCGCATTTTCCTGCTCAGAAGCAGGCTTAAACCCGAAGAGCCGCGTCACAATACGGGCAGCGCTGTTAAGAAGCCAAATAAATGGAAATGCAATTCGATTAAACCATATGAGAGGAATAGCCAGCATAAGCGTAATTTTTTCCGCCTTTTGGATGGCGATGCTCTTAGGCGCTAATTCCCCTAAAACGACACTCAGAAACGTAATAATGATAAAACTGATAATTGCGGATACCGACCTCGATGCGGTTTCGCCCAGATTGAAAAATTCAATCGCAGGCTTAAGCAAATGAGAAATAACCGGTTCGCCGACCCACCCTAAAACTAATGAAATAATGGTAATCCCTAATTGGGCCGCTGATAAAAATTCATCTAATTGATTGACTATCTGTTTCGCTGCTTTTGCCCTTTTACTGCCTGATGCAGCCAGCTGATCAAGTTTCGTCGATCTGACTTTAACTATTGAAAATTCAGCAGCGACAAAGAAAGCCGATAAAATAATTAAGATAATGACAGTAAATATACCAACTATGTCCAAATAAGCCCCCTACACGAGTGTGTAAGGGTTTCACCTCCGTTGAACTTTCCTTTTTTATATCTTATTCTACATTACTTTAATTTATTTTTAAAGTAAACGCGGCATTTGCAAAACATGAAACAGAACTTATTCATGTTTGATTCATTTTAATCATAAGATTTAATAAAGCTTGTACAATGGGTGATCTGATGGCGGACAAATTCGTTTCAATGATATTAGGAAGCCTATTTCTTTCTTTAGGCATAGATGGCTTTTTAGTGCCCAATCATTTACTTGACGGCGGGATCATTGGGATTGGGCTCATTTTCAAATATATTTGGGGCTTTAAAGTTGGCCTGACTATTATCTTGCTTAGTCTGCCTATCTATATTTTTGCTTGGTTTTACAATCGGCATTTCTTTTTCAATGGTATCCACGGCTTATTAATATCATCTTTCTTTATGGATTTGTTCTCTCCTGTAAAATCTTTTTTCCATATGCCTGCTTACTTTGCCGCTGTCATTGGCGGATGTCTTGTCGGCATCGGCGCAGGGCTTATGCTCAGAAAAAATTGCAGCACCGGCGGCCTTGATCTGCTTTCACAATTTATCGCAGAAAAGCTGTCTCTTAATGTGGGAGGAATTATTCTCATTTTTGACAGCGTCATTTTGCTGACCGGACACAAGATTATTGGTGTCAATTTCTTTTATTCTGCTGTTGTCATCTTGCTTGTTGCCCTTATGACCGTCTGCTTGACAAAAGAGGGCGCTGCGGGCAAAGCGTTTTTCTAAAACCGAGCGCCTCCTTCACCGATGATTGCCGTTAAGTGGATAAAGATTTAATGTGTTCTTCAACCTTTGTACTGTAGGTGAAATCTCCGTAACAGTATGGGTAGCGAAAATTGTCTTTATTTCCGCCGCAATTATAGACTTTTGGCTCTTTTCGAACTTGGATGATCGAAAATTCTTTAGCCAATTGTTCGGTATGTTTTCCACCATGTTTCTTTACAAAATCAATATAGCCGGCGCCCATATTATATGCTTGGATGACGGTGGGGAAATCCACGTGGTTTTGCTCCCCGTAAATCAGCATTCTCCGAAAGTGCTTGACGCCTTTTTCAATGCTTTGTTTTGGATTTTTAATCTCATTTGGAGACAGGCCCGCCGATTCAGATGCCTGCATCGGATCCCCGCCTTCCCCCCGGCTTTCCTGATGCATTAAAGCCAGAAGGACATTTGTATATTTTTCAAGGCGATATTTTGCCAATTCTTCTTTGATTAATGGCTGATATCTCTTAACATCTGCAAATGGTCCGCTATTCTTTACGGACGTTTTTTCATCGGAATGATTCATCAAGATCAGAGCAGTTAATGCGACGAATAAAAGGATGACAATTGCCAGAGATGCTTTAACCGTTTTCCACATAGCCTTCATGTCTCTCCCAAAAAATCTTTTAATCTCTCTATCATGTAAATATATTCTCTTTCGATGATAAACTAAAAAGCTAACCTATTTTCAAGCAAAAAACTCACGCATCCTCGTTTGCCATTATATGATCAGATTGTTTTCCTTTCACTATTTTAAGACAAAAACAACCATCAGTTATCAGATGTTATGACGAAAATTTATAAGACCTAAGTCCGATTTTTAGTGCAGGTTTTTGAAGGACTCTTGTTATGCATGCAATCTTCAAGTATATTAATCTTAATACCCACACTTTACCAAATTATATTTTCGAAATATTAATATAAGAAAGAAACAAGTGAACTTGGACATATAAAAAGGGGATTTTATATGGAAAATGGCTTGACAGACGCTGAAAAAGAAATTCTATTAAAGATTTATGAAGAAAAAATGCTTATTGAAGATATCTTAGAACGTTACCCATTAAATTATACTCAAAGAGATTTCATATTCAAACAATTAGTTTCAATATATAAAAAGGGGTGGATAGATGGCACACAGTGTTTAATTAAAAATAAAAAATAAACATTAAAATACGACAAAACCCGACTTCTCTTAATGGAAAAAGAAATCGGGTTCTTTTAATTAAATTATCTTGTCTTAGTTCAAGGTCTTGACTGTTGTTTGTTGTTCCCAGTAAAAATCATTTATAGGGAAAACTTTTATTAAAATTTCTCCCTAGTTGACAAAAGGCTTCCAGTAACGCTTTATTACATATCGATCGGTATAAAATGGTTAAATACCCCCAGCGCAACCATTGAATCTTTTTTGGTGGACGTCACATATACGGTAAATAACCCATAATCCTTAGTTGTCGTCTTTGTGTTAAGAGCTTTTTCGCCTACTAAAGTCACAATTCCTTTATCAAGCCGGGTATGCGGGGACTCTATCGCCTTGTCCTTTAGCCAGCTTATATATTCACTTCTCGTCGGATTCGTTGCAATCGCCAGCACCATGAGAACTACAGCAATAAACAGACATACATTTCCTTTTTTCATAAGATCATTCCCTGTTTTTTAGCTTAGCGGTGATTCGTCTTTTGCCAGAGCATACGCAAAGAAGGATTGCCGATTCTCGTCTTTACTTTATTATTTCCGTCAATATTGACCATTATTCTATATATCGCCATACTCCCAGCCTTTTATGCTTTGGCATTTTGTTTTCAAGCTTTTCGCATAATCGAATCCAACTGATCCATACTAATGTTGTACCATTAGAAAGGAGAGAAGCTTTATGCCGCAACAAGGTCAGCAACAGAGAAACAACGCAGGAAACATTTTTCTTCCTTTACTTGCCGCTATTGGTACAGGCGCTGCCACTTACTACAGTCTGAGAAACAATCAAAATGCAGGACAACAAATGCAGCAGCTTGCAGGAATGAACCAAAATAATCAGCAAAACCAATACTCCTAATTTTTTAAAAAAACAGCTCTGAGCCTTTATATGGCAGCAGAGCTGTTTTCAGCTATATTTTTGAGTAAGGACTGGCTCCCCAGCTTTTCTTTCTTTCTTTAAACACTTGAAACCCTGATAAAGAAAATGTTGGAATAGCCGCCATGCCTATAATAAGAAGCCAATCACGCAAATTTAACGGTACTGTGTGAAACACCGGCTGAAGAACAGGAATGTAAATCACGACAATTGTCAGCAATATCGATGATAGAACTGCCAGTACAAGGTATACATTTTCAAACGGATTTCTATGGAGCACCGAACGCTCGCTTCGGCAGTCAAATACATGGATTAATTGCGCCAAAACCAAAGTAGAAAAGGCTATTGTCTGTGCTTTGGCTAATTGATCAGGATATTGCTGGAGCGATACCCAAAAAGCGCCAATGGTGACTAACCCGATTAAAAAGCCGCGTGAAATAATTTTCCAGCCGAGCCCTCGCGAAAAGACGCCTTCGTCAGATTTTCTTGGTTTTCTTGTCATCACATCGTCTTCTGCTTGGTCAACTCCAAGGGCCATGGCCGGCAATCCATCAGTAACGAGATTGACCCAAAGGATCTGGATCGGCAGAAGCGGCAGCGGCAGAGAAAGCAGCATGGCAAACAGCATCACTAGAATTTCCCCTGTGTTGGAAGCGAGCAAGTAGCGGATAAACTTCCTGATATTCTCATATATATTTCTTCCTTCTTCAATAGCCGCACGGATCGTTGCAAAATTATCATCGCTTAATACCAATGATGAAGCTTCCTTGGCAACATCTGTCCCAGTATTCCCCATTGCTATGCCGATATTCGCCGATTTAATGGCCGGTGCGTCATTGACGCCGTCTCCGGTCATCGCTACAACATGCCCCCTTTTCTGCAGAGCCTTAACAATTTTCAGCTTATGCTCAGGTGATACACGTGCATAGACGTAAATATTTTCCGCCTTGCTGACAAGTTCACTCTCAGTCATTTTGGATAATGCAGAACCTTCAATCACTTCGCCGTTGTGCGGCAAAATGTTTAATTGTCTTGCGATGGCGCTTGCTGTGATGGCGTGATCCCCAGTGATCATAACCGTTTTAATGCCAGCCTTCTGACAGTCTCTGATGCTTTCCCTGACTTCAGGTCTTGGCGGATCGATCATGCCTTGCAGACCGATGAATGTCAGCCGGCTTTCGGCTTGTCCGGCATTAGAAATTTCTTGGGAGTTTTTGATAGGTTTATAAGCAATTGCGATGGTACGAAGCGCTTGTCTTCCAAGGTTTGTGATCGCTTCTTTTACTTTTTCAGTATGTTGTTTCTTGATGAGCTGGCGCTGCTTGTCCCATACAATGAAGTCGCACTTATTGAGCAAAACATCCGGCGCGCCTTTGGTCACAACAAATTTTTCTCCTGTTTTTGTTCTGACAATAATGCTCATCATCTTCCTAGAAGAATCAAAAGGAAATTCTTCAATAATATCGGCTTGTTTTAATAAATTTTCTTTGGCTAAGCCGGCTTTGAGTCCGCTGATTAGAAGCGCGCCTTCTGTCGGATCGCCATTTAAAGTGTATTCCTCTTCGCCTTCTTTTGTTATCAGTTCGGCATTGTTGCAGAGAACACCATAGGATAACAGCTGCATCAGCGTCTCCTCTTTTTCAACTTTTACTTGCTTGTTATCTTTAATAAACTCGCCTTTAGCTTTATAGCCGCTCCCTGTAACCTGCCATGTATGCCCGCCGGTCCACAAATGGGTGACTGTCATTTTATTTTGCGTCAGCGTTCCAGTCTTATCTGAACAAATAACCGTTGTACAGCCGAGCGTTTCAACCGACGGCAGCTTCCTGACAATTGCCCGGCGCTTAATCATTTTTTGTACACCGAGCGCCAAAGCAATGGTTACAATGGCCGGCAGCCCTTCAGGAATAGCCGCAACGGCAAGAGATACACCTGATAATACCATCTTATAAAGGTTATGTCCTTCATACACCCCGATGCCGACAACTAACACTGTCAACGCGAGGGAAATGATAATCAAAATCTTTCCAAGCTGCTCTAGCTTTAATTGAAGCGGTGTCATCAGCGTTTCAGCACTTTGGATTAAGTGAGCGATCTTTCCCATTTCTGTGTTCATTCCAGTACCGGTGACAATGCCTATTCCGCTGCCTTGTGTAACCATTGTCCCCATAAATGCCATATTCTCTTGATCACCAAGCGGAAGATCTTTTCCTTTTATAGATGCTGATGTTTTTTGAACAGGAACCGATTCGCCTGTCAGCGCCGATTCTTCAATATACAGCCCTTTGGTTGAAATGAATCTCATATCCGCACTGACTCTGTCCCCGCTTGTGACCTTGACAACATCACCAACAACGATATCCTTGGCTGAAATTGACTGCCATGAACCATCCCGCAGCACATTTGCCGTTGGAGCCGATAATTCCCGTAGTGCGGCAAGCGACTTCTCTGCTTTTATCTCCTGGATAAATCCAAGTATGCCATTGATCATAACGATGATAATAATGGCTGTCGCATCCAAGAATTCGCCAAGCAGTGCCGACAGCACCGTAGCCGCTAATAGAACAAGGACCATAAAATCTTTAAACTGGGAGAAAAACATAAGAAAGGCTGGTGTTTTTTTTCCTTCTCTTAACTGATTATGGCCGTCACGATGTATCCTTCTTTCACACTCTTCTTTTGACAAACCTTTATTAATATGGCTGTTTGTCTTTTTTTCGACTTCCTCATGTGAAAGCTCGTACCAGTTCATTCTCTCACCTCACAAGTTAACTTTTTGTACTATCAGATTATATGTAGGCAAATTCAAAATCATGCTAGATTAATAGCTGTTTTTAAGAGATGTTTTTTTAAAAATGCACTTTACCGAAATCTTTGCTAACATTAAACTATCATTGATACATCACTAAAAAAGACAAAAATAAGGAGATGAGATTTTGGCGCATAAGATTGATGTCAATCAATTATCCGTTGAAATATTAGAGCAAATTAACAAAATTTACGAGGATGAATTTAATCATGCCTTTGAGGAAATGAGAAACGCCCGGGAAGCTGGGCAATCAGGACTCGCAACCCTTCATTTTAAGCAAATAGAAGCTGTCAGACGGCATTGCGAAAGATTTACAATTGAATTGGTCAGCAGGGTGATCGAAGAGATTAAAGATTAAAGGACCAGTAAAGGACCAGTATTTGAGTATACTCATATCGGTGGTATCATCAGGATATAAAAAAACTTCCATTAGCGGCTTTCTCTAAACCGCTAATGGAAGGACTATATTTTTTGCCATTGCTGCGGGAACTAATAGCCTCTCTTTGCAAGAATTAATCCGCTGATCCCGCCAATTAAAGCTAATATAATGAGATAGGAAAATCCTATGGAAAAAGAAATGCCTAAAATATAAGTGCCGATCGCAGCAATGATATTTTGCAATCCATTGAGAAGCCCCGCGCCCATCCCAACACTTTTACTCGGAAACATGCGCTGCAGCGAACTCCATATTGTCGGAAGAACAACCCCGTTCATGGCGCTGGAAATTGAGATAAGAAGCATTGCCAAAACGATATTATCAGCATGCGTGCCAAGAAATAATCCCAAACCGGCTATCAAAGTCCCGGCACCCGCAAAAACTGAACGCTTCATCCATTTATCGCTTAAAAAGGCTGTTAAGATAATGCAGATTGTCATAAGGATATAAGGCATCATATACCAAAATCCGGTCATATGTACAGAAATGCGGCGCACTTCCATTAAGTAAGACGGAAGCCAAAAAAGAATACCGTAAAATACCGTCGCCATGCCAACCCAATTGATCAGCAGCAGCCAAAAATCTGTTTTTCTTAAAACTTGCCCGACTCTCACATTTTCCGCCGCTTCCTCAACGCGTCCTGCCTGAATGTAAGATAACTCTTTCTTAGATACAAACGCACTTTCTTCCGGACGGTCCTTGGCAATTAACCAAACGATCGGCACCATCATGATTAAGCCGATAAGAGCCATCACGATAAAAGGTGTCTTCCAAGTGCCGGAACTAAGAATCATCCATGTGACGAGAGGTCCGGTCATGATTGGTCCCATCGTCAATCCGAATTCCCAAAACATATTCGCGCGCGCACGTTCATGAGATGGAAACCAAGCTTTCACCCATTTTGAATTTAACGGCCAATGCATGCCTTCCCCAAGACCTAATAGGACGCGGGACATGATTAATGAAACCGAGCTCCAGATCAGCCCTGTAAATAATGTCATCACCGACCACCAGATCAATGCAAACAATGCTGTTTTTCGTGCACCAAACCGGTCACTGAAATATCCGCCAAATATGTTTGAAATACCATACATGAACAGGAATAGACTATTAGATAACGCAAGGGCGCCTTGTGTCACAACACCTTCCTTAACCATAAACGGTCCGGCAATTGAAATGTTTGTCCTGTCAATGTAGGAAATTAATAATAAAAACCATAGCGCAACAGCAAACCACCAACGGAAATTCGTTTTTTCGCCTTCCAGGCTGCTTTCATATGATAGATTTCGATTCGAAGACACCATATATTAACCGCTCCTCCCCATTGTATCCGCTTTCAAATCAGTATAAAAAAATTAGTCATACAAATTGTTGTTTCTTATGACGCCTTAAACGTTAAGGTTCATTGATTTTCTGATGTAAAACCAGTATAAACAAAGAAATTCGCTTTGTCTATACAATCTTTAGAATATTTGTATTTGTTTTATTTTATAACAACACTTATAATATGTATTACAAATTATTCAACTGGCTTTGCTGCAAACTTTTTCGAAAGAAAGGTGAAATAAAATGTACGACTATATCATTATAGGCGGCGGAATCGTTGGTTTGTCTGTGGGCTACGTCCTAAGCAAGCGCTATCCTCAAGCAAAGATGCTTGTCATTGAAAAAGAACGCATACTCGCGTCTCACCAAACAGGCCGCAACAGCGGCGTTATCCATTCGGGCATTTATTACAAACCAGGCAGTTTAAAAGCCAAGTTTTCAAAAGAAGGCGGCAAAAAGCTTCGAGACTTTTGCGATCAATACGATATTCCTTATGACATTTGCGGAAAAGTGATTGTGGCGGCAGAGAAAAAGGAATTGCCGTTGCTTGAGAACTTGTATGAACGCGGACGCCAGAACGGCCTTAACATCTCAAAGATCGGTCCCGAACAATTAAAGGATATTGAACCGCACGCTTATGGTCTGAAGGCTCTCCATGTTAAATCAACAGGGGTTGTTAATTATAGGCAGGTTGCGGAAAAGTTTGCCCAAATCATTCAGGAACGAGGAGGAACCATTTTATTAAATACAAAAGCAGAGTCCATCAGCGATGATAAAAACGGCATTACCGTTGAATGTCAAAAACGCAAGTACCACGCCCGTTACTTGATTAATTGCTCCGGTCTTCACTCTGATAGAATAGCCGCCGCTCAAGGAATAAAGACAGATATGAAAATCGTTCCCTTCCGAGGGGAATATTACGAATTAAAACCTGAAAAGCAATATTTAGTCAAAAACCTCATCTATCCTGTGCCCAATCCGAATTTTCCGTTTCTCGGTGTTCATTTGACTCGAATGATCGATGGCCGCGTTCATGCAGGCCCCAACGCTGTTCTAGGTTTTAAGCGGGAAGGTTACCGCAAAAAAGATATTAATGTCAAAGATTTCGCTGAAATCATGACATATCCGGCCTTTTGGAAAATTGCCCGGCAGCATTTAGGCGAAGGATTAAAAGAAACGGTTCGTTCTTTTAGCAAAAAAATGTTTGTACGCAATTTGCAGCGGCTGATTCCTGAAATAAAAGAAAGCGACTTAATCTCTGCGGAAAATGGCGTTCGCGCACAAGCATTGACAAGAGACGGGAAGCTCATTGATGACTTTCTTATCATATCAAACAAGCACGCCATCCATATTTTAAACGCCCCTTCACCGGCTGCGACTGCATCTATTTCGATCGGTGAAGAAATTTGCAGCAGGATACTAGCGCCTGGCCAGTCGATGCAATATACGATTTAAAACATATATTGGTGAGGGGAAACATGGAAAAGAAAGAAAAGATCTCTCAAAAAATTTCCCGTGATTTGCTAGAAAAAATTGAATCCGGCCGCTACCCGCCAGGTTCTAAATTGCCTACTGAAATGGCACTCGCCTCTCAATTCGGTGTCAGCCGGGTTTCTATTCGTGAAGCACTGAGCGTCTTGCGTGCCATGGGAATTGTTTCGTCACAACAAGGCGGAGGCAGTTATGTAGAAGAAACAATCCCTTATGCTTTGTTGCAGCGTTACCAAATTAAAGAAAACGATGCAGAAACTTTAAAGCATCTATTCGAGATGCGGAGAATACTTGAACCGGAAGCCGCTTACTTAGCCGCTTTGAGGCGTACACCGGAAGAATTGGAGCGGATAAGAGAAGTCCTGAAGCAGCTGGAAAGCGATCTCGGTTCTGAGGATAAAACAGGTATGGCGTCTGATTTTCAATTTCACCGTTCGCTTATTTATGCCGCGCATAATCCAGTAATGATTCATATGATGGAAAGTCTATCCTCACTTTATAAAGAGGCACTGTCAATCACTCTTAAACAAAATATCGGACTCAAACGCAGAAGACAAATCGTATATCAAGAGCATAAAGCCATTTTTTGCGCCATTGAAAAGAGTGAACCCGAGCTTGCCAAAGTTCAGTGTTCTATCCATTTGAGGAACGTTGAAAAGAAACTCCTTGTGTTATTAAAAGACTAACTTAAGACAGGGGCAGTCTTTCCTGCCCCTTCACTTAAACTTCCCTATTCGCTTTTCAAATCTATTATTATTCGGATAGGCTTTGATGCTGGATCAGAGGCTGATTACATAGATGGATCACTTATTTTTACAAGCTGCTTGCCAAGATTCTTTCCCTCAAACAGCCCGAGAAAAGCCTTAGGCACATTTTCAAATCCTTCTATCATTGTTTCTTTGTATTTAAGTTTGCCTTGAGATAACCATTCAGCAAGATCTTTAATTCCTTTATCAAAATCCTTGCTGTAATCACCAATAATAAAAGCCTTTATCATTGAACGTGTTTTTAACAGATTAGGCTGGATGCGCGGCCCTAAATCTTCATGTTCGGGAATGTTATAAGAAGAGATGGCGCCGCAAAGCGGTACACGGGCAAAATCATTCAGACAATTTAGCACGGCATCAGAAATGCTGCCCCCCACGTTGTCAAAATAGACATCTACGCCATTAGGACAAGCTTCTTCAACAGCTTTTTGCAAGTTATCGGCTGTTCTGTAATTAATCCCCTTATCGAAGCCAAGTTCCTGCAAATGTCTGATTTTTTCATCTGAACCTGCAATGCCGACCACTCTGGCTCCTTTTATTTTTGCAATTTGCCCAACGATTGATCCGACAGCACCTGCTGCTCCTGAGACAACAACCGTTTCCCCCGCTTTCGGCTGACCAATATCAAGCAAGCCAAAATAAGCCGTTAAGCCCGTCATACCCAGAACACTTAAATAAGCCGATAAAGGCACATCCGTATTTTCTATTTTTCGAACGCTTGCTGCGTCAACAGTATTGTAGAGCTGCCAATTTAATAAGCCCTGTACCTTATCTCCAACCTTTAACTTCTCCGAACGCGATTCAACGACTTCACCGACGACGCCTCCAGATATAGGCTCATTTAATGCAAAAGGTTCGACATAAGACTTTCCAGCACTCATCCGCCCGCGCATATACGGATCGACGGATAAATAGAGCGTTTTAATAACGGCTTGACCGTCTTCCGGATGATCTTTAGGGATATCACGGAATGCAAATGTCTCTTTTGTTGGCATTCCCTCTGGACGTCTTGCCAATAGGATTTGTTGATTTTGTTTATTCATTGCTTTATCCCTCTCCAAAAATCATATTATAGTTTTAAAACTATCAAACAATAAATAAAAAAATAAAGGTTTTTTGGTTTATAGTGTAGCCAAAAAACCAGGTAAAAACTCCCGAAAAGTGTCTTCCTTTATTTTTATAAATTTTTGTTGACCGTCGCGGCCGGCTTCGATCAAGCCAGCTTCAGCTAAAATCTTAAGGTGATAAGAAACATTGGACTTGTTCATTCCAATCGCTGATCCGATATCACCGCATGAATTTTTTGTTTGATTTTCATCATGATAGAGATACCGGATAATTTCAATTCGCTTTACCTCTGCTAAGGCTTTAAAGATCTTGACACGATTTTCATCTAAGTTATATTGTTTGATAGTCATATAACTATCTTAGTTCCGGGATTTATCCTTGTCAAGCGTCAAGTCCAAATATAAGCAAGTCCCTATCCTCCTTATTTCTCATTGCTATTCCAAATATTCATTCGCCAGTTCTTGATTAAGGTACCTTGCCATGCCTGTTTTTGCTCGTTTTAATCCAAGATTCCGATAAAAACCTTCATTTCCGGTTGTTGATATTAAATGCACACAAGAAATATGACTGAGCCGGCTAAGAAGAAAAGTCATGATTTTTTTGGCTATCCCTTGATTTTGAAAATCCCGATGGACAACAACATCGTAGATTGCAGCGTTAAAAACACCGTCTGAAACCGCTCGGCCAAATCCAATTATTCTTCCATTTAACGTCGCAAATGCTAAGACATTGCTCGCTTCAAAAATTTGTTTAATGATGTCGTTTGAATGCTTCGTCCAGCCGACAGAACGATAAACTTCTCTTATTTCATCTAGACTGGCCTGCGAAAAGTCACTATGTATTGTGATATCCATCTATTCATCTCCTTCTATTTAACAGCTTTCTATATCTATATCTTCTAGCTATTTTTATCATTGTCCTTTTCCATCGCACATCCTTAAACAGAGATTTTGAATAACTTTCCAAAAATGATTAAAAACAGATAAAGAACTCATACTATTTTATGGATGTCTTTATATGGGATTAACAAATTTTGTTCTAAAGTTTTCAATGCTTGGCACTCTTTTTTTTAATAAACTATGTTAAACTGATAAACGTTGATAATCGGGTACAAAGAAAAGAGGGAAATCATGCAAAGGGATGTAAAAATCAATAAAAATGTTCAAAATGCCCCTTTAACGATACCGAATCAGACTTTCTCAAAGATTTTATCGCAAACCGTTAAATCTGGAATTATTAAATCAAATTTAATTCCAATGTTTGCTGGATTAACATTGGCCTTATATACTTATCGCATCAGCCTGTTTGATAAACTTCCGGAAATCATCTTTGTCTTGATCGGTTCGATTTTGGTGATAGGCGCAGCCGGGGCTTTTAATAACCTTTATGATCGTGATATCGACTCGATTATGAAGAGAACAAAAAACAGACCGACCGTGACCGGTGCAATACATCCGAAGACTGTCTTATGGCTGGGAATTTCAATGGCCGTTCTTGGTCTGGCAGCCCTTACTTTAGCAACGCCTCTAGCTGGGTTATTAGGATTTTTGGGGCTGTTTTTTTATGTGGTTCCTTACACGATGTGGAGTAAGCGCCGAACCATTTATAATACCGAAATAGGGAGCATTTCAGGAGCAATGCCGCCCCTTATGGGTTGGGCAGCTATACATCAAGACATCACGCATCCTGCTATTCTCGGCCTTTTTGTCATTGCTCTCCTTTGGCAAATGCCCCATTTCTATGCGATCGCTATCCGCAGGGAGGACGAATACAGGGCTGCAAAAGTCCCGATGCTTCCAGTCGTAAAAGGTGTGAAACGAACCTATATACAAACGAATATCTATTTAGTTGTTTTAATTGCCGTCAGCTTTCTATTTGGATCATTAAGCATCGGCATCATGTTGGTTTCACTGATTTTAAGTGCTGCATGGCTTATCTTAAGCATTGTCGGCTATAAAAGAATGGATTCTGAAAAATGGGCAAAAGCGATGTTTATTTTTTCGCTTCTTCACAATGCCATCTTATTTTTGACAATCATTATTCATTCACTTATCGGCATTTTCTTTTTCATGTAAAAATAAGGCGTTCTTAAGTGTTTTTCACTTTTGAACGCCCTTTTTTTATTCTTTGATAATCATATATTTGAATATTTAACCCCAAACACATGAAAAAAGGTTTTATATTGTCCAATGAATAAGCAGTCCGCAATGTGCCAGCCCGCCGCCGAAGCCATATAAAAGAATGTTGTCCCCCGCTTTTAGCTTGCCTTCGCGAACGCCTTTATCTAGGGACAAAGGTATTGTAGCTGATGATGTATTGCCGTAATCAACCAGACTATATAATGTTCGGTCCATCGGAAAGCCGCTCTTTTCACATATAGATTCAATCATTCTCAGGTTAGCGCTGTGAGGAACGAACCAGTTAATATGATTTAATGTTACCTCAGCGTTTTCGATCAATTTATTTATGCCTTTAGGAACTGTTGTGACAGCCCATTTATAGACTTCCCGCCCATTTTGAACAACAAAACCGTGATTCTTTATTTTCTTTTCTTCCATACGGTTTGACAAGTTCGAACAATAGAGATGAATGCCCCCGTATTCAGAATCCCTAATTTCGCTTGTACATGGGAGCAGCACTTGGCGTATGAAAGTCTGGGGTGATTGTACATACGATAACCATATCCAAATCATCTATTTTACCGCCTTATACTTTGCCAATTTTTCTAGCAGCAGCTTTTTTACATTCGGCCATTCGCCTTCCAATATACTGTACACAACAGCATCTCTAACATAACCGTCAGGCAGCTGCCGTTCGCTTCGCAACACACCTTCTTTCACGGCGCCGATGCGTTCAATTGCTCGCTGGGCCTTTAGATTACGAAGATCTGTTTTAATTTGTACACGAATCATGCCAAGCTCTTCAAAGGCATATTTCAATAACAAATACTTGCATTCTGTATTTATACTGGTTCTCTGTACTTTCGGATGGTACCATGTATGCCCCAGTTCAACGGTTTTATTTTCTTTTGATATTTGATATAAGCGTGTGCTGCCAACGATTTCTTTGGTCTTTTGATCTTCAACAACAAACGGGAGCTCAACGCCTTGTTTATACTGGCTTAACGTATAGTTAACATATTGATCCATATCTTTTCGGCTATCCATTTTGGATGTTAAATAAGTCCATACTTCCGGGTGCTCTTCAACAATTTTATATAATAGGTCTGCATCTGTTAAAGACATTAATCGCAATGCTGCGGTTTCGTGCACTATTTTCATAACTGGTCTCCTTTTCTTAAAAAGCTCGTTAACTGATAGCCTTCGATTATCTTAGAATTTGCCGCCATTCACTAATTTTGCGAGCTCATCAATGGCATGGACGATTTCTTCGGAAGTGTTATAGAAATGAGGTGCGATTCTGACGGCATTCTTTCTTGCTGAAACAATTATATTTCTTTCTCTTAAAATCCTTTCAATTTCCCCCGCGTTTTCAGCATAAATGGCAGTAAGGCTTGATCTGTATTCATGATCTTTTGGACCAATGATATGTAAACCTTTTTCCCGTCCATAATGCCAGATCAATTGTGCAAGATCATTTAAATATGAATGAATATGATCTATCCCCACACTAAGCAATAAATTTAGAGCTTCATAACCTGCATAAACGCTAATAAAAGAAGGTGTTCCCGTTTCGAAACGGCGGGCCCCTTCAGCAAATTGGGAATGATGAATATTAAATGCCGACGATTTTTGCTGGCCAAGCCATCCGGTCATCCGTGGTTTAAGCTGCTCGGCCAGCTCTTTTCTTATATATAAAAAAGCTGTGCCAGGAATACCCAGCATATACTTCCGTGTTCCAGCCGCTAATATATCAATCTCCATTTCTTTTACATCAATAGGAATATGTCCTGCCGATTGGTAAGCGTCAACAAATAACAGCGAGCCTTTCTGATGAACAATATTTGCAATTTCTCTAATATCCTGCTTAAAACCGTTTTGATAGGACACATGCGGAATACATGTCAGCAATGTGTCGCCGGTTATTTGCTTTTCGTATTGTTCCGGCTGTATGATCCCATTGTTCGAGCAAATGCAAATGATATTATCTTTAAAATCATCTTGCGCATACCATATATGACCCACTGTAGGGAAATCGATATCGGTAAATACAATTTTATTCATATATTTTTGGCAGGGCAATGATGCCGCAACGGCTGAAACAGCATGAGAAACTGAGGTTAATACAGCTATTTCATCCGTTTCTGCACCAATAAGTTCAGCAAATTTCCCCCTTGCTGCTTCAACTTTTCCCATCGCGTCATGCCAATTGTTTCCTTTGGCAATCAGGCTGTTATGATAGTACTCAATCGCTTTTGAAACTGGAGACGCCAATGCTCCTTGAGAACAGCTTGCTAGATGAATATGAGAAGATAAGCTGGGAAATAACGAACGATAACTATAAACTGGATAACTCATTTGCTGTCCTCCTTATTTTCAATGATGATTTCAGTACAAATAAAAATACTTTTTCATATATACATCTCAAAACTCAATTTCAATACTTTAAACACTTTGATCAATTGACAACAAAACATCACTCACTTTTTTTCACTTTATTAAAGACCATACGAGGAGAGCCCCGGCAATAATAAGAATCACTGTATTTAGTATGATTCTTCTGCGGCTCTTAAGCATTACAACGTTATTTTCTGGTATAGAATGAAGGGAATAACTGAGTGATTGATGACTCTTAAATTTTTTTTGTGTTATTAAAGCCCCGGCTATTTCAATAGCTATCCATACAATCAATATCATTAAGAACCATTTACCGTTTGTATTGAGCAGAGTAAATCCGCAAATCATAAGCACAATCGCTATCGCCATAGATAATATCCCCAAAACTTTACTATTCATAAATACCCTCTTTCTTAACGAGATGAGAACAAACATTTAATTCCATCATTATATTCTTTATCCCTCTTGCTTTCTCCTCTTCGTCTTATTAAGAATAGGCAAAAATGATATCAAACTTCCCTTGACCTTCACGTTACGTAAAGGTTTATGATTGATTTATCAAGGAGGAATGATTCATATGGAATACACCATCGGCAAGCTGGCGCAATTAGCAGGTGTAAGTCCGCGGACACTGCGTTACTATGATGAGATTAACCTGCTCAAACCTGCAAAAGTTAACGGCTCAGGATACCGAATATACGGTCAAGAAGAGGTCGACCGGCTGCAGCAAATTCTTTTCTTTAGAGAATTGGACGTTGACCTGGAAACCATTGTTGCCATTATGAATGATCCGAACTTCGATAAAGAGCAAGCGTTGCAGAAACATCACAGCAAGCTTGTGGAAAAAAGAAACCGCCTTGATAAATTGATTGTAACGGTGGAAAAATCCATCGCTAATTTGAAAGGAGAATACCCAATGGAAAACAAAGAAAAATTTGCGGCGTTTAAAGAGAACTTAATCGCTGAGAATGAACGAAAATACGGAGAAGAAATCCGCAATAAATACGGAAATAAAGTAGTTGATGCATCCAACGCAAAACTTCGAGGCATGTCTGAAGATGACTACGCTGCTATGCAAGCTTTAGAAAAAGAGCTTTTTGACCTGATTAAGCAAGCCTGCCCAACCGGCGATCCTTCCTCTTCACTCGCACAAAAAGCGGCGGAAAAGCACAAAGAATGGCTCATGTATTCATGGCCGGAATATTCCGAAGAAGCTCATGCCGGCCTGGCTGAAATGTATGTAGCCGATGAACGCTTTAAAGCTTACTATGATAAGGTTATTGACGGCGGAGCTGAATTTTTGCGGGATGCTATTTTAATTTTTACTGGGAAAAAGGCCATATAACAAAGAAACCGATTCTCTCTGCTCCGGTTCAGAGGGAATCGGTTTTCCAATAAAAGCCCGTTATATCTTACGCCTTTTTATTTGCTTCTATTGTCGAATCGGTCCTTTAATAGCCATCAAGCCACCTCTTAAACCATTCCTCGGAAAATCTTCCATTACCTGTTCCATTGGGATAATAGAAACGATGACCTCATCGGACACTTGATTCTATACATTGGTTTGTCTGAGCCTTTGGTTAACTGACTGCAACATTCGGAACATCGGGGGCAATAAGACCAGTATTGTCACTAACCGCAAAACCTGCACGGCAACAACAAAAGCCGAATTGGCATGAAGCGTTAACGAAGTCGTAGCCATTTCTGCGACTCCTCCCGGCGCAAAAGCTAAAATACACGTAACCAGCGGAATCCCAGTCATACCAGATACACCAATCGAACATAAAAACATGGTCATAACCAATCCTAAGGAACTCAGTAATCCAACCGTTACGATCTGCTTAGCGCCTCTAAACATCTTTCTATTCAGCCGGGAACCGATGCTGGCGCCAATGAGTATCTGAGCAATAACCATTATCCAGTGCGGCCACCACACCGATAAATTTTTGCCAGTTATAGATGAGATAACGGCTTGGACCAATCCTACCCCTAACATCCCCCCTACCAGCCAAGGGGCTGGAAGCTTCAATTGTTTACCGGCATAATATCCTCCAATAGCGGATGCGGCTAATACAATGGTCCATAGCCCGGACGATAAACTTAAATGCACCGTTGTATTGATGCCGGCTCCTCCGTCTGCAGCGTGCTCTAGACCCAAATTCCAATATGATGCAGTCAGAGGAACCGCACCGACAACCATAATAATACGTATGATCTGAACGATACTGACGACAACCGTGCTGGCCCCTACTTCCTCAGCGATGCTTGGCATTGCCGAAATGCCGCCTGGTGTTGTCGCAAAAAGACTCGTTAATAAATCGGTATTCGTATAACGCCACAGAACGAGACCAGCAAGCAATGCAAATAAAATAGACAGAAAAAGCATAAAAATAATCGTTAAAAAGTTATTTTCAAACGTATTTAAAACAGATAACGTCACCTGTTGGCCTAATGTTATTCCTAAAATACATTGACCCGTATGGCGCCAATAAGGCTGGATGCCTTTTTGTTGTTTGATCAATGCCAGTCTTGGTTTTAAAAGAGACAGAAGGCCAGTGACTATTAATGTCCCCAATAGCCAGCCAATTGACAGACCCGTTAAAGAAAGGAGAAATCCTCCTGCACTGCCTAGTAGAATGAGCCAAATGTTTTGAATCATTGGGATGTCTTTAATCAATAAGCTTTGCTCCTTTCGAGTTTATAACTTCACAGCTTCCTTTATGTTTAAACAGACGATAATCGGAAAGCAAAAGTTCACGGAAAACAACTGCTAAATCAGCCAAAAGCAGAAGTATCTATTAACCACCCCATTTCCGAACCGGACTTTCTTCATTTTAAAAGAGGTTTATTAAATAGCTATTAATCAGTTATTAACGTTTTGTAAATATCATTGCCTCATATGGATAGTCCATAAAACAGTGAAAGATATACAAAAACACTTTAGGGATAACGAATAATATTTTAGAATATTATTTCTATTGGGAAATATAAACATCAAAGAGAAAACTGAGTGTTTTCCCGCGCATGATCAACACATATGATTATGATAGGAGGAGACTTATGGGGTGCCAAACTCAAGCGCAAATCAGTACCTATTTTTCACCAGATGATAATACACAAGAGATCTTCTTAGACTTTATACGGAAAACAAAAAATCATTTACGCATTGCGATCTATTCGTTTGATTTAAAGAATTTAACTGATGATTTGATTCAATTGCATCAATCCGGTGTCGATGTAGCATTGATTTGTGATCATTCGCAAGCCCAAGAGAGCTATGAACGCACTGAAATTGACAAACTGCGCGCAGCAAACATCCCTCTTGTCGAAGGCACAAGCCAAAAGCATAAAATCATGCATCATAAATTTGCTGTAAGGGATCAAATAGATGTGGAATCCGGAAGCTGGAACTACACTTACAGCGCCAGCGATGAGTCCAATTACTTCGATATTATTACATCCCCGGAACGGGCAAAGCTGTTTTTGTCAAAGTGGCAGGAAATTTGGGATTGGATCACAAAAAATGAACCGTCCTATTGATTCATCAGGAGCAATCTCATGAAAAGAGTTTTTCTAGATGAGAAAAGCCGTTAAGGGCAGCAGCCCTTAACGGCTATTTCAGCCGATGCATGAATATAAAATCAGCCGAAGGTCATTAATTATCGGCTGATTTTCACGCATTAAATTGTGTTTTTAGTCACATAAGTTTTTACCGACGGCGGTTCATAGTTGTTCAATTGATCAAGCAAACCGCCCGGCTCTGTATCTACGAGCGCCATAGAACGGTATTTTTCATGGAGGAATTGTTCACCTGTCATATGATTGAATAAAGCTGCCAGAGGATCATAATAATGATTAATATTTAAAAGCCCGCAAGGTTTTTGGTGAAGGCCTAATTGAGCCCATGTAAAAATTTCAAAGAATTCCTCTAATGTTCCCGGACCTCCCGGCAAAGCTATAAATCCATCTGCCAACTCTGCCATTTTAGCTTTTCTTTCATGCATAGAATCCACAATGATCATTTCAGATAAACGCTTGTGTGAAATCTCTCTTTTCTCTAGGAAGCTGGGCATAACACCAATGACTTCTCCGCCCTCTTCTAAAACTGAATCGGCAACGGCTCCCATTACGCCCACACTTGCACCGCCATATACAAGCGCAATATTTCGTTTCACAAGTTCTTTTCCAAATGCTTTGGCACCCTCTATGTAGATATCGGAAGCGCCTCGGCTCGAACCGCAAAATACGGTGATTCTTTTCATATCATATCCCCTCCTGGATTCAGCAACTATTTTTGATTATACAAAACTCCCAGTATTTTGTTAAATTTAAATGATTGATAGCCAACTTACTGAATAACAATGATCAGCAGGGACAAAAAATACCGCAGGCGGATTTTTAGCAAATAGTTTTATGGAAAAAATGACTTTTTAAGCAGCCCAAGTCCTGGATAGAGCGGACTCAGACTAAACGGAAATGCATCGCCCTTAAGTTATTATTTTATAGCTTTGCTTCACTATTCCATGATAGTTAAAAATCGATGGTTCCAAATATTTTCATGATGATTAATGATTTCTTGTGCACTTAAAACTGAACTATCCAATGTACTATGTGTATTTTTATACATGAGATTATTTTGGTAACCCAAACTATAGGCAGCCCGAATAGTTGTATCGAGGCAAAATTCGGTCTGTGCCCCGGCAAAAATAAGCTGTTCTATTTCATTGGCTTTTAAATAGTCCAAAAGTTCCGTTTGATAGAATGCATCCCACTTTGTTTTTCTTATTATTTTATCTGAATCAGAGACTAATAAATTTCTATGAAGCTTCCAGTCATCTTTGCCTTCAAAAAACTCGTCTTGTTCATGCTGGTCTGTATGCTGAATAAAAACGACCGGAATATTTTTTTCATGGGCCTGTTTTATTAACTCGTTAATATTAGTTACTAATTGCTCTTTGTTAAATAAAAAGTTCTCTGGTTTATTAAAGAAAATTTCCTGGACATCAATTACTATTAAAGCCTGTTTCATCCAATCTCACATCCTTTGAGTTCTGTTTAAAATAAATGCGTCAATTCATTTTACACTAAAAATTATTTATTTTGTTTCGTTTACAAAAAATAAAGTGAATAACCGCTTTTAAAAATAACCTGATCACTCCAGTGTCGGCCCTTTACCAATTAAAGTACAATGATAATAAGAATAATAATATTATTCAAGCAAGGAGGTTTTGGGGGGAATAAAATGAATCAACTAATCTTCAAAAAATTTAAAGCAACAGATTTTAAGGATTACTTTCGACTGGTATCGAATGAACATGTTATGGCTCAAATTACAGAACGAGCAATTCCATTAGAAGAGGCTCAAGTAAACTATCAAAAATTATTAGAACACAATAAAAAACATGAGTTATATGGCTCATATAAAGTTTTTGATAGTGTAACGGGTGAATTTATTGGGCTTGGACATATAACGTTAAATGAAAATAAAATCGAAGAAGCTGAAATTGGCTATATGATATTACCTGAGTATTGGGGTAAAGGATATGGTAGTACAATTGCAAAACAATTAATTGAATTAGCAAAACAAGCGAATTTGAGCATTCTAAAGGCGGTTATTGGCCCTGAAAATATCCCCTCTAGAAAAATTTTAATAAAGCAAGGTTTTACATCAGAGAAGATTTGTAAAATCGAAGGGTTGCCTGGAGAAATTTTAAGCAGGATTATATAGGAGAAAATGGAAGGATAAGACACTCTAGGTGCTTATTTTATTGGAGACTTCGGTTTTATTTTTATGGCTAATTGACATAAGCCTTCTTTAAATTTAATGTCTTTTTCGTTTAACCCACAGATCCCTTAAGGTACATGCGTTCGTATTGAAAGGGTGAGGGTTGCATAATTTTTGCAGGTCATACCGGTTACTTGTCGTATAAAAGACGCATGGAGTCCCTCAATCCATCTCTTCAGTTTTGTGCCATAACTTATTATTTTGAGATTTGGGGAGGTACTCCTTTTTTAACGTTCTAAACCTTTTGTCTCAAGGGCTGTTATTTATTAATTATATTAACAGGTGGAAAGGCTGCTTGAAGTTGCTTGGCGTATAGCTCCACTTTAAGTGCTTCCAGCTCGCTTGCCTTTTTCTGAATATCAAAATATGCCAAATTTAGTTTTTGCTTGTTTTTATCAGCGGAATGTCCTTTCCAATCGTTCAGCTGTCCAAAAGTTTGTTTCATTTTAGTTTCTGTTTCTTTTAAAACGCTAATCTCCTCATCTATTCTATAAGCAATTAATCGGCATAGATTTTCCGCTTCACCAAATGACTTTGTTATCATCCTTACACCTTCTTACTTATTCCTCATCCGCTTGATCGAATCGAGAAGCTGCATCTTTCAACATTTGTGACTGTTCCTGTATTTTTTCTGTATGAAAATACTGAACACCTTTAACCGTTTGGATAACGCGTTCCGCAAGCTCTGCTAAATTTAATTCTTTAGCGCCTTCCACACTGAATAGTCCTTCCGCAGCCATAACCACAGAACCGGTCGCAGATTCGACCACACCAATCCTTTGTTCAAGTTCGCTTGCAAGTTCTCGTAATCTATCAGGGGTGACTTCGATCGTTTGACCTCCACTAGTATATCTCGGAGAAGCCATCAGTTGTTCACCTGTTTTTTGATCGAAAACTGGATTAGCTAAGTTACCGTCTTTATCAAACTTATAATCTGTATCTAAATAATGATAACCTGGTCCCGCCACTGATTGACCGTACCATTTAATGTTTGTCACTAAGGCAGAAGGGATATCATACTGCGGAATACCTATTTTTGGGGCTTCAGGTTTTCCCTTATAAGGTGAATTAATGTAATATGTTGATCCCACATGTTGTCTAAATTCTTTTATGTATCCACTGCCAATCCAATCTTTCGGATTAACATAGTTCGTTACTTTACCATTGAACTTGCCTTCTTTTACTTCTTTTTGAAGGTCTTCCGGAAGTGTATTAGTTACATCTGGTGCGTTAAAGGTTACACCTTCAAGATCATGATTAGCAGCCGTATATTGGGCTAACGCACCACCTAAAGAATGTCCAGTTACTGAAATTTTAGCAGAAGGATATTTCTTTTTTACATCCTTTACAAGATTATCTGCTTCTGTAAATTGATCATGTTTAGACTCATAGCTGTCGACAGCGGCCATTGCCTTCCCTACGACAGGGGAATAAGAGTGTTCTTTCATTCTTTCTTGCCTTTTCTTTCTCTCATTAAGAGCCATTTCAGCATCTGTCCGAAGATCACCGATGTCACTTGGACTAGTGCCAGCGAAGGCGATGACGACTTGATTGTCATTTTTAAAAACTTTGGCTTGAAAGCCACTTTTTTTGTCTTTTTGTTCCCATTTTTTTGAATTCACTTGTTTCCAAGTAATTTTATCAACCGGAACTTTTGGCGGAATCTTTTTATTATAAGCAAATCCGGAAAACTGACGAAACGTATGATCAGTAATAGCAATTGAACGTTTAGAATTATTATTCCTTTGCATAACTTCCCACCTCCAATTTGTGACCATTTTTCTCCATTTGAACAACAATCTCCTTATTATTTTTTTTGAAATATCCATATAGCATGAGTGTATGCATAGGCGTAAACTCATAATGTGTAAATTCAACATCTGAATGCTCTTTTTCCTTTATATATTTCTCCGCCACTTTTTCCGATTGCGCCACTAATTCTTTTTCATCATGTTTATGTTTCAAATAGACACCTCCAATTAAAATTACGAAAACTAAAATAATAGCAATAATAGAACTAATAATTATCCATACTTTCTTTTTAATCTTCAACCAACACCTTTTTATTGTGATTAAGTTAATTTTACCATTTGTTCCAATAAGGTTAAAACCATTTTTTTGAATTTAAAAATAACATGATGTTTATAGACAAATAAAAAAGCCCGTATCCAAACGGGTGCGGGGGAAAACTCGGTTAAATACACAATTATAAATTCAAAATCTTAGCAATGTTATTCTCGTACATCCCGTCTTTTTGGTAGTATGGTTATTAAAGTTAATGTATTATTTAAATATAGAATCATTGCATATTGGAGTATTTTTTATTCAACAAAATTCTCATAGTTTGTTCAATTAACGGGGCAGGTTAATGGAACAACACCCGAGAAGGAGAATGGACAATTTTTAGTTAAATAGGAGAGTAGCATATGGAAGATAACGCATTTGAAAAGATGGCAAAAAGATATGATACAGAAGAAAGAATTGAATTAGCTAAAGTTATAGTTAAGGAAGTAAAACCAAAGTTACTAAATAGTAAGTCAAAATCGTTAATAGACTATGGGAGTGGCACGGGTCTAATTAGTTTAGAGTTATCAGATTTAGTTGATTCTATTTTGTTAGTAGATTCATCAAAGGAAATGTTAGAGGTTGCGAAAGCTAAGATTTCACACAAGGGAATTACAAACTCAAAAGTGCTTTATTCAGACTTTACTCAAGAAACCCCTAAACTTAAGGCAGACATTATTCTAATGTCATTAGTCCTACTTCATATTCCAGATACTAAAAAGATTTTACAAGTGCTTTTCAACATTTTAAATAATGGCGGCAAGTTAATTATTGTAGATTTTGACAAAAATAATAAAATAAGCCACCCAAAAGTTCATAACGGTTTTTCGCATGCAGAATTGAAAAAATGGTTATATGAAGTTGGCTTTAAATCAACTGAAATTAAGACATTTTATTATGGAAATCGTATTTTTAAGAATCAAGATGCCTCTATGTTTATATCCACTAGTATAAAGTGATTATGCATATTAGGGATTTTACTGTTTTTAATTTTTCTTATTATATTTTTTGTATAACATGTAAAGACGATTTCACAAACCCAAATCCCCTTAAGTGTTTATTTTGTTAGACCTTACGCATTTAGGGGATTTCTTTTATGTAAATAACCCCCCCGCATCCACACAGATACGGGGGAGTTAATCATTATTGGACAGATTGCACTGTTTTTGCGATAGATGAAACTGATGTGCCAAATTTAGCTGCAATGCCTGACAGTGTATCCCCTCTTTTAACAACCATAAATTTTTGTTGTATGCGAAGGCGTTGAAGGCTTCTGCGTATCAGGAAGTACCGGCTTATCAGGTTTCTTTCTTTTCATTAAATCAAAGAAAGAATCATAGATAATATTTGCATCAACATCGCCGCAAACGCCATCAACTTTTGCTTTGAAGTTATATTGCCACATGACAACGTTTCCTTTCTCTAATTTACCTTGTTTACCATTTTGTTCATAATTGTTAAAAACGCATCTTCATATATCGACTTAAATCAAAATATTTTAAAATAAGGAATAGATACCGTTCTGTTGGCGGCGCTTGGCGCTTATAGGAATATGAACTTGCCAGCGTCTTCCAATAAGGCAAGGTACACATGGAAAGGACGACGCATTGGTTCTAAACTATTGAAGGAGAGAAATAAATGAAAAAATCAAATACACCAACTATCGAAACAGATCGATTCATATTAAGAAAGTTCTCCGATAATGATTTGCAAGATATGTATGAAATCTATCACGATGAAGAAGTCAATAAATATCTTCCGTGGTTCCCGTTTCAGTCCATTGAAGAAACCAAAGAATATCTATATAACAATATATACAAGGAATATGAGCAAGAGATAGCTTACCGCTATGCGATCGAAGAAAAAGCAAGCCATAAAGTCATTGGCTATATCGGTGTTTCTGGAATCAATAAAGAAAAAGGAAGCGCTGAATTAGGTTATGGGCTTATAAAAAGCCGCTGGGGGAAAGGCATTGCGACGGAAGCCGGCAAGGCGCTGCTAGAACGATTGAAACAAAATGGATTTTAGTTCATCATAGCTACCCATGATGTAAACAACGTTGGAAGCGGCAGAGTTTTGGAAAAATTGGGAATGAACTACCGATATTCCTATGATGAACTTTGGCAGCCCAAAAATATTCCTGTGACTTTTAGTTTTTATCGAATTGATTTTTAAGTTTGTTATGGGCAAATGCTTTAACGTTGGCAATTTAATATTGAGATTTTTGCTCTAAGAAGTTTGCATAATCATCAGGAAAGGAAAAGACTCTATCCGTTTATTAGAACATTTCTCCCCTATATGTTCCGTAATATATTCTATTTTTTGTGTTTAATTTCTAAATATTCGAAAATCATATTCCGCTTTTAATGATCATGTTGTAAAATATGAACAAAGATCTTTTTTAGGAGTGGTTTTAAAGATTATGTCAAGAACAACGGCAGTTAGAATAGATGAGTACAGTATCCTGTTTTATGAATTTGAAAGAAAACTGGGACGGACTTTAAATAAGAAAGAAAGAGATTTTGTGCAGTGGCTGGTTAACAAAGTGAAGACTAAAAAAGAAAACGTCATTCACTAACATCCTATATCGGTAAAATGACCGGATATAGGTTTTTTATTGTGCTTGACACTTCATTTTTTTTATTCCAAATGAATGAATCCTCACGTCAATCAACCCATCTTGGACAAGCATCAATTTGGACTTATTTTGTTTATTTTCCCTTTATTTCACACATATTATCAAAGAATGGGTGAAGCCGGCTGACATCTCGTTTTGCCATATTATAAATACGGAATGATTTATTGATGTTTACGAAGGGATGAAGATAAATGAAATGCCCAAATTGTGACTATTCTAATCCGCAAGGGACGAAGCTTTGCTTAACGTGTGGACAGGAATTGTTGAATGGCAACACACCAGAGCAGGATCCTAACAGCCTGTTTTATGAATTTGCACAAATTGTTGATGAGATTCCGAGCGACTTTCGTTCGGTTAAACCTAAATTTCGAAATATCTTTTCGCGCGTGTTCCGAAAACATAGCGAGGTCGAGGCTGAACGGCTTTTTATTGTCGGCACTTCGCTAACAACGCCTGCTATCGATGAAGTAGAGGGGACATGGCCAAAACCATGGCTTTTTGCGAGGATTTTCCTTATTGCGCTTTTCGCTTATTTGGGACTATATATGGGCGTGAATTTTTTCGGAAATATAAACTTTATACCCGGTCTTATTATTGTCGGTTCTTTTGGTGTGCCGATAACGACTCTGGTTTTTTTCTGGGAAATGAACGCTCCTCAGAATATTGCCATTTATAAAATTGTCTATGTCGTCCTTGTCGGGGGTATCCTTGCTCTTTTAGTGGCGCTGGTCTTTTATGATTTACTTAGAAACAACATTAATCCCATTACGATCGGAATCGTTGAGGAGCTGGCCAAAGTTGTCGTTGTTATCTTTTTTGTCCGTGACCTTAAATATAAATATATACTTAATGGACTGTTGCTTGGAGCCGCAGTCGGGGCTGGTTTCGGGGCTTTTGAAACTGCTGGTTATGCATTACGGTCACTCCTCTCCGGCAGCTTCCCTATGCTTTACAATACCATATTGTGGCGAAGTATATTTTCCCCGGGAGGACATGTTGCGTGGGCGGCCTTGACAGGAGCTGCCATGTGCAGGGTCCAAGGCGATTCGAAATTTCAGTTAAATATGCTGATGAAACCGAAATTCATGTTTATATTTATTCTAGTCGTGGCAATGCACGCTCTTTGGGATTCACCTATGCCAGGCATTTATCCATTCGGACAAATTACTCTGACAGTTATATCCTGGATTTTTGTTTTCTGGATGATCCGCATCGGCCTAAATGAAATCAATGAAAAGAAAAGAAGCCTCGCCTTTACATATTATAAGTAAAGGACGGGAACAAACTGCCAAATTAGTTTAAACCAAATAAACAAAGCAGCAGCTAAATGAAGCTAAAGCCATTTAGCTGCTGCTACTTTTACGCGGCTTCCTTTGATAACAGCATGAATCTCATTTAGGTAAAAGGTCAAATACCCTCAGTTTGGAATCAATGGAAATTCACAAATTTCAAATTATTTTCTGGAGATATTCACATTAATCGGCCATTACTGCTTCTATAAGGAAAATCTATCTTCAAAAAAGAGGAATTTTTTGTTATATATATTAACGTAATGTTTTATGTATAGGGGGAGTTAAATTGAGCGGCAAAAAATCAGAAAAGAAAGAGTCAGAGTTAAAAATTTTAGAGAAGAAGATAAAGCTGGCGCATCCGGAAGCCAAGTGGGCAGTAAACACAAAAATCAACAACAGCACGAGAAGCCTTGCTGCAATAACAGACGAAGGCATTATTATTTATGCGCTTAACGATGGCTGTCTAGAAGAAAAAGAACGCTATATATGGCCAGAAAAAAGCAAAGCAAAAGTTGATTTTTTATTTATTCGAACGATTTTCTACTTTGGTTCTGACCGAATTGAATTTGATAGCAACGGTCAAGAGATTAAAAAGTTTTTGGAAGAACAAAAAAGCATTGAATT
This sequence comes from Scopulibacillus daqui, assembly GCF_016908855.1. Classification (GTDB taxonomy): domain Bacteria; phylum Bacillota; class Bacilli; order Bacillales; family Sporolactobacillaceae; genus Scopulibacillus_A; species Scopulibacillus_A daqui. The sequence continues at coordinate 257,187 of NZ_JAFBER010000001.1, read as the reverse complement.
TGAAAAAGTAGAAAGAAAATGGTACCAAAAGATCATTGGTTTCAGAAGCCAAACACCATGGAAAACCCTTTTGGCTTCTATCGTCTATCTTTCACTTTTAATAGCACTGATAGACGTCTTAACACCAGGCGATCTTTCAAGTACGTACTTCGGCATCGCAACATTAATTTCTTTAATCCTGTTTATCATTGGTCTCATTAACCCATATAAAATCAAACATAAAAAACGATTTTCAGCGGGTCTCATTTATGGCGGATTATGCTTATGGTGTTTTATGATGATCAGTGTTGCTTCCGGTGACACAGATACCCATTCCGATCATTCTAAAACTGAAACAGCAGCGACGCATGTTGAGAAGCACTCATCTCATAAATTCAATGATAATCATTCTAAAGACAATAATTCTGATAATAATCATTCAATTAAAAAAGCTTCAACCGATTCCGTACATAAACCTAAAAAGTCTAGCGTTCCAAAAGACCTTATCCCAGCGGTTGTATCCAAAAATGTTGATGGCGATACCATTCATGTGACGATAAACGGCAAAGATGAAGAAATAAGAATGCTGTTGATTGATACGCCTGAAGATGTTCATCCAAGTAAGCCGGTCGAGCCTTACAGCAGAGAAGCGGCAGCGTATGCAGAAGAAAAACTGCCCGTAGGAAAACATATCTATATCAAAGAAGGTATTGAAAAAAGAGATAAGTATAATAGACTTCTAGCTTATGTGTTTATTACGCCAAACGATATGTATAATGAAGACGTTGTGCGCCAGGGGCTTGCTCGTGTTGGCTATGTATATAATGACACAACTTATCTATCCAAATTAGATGATGCGCAAGATGAAGCAAAAGCTCATAAATTAAATATATGGAGCATACCCAATTATGTTGATGAAAAGAATGACAGATACAACTTGAAAATCGCATGCAAATGGGCATCTGAACATGGGGAATCAACGCGCGGATGTCCGGCGCAAGATAATGATTCGAGTCATCGAGACAATCATGTGACACATCATTCAATATCAGCGAAACCATCACATTCGAGTACAAATATCCAATCTGATGGAGCTGACACTCATAACTATTCAAATCATTCGTCTGATTCATCTGGATCTGACCATCAACCCGGCTGCGACATTAAAGGTTCCCGAAATCACATCTACCACCTTCCAGGGGATGAATATTATGATAGAACAACTCATGTTGTCAGATGGTTTTGTTCTGAAGCTGAAGCGCGGCAAGCCGGCTGGCGGGCATCCAAGAGGTAAATATACTATAAAAGGCGCATTTGCGCCTTTTATCATAGATGCATCCCAATTCTTCCTTAACCTGCTGTTCTTCTTCATATTCAACAAGGGGAATATATCGATTGGCGTTTCCCATGAGAATGGCATTTTTCAGTCCAAGTTTCTAAATGACTTCTTAGTTTTATTAATGCCGCTTTTTATATTTGAAATTTTTCAGAACTAAAGAAAGCATATCAATTAGGATATTTAAGCATTTATGATTTGCTTGATTTGCTCAACGGTTAGATGACTGTTATAACGTTCAGAGATTTTTCTCCATTCACTCAGCATTCTTCTATATCTGTTAAGGGTCGGAAAATGTGTGTTATAGTCGGCAAGTTTTTGCTCCTCGAATCTATTCATATTTTCAATTATAAACCTTGCATACGTCATATGTTCGGTTTCTTCGTTCCCATCAAAACCTTTAAATTTTATATCATCTTTGCTTTCCAAGTTATTGTAAGAGTGTATTATGGAACGATGCATTTGCAAAATATCCCAAACTTCATCACATACTTCACGGGGTACATCATCAAGCAAGAATTCAACAAGCTCATCGTAATTATATGTATAACCATGTTCTAATATTTCTTTATAATATGAATACGGAGCATCCTTAGCGTTCAGTTGTTCAAGAATAGAAAATTGATTAAATAGAATTAGTCTTTCAACTTTTGATAGTTCCATTTTATTCTCCCCTATTTATAAAAATTTTCTCCATATCTCATTTTTTGATCATATCTTTCCATCTCAAGGATAATAAGCCCCATTCTCACCCCCTGTATTATTTATCGGAAGAGAGAGCAAATAATTACACACTCATCGTTCGAAAAATTAAGATAATGATCATCAAGCCATTGCAATAGTTACCAATGCAGCTTAATATTATCTTTGTATTTTTTTCCATCTTTGTCCAAAAAGTAAATAATAGCGTTTAACTTGGTTTTTCCTTTATCGAGTAATGCTGATTTAATTTGATAAAAATCGAGAAAATGTATATACCCCTTACCCGGGTTAAGCCATTGGTTCACAATATGGCTGCCGTCGGCAAAAGCCAATGTTTCTTTTCCCAATTGAATCGTACATTCTTTTAAATATATTGGCTTTGAACTTTTATTAACAATGCCTAAAGAAACCTTCTTTGGTTCATCTGAGACACCATTAATGGTTTCAGCTGTAAAGACAAGGCTTGAAAACACTTTAACTTTAGACTTTTTTCTTCTTTTTTCTAAATACAATACGATCATCAACAAGATTAATAATACAGTTAAAATTAACCAGTACATTTTTTATCCCCCATACCCATTATCGGCATAGAAAAGCATATATTTATGTTGTTATTATTATTTTATTGAATTATTCAAAAATAAAGCAAATATTTTAATGATGAATTTTATGCGGAAACGTTACAGATCGAGACATTCATTTACAAAATAAGGCACTGTTTAACTTATTGATGACATTATCTTTAATCAAAATCAATCTGGTGACAGACGGTGAGGGCGTTAAAAAAATCAAAATTGCAAGTATATCAGGGAAAACACTATGTCTTAAAAGGTATGGCTTTAATTAATTGAGGCATTCATGAAGACTGGAAGGAAGAGCTTTTCTAAGGAACTAAAAAATAAAAATAGCAAAAGATTTGAAGGAAAGAAAACGAACGTTTTTGACCTATTAAGCCGCCATCAACCCCTGTACCATTTTTGACTTGTTTTTAAGTCCCATCTTTGAAAATATTTTATTAAAACTTTTTTCTACTATAACTATGCTTAAAAAATCCCAATACTGCTTATCTTTAATCATTATCATCCTTTTTGGGATCTAAACCATATGATGATATTGTAATAATTTTGCCATTGTCTGTAATGTCTACAAGTGCATCAATATTTCTCTTTTTATCTCCCTTAACATGACCAAATAAATCCATTCCTCCCATTGGAGATACTTCATAATCAGTAATTACAACGTCAAGATTTCTCTTTTCTTTAAAAAACACTTTAACTTTTTTTGCTGCTCTATCTGCTATTTCTCTTTCACCTTGTTTATGCTTCAAATAGACACCTGCTATCAAAATGATGAAAGCTAAAACAACAATACCGATAGTTATCCATAGTTTCTTTTTAATCTTCAATCAACACCTTTTTATTGAGATTAAGTTAATTTTACCATTTGTTCCAATTAGTTAAAACCATTTATTTGAATTTAAAAATAACAGCCGAGGTGTCATTATTGTCATTTTTAAACTTTAGCTTGAATGCCGCTTTCTTTCTCTTTAACAACAAATCTTTTTCTGTTAACAATTTCCACTTTTTTAACTATATCATCTAAACCTTTTGCGTTATAGACACTTTGTGAAAAGTTATAATAGGTTCTTTCAGTGATAGCTCCCATAATCTTCAACCTCCATTCCATAAAATAGTACGTAAACATTTTTATGATTACTTTTTAAATGCCCATATAAAAATAATCCGTGCATTGGTGTAAATTCATAATCTGTAAATTCAACATCTGAATGTTCCTTCTTCTTTATAAATTTCTCCCCTATTTTTTCCGCTTGTGCTACTAATTCTTTTTCATCATGCTTATGTTTTAAATAAACACCCCCAATTAAAATTATGAAAATTAAAATAATAATACCAAGTGTTATCAATAGCTCCTTCATTTGCTCAACACCTTTTTATTGAGATTAAGTTAATTTTACCATTTGTTCCATCCTTTTTTTCGAATTTAAAATAACAGCCGAGGGTGTCATTTCTCGATAGTGCTGATTCATCTTTGAGATAGGTTGATTCGTATGCTTACATAATATGACCCAATCAATCCCTAAAACAAAAAAGCCACCGTTTTTAATAGTGGCTTTTTCCTAGAAAGAAGGGTGTTCCCAATATTCATTTGCTACGTTCGGAATATTTTCAAACATGAAATTTTCCCAATTAATTTTATCTAATGTATCTCTATCAAATGTAGCTTTCATAACAATGTTGTTAGAAGCATTTCCATATTGATCTTGCATAGGAAAAACAATGTTGAATGCTATTTTGTCAAATTTCGTATTATCTTTTAGATCCTTTAATGTTTTAGATATACTCATCCACATGCCTTTTTTTATCATGTTTTTAGATAAATTATCTTTTCCAAAAACCTTTATTAATAAAAAATTGTTATTGTCATTATAATTGATTTCAATAATACTATCCTTTTTATTGAAACTGTTTTTATTCCCAAATCCTTTATGGACGGATTCAGAAATTTCATCTTTAAAAGAGTTTTCTTCATACTCTTTTTGTATTCTCTCTTCCCTAGCCTCATCTTCAGCTATTTCTTCAGCTGTACGTGGTTTGTTTTCAATTTTGTAGGCCGTAATCGTTGGTACGTTTTCGGGAGTTAAACCTAACTTTTTATCTTGATCATTTAAAACTTCTTTTTCCTTTCCTTCATATGTTCCATAAATACGAACCCGCTTATATTGACTTGTACTTTTAAATGAAGGGTCTTCATTCTTAATAATATATTTGTTACTGTCTTTATCACTCAATTTAAATTGGTCGTCTTTCCCTACTTCATCATTATAATTATCTATATCAATCGGAAAAGATTCTCCTTCGATAATTATTTTGGTACCTTTATTAGTATTGGTCAATTTATCATAAGGGACTTTTCTAGCCTTTTCTTTTATATCAGATGCTAAGGCGGTTTCGACATTTGCATTATTTAATTTTACATATGGACGTGGACGTTGTTGCTCTGAATCATCATTATTTATGAAATATCCGAACGTAACATTATAAATAATGAAAAATATTAGTGCTGAAACCCCAAAGGTTAAGGATGATTTTTTTCTAGTCTCTTGTTTTAACGATTTTAGGATGAATTAATCCTAAAATAAAACAAATTATCAAAATAAATGTGATTAGAACAAGAAATAAACCTAAAAGTGCTGCGATCATTTAAAAAAACCCCCTACTTTAGTCCAATCAACAATAGCTTACACAACTGGATTTTTCTCCTCAATACTTTTTTGTAACAGTTTTATGTCAAAACCGCTCGTAAAGGGCTTAATATCAACCGTTTTTTTAAATTACAGTTTTAGGCATGAATAAAGACTGCGATTCAATTTAACCTTAGAACTTCTTTCATTTAAAGCTTTCATTATAAAAAATTTTAAATATTGAAATATTATCGCTCACAAGGCCATACAGACAGCTTTTTTCCAACATCAAAATTATAATTGATAAGTATCATAAAATGGTGGAGAGATAAAACGCTACAGCTTTAAATCAGCTGTCCAACAAGCACTTGGAAAACCTATCATTATCGCGGACAGGTTTCACTTTTGCCGTTATATCTACCGGGCTTTAGATCGCATAAGACGCCAAGTTCAAAAAACACTCGATAAATATGATCGTTGGCTTCGCCTCTGGCTATACAAATGGATATTTGTTAGGTTAAGGAGTAGGGAGCTATTACTACTACCCCAACAATTGACATAGAATCCAAGAAACCGCAAACAAATTAGATGATTAAGCCTTTAAAAAGTTCGTCCCCAACTTAATTATTGTATAAATAAACCATTAAAAAACGCGACCTCTCGATAATAATAGCGAGAAACCGCGTTGGTAACAGATTTATGTATGGTGACCCGTACTGGGCTCGAACCAGTGACCTCCACCCTGTCAAGGTGGCGCTCTCCCAACTGAGCTAACGGATCGTGTTAATTCGTTGTTGTTGATGACTATGTTTAAAATATATACGAATTTTGTCGAAGTGTCAACAGCTTTTTTAAGATTTATTTAAGATTTTATTAAAAACTAAAAATCCGGGTATAGAGCCCCCGGATTTTTAAATGTTTAATATGTCAATTTCTAAATAAATATGCAAACATCAACTAATATCTTCTTGGTCTTCAGGGTTGTAGAGCAAGGTTGTCTTACGTTCTTCTTCATCACGAATGTGATGGGCAAGCCGGCTCGACGCATTGGCGGCAATGCTTGCGACCAGGTCGTCCAAGAATGTGTGAATGCCTTGACCCGTTTTATTATCAAGCTTTTTAATGATGCCGTTTTTTGCTTTATCAAGATAGCCGTAAGTGGTGACGGCTATGCTTCCATATCCGAATACAGCGCCAATGGCTATCGTCTCATCAACGCCAAACAATCCTTCATCTTGTTCTACTATCGATTGCAATGGCTCAGAGAGCTGACCTTTCTCCGCCAATTTATCCAGCTCAACACCTACGAGAATCGCATGCTGCATTTCGCGTTTTTGGAGGACCGCTTCCACACTTTCTATACAAGCGTCCAGCGAAAGCATCGGCGCGTACGGCGACTGCATATCATAAACGATTTCTGCAATATCCTTAATCTCAACCCCTCTTTCTTTAAGAAGGGATTTTGCTGCGTGAGCCACTTCCTTGCTATGAACTCTATCCTTCCTCATCAAACTCCCCCTCTGTATGACAGATTGTCTATCACTCATGATCATACATTCACACAAACATAAGATGAAAACTGATGCTTTTCTAAAATAACCTCAGTGTCTGCTTCTCTTCAGAAACCTTAAGAAGCAAAACAGTTTCATGAAGGAAGTTTCCCTTTATTATATCACTTATGTTAAAATAAGTGTAAATACAGTGATTATTTTCATTATTTGACGGAGGATTAATATGACGCAGCAAAGAGGAACAATAAACGAACACACAATCCAAAGCGAGTATTTAAATCAATCTATCACCTTTATGGTGTATCTCCCGTACAACTACTCTGATTTATATACATATCCCCTTGTTATCGCTCAAGACGGCCGCGACTATTTCCAATTGGGCCGGATTAATAAAGTCGCTGATAAGCTAATCAGCGAAAATGAAATTGAGGATGTCATTATCGCTGGCATTCCTTATGAAAACCCTCAAGTGCGTTGGGGAAAGTATCATCCCGACGGCAGCCTGCACAACGCCTATATCCATTTTCTTGTCTATGAGTTTCTTCCCTATATGAAAAAACATTTTGCTATCGACGATTTGGCAGGCAGCCGGACATTGATCGGCGATTCGCTTGGCGGAACAATATCATTATTAACCGCTTTAAAATACCCGCATACCTTTTCGAATGTTATCATGCAATCGCCATATGTCGATGATCGCATTATCCGAAATGTTCAAGAGGCAAATATGGCGGGCTTTTCAATTTATCACGTCATCGGCAAGCAGGAAACCGCTGTCAAAACGACTAAAGGCGAGATCAGAGACTTTCTGGAGCCTAACCGCAAACTTCATGAGGTTTTGCAAACAAAACCGCTCGCTTACTACTCTTATCATGAATTGGAAGGAAACCATACTTGGAAGACATGGCAGCCCGATGTTGTGACAGCTGTGAGAAAGCTGTTTAAGAAAGCAGGCAATTAGGGTATATATTATACAAAACCATTAAAAACTGTTATAATAGTCATATGCAAGATTCAAAATGGTCTGAATAAGGAGGAATCACTACGCTATGAAATACGGTATTGCAATATTTCCATCAAAGAAACTTCAAGATAAAGTAAATTCACTTAGAAAAAGGTATGACCCGCATTATGCTTTGATTCCGCCGCACATTACACTAAAAACACCTTTTGAGATAGAAGATTCAAAAATATCAGACGTTATTGAACAAATTAAGGCTGTCGCAAAAGAAACAGAACCTATTCATATTAAAGTGGACAAGGTTAGCTCCTTTAAGCCTGTAAACAACGTTGTCTATCTTAAAATCGAACCAAAAGACGTTCTGACAGCCCTTCATGAACGTTTAGAAGAAAAATGCGATGTCGAAGATACTGCAGAATACAGTTTTGTTCCGCATATTACAATTGGACAGCAGCTGTCTGATGAAGAGCATAATGATGTCCTTGGTTCCTTGAAATTGCAAGACTTTGAACACGAAGAGCTGGTCGATCGTTTCCAATTGCTTTATCAATTGGACAACGGCTCTTGGACTGTTTATGAAACTTTCCACTTGGGCAAGGAGAACTAATGAACGTATTGATTGCAGATACAGAAGACCGGTTTAACGATGCTTTGACTGTACGCCATAAGGTTTTTGTAGAAGAGCAGAAGGTTCCGGAAGAAGAAGAAATCGATCAGCACGAAAAAGATGCGGTACATTTTGTGGCTTATGACGGGAAAAACCCTATTGGAGCCGGTCGGATGAGGATTCATGATGACATCGCCAAAGTTGAAAGAATTTGTGTCTTGGATGCCTATCGGGGCAAGCATGTCGGTCAAGCGATCATGAATAAAATTGAAGAAACGGCCAAAGAAAAAGGCTTAAACACTCTTCTTCTCAACGCACAGCTTCATGCTGTTCCATTTTATGAGCGGCTTCATTATAAGGTGACATCTGACGAGTTTATGGATGCGGGTATACCGCATGTTCAAATGAGAAAAAGTCTTTAAAAAGCAAGCGCCTGCTTGCTTTTTTTATTTGCATAAAACCTCTGTTATTCCTTTAACCCTTACTAAAGCCTTTGCATGCATAAAACACGATTAGTCATGTCATATTAAAGGATAATGAGGAGGGTGCGACTTTGAATATTTATTTTTCTGTAACAGTTGAACTTGTGATAGGTTTTATTGGATTATTAATATTAACAAGACTGATGGGCAGAGCGTCAATGGCAGAGGCAACCCCTTTTGATTTTGTTGCAGTTGTTGTATTGGGGGACTTTGTCGGCGCTGCTATCTATGACCCAAAAGCAAAGCTCCCAATTATTATTTTTGCCATTATTATTTGGGGCATCCTGATATTCATAGTGGAATTTATTACGCTTAAATTTAACTTCAGCCGCGGCATTATAGAAAGCAAACCGGCGCTTATTATCGGCAACGGCGTCATCAACCGGAGAGAAATGAAGAAAAATAAATTGGACTTTAACCGCCTGCAAATGATGTTAAGGGAAAAAGATGTATTTTCATTCAGAGAAGTCGAATATGCCATTCTTGAACCCAACGGCAAGGTGTCAGTTATTAGAAAGCCGATGTATGACAATGTTAAAAGAAAAGACCTTGACATGCCGGTTAAATCTTCAACATTACCTGCTGTTGTAATCAGTGATGGTGTCGTCATTAAGAAAAATCTTGAGCAAATTGGAAGAACACAAGAATGGTTAAGAAAAGAACTAAAGAATAGAAATATTAATAAAATGAGAGATGTGCTGCTTGCTGAATGGTGTGAAGAGGACGGACTATTTGTTCAGACCGGCGCCAAAGATTAGATTGATCGGTCAAAGCGCTGTCCGCATCCCGTTAGCATACTATACAAATAACGACTGTTTGATTCAACACCGCTTTTATCTTTCAGCCAAAGACTGACACGATAAACGGGCGGCGTTTTAAATGGCTGCCGAATCTTAGAAAGCCTGTGAACATATACGTGATCGTTTTGAATCTCTGCGGGCAAACGATATCCCATGCCACACAACTCCTTTTTCTTAACTTTACCCGATCATGCCCCATGCCAAACGATAAATTGCAAATCTGAGAGCCGCTGTGTGTGACGCTGTCTCACTTTATAAGTGAAAAAAAAGAGCAACCGCCTGGCTGCTCTTTTCTAAAACCATCCTCTTGGTTGAGGCGGTTGATTTTGGCCTCCGTCTTGATTTTGCGGATTTTGATTATTTTCATCTTGGTTCTGATTTTCTTGTGCTTCTTGCGCGTTTTCCTCAGTCTGTTCTTCTTGTTGCTGTTGCTGCTGCACCGGGAACTGCCGGATCGGAAATCCCCAAAAGTCTCTCGGCATAAATTGCGGAGGCATGCCGGGCTGGCCTTGAACTTGCCCCGGGCCTTGCTGCTGACCTTGCATAGGCCCTTGAACATTTGGCCCCGCCCCTTCTTGAGGATCTTGGTGAAGAATAATTTCGTTAGCTTTAATGTGCAATGTATCTACATGAATCGTTTTTGACTTCTTTTTCTCTTCAGACATTGTTATCCCTCCTGAAAATGGTCTCATGACACTATATGCATAACCGTTGAGATGTGTATGGACCTGAGCCTACAATACCTATTAAATAAAACCTGCACGCTATTTGCATTCACTTGCCGGAATCTATAGCCTGCCTTCAAACTAAACGTTTATTAAAATCTGGTTGACGCTTTTTGCCTTGTAGTCGCTATCCTGAAAATAAACAAAAACCTCCACTGAAACATGATCATAATATTTCATTTCTATCGGAATTTGGAAATCACTTAATGTTAATAATTCATTTGCTTTTGTTTTGACAGAAGATAATGGATGAATCCAAATTTCGCCCCGCTCTTTTGCTTCTTCCGCCCAATCACTCTCAAGGAAAACCCATTGTAATTGCTGATCAGGTTCTTTATATTCCAAGTCTTGCGCGTTCATAATCCGCCCTTTAATCAATGCAGCATCGCCCGGATAAAATCTAAAGCATACCATAGGGGTTCCTAATGTCTGCTCTCCGACATTTTCAATAATAAGATCGCCGCGGATCATACAGCGGTTTTTATCAATGATGATGGCATAGTCAATATAAGGTATGACTTTTATATGAGGTTTTTCAGCCGTATCTTTTTTGTTGAGATCCGGCTTTATCGAAACTTGGAGTTCACCGCCCGCCTTCAAACGTTTCTCAAAAATATTTAAACGTTTTTTATAAACAGCAAGCTCCCTGTCTTTTTCATTTATTTCTTCTTGAACTTCAGATAATAATTGCTCATAGCTTCTAACCCTTTGTTGATAGGTTTCATAGTCAATAGCACCGTCATCTTTTTGATTCTTTCTAAGCTGTTCAGCTTCTTTTTCTAAAGCCGTTAACTTTTGCTCATATTCTTGAACTTCCTGTTGATATTTTTCTTGAAGCTGTTCATATGACTTTTTTATCTCATCAAGTTTATTCGCTTTATCTTCTAATTTTTTCCACTTAGAGCCAATGTCTTTAAGCTGTTGTTCCAGGGAGTTAATTTTTTCCTTAGCAAAAATAAATTCTTTTTCTAACTTTAGGGATTTTTCTTGATAGTATTGCTTCCGATTAACTAATTGTGCATAACTTAGCGCCTCTTTTTGTTCATCCACAGCCAACGCCCCCTAAAGATATATATGGTCTTTTACCATCTTATGAACTAAAGGCGTTAATCTTGCTTGTATATATGGGGAAAAGAGTGAGAAAAAATTCTCACCCTTTTTTTAAACTGGCTTTTTAAATTTTAAGTCTTTAAATGTCACGCAATCCTCAACTTCCAAATCGCCTTCTGCGACATCAACGATACCTGTATCAAAGACAATTTCTCCGGTTCTTTCGTCAATTAACTGAACTTGGAATTGATCTCCGAAGCTCGAGTCAACCAAGGCTAAATTGAAGTCTAGGTGATGTCCTCTGCTGGTGCGCCCTTCACCGCTGACAATTAATTTCAAGCCGCCCTCACACTCACGGCATTCAAGCGAATCTTGGTCAAAGGAAGTGGCATGGAAGTTAAGATTCTTCAATCCGTCTGATGTGTCCTTATCTTCAAAAGTAAATTCAAATGAGCTGTCAACTAAGCTGCAATTTGGACAAATATCAACGAAGATGCCTGCTTCGCCTTCCTCTGTGCAATCTCTTCCTGTTCTGCCGCTCGCTTCTCCGCATGCTGAACATTCACAGTTAGGACGCGGGAAGATATCTGGACATTGTTTTGGAAACTCAACCGGCGGACATTTATTCATTTCAACTTCTTCTGCTTCAATATCATTATTTCTTGGTGAACAGAACTTAGCAAGAACTTCAAGCTTCACCTCTGCTTCAACTTGAACATCGACACAGAATGTAACCTCTACCTTAATTGATGACGGCGCCGGGCAGTTAAGCAGCAATGATCCGCATGACATCCGGCAGAATATCTTAGAAACTCTGCAAAGAAGATCTGTTCCGTCTGGATAGCATAAAACAAACGATTCTAGCGCGCATACATCTGTATGAATTTTTGTGACAATGTTTCCGTGGCGGTCAATCACTTCGAGACAAACATCTGTGGTAAATATGAGATCTACAAGTTGCGCCTCTACAAATTCTCCATTTATCGGTACGGTTACATTCCGCTTTTCACCGACTTGTTCGCAATAAAAACCTTTCTCCTCGCATAATTTCGGGTCACTGTTTGTTAATGGGAACAATGGCGGTGTTTTCGGTGTTTGACAAACAATGCGGAGAGGACGTCTTGATGGATCCTCTAAAGCACATTCTATTTCCTCGAGTTGTTCCCTTGTAAACATAAGATTCTTTGTTACTGTGAGTGTATCGGTAACCCAATCGTATACTTTGGGCACGCGTATGCATTCATCTTGCAAGCTGTTCGCAGCCTTAGGAATATGCCTGTGTTTATGACTGTTACCCATACATACCTTCCTTTCTTCTCAACACCTATCATTGTTGATTGGTTCATTACATAGTATGGATATAAGCCAAGGATTGGCACACTTCCCGCAGCCCAAATTTACAACCTAAAAAGAAGGTGGTATCCGCCAATGATTCCATTGAACATCAATGGCCAAATACGCCGTTATTCCGATAGAAATATCAATAAAATTGCAGCCATTCTACCATATTGGGGATTATTTCTAAATGAACAAAATCAATTGGCGCCATTATTTCCGGATAAAGCTATTCGCATACAAACAGAAAACCGGTCATTATTTCAGTCTGCTAAGGAATATATTAAGCATACGGGGCTATCTCTTATTCATAAACAGGGACAGTCTATAGACTGCGATATTAAATGCCAGTCAGATGAACAGCGCCAGTTATCCATTGAAACAGCAAACACGACCTATCATCTTAAACCGCTGGCCGATCAGCCAACCAGTGTCAGCCGGCTCATTCATAAGCAGGTTTTGCTTCCCATCAAATCTCGGCCGTTTACAATTCTTATCAATAACAACAATATTCAGCAAAGCGCGGAATGGATCGCTTATATTTTACTGCAGCTTGCCAATAGCCAGTCTTTTCCTTCAATATCGCATATATCTATGAGTGATTATCAAACGTTTGTCAACGATATTCTATATCCTGTAAATCCCAAATTGGCTAAGCGCCAAATGTTAGAAGCATTTTTGCCATCATTGCCACTAAAGCCCGGCTCTATAATACAACCTGATAACGAACCTCTCTCAAAAGACGATGCTGATGCTGAAGAACCTGCCGATGATAGCGGCGGCAGCATGAAAAATCTAGCAAACAAAGCTAAAAAAGAAATTGAAAGCCATACCATTCAACCATTTAAGCCAAAGTTAAATCAAGAAAATCTTATGCATGAGCCTGAACCCATTAATCCTTTTAAGAAAAAACATGATCAGAAACCCAAGCAAATTAATCCTTTTAAAAACAAACACCCATAATTTACACAGCTTATCTTATATCTGAATATAATTTATTAGGAATAGATTTTTTATTAATAGCTTTCTCTTTTTATGAAAGAGGTGAAGTCTAATGAAAAAACGCGATCTTCAAAAGCGTTACGAAGAAATACAGGAAAGAAAAAGAAGAGCAGCGAAGAAAAAAACACTTTTTGAACCGAGAAAATCACAAGGCGAATGCCCGACTTGCGGCAAGGTCACTTGGAAACCATACAAACAAAGCTAAAAGCAACATAAAAAACACGCAAGAAAAATTCCTGCGTGTTTTTTATATGCTTATAATATGGAAGCCGCTGTCGACATGTATGTTTTCCCCTGTGATACCTTTGGAGAGATCGCTCATTAGGAACAGCGCTGTGTTTCCAACCTCTTCTTGGTCAACTGAACGGCGAAGCGGCGATTTTTCTTCAATCATTTTAATAACACTGTTAAAATCGGAGATGCCTTTGGCGGAAACGGTCTTGATTGGTCCTGCGGAGATCGCGTTCACGCGAATGCCGTCTTTCCCGAGATCATTGGCTAGATACCTTACACTGGCTTCTAGAGAAGCTTTTGCCGCTCCCATAATATTATAATTTCTAACAACCCTCTCTCCGCCAAGATAAGTTAATGTTATGATGCTGCCGCCTTCTGACATCAATGGGCGTGCGGCTTTGGACACAGCTGTTAATGAATATGAACTGATGTTGTGGGCAAGGAGAAAGCCATCGCGTGTTGTATCCAGAAACTCTCCGCCTAATTCTTCTGTTTTTGCAAAGGCGATGCAATGGGCAAGTCCATGAATAACACCTGCTTCTTCTTTAATCGCAGAAAAAGTCTTTTCAATATCTTCATCACTTGATACATCGCATTGGTAAAACAGACTGTTTTTATTTTCCAATGTTTCGGCTAATTTCTTAATATTAGCTCCGGAACGCTCTCTCGCATATGTAAAAATTAACCTGGCGCCCGCCTTGTCTAATGCTTGGGCGATTCCCCATGCAATGCTTCGTTTATTGGCAACGCCCATGATCACATAAGTACGGCCTTCTAATGACAAATTCATCTCTTAACCTCCTGGATTCTGCTTTTTTCATCAACAAGATATTTTCCATTATATCACGAGTTTAAAGTATAAAGGAAACACCGCTGTATGGGAAGCGTACAGCGAAAGTTTTGCGGCGCTTTAAGGTGCATTAAAAAATCGCGGGCAAAATCGGGCCCGCGATTTTTTTAACTTAAAATGTCTCTCAGTTGATCCACATGTTCTTTTCCGCCGGTAACAATTAATTTATCGCCAATGTTTAACCGCGTATCTCCATGCGGGACAATTGATTCATCATCCCGGAAAATCCTGACGATGATCGTATCGCCAAAGAAAGGAAATTTCCTTAGCGTTGTTCCGGCGTATTCTCTATTATGGACTTCAATTTGGTACAAGCCGTTTTCGCTTGTCGTCAACAAGTTAACAACGCTCGGCGACTCGATAATTGCTTTAAGCATGGCTTTTCTGGAGAAGTATGATGAGAATACTTCAATCCCTAAATCGCGAAGCTCATCGGCATGTTCAGGTGTTTCTATTCTTACAATCACGCGTTCTACACCATGTTCTTTTGCATACCTCGCAATCTTATCATTGGTTTCTTCATTCCCAGTAGTGATCACGAGCGTATCGGCCTTGAAAATATCGGCATTCTTTAAGACATCAATATCATAACTCTCAAGCTCAATCACATCGAAATGTGAATCTTTATCATCATGTTTTTTAAGTTCTGTATGATACATCTTCGTCTCAAAGCGGTCCTGATCCATTTCTAGAGAAAGCGGCAATGTCAGTTCATTGGCACCGACAAAAACCAATTTCTTCTTCATTTTCGAAACCTGCTTCGGAAAAATCTTTTTAAAGACCGGCGGCGTAATTAAGCAAGTGACAACAGCCAGCAATATGAGTGTTGATGACATCTGCTGGTCGATGACGTGAATTTGCACGCCCACTTTTGCAGCGGCGACAACTAATGACAATGTTGACGTGATTAAGAAACCAGCGCCCAAAACTGTTTTCCAATCATACCACTTCTTTAATACCAAGATTGGGACTAACTTAGAAATCAGCAATGCTATGAATAACATTGGAATTAATATCCACACAGATTTATCGCTGAATAAATCCCAAATATTCAAGTCAACGCCAGTCATTACGAAGAAAATTGGAATGAAAAATCCATAGCCAAAGGAATCCAATTGCTGAACCATTTCTTTATTCGGCGAAAGCAGCGATACTAATACTCCGGCTATAAAGGCGCCGAGAATATTTTCTGCCCCTACCGTTTCTGAAACACCTACAAGTAGCAAAATTAAAGCAAATACCGCCCTTGTTCCTATTTGTACAGTCCCTTTGGACAATGTTTCCAAAAATGACATGCGTTTGAATGCCATGCCGATAAAATAAAGAACAGCGCCAGCGCCAAAAAGAATAAAGAGCAGCCAAGTATTCCCGCTGGACGGATCGTGGAATGAAACGAAAACAGCGAGTAAAATCATTGTCGCAAGGTCAGCAATAACCGTTATAAGCAGAATGATTTGGCCAATGCCTGTTTTCATTAATTTATTTTCTTTTAACGTAGGCATAACGACGCCAAGTGAAATGGTTGAAACGACCAAAGTTAAAAAGAAAACATTCTTTGTTAAATTCATCCATACAAAAATTGCAGATAAAATAAATGATATAATTAAGATAAGAATAAATATAAACATTGAAAGCCCGAAACGATTCGGCTCCCGCTTGCCATTCGGCAGAATTTCTCTTTTATTACTGTTAACAAACACTGAAAAGTCAATTTCAACACCGCTGAGAAACATTAAGAAGATAAAGCCAAATGACGACATAATATCAATCCAGGGACCATGGTGAACAATATCCAGTCCGCTCTTCCCGATGATTAACCCGGCTATAATTTCAGCGACAACAACGGGAATGGCTTTAAGCTTTAATCTATTTAAAACAATTGGTGTGA
Source organism: Scopulibacillus daqui (assembly GCF_016908855.1). Classification (GTDB taxonomy): domain Bacteria; phylum Bacillota; class Bacilli; order Bacillales; family Sporolactobacillaceae; genus Scopulibacillus_A; species Scopulibacillus_A daqui. The sequence continues at coordinate 240,523 of NZ_JAFBER010000001.1, read as the reverse complement.
AAAAGGCTGCAATCAACACAACAATTAAAGAAGTAATTGATGATGTGTGCATACTTCCCCTCCCTTAATATCATTATTTTTGCTTCTTCATAATCTAACCGACTTGTTTAAAACTTTCAAGGGAAAAGTTCATTTATTTTATGTTATTTTTATGATGCATGATTATCATGCTTTTTTATTACTTTTCCCCAAAAAAATGTTTTCTTTTACGAAAATAATAAAGGATATATGCTTTCTGTATGAAGAAAATTTAAATGTCTATTAAAATAAAGAAAAAATTCTATGGCCAACTTTGTTTTCTACTGTTTTCAACGAAGCCACTTTAAGATATGATAATAAAGGTGTTAGTACAAATAGTAAGGATCGATTAACTATGAATAATAATAATTCGATATTCCAAAGACTTGATTATACATTAATATTTCTTGTCTTTTTGTTGTTTTGCTGCAGTCTGTTAGCAATTAACGCCGCACCGCCGGATCCCAGTGCGCCAGGCACTAATTATGTAAAAAAACAAATATTTTGGTATGTCTTTAGTGCCATTGTTGGTTTCTTAATCGCTGTTTTGGATTATGAACGTCTGAGAATGGTGCATTGGTTTCTTTATGGATTTGGCATTCTGCTTCTTTTAGGCTTGACCGCAGCCTCGCATGGTGTTCCGGTACCGTTTGCTCACGCTTCTCATGGTGCTTGGAGCTGGTACAGACTGCCTGGTCTTGGTCAAATCCAACCCTCTGAATTTATGAAAGTATTTTTAATCCTTTCATTGGGTCAAGTTGTAACAAGTCATAATGAAACATATACGGTTAAATCGCTTAGAGAAGATTTTCTATTGCTCGGCAAAATTATTCTCGTGTCTGCTGTTCCGCTATTGTTAATTTTAATACAGCCCGACTTAGGGACTGCATTGATTATGATGTCAATTATTGCCGCCATCATTATCGTCTCAGGAATTAACTGGCGAATTATTGTAGGAATCTTCTCGCTGATCGTATTAGGCCTTGGCGGATTTATCGTTTGCTTTCTTTATGCGCCGCACCTTATCAGCTTTATACTCGAATCGCACCAAGTTGATCGTTTCTACGGCTGGCTGTGGCCATATGAGTATTCTAATGAACAAGGCTATCAGTTAATTAACTCATTGAATGCGATTGGATCCGGACAGCTTTTCGGGCATGGCGGCTTGAAATCCAGCGGCATCTATCTTCCTGAAGGACAGAATGACTTTATCTTTGCTTCAATCGCCGGCTCATTTGGTTTCATTGGCGCTGCGATTGTTGTTACACTGCTTTTCTTATTAATTTACCGTATCGTACATGCCGCTATTGCAACAAAAGACCCTTTTGGCAGTTATATTTGTACAGGCATAATCGGCATGATTACCTTCCAAATCTTTGAGAACATTGGCATGACTATACAGGTAATGCCGATTACCGGTATTACGCTGCCGTTTCTCAGTTACGGGGGAAGCTCCTTATTAACCTGTATGGCGTCAATCGGTCTCGTTTTAAGTATTCAAGCAAGGACAAAACTATACATGTTTGATTAAATTGGAATGGGCTGGCTAAAATTTTTTAGCCAGTCCATTTTTGCATCCAGCGATCCAATGCCGCCATATACAATGCATCCTAAAACGAGCCCAAAACTTGTAAGGTTTATTTAATAAACCCCAACGTTATAATAATAAATGAATAAAAGATAAGGATGAGTAGTATGGCTTACGATATCATCGGTGATATTCACGGATGCCTTCATGAACTGAAAAAGTTAATAGCTCAATTAGGGTACCATGAAGAAAGCGGACTTTATGTTCATGATCAAGGACGAAAACTGGTTTTTGTCGGAGATTTGACTGACAGAGGACCGGCATCTGTTAAAACGATAGAATTGGTGTACCGCCTTGTTAAACATCAATTAGCCTTATATGCACCAGGAAATCATTGCAATAAGTTATATCGTTATATGCTTGGCAGACCTGTCCAAATTAAGCACGGCTTAGAAACGACTGTTGCTGAACTGGAGGCGTTAGATCAGCAGCAAAAACAAAAGGTCTATCATGATTTTATGACTCTGTATGATGAAGCTCCTTTATATTTGCAGCTTGATAACGGTAAACTCGTTGTGGCTCATGCCGGAATCAGAGAAAAAGACATCGGGCAAATCAATAAGAGAATCAAATCATTTGTTCTATACGGGGACACAACGGGTGATTTTGATGAGCAAGGGCGCCCAATCCGCCTTGACTGGGCGCGCCATTATAAGGGAGATACATGGGTTGTCTACGGGCATACACCCGTAAAGCGTCCAAGATGGAAAAACCATACTGTCAACATTGATACAGGATGTGTTTTTGGGGGAATGTTAACCGCTTTGCGTTATCCGGAAATGGAGACTGTTTCCGTTCCTTCTGAACAGCCGTATATTGAAGATAAATTTAGAGACTTTGAAGATTAATATTTCCGACCAGCGCTGTAATATCCTTTGGAGGCTTTGCTTGAAAGCAATGCTTTTGATAAGTAAAAGGATGAAGAAAACTTAATTCAAAGCTGTGCAGCGCTTGCCTTTTGATTTTGTCTGTTGATCCGCCGTATAAGTCATCACCTAACAGAGGATGGCCAAGATAGGAAAAATGAACGCGAATTTGGTGCGTGCGTCCTGTTTCAAGCCGAATCGCAGCCAGCGTAAAATCAGAAAATCGCTTAACGACTTGATAATGGGTTCTGGCTGTTTTTCCGTCGGCACAGACGCAGCGTTCAATAATGCTTCCTTCTTTTCTCCCTATCGGCGCATCAATCACACCGTTATCTTTCTCGATGATGCCATGAACAACTGCAAGGTAACGGCGGTGAATATGGTGTTCTTTTTGCATTTTCACAAAGAAGTCATGGGCATGGCGATGTTTGGCAATCAGCAGCAGCCCTGACGTATCCCGATCAAGCCGCGTCACTGTATGAACCGTATAAGCTAAATTTTGTTTTTCTAAATGATATAAGACGCCGTTTGCTATCGTTCCGGTGGAATATTTTTGCGAAGGAATAACTGGAATATCCGCCGGTTTATTAATAACCAGCGCATGCTCATCTTCATAAATGATTTCAAGCGGGATGGGCTCCGGAAAGAGCGTTGGACTTTTTTCTTCAGGAGGAAACATAATTTTAACAATATCTCCAGCCTTTAACTGATAGCGGACCGTTTTGGATTCACCGTTCACTAACAAAAAACCTTCATTAAATTTTATGGCCTTTAAAGCCCGTCTCGATAATTGCTGTTCTTTTAGAAGATAGTCCCTCAAAAGCATGCCATCATGCTTTGAAGTGATTCTTGCTTCTATTGAAAAAGGCTGTTTCATTCTATAATAATCCTTTCAATGTTAAGCTTATCCATAACAAAACTTTATTGTTCTTTAACATGAAATGTTAAACTCGCCAAAAGGCGAGTTCTTTTCTTAATCCATAATAAATGATTCTTTTACTCTTTTCCAAAACGGAAACGGACGAAATCTGGCAAATCGCACCTTTTCATCCGCGACGCGGCACTGAATCGATTTAACATCTTTATGTGTCAGAAATAGATGGTCAATCGTAATATCGAAATTAACATCATTAACAGGCTTCAGTTTACAAGTATGATGCTGCGGCAGTACAAGCGGCGAACCTATCGTCCGGAAAACCCGGTTATTGATTGACGCCATTTCCGCCAGCTGAATAGCCGACAATGAGGGATGAATAATCGCCCCTGACAATGCTTTATTATAGGCGGTGCTGCCTGTCGGTGTTGAAATGCATAATCCATCGCCCCTAAAGGTTTCAAATTTCTCACCCTTAATGACGACATCAATGACAAGTGATCCTTCCATACTTTTTACTGTGCATTCATTTAAAGCCAAGTATCGTTTTTCTTCTTCTTCATGATTAAATCTAATCGTTACTTCAAGCAGCGGATATTCAACAACTTGAAAAGGTGTTTTGGCCAGGTGAATCACAAGCTTTTCAATTTCATCAGGCGTCCAATCCGCATAGAAACCTAAATGGCCTGTATGCACCCCGACAAAAGCCGTATCATGAAGGCGGTGAACATATTGATGAAAGGCATGAAGCAATGTGCCATCCCCGCCGACAGATATGACAATATCAGGTTCGTCCTCATCATAAACAAGATCGAAACCATTTAAATAACGTTTAATTTGATTCTTTAATTTATTAGAGGTCTCATCACCTTTGGACCGAATTGAAAATTTCATAACATCATCCCACTTTATCGCATGCATATTTAAAAGAAAGACATCGCTGTGATCTTATTTCCCGCTATTCTTCCTATTATTTTGTTCAATTTTTTTCTCCATAAAATGCCGGTGCGCTTCTTGGATTTCTTCACGAATTTGCGACATCTCACCATCTAAAAGAAACGCCGCTTCAGCAGCCCTTTGAAGCCGATCCTTTATTTCTTTCGGTATGCGGCCTTCGTATTTATAATTCAATGAGTGTTCAATCGTTGCCCAGAAATTCATCGCCATTGTTCGAACTTGAATTTCAACTAAAATCATTTGCTCCCCGCTTATCGTGTGGACAGGGTAGTTAACGACAAGATGGTAAGATCTGTACCCGCTTTCTTTAACATCAGATATGTAATCCCTTTCCTCTACAACTGTCATATCGGTTCTGTTTTTGATTAATTCAATAACGGTTTTTATGTCTTCCACAAACTGGCATGTTATTCTAACGCCGGCAAGATCTTGCATTTGCAAATGCAGCTGGTTTAAAGGAATATTTTTTCTTCGCGCTTTATCTAAAATGCTCGGTATCGGCTTCACTCTGCCGGTAACAAACTCAATCGGCGAGTGTTCTGATACCTTTTCATATTGTTCCCGGTATCCCCGCAGTTTAATTTTCAATTCATCTACAGCTTGCTTATAAGGCGTTAAAAATAAATCCCAATCCATCTGTTAACCACCACCCGCTGATTAAATACTTTAACTACTCTTCATTTAATATTGATATTTATGTATCCCGTTTAAATTAAACTTGCAGCACTCCAGAACACAAGTCCGGCAGTGCAAAAATAATCTTTAAAACGGGTATTGTGACTCCATTTCCATTATGTCATAATTCTATTAAAACTACCAATGAAGTTGGTGATAATCTCGTGAATCAAGAACTTGAAATTGAATTTAAAAACATGTTAACAAAGGCAGAATTTGAACAGCTTCGGGATCATTTTCATCTCAGCAAGTGTTTTGTCCGCCAAGTTAACCATTACTTTGACACCCGATCATTTGACTTGAAACAAAAAGGCGCCGCGCTAAGAATTCGTGAGAAAAGCAATAAAACGGTTTTAACCTTAAAACAACCCCACCCAGAAGGATTGCTGGAAACGCATCAATCCATAAACCAGCAAGATGCGCAATTAATGATTGAAACCGGACAAATGCCGCATGGGGATGTGAGGCAAGCAATTTCGACACTGGGCATCCATGATCTGCTGCTTCAATATCTTGGGGCGCTAACAACCGATCGCGCGCAAAAGACGTATCATAACGGAGAACTTGTTCTTGATCATAGCCGCTACAATGACACAGAAGACTATGAGCTGGAATACGAAGCAGCCGATGCCGACTCCGGCAGGAAAACCTTTAACCAGCTCCTGTCTCAATTTCAAATCCCTGAGCGAAAAACAGACAACAAAATCAAACGTTTCTTTGATTCTAAAGAAAACTATCCGGCTGATAATTTATAAATTTTAAAAAGCAGAAAAGATAAGGAGGAAAAAATGATCAATCAATATCAATGGATGCAGTCCCTCATGCACGTGAATACATTAAATCGTCTTTATAACGATAATGATCGCGGCATCTTGTTCTCACCGGCAAATTTGTTTGTCGAATGGCTTGAAGCGGCCTTAATGGCAGCTCTATATGAAAATGCCAATCAACAGGCATCTCATGAGACTGACGCATTTTTAATGCAAAAGTTGAACCAGCCTGCAGCTATTCATCCAAAGCCTAAAACAACGGTTAAGAACAGCCAAAATGGACATGCATTAACGCATTCGCCCGAAACCGCCAGAATAGACCAGCATCAAGTCACTGACAGAACAGGGCAACAGCCAAAAACCGTTCGAAAACACCAATATCAAGCAACTGTCCAAAGAACACATCAACATCAAGCAACCGGCCATTCTGGAATAAGGCGAAATAGTAAAATCAATACATATATCATGGAAGCTGCTGAAAAATACAACGTCGATCCTAAACTGATTCAATCAGTCATTAAGCATGAATCGGGCGGAAATGCAAATAGTACAAGCCCGGTCGGCGCACAAGGCCTTATGCAGCTGATGCCTGATACAGCCAAAGCACTCGGCGTAACCAATCCTTATGATCCTAAGCAAAACATTGAAGGCGGGACCAAATATTTGCGAAGCTTGCTTGATCAATTCAACAACAACACTTCCCTTGCAGTAGCCGCTTATAACGCCGGACCAGGGAATGTCCGGAAATTCGGCGGCATACCGCCGTTTAAAGAAACACAAAATTATGTTAAAAATGTCCTTTCAACCTATTATCATGAAATATAAAGTATAGGAAAGCCTGTTGCAAATAACAGGCTTTTTTTATGCTTTCAGACGACCCGTACCGTTCAGGAAGGATTGCCCAGTGCTCCTGCGCTTGACAGCCTGCCGGCCGGCCAGTTTTTTTAAGTTTAGTGTTGAATATTTGCCGATATAATGTTGTCTTGCTACAATAAAATTAAATTAAAGTATAACCTAATTATAATGATTCATTTGCCTATAACTCAATGATAAACGAATATAAAATCAATACGAAATCATAATAATGGAGAATAAAGATGAAATATCAGAATCAATCGCCGTATGAAGCCGTCGGCGGAGCCGAAACAATTGAAAAATTGGTATCAGCATTTTATGCTAGAGTAGCTGAACATCCTGATTTAGCACCGATTTTTCCTGATGATTTAACTGAAACCGCCCGAAAACAAACACAATTTTTAACTCAATTTCTTGGCGGTCCGCCTTTGTATACTGAAGAACATGGTCATCCCAGGCTTCGCGCCAGACATTTGCGTTTCCCTATCGGTCCAAAACAAGAGCGGGCTTGGATAAGCTGCATGAAAGAAGCTATGGAAGAAATTGAGTTCAATAAAGACTGGCGCGATGCCATTTTACAAAGATTGGCCTTAACAGCGCATCATATGGTCAACCAAATTGACGAAAACAGCTAAAGTAAGTGAGGTGATGATCATGAAACACAATCATACAAAATCAATGTGTGAAGGATCATCAGGTAAATATATATGTCATACTCATTCCGAAAATCAGTATAAACCAATTGAACTTTATTCTTTTACAGATCCGCTTTCCCCTGAATGCATGGGCATTGAGCCTATTATAAAAAAACTGATCATAGAATACCGCCAGTATATAACTATTCGCTCTGTTATCGCCTGTCATTCTAATGTTATGGATAAGCGGCAATTTCCTAATCAATTAGCATCTGGGCGAAACAAAACGGATATAAATGAAGACAACAAAGGCAACTGTTTAAATAACATGCCTTCCCCTTACAGCTTATCCATTGCGGTAAAAGCCGCCGAACTGCAAGGGAAAGCTGCCGGAAGACGGTTTCTGCGCAAATTAAGGCATAAGGTTTTCCTGGAAAAAGACAATATAAATGATAAGCATGTTCTTATTGACTGCGCATTGGACGCAGGCTTGGATATTCAAGAATTCACGAAGGATATTTGCTCACAAACACCGATAAAAGCGCTTCAATGCGACCGAAAACTGACATGTGAAATGGAAGTCAAGACATTGCCGACACTCATCTTTTTTAGCGTTGCCGCGGACACTGAGGGGATAAAAGTACCGGGGGTTTATCCTTACGAAGTATACGTGCAAATTCTGTCGGATCTTCTGGGCGAAAAGCCTAAAGCCAACGATCTTCCGCCGATCAGAGAGTTTTTGCGGATTTTTAAAATGGCCGCAACAAAAGAATTATCTATTGTCTATGGTCTAACCGATAAAGAAATCGAAATGGAAATGAAGAAACTTCAATTAAAGCAAATAGTCAAACGCATGTCATATCCGCTCGGCACGTATTGGCGCTATATTGAAAAGTCAGAGGGCTCCAGCTAACTGGTGCCCTTGCTTTATTAATAATGAAAAGTGACATAAAAACAAGCATCTCCCATAAGTATGTATTAACGCGGGGTGAAGGTCTTGAAAAGCTGGATAATCTTTCTGTCATGCTTAGTGACATTTGCTTGTTTCTGCTTCTACTTGCTTGGTTTGATGCACTTGCAGCCTATCATAATAACCGGCCCTATCTTTTTCGGTTCGCTGTTTTTAACGATTCGTTTGATAACAAATCATAACAAAGCCTGAAGGAAAAAATCACCTGAAATATTTCAGGTGATTTTTTGTATGCCGAACTTTCGAGTCCGCTTAGGCGCACGTTTGATTCAGCAATAGAGGCTGTTCCTTAGATTCATAACAAGCGTTTTATTCGAATAATAAATTTTCCATTTCATCTAGAACTGAGCTAAAGACCGCCATCGCTTGTTTAATTGGTTCAGGAGTCGCCATATCAACACCAGCTTTTTTAAGCACTTCGATCGGATAATCGGAGCTTCCGGCTTTCAGGTAGTTTTTATAGCGCTCAACAGCAGGATCTCCTTCCTCAAGGATTTGCTTAGACAATGCCGCTGCGGCGCTGTATCCTGTCGCATATTGATACACGTAGAAATTGTAATAGAAATGCGGGATGCGGGCCCATTCAATGCCAATCTCGTTATCGACAACAAGTTCGCTGCCATAATATTTTTTGTTTAAATCATAGTATACGTTGGTCAGTAATTCAGGCGTCAATGCTTCTCCGGCAGCGGATTTTTCGTGAATCATTTGCTCAAATTCAGCAAACATCGTTTGTCTGAATACAGTTCCTCTGAAACCTTCCAATTGGTTATTGAGTAAATATAACTTTTTCTTCTTATCATCGGTTTCATTAAGAAGATAGTGATTTAACAGCGCTTCATTGCATGTTGAGGCGACTTCCGCAACAAAGATAGAATAGTCTCCGTATGGATACGGCTGATGGCTGCGCGTATAATAACTGTGCATAGAATGCCCTAACTCATGGGCCAGGGTGAATACGTTGTTAATATTGTCTTGCCAATTCAATAAAATGTACGGATGTGTGCCGTAAGTGCCTGATGAGTATGCGCCGCTGCGTTTGCTCTTTGTTTCGCGCACATCAATCCAGCGGCTATTATAGCCTTCTTTAATTGTATTAATATAATCTTCACCAAGCGGCGCTAACCCTTTTAATACAAGTTCTTTGGCTTCTTCATAAGGAACTTCCATTTTTACATCTTTAACAAGCGGTGTATAAAGATCATAGATGTGAAGCTCATCAAGCTTAAGCGCTTTTTTTCTTAATTCGATATAGCGGTGAAGTAAATGGAGATTATCATTAACAGTCTTGACTAAATTATCATAAACCTCTTCAGGAATGTTGTTGTTGGCAAGCGCAGCTTGTCTTGCCGAATCATAGCGGCGAATTTTTGCATAGAAATTATTCTTTTTCACTTGCCCGCTAAGCGTGCTGGCAAAAGTATTTTTAAAAGATTCATACGTATGATGCATCGCGTGAAAAGCATCTTTTCGGACCCTGCGGTCATCGCTTTCCAGAAATTTAGAATAGCGGCCGTGCGTCACTTCAACCTCTTCCCCGTCTTCGTCTTTAATTTCCGGGAATTTCAGATCGGCGTTATTCAGCATTCCGAATGTGTTCGAAGCTGTTCCTAATGCTTCACTTGCCTGTGCAAGCAAAGCTTCCTTTTCTTCATCAAGAACATGCGGACGCATGCGGGTTATTTCTTCAAGGGCATGATCATACAGCTTCAAATCATCATTCTCATTGAGAAAAGACTTCAGCTTCTCCTCATCTATCTCAAGAATTTCCGGGACGATAAAAGCCAGCTTTGCGCCTACGAGAGTTGCCAGACTGCTGGCCCGGTCATTAAGAGCTTGATATGTAGAATTCGCGGTATCCTCATCTGATTTCATATGAGCATACGCAAAAAGTTTACCTAACGCCATCGTTAATTCATCTTGCTTTTGCAAAGCTTGGTACAGCGTATTTGCCGATTCGCCAAGCTTCCCTTTAAAAGCTTCCACCTCTGGGATTAAGCTTTTCACATGTTCAAATGCCTTTTCCCATTCTTGCGTCGAAGAAAATATCGCTTCAAGATCCCATTTCTCTTCCTCAGGTATCTGATCCCTTGTCGGTAAAGATTTCGATTTAGTTTTATCAGACATGATAACACCTCCGGAAATATTTGTTCTTAAATTAATTCCATGAAAGCTAAATTATTCCTTCATCTACTTATTGTATTTTAAATGATTGTTTTCATACAAATAATTCAGCTTAAAGCATGTTTTTTTAAAAGAACGGGTAAAGCCGGCGGGGCGGTCATGAAACTATAAAGATTGGCGAAAGTTATTCAACACCTTGGCAAACCGGAGATGCTTCAAGCTCATCCAATGTTTTTTGATCTTCATCAAGCAACAGTGTGATTGAGGGCCGCTGCCACTTCTCAACGTTCAACACTCGAAAATTGCCCTTATGAGCAGCTTTAACAACATTCAATATGGCTAATTGTTTGAGATAAGTTTGAATCACTTGTTCAATCGAGTGTTTCCCCGCCAATAAAGGGCGGCAATGAAATATCCCTTTATCTATCAACCTCTTAAAGGCTTGAGTGATTGATTTCCCATCTATGAGCTGTCCTTTTTTTCCTTCTATAAAGTTGAGCACAAGCCAGCTTTGCCAAATAACCGGGGGCGTTTCGACATAAAGAAAATGATAATGCGGGAGACCTGCATATGAGGGAAAGAAAGAGAAGTTGATGCGCTTCCGGTAACAAATCGCCTTAATGTAATGTTCCGCTTGACTTTGAAATCGATGGGGATTGGCTCTTTTCATCTTTTTCTCTCTTAGCCATACCTTTTTGAATTCATTAAAGTTCTCTTGATGGATAGGCTGGGTTAAGACATGCAGCGGGGACAATCGCAGCAAGGATGTATGAATATGTGCGGATATTTTGGATGTTGATAGGGGCTGAATATTTGAGAGTTGTATCATGGACTGTTTGTTTTGGCTGTAGAAAAGCAGAAAATACGGGGATGCAAAGGGGTGCGAACCTGCAAATTTCGGATTATATTGAACAGCTTGATAATCCATCGCTGATAAATAAATAACAGAGCCTTTTTGCCGAAGGCGGTTTTCGCCCAAAATCCATATGGGTTTGATATGATGTTTAAAGTAACCAAGTGTTCTTTCATTTAATAACGATGCGGGCATGGCAGCACATTGAAACTCAATGGCAACTGGCAGCGGATTAAGCGGCAAAAATATATCTGGACGTTGTTTTAGTTCTGGGAGATATCTCTCTAATTGAGGTTGAAGACAGTGCTGCAATAACCAATGATATAGATGCTTCTTTCCGAGGAGATGATTCGCGGATTCAGGTTCTTGATCATAGGGACAATGGGCTAAATGATGATGGGAAAAATGCCATTTCTTTTTGTTGCCGAGCTTTAAGAAAACCGGCTTATCACAGGCTGGACAATAAAAACTGCACGTATCTCTAAGCTTTTTCAAGTCATCCAAGGCATGGGAATCAGCCATAGAGATCAATTGATCGTTTTCGGTTCTTGCCACAAGCAATACCTCACCTGCTTTCTTCATTTTATATATCATATCATATAAATCAGATATTCTGATAAAGATCATTTAATAAATATAAAAAAATCGTTAACCGATGATAAAGAAAAAGAGACAGCCAAGGCTGCCTCAAGCTCAAGAAAGAAAATATATTAATAAAATTATAATAGCGGGGATAATAATCTTGATGTTGATTCCACAACTCTTGTAATAATCGGCCGTTTTTTAAATGATTCGTAATCAATTTCAGTTGCATGATCCAGATCATCAATAAAATCAGCCACGAGCTGGATCGTGCTGTCTGTCCGATAAAGAAACGCGTTCACTTCGAAATTAAGATGGAAGCTTCTCATATCCATATTCGATGTCCCGATCGACGCCAGTTCATGATCAACAATGATGACTTTGCTGTGCATGAATCCGTCTCTATACTCATAAATCTTAACGCCTGCTTCAAGCAACTCAGGAAAATAGGAGTGAGAAGCATAGAAAACGATGCGTTTATCGGGGCGGAACGGGACAAGAATTTTAACGTCAATGCCGCTTAAAGCAGCTATCTTCAAGGCGCTTAGTATATCGTCGTCCGGAATAAGGTACGGTGAAGCTATCCAAATGGACCTCTTCGCGGAAACAATCATTGAGAAAAATAAATTTTTAATGACTTCCCATTCACTGTAAGGCGATGAGGCAACCATTTGGCAAGCACCGTGACTCGCCCCTTCTACCGGCTTTACATCAAAATAAACCTCTTCTGTCTTCGCTTCTCCGGTCATAATATACCAATCTTGAAGAAATATCGTTTGCAGACTGCGTACAGCTTCACCCCGAACAAGCAAATGGGTATCCCGCCAAAAGCCAAATGAAGGGTTTTTGCCAAGATACTCATCCCCTATATTAAGACCGCCCATAAATCCCACATTACCGTCAATAACAACAATTTTACGGTGATTCCGGAAATTTACTCTATGGTTGATAATAGGAAACCGAACTGGAAAGAACGGTACCGTTTCAACCCCGGCATTATTTAATTCGCGGACATACTTCTTATTAAGCTTCCAGCTTCCAACAGCGTCGTATAAGAAGCGGACTTCGACGCCTTGTTTGGCCTTTTCAATAAGCAGATCTTTCAGCAAACTGCCAATCTCATCATTACGGACAATATAATATTCCAAATGAATATGGTGCTTAGCTTTTTTTATTTCTTGTAAAATTTCTTTAAAAGTTTGATTCCCGTTAGTAAGCACCTTCGTTTCAGTCCCGAATGAAACAGGATATTGCCCCAATTGTTCCGCTAGACGGATCAAAGTCTGCTGGTGCTCACCCATGAGTTGACGTTCATCCTGTTTAATCGCCTTTGAAGAAGCGGCAATATCATTAAACTGCTGATCATCCAAAAAAGTTCTCTTCATAAAAAGCCTTTGTTTCCGGTAATTTTGTCCGAACACAATATATATGATAAAGCCTACAATCGGAAATAAGGCCAAAACCATTAACCAAGAGATTGTCTTTGAAGGCTGGCGGTTCTCAAAAAAGATCACAATGCCTATCAGAATTACCGTTAAAGATAATCCAATGTTAAAAGTGCCTAACACCCACTTTTGCCAATCCTGTATAAATAATAATAATATGAGAGCAACTAATGTTAGGAAAAAAATTGCAATTGATCTTTTCATGTAAAAAGCGTCTCCTTAAATTTTCTAAGAATAAGGTACTTCTACAGAAAATCCCTATTGTACAATAGCATATTTCTAATGAACTAGTAAAGAAACTTACCGATTGGCAAGCCGTCAGGCGAAGACAGTCTTATTTTGAACTTATCTTAAAAAAGTAAAAAATGGTTTCTCTACAAACGAGAAACCAATTAAGATTGGAGCGGAAAGTGTTTTCTTATTGTTGAAAGAGCCTTTTCGGGGAGAACGATTTTGCCGTATTCTTCAACGAAATGAACCGTTCGATTTGATTCGAAGCCGTATTCAAGGATACAACTTAAGACATTGTCTTGTTTGCGTTCGCTCAGACCGCTTCTAAAGGTGATATTTAAATAATAATGGTTATCAAAAGCATATAGTGCCGTATCAATGGCCGGATGATCTTGAACTTGGTGGCTTAAGGAAACAACATCTTCAAAGTCGCTGAAAGAAATTAAAAATGACAGCTCATCATCAAAATGATTTTCATCAGAATCGTCATTTACCGGCAAATCTTCGTCCTCTTCTCCAGCTTTGTCCAATTGAAAATGCTGATTAATCAATTCCTCTAAACCTTCACTTACAGGAATATCAAGATGCTTATCTTCAGATATAGGCAGCTCCAGCTTGGAACCGTCTTGCGAAAGCTGTGCTCGCGTGACAATGATTTCAATTCCTTTATCTAAAGCTTGAACTTGTATCCATAAGGGGCCATCCATGGAAAATGATTCTTGATAGTAGGCTTCATCCATGATTTCCCAGAAGAATTCTTCTCCTCTTTCCCGGTTGTACCAAATCTCCTCACGATCAAATCCACGGTCTTCAATATCTATATAGCTAATAAAAAATTTTAACGTATACTCATTAACACGCTCTATGTCCATATAAATCTCTCCCTCCGCATAATGTAAACTAACGGGAGCGACCTTCTTTAAAAAAAGGCAACAGCATTTTTATCTCTTAACACCATTGTATGATAAATACTAAAGGAATGAAATAAAAATTACAAGCATTTAAAAATAATCCACAATTATCATGATTCATCCGACTAACTGAACCCGCGCCAAAAAACAAAATATAGGAAACACGATGACAATTCCTTTCTTTCCATCAATATTTCCCCCTGGTTATTAATTTTATGACCCGCGAAGCTTTAATTGAGAAAGTGTATCTTTGCTGGATGCCGCTTATAAATATTGTCTTCAAATTTTGGGAGTGATAACGGCGCCTTGTCATTATTTTGGACAAGACCGCATATGTTGTATCTAGACACGTGAAAGGGGCATTAAAAGTATGGAATCGGAACAGCATCTACTTATCTCTATTATAAACATTATTTTGATTGATCTTATTCTCGGCGGTGATAATGCCGTTGTTATTGCCCTTGCCTGCCGCAGATTACCGGAGAAGCAGAGAAATAAAGCGATCATTCTTGGCACCGGGTTAGCAGTTGTTATACGCATTTCACTGATTGCCATTATGGTTTCATTGCTTAAAATCCCGTATTTGCTTCTTATCGGCGGTATTTTCCTTGTCTATATCGCACTGAAGCTTGTTATCGAAAAAGGCGATGATCTAAATATTAAAGCAGGCCATTCGCTTTTTTCTGCAGTTCGGACAATTGTATTGGCCGATGTTGTGATGGGATTGGACAATGTTCTCGGCATTGCCGGGGCATCGCACGGCAACCTAAGCCTCGTTCTGATTGGAATATTAATCTCGGTACCTATTATTATATGGGGAAGCAAAATAATCTTGACTGCAATGGAATATATGCCGGCATTGATTTATATCGGCAGTGCGGTTCTTGCCTATACAGCCTCAGGCATGGTTCTTGAGGAGCCTAAATTAAGCGGCATTTTGGCAGATTATCCGCAAATCAAAATGCCTCTAACTATTTTTCTGATCGCGGGCGTTCTGCTGGTCGGCTGGCTCGTTAACCGCTCCAAATCAGAAGATGCCAACCATCATATATAGTTTGCTCAACAAATAAAATAAAAGGCACCTTTTCCTATCAGAAAAGGTGCTTTAAAGCATTTAGTTAACCAATCTTTGAGCTTCTTGCAGTTCAAAGTTGCGAACTTTCCTAGGTAAGAAACGACGGATTTCATCATCGTTGTAACCGACTTGAAGTCTTTTCTCATCGATCATAATTGGACGTCTTAAAAGTCCAGGGTTTTTCTTAATAAGTTCATAAAGGTCTTGAAGCGGCATAGCGTCCAATTGTATGTTCAATTCCTGAAAGGCCTTGGAACGTGTTGATATAATTTCATCCGTGCCGTCCTCTGTCATGCGAAGAATGTTTTTAATTTCTTCAATAGACAGCGGTTCTGCAAATATATTACGTTCCTTGAACGCTATGTCATGTTCTTTAAGCCATGCTTTCGCCTTGCGGCAAGATGTACAGCTTGGAGATGTATATAAAGTGACCATTTAATCAACCCCCTTAAAGGAACGTCACTTGAAAAAGCACTTAATCAAATATCAGATGGAGGCTCAAAAATATCCGAAACAAAAATGGCTTTGAAATAATTCGCTGCGCCGCAAATCACATGAGAAACACAAAGGCAAGGCTTATTTCAGCGCAGACGGCTATTCGGCATTAACGCCAGCTTCTCAGCCCTGTTTGCCTCCTTTTTGAACATCATCATATGATTATTATATAATAATATTTCTAATTTGACCAGTGCCTCTTTTATATGGTTCGTTCAACAGACTTATTTATGGGATACCCGTTATAAAAAGTTTATAAACTTCTTTTAATGATTCAACACCTTCTGTACAAACAGAAGTAAGAGGACCTCACCAAGAGATCCTCTTACGCATTACGCAGGAGTTTTGGTTTGTGAAGCCGGTGGTGATTCGGTTTGTTTCGGTTTTGGCTGCCATTGACCCAATTGTTTCTTTAACCATTTTTTTAACGCATGCTTGCGTTTGCGTTTGATTACTTTGGGTTTCATAACACACCGCCTCCTTTTCATAGCACCGGCCGCAAACCGCCATTTTAGAAGTTAATCTTTATTAAATTCAAGTATATTGTCGTCCTTATCGCTGTCTATTGTCAATACCTCGTTCACAGGCTGGTATGATTTGCCATACAACTCTTTATCTTTATAGGTATGAATTTCCTTATAAGTTTTTTTCATCTTTTCCAATATGCTTTCTTCCGTTTCATCAGTCGGCGACCAGTACAGTATTTCCATCTGATTAATCTCATTAGTGGCTAGACTGCGCCGCTTATATCCGATAGAAACCGCATGCTTAAAACCTTCTCTCTTATAAAAACGGAGCCTTTTTTCCGTATCGCTGTCTTCATAGTTAACAGGTTCCACTTCCAAGATAATTGGCTTGCCATGTTGCTTTAGATTTTCTATTAGCTTATGCCCTATGCCTTTACCTCGTGATTTTGCCGAAACATAAAGATAATCAATGAATAAGAAGTCATTGGTTTCTACATACATGAGTACATGATACAGACCTTCGTCTTTATGATACATGTGCGGTTTTTCCTTCAATAACAGCTCCATGTGTTCCTTAGATTTCATTTCTTCGATGGGAAAGTATTCGCTCAACTTTTCGTACCAGTTCATCCCTCGACCTCTCTTTTTTCATTTATTATGCAACAATGTTAATTATAATATTAACAGATGTTGCATATGTTACATTATATTTCACCAATTTGTGAACAATAAACCTGTTTTTGAATGAGAAAAGAAGCCGAGAGGCAGGCAAGCTTACCGGCAAAACCGGCATTCAATTAAGGTAAGGCTTATGCAGATGCAATATTATTTTGATAAAAGATCTCCAGTTACATCATACACTATTTTCTGAAAGTTGTCAATTGACTTGGCCATTTTATAAAGGATAGGAAAATGTTTGTTCCCACGAAATGTTATTGCGGAAGCCAATCATCTATATCTTTTGTTGTAACAATACCTTGAAATGTTTTTATAATCCGGCCGTACGGGTCTATTAAAAATGATGTGGGAATGCCATATACTTGGTAATCTTTTTTCACTTGGCCTTTCGTATCCAAAAGAACCGGAAATGATAAAGGATGTTTCTTTAAGTAATCTTGAACAGTACGAAGCGACGTTTCGTCTGTTGTCATATTCACAGCAAGAATTTGCAATTGGTCATGAGGATACTTTTTACTTATATTTTGCAATGATGCTAAATCGTCTTGACATTCCTTGCACCATGTTGTCCAAACATTCACAAGTACAGACTGGCCGCGGTAATCATGGAGATCAACCATATGATTTTCCTGATCGGGAATGTTAAAAGACGGGGCTTTGGCAAATGCATGATTGTTAAAAATCCCGGCTTTTCCTTCGGCAGTATGCTTGGGTTCAGAATGACCGGCTCCGTTCGTTTGTTGCACAGATCCCTTTGACCCGTTAAGGACTGAAATAACCGCAAAACTAAAAATTAACACAATGATGATAGATATTGTCCATTTGATGTGTTTTCTATTAAAATGTTTGAACACTGCTATCCTTCCTTTATAATAGACCCTGTCCCTAATTTATGAGATTGACCTCTATATTATGACTGTCAGTAGTCCCCCGTTTTATCTGTTTCTAGGAATATGCGAAAGGATGTATAGGATTGTTACATAAACTAAGAGCTATTTTAACTGTTTTGGTCATTCTATTAGTGATTTCGATCTTTAGCCAGTATTTCATCGGCGGGCTCAGCCGTTATATCATTGAAGTCTTATTATGGCTGACCATCATTGTCTATATCATTTATCTCTTCAGCAAAATAAAGGCTAAGAAAAAAGAAGATGATCAAGACAAATAGACAAAGGCCATCCGGGAATACTGCCGGATGGCCTTTGTGATTTTCGGGATTATTTATTTAAACCGCTTTTGTATTCGTCATCATAAAGGTGGCAGGCAACCCAGTGTCCTTCTCTAGCTTCTTGCCATTTAGGCGCCACTTGCGCACATATATCCATAGCGTGCGGACAACGTGTTCTAAAGCGGCAGCCGCTTGGCGGATTGATTGGGCTTGGGACATCGCCTTTCAGAATAATACGTTCGCGGCTTCGTTCAATTTCCGGATCAGCCACAGGGATTGCTGACAACAGGGCTTGTGTATAAGGATGGAGAGCATGATCGTAAAGTTCATCACTCTTCGCAAGCTCTACCATATGTCCGAGATACATAACCCCGACCCGGTCGCTGATATGCTTAACCATAGATAAATCATGGGCAATAAATAAATATGTTAATCCGCGTTTCTCTTGAAGTTCTTGCAATAAGTTAACGACTTGCGCTTGAATGGAAACATCCAGTGCTGAAATTGGTTCATCAGCAATAATGAATTCAGGATCTACAGCCAATGCTCTGGCAATGCCGATTCTTTGCCTTTGCCCGCCGCTGAACTCGTGGGGATAGCGGTTGGCGTGTTCCTTATTCAAGCCGACAGTTTCCAGCAATCTATAGACTTTTTCATTCCGTTCTTTGTTTGATTTGGCCAAATCGTGAATATCAATGCCTTCTGCAATAATATCTTTAACAGTCATTCGCGGATTTAATGAAGCGTACGGATCTTGGAAGATCATTTGCATTTTTCTATTAAACTTCTTCAGTTCTTTCTTTGATTTCTTGCCATGAACGTCTTCGCCGTTAAATAATACTTTACCGTCAGTGGCATCATACAGCCTGATAATGGTGCGGCCTGTTGTTGATTTTCCGCAGCCGGATTCGCCGACGAGCCCTAATGTTTCACCTTTATAAATGTCAAAGCTGACATCATCGACGGCTTTAAGCACATCGTTATGGCTTACTTTAAAATATCTCTTCAGATTCCTTACTTCTAATAGTTTGTCTTCCATTGCTGTCATGACTTGGTCCCCCCTACCCCAATAGTTTCGGGTGGTTCAACTTTAGGTGCCCGATCATCCAGCAGCCAGCATGCTGTTTGATGTGTATCTGACAAATTTGTATAATCCGGCATCATATCAACACATGCTTTCATAGCATATGGACAACGCGGTGCAAACGGGCATCCTTTCGGCGGATTAGATAAATCAGGCGGAGTGCCCGGGATCGCCAAGAGCTTTTCACTATTATTATGAAGCTTTGGCATTGAAGAAAGCAGTCCCCAAGTATACGGATGCTTTGGCTTATAGAAAATTTCATCAACACTTCCTGTTTCAACGATTCTGCCGCCGTACATCACCGCCACACGCTGCGCCATATTGGCAACAACACCTAAGTCGTGAGTGATTAGAATAATTGACGTACTCATCTTATCTTGCAGATCTTTCATAAGTTCCAAAATTTGCGCCTGAATCGTTACATCAAGAGCGGTTGTCGGTTCGTCCGCGATTAAAATTTTCGGGTTGCAGGCCAGGGCAATGGCAATAACGACTCTTTGCCTCATTCCCCCTGAGAATTGGTGCGGATATTGCTTAAGCCTTGCTTCTGGATTTGGTATGCCGACAAGATCAAGCAGCTTCACCACACGTTCATTTGCTTCCTGCTTGTTCATTTTTTGATGTTTTCTTAATCCTTCCGCTATTTGCGCTCCAATGGTCATTGTCGGGTTCAAGGCTGTCATTGGATCTTGGAAAATCATTGAAATCTCTGAACCTCTGATTTTATGCATATCTCTCTCTGAGTATTTGATAAGGTCTTTACCCTCAAACAGGATTTCTCCGGATTTATATTTTCCGGGCGGCTGCGGAATTAATTTCATAACGGCTTTGGATGTCACCGATTTTCCAGATCCTGATTCACCGACGATGGCCAGGGTTTCACCTTTTTTTAAAGTTAAGTTAACGCCTCGGACGGCTTGAACTTCACCGCTGAATGTATCAAATGATATTTTTAAATCTTTAATCTCTAGTATATTTTCCAAATTCTCCGCCTCCCCTATTTTCTTTGCTTCGGATCAAATGCATCGCGCAAGCCGTCGCCAAGTAAGTTAAAGGCAATTAGCAATAAGCTTATAACAACGGCTGGCCACAGCACTTGGAATGGGAATATTTGCAGCGATTGGAACCCGTCATTGATCAGCGTTCCGAGCGATGCTTTTGGTACAGGAATCCCCAAGCCAATGAAACTTAAGAAGGCTTCAAAGAAAATAGCGCTTGGCACGGTAAACATTGTGGTAATAATAATTTGGCCAAGTGAATTTGGCAATAAGTGTTTTAAAATCAGCCTTGAGTGATTGGCGCCCAATGTTCGTGATGCCAACACATACTCTGAACTTTTCAGCTTTAAAATTTGGCTTCGGACAATTCGGGCCATTGTTGTCCAGCCGGTGATAACCATGGCGATAATGATTGAAACAATTCCCGGCTTCAGCACCATAATGGCCAGAATAAGAATAATTAATTGCGGAATGCCGCTCAGCACCTCAATGATCCGCTGCATGACATTATCGACACGCCCGCCGAAATAAGCTGAAATACCCCCGTAGGCAACTCCTATGATTAAATCAATCATTGCCGCCGCAAAGGCGATAAACAAGGAAATTTGCGTTCCTTTCCAGATTCTTGTCCATTGATCACGTCCAAACTTATCTGTGCCTAGCCAAAAGTCTTCTTTGATATTCTTTGCTTTATATTGGTCAATCCCGTTACTGTCCACACCGTCAAACGGAAGCCAATGAATATTTGCAAGAAAAGGAATTTTTGGCGGTAAATTCGCCCGGCTTAAGTCTTGGTCATCATAGCCGTATTTGTTCATCATCGGACCAAATATAGACATAATGATGAGAAAAACAATAACAATCGCACTGACGACAGCTGCTTTATTTTTCACCAGCCGCCGCATCGCATCTTTCCAAAAGCTAGTGCTCTCACCGGCAATTTCTTCGTTTTTGCCTGCGTCTAATTCAGCTGTCTGGAACATATCTTCTGTTAATTCTCGGTTTGAAACAGCCATTATGCTTCACCCCCGGCTAAACGAATCCTTGGATCAATAATGCCGTATAAAATATCAACGATAAAGATAATAAGTATTAACATAGCGCTATACATTATCGTCGTTCCCATAATCATCGGGTAGTCATTTGTAACAATGGATGTAACGAATTGCTCGCCAATGCCCGGGATAGCAAATATTTGTTCAATAACAAGCGAACCTGTGATAATATTAACGGCTAATGGACCTAATATTGTGATAACTGGAATGACCGCATTTCTGATTGAGTGTTTGACAATAATGCTTGTATTATTGATCCCTTTTGCCTTTGCTGTCGTAATATAATCAGATCCCATAACTTCGATCATTTCTGTTCTCATAAATCTTGCCACTGTGGCGATGACTGACATTGATAAGGAAAGAGCAGGCAAAATGTGGTTCTGCGGCCCGTCCCAATATCCGACCGGCAGCCAGCCAAGCTTCACAGCTATCCAATATTGCAAAAGGCCTGCAAAAATAAACGAAGGAATCGAAATACCCAAAATAGCCAGAATACTGGCGCCATAATCCCAGAACGTATTATGTTTTAAGCCTGCCAAAATGCCTAAAAAGACACCGACTATCGCTCCGAAAATCAAAGCCTCTGTACCTAAGGTGCCTGAAACAGGCAGTTTTTCCTTCAATATCTCAGTCACCGGCCGGCCGTCATATTGGAAGGACAGCCCAAGGTCACCTTTCAGCATATTGCCGACATAATCTACAAATTGAACAGCCACCGGTTTATCTAAACCATATTTGTGGTTCATAATTTCAATTTGTTCCGGAGATAGTTTTTGCTGGTTTCTGTATGGTGTCCCCGGCAGCAGCTGCATCGTCAAAAATGTCAGGGCGACTATAACGAAGAACGTTACGAGCATATAACCAAATCGTTGTAACAAATATCGACCCATTCGACAACCCTCCTACACTTATCATAATTAATATTTTCTATTTTAATTTTTGATAAAGCCAATTCATGCCGATAATTAGCAATAGACTTAATTATCAACAAAGGATTATAAAAGGGAGCAAATGTCAATTTGACACACACTCCCTCCTCCTTTTAGCAAAAAATCATTGGGTAATATTTTAATGTTTTAATATTTTTGCATGCAAGAAATCAACTCTCATACCAAAGTTAGGATAATTCAAACCTTTTACATACGGTCTTATTGCATGAGCAGTACCTTCTTGGAACAACGGTGCAATCGCTTGATCTTTTTCTAATAACAGCTTTTCAGCTTCATGCATTTTATCCCAGCGTTTTTGCGGATCTGCACCTAAATTGTCGGCTTCTTCTATCAACTTATCGAACTTAGGATCAGAAAATCCCATGTTGTTTTGCTGATTATTAGTTGTCCACAAATCTAAATAGGTCATTGGATCGTCATAATCTGGTATCCAGCCGCTGTTGCCCAAGTCATATTTGCCGGAATTCAATAGTTTTAAGTAGTTGCCCCATGGTTGTTTGTTAACAGTTACTTTGACACCTGGCAAATTCTTCTCAATTTGGTTGGCGATATACTCATTTATTTTTGCCGAAGTACTAGTATCTTGGGACATTAATTCAAGTTTAAGTGATTTAATGCCTAATTCTTTCTTGCCTTTTTCCCAAAGTTTCTGAGCTTCTTTTGGATTATATCCATTATAGCCATTTGGCGCCGCGCTCCTAAAGTCTTTGCCATCCGGCCCTTTAGCGAATTCTTTTGGAACAATGTAGTTGGCAGCAACTGAACCGTCTTTCAAGAGGACATTAACCATTTGGTTACGGTCAATCGACATGTTAATGGCTTTGCGTACATTAACATTTTTTAATGCTGGCTGACGCTTTTGATTTAAGTAAAGAAAGAAGACACCTGCGTCCTTAAATGTATGGAATTGATCTTTTTTGTTTTTGAATTGATCAATAAAATCTGAAGATAATCCTGTTGCATCTAATTTTCCAGAGTTATACATATTTACTGCTGTTGAATTATCTTTAATGACATGAACGTTAACTTGTTTCAAATAAACGTGCTTAGCATCCCAGTAGTCATTATTCTTTTCCAATGTCCAGCCGGATCCATGATCCCATTTAGTTAGTTTGAACGGACCGTTATAAAGCAGGTTTTGCGGTTCTTGACCTAATTTATCTCCTTGTTTTTCAACAAATGATTGCTTTTGCGGCATAAAATACGCATTAGCTAACATGCTTAAAAAATATGGTGTCGGTTTATCAAGTGTTACTTGCAATGTGTGGTCATTAAGCGCTTTAACGCCTAACTGATCTATTTTACCAAACAATGGATCTTTTTTATTCTCAATTTTTGCCGCGTTTTTAATATTGGCTGAAGCAAAAATAAATGAATATGGCGACGCCGTTTTCGGATCTACCATTTTGCGCCAAGCATATACAAAGTCATTAGCGGTTACCGGCGAACCGTCAGACCATTTGGCATCTTTGCGAAGTTTGAACGTATAGGTCTTTTTATCTTTGCTGATTTCAGGCATGGATGCTGCCATGTCCGGTTGAGGTTCTAATTTGTCATTAAGACGCATCAGGCCTGATGTCACATATTGCAAATATGTAGATGAAGTACTATCAGAAATTTGCGTCCAGTTTAATGAAGGGATATCAGAGCTATCTGCAATATTCAAGACTTGATTATCAGCAAGCTGGTCATTCCCCCCGCTGCCGCTCGTACTGGTGCTTCCGCCCTTGCTGCTGCAAGCTGTGAGAAGCATGCTCATCACTAAGATGAGTGAAAGAAGAATTGGCCATTTCGCTTTATTTCTTCTCATACACATGTGACCTCCCTAATAGATGTGCGATAAAAGTAAATTCTTAAGACGGTTTGCCATTTTCTGAATATTTGCAAGCGCAACCATCTTTATAAATAATTATACAAATAACTAAGTCATATTTCACTGTTTTTTTTAATGTGAAGAAACGAAACCTTGCTATTATTACAAAAACTTAATACAAAATAAGACTTTTTACCTATGGAATTATTCATCTTATTATACTTTGTCGCATTAACGCAGGACTGTTTTACCATTTATTAGGGATATTTGTCGTATTGAGACAACATACAAAAAAGCCATGTTATACTCTTTCACCTTCTAAAATTTGCGGGATTGGTGAAATGTACAACATGGCCGGCTTATCATGCCTATTTAATATCTAGTGTTTCAGCACTTCGGCATGCGTCCAATCTAAGTCAAAGCCGAACGCTGGGTAAGTCAGCCCTTTAACGTATGGTTTTGTTACATATGCAAGACCTTTTTGATATATCGGGACAATCGCTTGATCTTTGTCAAGCAATTGCTTTTCAGCCTCTTGCATTGTTTTCCAGCGCTTATCCGGTTGAGCGCCTTCTGCAACCGCTTCTTTTATTAATTGATCATATTTAGGATCTGAATAGCCCATTTGATTTTGGTTAGGGTTGCCGGTTGTCCATAAATCTAGGAATGTCATTGGATCCAAATAATCTGGTGACCAGCCGCTATTCGCTATTTGGAAGTTGCCCCCTGATGTTAATTTAAGATAGTTGCCCCACGGCTGCTTATTGACAGTCACCTTCATTCCCGGCAAATTCTTTTCCATTTGGTTTGCGATATACTCGAGAATTTTTGAGGAAAGATCGTTATCCTGCCCCATGATATCTAATTTAAGTGTTCTTATGCCCAGCTCTTTCTTAGCCTGATCCCAAAGCTTCTTCGCCTCTGCCGGATTATAGCCGTTAAAGCCGCCCTGAGCATAACTTCTGAAGTCTTTGCCGTCCGATCCTTTTACGAAATTTTTCGGCACAATGTAATCGGCGCCTACAGAGCCGTTGTTTAACAGCAATTTGCTCATATTATTGCGGTCAATGGCCATATTAATCGCCTTGCGAACTTTTACATTTTTTAATGCCGGGACTTTATTTTGATTCAGATAAAGGAAATAAGTACCTGAAAGCAAGGTTGTATGGAAATCTTTGCTGTTTTTGAACTGATTAACGAACTCTGAACTTAGTATAGCCGAATCCAGCTTGCCGGTTTGATACATGTTAACAGCTGTTGATGTATCTTTAATCACATTAACTTTAACTTTCTTAATATGAATATCTTTCGCATCCCAATACTTATCATTTTTCTTAAATGTCCAGCTGTCTCCGTGTTTCCAGCTAGTAAGCACATATGGACCGTTAAATAGCAAATCACTAGCTTCTTGGCCAAGGTTTTGACCTTCTTTTTCAACAAATTCTTTCTTGGCCGGCAAGAAAGACTGATTAGCGACGAGACTGATAAAATAAGGCGTTGGCTTATCCAGCGTGACTTGCAATGTATGATCATCAAGCGCTTTAACGCCCAATTGGTCAACCTTTCCAAACAAAGGACTATTCTTATCTTGAATTTTAGCGGCGTTTTTAATATTAGCGCTTGCGAAGATATAAGCATACTGCGATGCTGTCTTTGGATCATTCATTTTCCGCCATGCGTACACAAAGTCATTTGCGGTTACCGGTGACCCATCAGACCATTCCGCATTTTTTCTGATTTTAAAAGTGTAGACCTTTTTATCTTTGCTGACTTTAGGCATTGCTGCTGCCATATCCGGCTTAGGCTTCAAATGTTGATCTAGGCGCATAAGTCCCGATGTAACCATGCCAATCGCTGTTGATGATGTTGTATCTGTGATCTGTGTCCAATTCAATGAAGGAATATCTGCAGATTCCATAAGGTTAAGTTCTTGTTTGCTGTCTAACTGACCGGTGCTGGTTCCGCTTGTGTCCTTGCTGCCGCTTGAGCATCCTGCCAGCAGCATACCTAGAACCAAAATGACTGAAAGGAACAGTGCCCATTTGACTTTTCTTTTTCCTTTCATACTTTGTACCCCCTTTTTTAAATCCGCCAAAATTTATTCAAATTTTCTGACATTTATTGCAGAAAGTTCTTTGCCGGTATTATATCATATCAAATCCATTTTACAATTATTCAGACTATTTTATCAATAGTAATGTGAAAGAAGATATGATTACAGATCAGCACAATAATAGCGGCTCAGCATGACTCCAGCTGCCGTATGAATGCTTTTCTTTATTATTCCGCACCCGCAATCCAATACCGGGCAGCAAACCGGTGATTAATATTTCAGGCGGCCATCTTAAACACTATAAATATTTTAAAGTAAATCAAATACGATAGGGTCAGCTCTCATAGTCATGTAAGCCCGTTACATAAAAATAGGGAGTTTCGAAGTTGAAGCAAACAAAAAGAGCCGCGCTATCCATTTTCTTTGTGAGTTTTAAACAAACAACACCGTACGAAAAGAATTGAGCAGCGGCTCTTTTTTAGCTATTAATGTTTTAATACTTTAGCGTGTGTCCAATCTAAATCAAAGCCGAATGATGGGTAAATAAGCCCCTTAACATAAGGTTTAGTGACATAAGCATTAGCTCGTTGGTAAAGCGGAATCACCGCGGTATCTTTATCAAGCAGCAGCTTTTCAGCCTCTTGCATTTTTTCCCAGCGTTTTTGCGGCTCTGCGCCCAAATTATTGGCTTCGTCAATCAATTGATCGTATTTCTTATCAGAGTAGCCCATTCTGTTCATAGGATTGCCTGTTGTCCACATATCTAAAAATGTCATTGGGTCTAAGTAATCCGGGGACCAGCCGCTGATTGACATTTGATAATGGCCGGCAGATTCAAGTTTCAAATATTGTCCCCATGGCTGTTTCAAAACGTTTACAGATACGCCCGGCAAGTTTTTCTCAATTTGGTTTGCAACGTATTCGGCAATTTTAACAGACTTGTCTTGGTCTTGTGTCATCAAATCAAGTTTCAAAGATTTAATGCCCAAGTCTGTTTTGGCTTGTTCCCAAAGTTTCTTCGCTTGCTGCTTATCGGCTGCATTGAAACCATTTGGAGATGTGCTTCTGAAGTCCTTATGGTCCGGACCTTTTGCAAATCCTTTTGGCACAATGTATTTTGCCCCTACTGAGCCGTCTTTAATTAAATCTTTCGCCATCGTATCACGGTCAATAGATCCATAGATCGCTTTACGCACTTTTTCATTTTTAAGAGCCGGCACCTTAGCTTGATTTAAACGAATGAAGTATGGTGCAGCCATCAGCGTTGAATGGTAGTCCGGCTTGCCTTTAAATTGATCAACAAATTCTGAATCAATCAATGTTGAGTCTAATTTGCCGGTATTGTATAAGTTAACAGCAGTTGATTTTTGTTTGAGCACCGAAACATTGACTTTTTCTATATGGATATTCTTAGCATTCCAGTAATTTTCGTTTTTCTTAAAGGACCATCCTGAACCGTGATTCCATTTGGTTAAAATATAAGGTCCGTTAGATAATAAATCTTTCGGCTCTTGGCCTAAATTATTTCCTTCTTTTTCAACAAATTCTTTCTTTTGAGGTATAAATGATGCGCTGCACAATGTGCTTAGCAAATAAGGTGTTGGTTTTTCAAGCGTGACTTGCAATGTATGATCATCTAGCGCTTTAACGCCCAATTGATCCACTTTGCCAAACAATGGACTCTTCTTGTCATCAATTTTGGCAGCGTTTTTAATATTGGCTGATGCAAAGATAAATGCATACTGCGAGGCGGTTTTTGGATCTACCATCTTGCGCCATGCAAATACGAAGTCATTAGCTGTAACCGGCGACCCGTCTGACCATTTGGCATCTTTCCGGATTTTGAAAGTGTAGACCTTTTTATCTTTGCTGATTTTTGGCATGCCGTCCGCCATATCCGGCTTCGGTTCCATGTTTTGATCAAAACGCATCAATCCTGAAGTCACCATGCCGATGGTTGTTGAAGAGGTCGTATCAGTAATTTGCGTCCAGTTTAGTGATGGAATATCTACTGGCTCCATCAGGTTAAGGACTTGGTCTTTTGCTAATTCTTCCTTTCCGCTTCCGCCGGCGCTGCCGCTCGTGTCCTTGCTGCCGCTTGAACATGCTGCAAGGAACATACTCAAAACAAGCATGAGCGAAAGGAAAAGTGTCCATTTTACTTTTCTTTTCCCATTCATCTGTGTTTAATGCCCCCTTTTTTAGATGGTCAAATGATGTTTTAAATTTTCTGATATGAAAAAAAACACCATTGACACATATATATGATGCAAGTCCTCATTTATTTTCACACTCTTCACCCTATTTTGTCAATAAAAATTTTAGGTTCCTCTTCTGACTATTTATGGCATCCGTTTTATCTATTGTCCATAAAATAAGCCGCGCGGCTCAAGTCCCTTTTTGCAGGGGATTGAAAAACGGCGGCTTATTGTTTTATTAGTGTTTTAAAACCTTAGCATGCGTCCAGTCCATATCAAAACCGAATGGCGGGTAAATCAATCCTTTTACATATGGTTTGGTCACATAAGCATTAGCTCTTTGATAGAGCGGAACAATGGCTGCATCTTTATCTAACAGCAGCTTTTCAGCTTCCTGCATTTTCTCCCAGCGTTTCTGCGGATCAGCACCTAATTGATTCACCTCTTCAATTAATTTGTCATATTTCGGATCAGAATAATTCATTCTATTCATGTCGCTCTTTGTGGTCCACATATCTAAGAACGTTATCGGATCTAAGTAATCAGGCGACCATCCGCCATTTTCCATTTGATAATTCCCGCTGGACTCAAGCTTTAAGAAATTGCCAAAAGGCTGTTTGTTAATTGTAACCTTCATGCCGGGCAGATTCTTTTCCAGCTGATTAGCTACATATTCATTCATTTTAACTGCACTATCTGCATCCTGTGTCATTAATTCTAATTTTAGAGACTTAATGCCTAGTTCTTTCTTGGCCTCATCCCAAAGTTTTCTTGCCTGCTGTTTATTTGCGGCATCATAGCCAGAAGGCGCTGAACTTCTAAAATCTTTGTCTTCAGGTCCTTTAGCAAAATTCTTCGGCACAAGATACTTTATGCCAGCAGATCCGTTTTTCAACAAATCTTTCGCCATCGTATCACGATCAATAGATCCATAAATCGCTTTGCGAACCTTTTCATTCTTAAACGCCGGCACCTTCTCTTGATTCAGCCTTAAGAAATAGGTAATGGCCACAAGCGTTGTATGATAGTCCGGCTTGCCTTTAAATTGATCAACAAAATCGGAATTAACCGTCGTTGAATCCAGTTTGCCTGTATTGTACATGTTAACGGCTGTCGATACTTGTTTGATCACTTGTACATTCACTTTTTTAATATGAATGTTTTTAGCGTTCCAATATTTATTATTTTTTTCAAATGACCATCCAGAACCATGATTCCATTTCGTTAAAATATAAGGTCCGTTAAATAATAAATTTTGCGGTTCTTGTCCAAGATTCTTCCCTTGTTTTTCGACAAATGTTTTTTTCGCCGGCAAAAAAGAGGCGCTCGGAAGCATACTTAAGAAATACGGCGTCGGTTTTTCAAGCGTTACCTGAAGCGTCTTATCGTCAAGCGCTTTAACGCCTAACTGATTCGTTTTCCCAAATAATGGGCTTTTCTTATCTTCAATCTTGCCTGCGTTTTTAATATTGGCTGATGCAAAGATAAATGCATACTGCGAGGCGGTTTTCGGATCTACCATCTTGCGCCATGCAAATACGAAGTCATTTGCTGTAACCGGCGAACCGTCTGACCATTTGGCGTCTTTCCGGATTTTGAAAGTGTAGACCTTTTTATCTTTGCTGATTTTAGGCATGCCGTCCGCCATATCCGGCTTTGGCTTCATGTTCTGATCAAAGCGCATTAATCCTGAATTGACCATACCGATGGCTGTAGATGATACTGTATCGGTAATTTGTGTCCAATTTAATGAAGGAATATCTTGCGGTTCTGTTAAGTTAAGCACTTGATCTTTCGCCAATTCTTCTTTGCCTTGTCCTTGACTGGCTTCACCGCTCGTATTACTGCTGCTTGAACAAGCTGTCAAAACCAAACTGAGGATTAAGATGAGCGAAAGAATAAGAGACCATTTAGCTTTTCTTTTCATTTATACAACCTCCCAATCAATGTAAGTTTAATGAAGGCGGCCAATGATTCGAAGAACTTTCTGAAAATACACAGCCTGTGCCTTACTTGCCGTTAAACAATCATGCGGCATTTCCGTATTTTAAAAAAGCAAAGTCATAATAAAAGAGCGAGCGCCGCTCATCCTTAAGATGATCAGCACAGCTCTTTTTCGCATTTTAATGTTTTAATACCTCAGCGTGTGTCCAGTCGACGTCAAGTCCGAAGTTAGGATGAAGCAAACCTTTGACATATGGTTTGGTCAGGATGGCATTGCCTGCTTGATATAAAGGGACAATGGCTGCATCATCTTCCAGCAGCACCTTTTCTGCTTCATGGAGCTTTTCCCAGCGTTTTTCAGGCTGGCCGCCTAGATTTTCTGCTTCCTTGATCAATTTATCGTACTTCGGATCATAGAATCCTTCCCTGTTGGATGGGTTGCCCTTTGTCCACATGTCTAAGAAAGTCATAGGGTCTTGATAGTCCGGTACCCAGTTATTGCTTGACATTTGATAGTCTCCTGACTTTTCCTTATTCAAGAAATTTCCTTTTGGCTGTTTGGAGACTGTGACTGTGATCCCCGGGAGATTTTTCTCAATTTGATTCGCAATATATTCGTTATATTTCGTAGAATTATCAGAGTCCTGGCTCATCAGGTCAAGTTTAAGCGTTTTAATGCCTAATTCTTTCTTAGCTTTTTCCCAATACTTCTTCGCATCTTGTTTGCTGCCGATTGGGTAGCCGTCCGGCTTTTCGCTTCTGAAATCTTTGCCGTTCGGTCCTTTTGTAAAGTCTTTAGGCACGATATAAGCCGCAGGCAATGAGCCGTCATTAAGCAATTCTTTCGCCATGCTTTCGCGGTCAATTGACATATAGATGGCTTTGCGCAGATTTTTGTTTTTAAATTCCGGTACTTTTTCTTCGTTAAGCCGCAAGAAATTCACCGGTGCCTGCAATACAGTTTGCAGATCTTTCTTGCCCTTAAATGGGTTGACAAACTCAGATGTAATGGTTGCAGAGTCTAATTTCCCTGTTTTATACATATTTACCGCTGTTGCACCGTCTTTAATGACTTTATAGTTGACTTGCTGGATATGAATATTTTTGGCGTTCCAATACTTATTATTTTTCTTATATGTCCAGCCTGCGCCGTGCTGCCAGCCCGATAGCACATATGGGCCGTTATACAGAATGTTATTGACCTCTTGTCCGTATTTCTTTCCCTGCTTTTCAACAAAGTCTTTTTTTGCCGGGAAGAAAGCGAAAAATGCAGTAAGACTTAAGAAGTAAGGTGTTGGTTTGTCCAATGTCACTTGCAGCGTTTTATCGTCAAGCGCTTTAACGCCTAGCTGATCTACTTTGCCGAACAACGGATCTTTTGGGTCCTGAATTTTTGCGGCGTTTTTAATATTGGCGGCTGGAAAGATATAACCGTATTGCGCCGCTGTTTTCGGATCATTCATTTTCCGCCAAGCATAGACAAAGTCATTAGCAGTTACAGGCGAACCGTCAGACCATTTGGCATCACTTCGAATTTTGAATGTATAGACTTTTTTATCATTGCTGACTTTTGGCATCGCAGCGGCCATATCCGGCTTTGGCTTCAATTCCTGATCCATTCGCATAAGACCTGAGCCAACCATACTTAAAACAGTTAATGAAGTGGTATCAGATGCCTGCGTCCAGTTAAGCGAAGGAATATCTTGCTCAGTCGTCAGGTTAAGCACTTGTCTGCCGCTAAGCTGCCCATCGCCTCCCGCATTCGTTCCGCTTGTATCTTTACTGCCGCTGGAGCACGCGCTTAGAAACAAACTTAACACTAAAATGAATGATAACGCTAATGGCCATTTTGTCTTTTTTCCTTTCATAATCACCAACCTCCCTTAAAAAAATCTAAATATTGTAACTTTAATAATTTTTCGACATGTCTTTGCGATTTCCTTCTTGGCCAAATATTTTTATACGTTTGCATTTACTGAAAGATAAAGGCATATATCAAAGAATATGGTATGATAGTTTTGGAGGGAAGCAGACATGACTACAAAAGAAAGCGGAATCAAGCATTATGCCATTGCTTTTGTTATAGAGTTGTTATTAACGGTTCTTTTCATGGTCATTCGCTATCATCAATTCAACCTGCTGTCATTTGCTAATGCGCTTGCTTTATCAAGCCTTGCTTTATTAATTGTCGGCCTTATTGTCTGGATCATTCAGGGCGGATTCTTTGACGGGTTCATTTTGGGATTTAAATTATTTAAGCGCGCTTCAAGAAAGAGAAGAGCAGCGAAGTTAGGCCTGGATGATGAGGAGGAGGATGTGCGGATTCACCCGCATGCCAAGTGGCCGATGAGTTATCCTTTTATTCTAACAGGCATGGCATTTTTCATTGTTTCTATGTTGTTATCCTATACGGTCATTTGATATTTGCATTTTTGTTTTTCTTTATATATACTAAATGAACAAAATCAATAGTCATTTGCGATGAGAAAGAAGAGTACACAGCTGTTAAGTTTCAAGAGAGTCTGCGGCGGTGGGAAGCAGATAACGGAAAGCTGTGGAATGGGCTTTCGAGCACCAATCTGAACGAGCAGTAGGAATTGGCGTATCCATGCGTTACAATGGAACCGAATTTAATTCGGGCTAAGTGATTTCTATGGCTATGGAAATTATTAGGGTGGCACCGCGGTTCATTCGTCCCTTACGACGAGTGAGCCTTTTTTTGTTTTTTGAAAAAGCTTTGAAAAGAATTTTACTGAGGTGATAAATATGGCAACTATTTTTTCTGGCATTCAACCATCAGGCACACCCACACTTGGGAACTACCTTGGGGCTTTGAAATATTTTCCTGAACTTCAAGACGATAATGACTGTTATTTTTGTATTGTTGACCAGCATGCGATTACAGTTCCTCAGGATCGTTTGAAACTAAGAGAGAACATCCGCAGCCTTGCTGCTTTATATTTGGCATGCGGCATCGATCCCGAAAAATCAACACTATTTATTCAATCAGAAGTTCCTGCTCATGCCCAGCTTGGATGGATACTGCAATGCGTCTCCTACATTGGCGAGCTCGAAAGAATGACGCAGTACAAAGATAAGTCAAAAGGAAAAGAAGGTGTTTCTGCAGGGCTGCTTACCTACCCGCCATTAATGGCCGCCGATATCCTCTTATACGGCACTGACCTCGTTCCGGTTGGCGAAGACCAAAAGCAGCATCTGGAGTTGACACGAAATCTTGCCGAACGGTTTAACAAAAAATACAATGATATCTTTACCATTCCGGAAGTCAGCATTCCTAAAGTCGGCGCAAGGATTATGTCGCTGGTTGACCCGACTAAAAAAATGAGCAAATCCGCTGAAAATCAAAAGTCATTCATTCTTATGACAGACGACGAAAAACAAATCACCAAAAAAATCAAAAGTGCAACAACTGATTCTGAACCAACAATCCGTTTTGACAAGGAAAACAAACCGGGCATCACAAATCTCTTAACCATTTATTCACTGTGCTCCGGCCGATCAATTGAACAGCTTGAAAAAGATTATGAAGGCAAGGGCTATGGAGAATTCAAGACTGACGTTGCCGAAGCCGTTGTCAATACATTGAAGCCTATTCAAGAGAAATATTACAATTTGCTTGAATCTGACAAGCTGGATGACATTCTCGATGAAGGCGCAGCCAAAGCTAACCGCGTTGCTCAAAAAATGCTGAAAAAAGCTGAAAAAGCAATGGGGCTAGGCAGAAAAAGATAAGAGGTCCGGCCCAAAGATCTGCTAATGTGCAAAAAGTACAGGCGCTGAGCTTGTACTTTTCTTTTTTGGCTTTTTTAAATAAAAAACATTTATATCTCCTTTTTAAAATGCTGTCATGATACGCTAAGCAGGTGAGCTTTGTATACTTGAGTCAATTTGCAGTGCATCAATAAACAGCAGCACAAGCATTGCCTGTGCTGCCGTCTAATTTACTTTTGTGCCATGTTCAAGTTCCCAAAGTTTCTCAAAATATGCTTGTCCTTTAATCATCCGCTCGCATACATCATAATGTTTTTTCGACCAGCCGATTTTGACTTCGTTAAAAAGTCGTTCCCACGCTTCATTAAAAGTCAGCTTTTTGCTTTCTTGATATTGTTTCGGGAACCATTCCGTATACCAATACCGCATCTCCTCTAAACTGCCGGAAGTTTGCAAGTGATCTAATGCCATGAATAAAAGCTGTTTCAGTTGTCTTTCCTTTCTGGTTAATCCGGTCATCCAATCCGGGTGCGGCGACATAATGTGATATTCTTTCACCCGATTCTTTTCCTTAGCCGGCAGTTCATAAATAGTCGTTTCCATCTTCTCCGCTTTATCGAGAATGAGCTGTTCTTGTCTCGGAATCATTCTGCTTTTGCGGATTGGAACGTTATATCCTAGCGTGTCAACAACAATATGCCTTTCTCCGTCTGTAGCAATAAAACAATATTCAATGACTTCGCGCTGATTATTTTTTCTTATGTAGCTTTGATTCCTAACGTCTTCCATGAGCTGAGAGGGCAAGTCCCGCAAATCATTTTCAATATATAAGAATAATGATGTCTCAATTTTCAATAATGGGACTTGATCAAGCAATTCGATAAAATCGTGTTTGCGCCATTCATGAAATTCACAAACGTTATAACCATTTTCTTCACCTTCAAACCAATTGACCCATACATCTCCAATCAGTTCCATGCTGTTCGTCCCTCACTTTTTTTACTATGTTCTAGAAAACAGTATGGTCAGCGGTGAGTGAAATTATTCCATGAAGACAATACTTTTTATAATCAGGGAACATTTTACTTTTGGAGCGGAAAATAGATGCTTAGCCAAATAATGAAGACGCCAGTGAAAAAAAGATAAGTTTCTATCCGTTGCGACATAAAGAAAATATATTCAGCAAAGCCATGTCCGGTAGTCATAATATTCAGATATGCAATGATGCTGATACCCCCGGCAACAGCTAGTCCAAATCCTACTAAAAAAATAAAAAATCTAAACAGCATGATTCCGCGCTCCCCTGTGATTGGTGTCCCTCCTTAGCCGTCAGCTTGTCTGAGCTTGTCTATTATAAAAAATATGAGAGTGCTTCTTTAAATATGCCAATAAACCATCTTATGCACAGGGACACAGGGCTTGACTCTTCAAAAGTCAAAAAAACCCCCATTAAAGGGGGTTTCGCCGTTATTATTCTTCATATTTTTTGAAGATCAGGATGGCATTATGGCCGCCGAATCCCAGGGAGTTTGTCATTGCAACGCGCACCGGCTGATGGCGGGATTCGTTTGGCACATAGTCAAGATCACATTCTTCATCAGGTGTTTCGTAATTGATTGTAGGTGGAATAATGCCATCTTCAATGGCTTTAATGCTTATGATTGATTCAACGCCTCCGGCTGCACCAAGCAAGTGGCCGGTCATAGATTTCGTAGAGCTCATAGCCAATTTAAAGGCATGATCACCGAAAGCTGTTTTTACAGCCATTGTTTCATTTTTATCATTTAATTCAGTGCTTGTCCCATGAGCATTAATATATTGAACATCTTCCGGCTTCAATTCAGCATCGTCAAGCGCTTGTCTCATCGCACGAACTGCACCTGCTGCGCCTGGTTCAACGGCAGTAATATGATAAGCGTCGCTTGTAGTCGCATAACCGACAATCTCAGCATAGATGTGGGCACCGCGGTTAATCGCTGATTCAAGCGATTCAAGGACTAATACACCGGCTCCTTCGCCCATAACAAAACCATCACGGTTTTTATCAAATGGACGGCTGGCTGTTTTCGGATCAGGGTTCGTAGACAGAGCTTTCATTGAACCAAATCCCGCAAACGCCATATTCACCAGCGGAGCCTCTGTTCCGCCAGTAATAATGATGTCGTTGTCGCCGCGCTCGATGGCCCTGTAAGCATCGCCAATACAATTCGTACCTGTTGCACAGGCTGTCACCGAACAAGAACTGACGCCTTTAGCGCCTAAATGAATAGACACTTGACCGGACGCCATATTCGGAATCATCATTGGCACGAAAAACGGGCTGACGCGGCGGTAACCTTTATTCATAGCGATTTGTGTTTGACTTTCGAAGGTTTCCATGCCGCCGATGCCTGATCCGATCCATACACCCACGCGCGGTGCAATCGCATCAGTAATGGTTAAATCGGCATCAGCTACTGCCATTGTAGCTGCAGCTATAGCATAGTGTACAAATCGATCCATTTTGCGCACGTCTTTTTTATCTAAGTAATCAAGCGGATCGAAGCCTTTAAGCTCTCCGGCTACTTTTGTATTAAAATCATCCGGATTAATTCTTGTCAATGCATCAATCCCAGACTTACCTGCGACAACATTTTCCCATGTTGTCGCCACATCGTTACCAAGGGGCGTTACTGCTCCTAATCCAGTTACGACAACTCGTCTTTTCATGACATTCCAACTCTCCTTTAACTATTTACCCCATCGAAGCGCCAATGCTCCCCATGTTAAGCCTCCGCCAAAACCGACAAGCACAAGAATATCTCCATCCTTTATTTTGCCGCCTTCTAATGCATCTGCCAATGCCAATGGTATGGAAGAAGAAGAAGTATTCCCGTATTTATGAACTGTTTTGATCATTTTTTCTTCCGGTATATCCAAGCGCTGTCTTGAGGCTTCCATAATGCGAATATTAGCTTGATGGGGGATTAGATAATCAATATCGTCCTTTGTTAAATTAGCTTTTTCAACCACATTAACTGCAGATTCTCCCATTTGGCGAACCGCAAATTTGAAGA
This sequence comes from Scopulibacillus daqui, assembly GCF_016908855.1. Classification (GTDB taxonomy): domain Bacteria; phylum Bacillota; class Bacilli; order Bacillales; family Sporolactobacillaceae; genus Scopulibacillus_A; species Scopulibacillus_A daqui. The sequence continues at coordinate 203,403 of NZ_JAFBER010000001.1, read as the reverse complement.
CTTCCCGTCCATTCATTATAAGGAATGGACCTTCCTGATACAAATGTTTGCCTCCGACACCGTCTGAACCAAGTTCATATGACAAAATGCCTTTGCCGTCAGAAACCGGTCCCATGACAACCGCTGCCGCTGCATCGCCAAATAAAACTGCCGTGCTTCTGTCTTCCCAGTTGGTAATCTTTGAAAGCTTTTCGACACCGACAATAAGCACATGCTTACAGCTTTCAGTGTCAATAAATTGCTTTGCTGTAATCATACCATACATAAAGCCCGCGCATGCAGCGCTAAGATCCATTGACGGTACATTTCTGCATCCAAGTCTGTCTTGTATCATGCAGGCTACCGAAGGAAAAGGGCGGTCAGGTGTAACCGTCGCCACCAAAATCATGTCAATATCTTCTGGTTTGAGCCCTGCATCTTCAATCGCATTTTTAGCAGCGTAATAGGCCATATCTGAAGTATTTGTATGATCATCCGCAATGCGTCTTTCTTGTATTCCGGTTCTTGTTCTGATCCATTCATCAGATGTATCCACTATTTTTTCCAAATCAAAATTAGTCAACACACGTTCTGGAACATATTTTCCAATTCCTAAAACTCCAGCAGCCATTTCCGATGACCCCTTTCAAATTCATTAAATTTGATAAACGTAAGAAACCTCGGCTATTGGCGCAGACAACTGCCTGGTCATCCAGAGTGTTTCACTTACCTTGCCGAAGCCCGCTTGCTCCGCTAATACTTAGAGCATCATGCGGGCTTCCAGCGTCGAACTTTTGTTTTTCTTTCACAACATATAAAAAATGAAATCCTCATTTTATTAATAAATTTTACTATCTATTATTATGACTTGGTACTAATATAATATGAATTTATTAATTTGTCTATGCTTTAGGAGTCTATTTTTCAAAGCTTTAGTCATATAACATGCCAAAAATACACCAAACCCTATTGTCCATCATAAATTATAAATATAACAGATACATTGTTAAAAGGGAGGGAAAACATTGGCCAATACACAAAATAATAATCAGTATCAGCAGCCTAACCGGTTTTATGATCCCTTTACACAATTTATGTTCGGCCTGCCGACGGCACCGCCTCCTTATCAGCCTATGCAGCAAATGCCTATGCAGCAGCCCAAGCAAGTCCAAAGCCAAAGCCAACCCCAACAGACAAACCAGCAACAAAATCCGCCCAGCCAGCCGCCAAATGCCATGCCATTTTTAGATAATAACGGTAATCTAGACTTTGATAAACTAATGTCTGGCGCCAATCAAGTTTTTAATTTAATAAATAAAACTGGACCAATGTTAAAACAAATTTCACCTTTGCTAAATTTGTTTAAAAAATAAATGCTATTAACATGAGCCATCCCGGCCAAACTGATGACTGAAACCGTAAGATTGAATCATAGGCGTTATCTCGCTGACTTCTTTGTTTTCCCCTTTATAAAAATAAACCTGGGAAAACCAGGTTTATTTTTCATTTCTTATAAATGCACTTATTTTATCTAATGGATAGGTCATAACCTTTTCCCGATCAGACTGGTTCATTAAAGATAACATTTCTATAACATGAAATCCAGGCTCCATATGGATCGAGGCATCGAGCACGCGGATTAATGGGGACTCTGCCTGAGGCTTGAGTTTTTGATTTTGGCTTTTTTGTTCACGATCAGAAATTCTAATTACGGCCGCGCGTTCAACAGCAGACTCAGAAAGATTGTCTTCCAGATTTTTTGCGAACAGCGTTTCTAAATCCATTTCCTCATTCCATTGTTCAGCGTTCGCAAGTTCATTTTCTGATAACATGACGAGAGATCTTAAGTCTTTCAATTGTTTGAATAAATTTTCTAAAAGTTTCACAAACCTTTGGTAACTTACATAATATTCTTTTTCTGTCTCTTTGTTGAGGTCCAAGAAAAAAGCGTGACGAATGTCAGAGTGAAGATCGTCTTTCCATAAGTCATCTAAACTGACTTGATGAAACAAGGCATTTCTTCCAATAAACAATTCCCGCTCCTCTTCCTGTTCCCGTTCTGTATCATTACATGCAGAACTTAAGGATAAGACGTTCTGTCCATTTCCGGTTAAATGACTGCAAAGCGCCAAACCTACAGAACTTAACCCGCCGTAAACGAGTGTACAGGCCATGCTACTCCCCCATTATTTTAATAATTTTGACTGGCGAAAATCCTTTTTAAAATCATTCAGCAATTGCCTTAATTCATAGATTCTCAGTTTCCCCTTATACGTTAAATTCCTTGGATCTTGTTTTAATAAAGCTTTTAATTCTTCTTTAGCTTGCGGCATCCATGTCCCTCCCCTGACAAGCACTCTCTTATTTAATTTATGCAAATAAAAATAAAAAAATGAGGAACAGCCACTTAAACAGTTGACTGTCCCTCAAAAGCTACTATAAAGTCATCTATCAGCCGCCGCTGACTGGCGGAATGAGAGCAACGACATCACCTTCGTTAATCACTTGGCCCTCCAAGGCATAAACTTCATTAACAGCGATCATCAGATGATCAATCTCCTCTAGACCGGGTACTGTTCTCTTCAGTTTTTCTTTTAACTCATTGACTGTAAGGGGTGCCTCGTCCCAAGATATTTTACTATGCCCTGTTTTTTCTTTTAAACTTGCAAACAACAAAATCTCAATCATTGCGACTCGCCTCCTGTTGGCCGCCCTTTAGGATAGGATTTCGTTTCCAATTGGTCGCCAACCCAAAATTCCCCGTCTTCCCAATATTCTTTCTTCCAGATTGGGACGATTTCTTTAATTCTTTCAATCGCATAGCGTGAAGCTTGAAATGCGGCATCACGGTGAGGTGTAGATACACAAATAACCACAGCAACATCAGAAATATTAAGCCTGCCTATCCTGTGAGTGATCGCCGTTCGTGACTCGGGCCACTTAGATTTTATTTCACCGCCGATGCGCTTGAGCTGTGCTTCAGCCATCGGAATATAAGCTTCATACTCAAGGTACAGCGTCTTCTTCCCATTGGTCATTTCCCGAACAGTGCCTATAAATGTATTAATTGCTCCTGCATTGGGGTCAATGACTTTATTGATAACATCCTGAACGGCAATCGGGCTGTTGACAATTTCAAATAATTTCCCCATTATGTCTCCCCCCTAACCTGGACAAAACCATAGAAATCAGCTCTTCAAAATCATTTGCTGAAAAGACAGGCAATGATGTTTTTCTCGCAAGCGCTTCAGTCTCCTGATGGGTAACAACCGCTTGGATATGATTCAGCTGTTCGATAAGATGGTCGTCTTCTTCTCCCCGATGAAAGACAATCTTAGGATAATCTGCCTGTTTGAACCCTTCAATAAGTATAACATCATAGCGTCCTGACATTTGATAAAAGGCGACTAAGTCTTTGACGGAAAAAGGCTGGCGGGATACAACGGAAAAGCCTGTTGACAAAGCATAGGCAACCGCATCAGCCCCGCTTTCAAAGTGCTTTCCTGTATCCGTCTCCCCTTTGCATACGGTTTGCAGCGCTTCATGATGGCCATGATGCTTAATTGTTGCAACCCGGCAGCCCGCCATTTTCAGCCGCGGAAGCAGCTGGGTTATAAACGTTGTTTTACCACTGTTATGATAGCCGGCTACTTGCCAAACATTCATAGACAAAAATGCTCCCTGCCCTCACTATTTAAGAGCAATACATTGACCTGATCACCGGATTTGTAGCCTCTGGTCCCTCCCGGGAGCACCATCAGTGCGTTAGCCTCGGCTAGGGAAGTGACAACATTAGACTTGTCTAAACCTACCGGCGAGGATTGCCATTGCCCGTTTGTAAAAGCGGCCCGGCTGCGGACAAATCTATGAAAAGGGTTCGGCTTAGGGAAATCATGAGTTAAAGTCGCTTCCGCAAGACTGAGAAACCTATTTTTCAAACCTTGGCAGCCTTTAATTAAAGGCCCGGCAAACAATTCAAATCCAACAAAACAAGAAGAAGGGTTTCCAGACAATCCAAAAAGAAGCTGGCCCGAATCCGGCAAATATGCAACGGTTGTTACACTGCCGGGGCGCATGCCGACTTTATTAAAAAGCACCTCGGCGCCGAGTTTTTTATAAATATCAGGCAAGTAATCGAAATCTCCCACAGAGACACCGCCGGTAGTAATAAGAATATCGACTTCCGCCAAAGCAGCTTTCACAGCTCGAAAACTATGATCAAAATCATCTTTGAGCTGACCAAAATATTCAGGGATTCCTCCTGCCTCCTTGACTTGCGAGATCATCATATGGGCATTGCTGTTTCGAATCTTTCCCGGAACAAGCGGTTCGCTGACATCCAATAATTCCGAACCAGTGGCAATAATGCCGATCACAGGCTGTTGATAGACTTTAACTTTTGCATAGCCAAATGTCGCTAAAACCGCTTTAACCCCGGGTGTCACTTGTCGGCCTTTTTCTAAAAGCAGCGTTCCCTTTTCTGTATCTTCACCCTTCCACGAAATATTATCAAATGTCTTAATCCGGCGCTTAATTTCTATTTCCTTGCCATTATTTTTTTCATGTACGACTTCAAGCATGACAATGGCATCTGCCCCTTCGGGTAAAGCGGCCCCGGTCATGATTCTGATCGCCTGTCCATGCCCGACAGCTTGCCCAGCAACATCACCTGCCCCAATTTCTTCAATGACCTTGAGTGTTACAGGATTTTCACGCGAAGCATCATTTGTATCTTCGGCGATAATCGCAAATCCATCGTATGGCGAGCGGTTAAATGGCGGAACATCATGATCAGCGTATATATCTTCTGCCAATACTCGCCTGTCACAATCGTCAATTGACACAGTCTCCGCCGGCATAAGGGGCATGTGTGCCATCACTTTCGAAACCGCTTCCTGAACTGTAATCGGTTTTCTTATCTCAACCATGCCGCTCTTCTCCCTTCCCCTATTTATCTTTATGTAAAGGATAACTTTCCAGCCTATCATTTAAATGTGAAAAAACCCCCAACCAAGGGGGGATGAACAATTAGGAAATACCCAATGCAATTTTTGCATATCTGGACATTTTATCTTTTGTCCAAGGCGGATTCCATACAATATTGACATCTACTTCATTAATGCCTTCAATCGAAGATAAGGCCGTTCTCACTTCATGCTGTATAGTCGCGGCCAACGGACAACCCATTGTGGTTAATGTCATTGTCACTAATACATCACCGTTTTCGTCAATATCTACACCGTAAACCAGGCCCAAATTAACGATATCAACGCCTAGCTCAGGGTCAATGACTTCTTCAAGCGCTTCCATCACTTGACTTTCCAATTCACTCTGGGACACTTCAACATCCCCTTTCTAAAAATGTTTTTTTCATTTATAGTATAACCTTTAAAATCATTTCATCAAACCGTTTTGTTCTCATTCTGCCGTATCTATGTTTCATTTTTCGTTTGCTTGAGACTCTTTAACGGCATAAGGACGTTCGGATGGATGAAGATGATTGGCCAGACCTTGAATCGACTTATTCAATTCATCTAACTTACCTTCAATCCGATGAAGAAGGTATAATGTCACGATAATCGGAAAGCCGACATCTTTAATCACGGGTAACCATTCGTCCATGCTCATCCTCCTTTCTTAGGGGCTATTCAATCTTATTAAATGGGAAAAAGGAAGGGGAACCTCCCCCTCCCTTACTGCAGCTGAATGTCAGTTACATTTCTTTCAATGACACGCGCTCCTTTTTTGCTGATGAGGTCACCGCCGGAAGATGTAAATGCTCCCTCCCTAATAATAGTATCCATAGCGGCATTAACCACTAAAGGATTAATCGGATCATTCGGTTCTTCTAAACTGATGCGTGCGGTATCGCCTTTGGCGTTCTTAAACAACAAGTCTATTGTCTTCGCCAGTTTTGACACTTCCTTTCCTATGATTGATTAAAATAGCCACTTAAGCTTGTTCAGATAAATTGACAATATTATGTCTTTCAATAGAAATAAGCGGATAGTGGGTTAGCGGCGCAATCGCTTTTGCAACGTTATAGAGCTGGCTGTCAGTTGCTTTGACTTTAACGTTGCGGAAAGTTTTCTTCTTAATCACCGGCTTTGCTTCTTTGTTAAGCCCGCCGTCTAATGATAAGACAAGCGTTGTGTCAATCAATGTGCTGTTGACCATATCCATCATCGCCTCCTTTCGTATTATAAATAGATCCCTGTATAGAAAAATGGTGAAAGCATTTAAAAAAGGATAAAAAATTTTTCAAAATGAGTTTAGGAGCAGCCTTCAGCAATATGATGACACTGCAGCAAATGGCCAATGAGCATCGCTGTTCGATGATGTATCCAAAATAACAATGATGGCGTCATGTGTTATCGCTTTGTTTATTGCTTGTACATGGCCGGCGGCGGGTTTTTGATGTTTATATACACCTTTCATATCTTTTTAACAGCGGTTGTCATATAATAAAAGCAAGTACGAACATAGCCTAAATAAAGGACTGAAAGCCGATGGAAAAACATCTTATCGCTGTCGACCTTGATGGAACGCTTTTGACAGATAATAAAACCATTTCCCTGCGTACTAAGAAGACATTGCAAAAAGCCGCAGCTTACGGTCATCATGTCGTCATATCAACCGGCCGCCCCTTTCGTTTAAGCATTGAATATTATCATGAGCTTGAATTAAATACACCTATGGTTAATATTAACGGCGCCTATGTTCATCACCCAAAAGACAAATCATGGGGTGAATATCATCAAACATTAAATATTGAAGATGCAAAAAATATTATTAAGGCATGTGAAAACTATCACTTAGCCAATATTCTTGTTGAGGCAAAAGACGATGTATACATAAAGAACCCTGACCCGGAACTCACTCAGATTATCGGGACTGAAAACCCTAAAATCATAACCGGAGATGTCAGCGAGTCTCTGAGATTTGCCCCCACTTGCATTCTGATTCAACCGTTCAAAGAAAATGTCTCACATCTTATCCGCGATTTGGAAAACCAATATGCAGACGCTGTTTATCAGCGTTCATGGGGTGAACCTTGGTACATTATCGAAATGATTAAACGCGGCGTCAATAAAGCTGTCGGATTACGGAAAGTTGCTGATTCCCTCGGGATTCCAAGAGAAAGAATGATTGCCTTTGGCGATGAAAATAATGATTTGGAAATGCTTGCTTATGCGGGGCGCGGCATTGCCATGGGGAATGCTTCGGATCAAGTCAAGCAAATAGCTGATGAAGTGACCGACACGAATGAGAAAGACGGCATTGCCAAGTACATTGAAAAAGTTTTATCGATTTCCTGATTTCGAATAACTGCTTCCTTCTAAGAACAAACTAAGCATTGAGAGCGTTATAAGGGGGCAAATCGTTCACTATGGATAAACGAAAAAATGAAAAGCATAAGCAGCCGCCAGACTCTAAGAAACAAAGCGAAAGAAAAGCAAAGACTCAAGAAAAAATCAGCCGCGGCGGCGCCTAAATAAAGACCGGTTCATATCCGGTCTTTATTTTATGGCCTCTTTTCTAACTGTCCCGTTTTTTTTGTTCACGAGATTGACGAATATCTTCCAAGAAAAGGTCGTGTTATACCATACCCAATACATCTTCTTTTTTGTATACTTAAAGGGGATGGAAAAGGGCATTTTATTTGTTTTGTTTCTAATTCATGGACAATAGGAGTGAATGTTTTGAAGATTTATCAGATTACTGAAGATACAACTGATGCCATAAAGCAGCAAATGGCCGAATTGTTCATGCAGCAAATTTCCGTTACGACCAACGAAGAGTCATTTAGGAAGATCTCTCAAGCTATTGAATTGACAATAAAATCTAACGGGACATCAAGAATTATTATTGCAGAAGAAAATGGCATTGTCCTTGGCCTGGCTCTTCTTAATATCGGAGTTGATTTGCGTACAGGCGGCCATTATTTATGGCTGAACGAGCTTTATGTCCATAATGAATACAGAAATAAAGGGATCGGACGGAAATTATTATTATATATTATTCATATGGCTGAATCGGAAAACATTAAATCCATTGAATTGGAAACCGGTGTAAATAATTCAGTGACCAAACATATGTATAATTCACTTGGATTTTATGAAATTGTATCAAAAAGGTATGGCTTTAGTTTTTAATCTGATATTATAAAATGAGGAAAAACTCAGCTGTTATTTACCACAAACAAGATTTAAATTCCGACTGAATTTAAAGGAGAGATTAGAATGAGTATCGATGTTCGTGCAGACGCGACGCCTAACCCTAATGCGATGAAATTCACAGCCGCAAAAAAGATGTTTGACGGCCGTGTGATTGCAAAGAAAGGCGATCAAGCGGAACATGAGATTGCAGCGAAACTGCTGTCAATTGAAGGTGTCGACAATATTTTCGGTTACGAGGACTTTGTAACTGTCAATAAAACTTTCGATGCGGATTGGGAAGACCTTTTGCCAAAGATTGAAGAAGTCTTTAACAGTTTATAAAAACTCGCCAAACTAGGCGAGTTTTCTTTAATGCTGAAGAAAGATGAACTTTTTAACGGATTAAAGGTTTGATTTTTTTCTGACAGGGTGATCGTTTAGGCCAGCGAAAACTTTCTTCTCAATTTTTTTAAGGCGGACTTTTTCCAGGACCGTACTGTATGCACCGAAACGTTTTCCTTCTCTGCTATGGATTGCGCCGTTTCATCATTGAGAATCGCGCCCTTCACCCATAAGGTTTCGCGATCCGTTAACCCCTTTGTCCAATCCTCCAACCATGCATTTTTAAAATAACTATCCTCTATTCCGCCTGTCATATATTGATCCGCTATTGTTCCTTCATAGAAAAGATGCTTATCTTGAAACCGCTTCTTTTTCTTTAATGCAGTCATCAGCTCCCCTCTAATATAGCTCTTAGCGAAGCTTGGAAAACAGCCTTTGTCCGGATTAAACGCTTGATGGGCCTTCCATAAAGCAATTAAGCCGACTTGAAACATTTCATCATAATCATTGATCAAATGAAAACTGACAAGCGTCTTTTTAATAAGCGGTGCGTAATCTTCCGCAAGCTGCTCAAATGATTGGACTTTATCCATCCAGCTTACCCCTATATGAAGGCATACCTTCGATATTCCGCGGTAGACCTATCATATCGGGAAATAGAGATGCCGGCACATCGCTATTTTGCTGATTTTGCTTGATTGAATCGCAGGAAAACAACAAAAATCTTTAGGCTTTTTTCAAAAACAAAGCGATCTGACCTTCAATTTTCGGGAATAAGCTAATATTTTCTGGATAAAAAAAACATCAGCCTTCTGCTTTTGGCAAAGTAAAGCGAAAAGACGTTTCCTCTTCAGTCGTCGATACCGATATTTCCCCTTCATGCTTTTCTATAATTTGCTTGCAAACGGACAGTCCCAATCCGGTTCCCAGTTCTTTCGTGCTGATAAAGGGTTCAAAAATGCTGTCAATAATGTGAGACGGGATCTTCCTTCCATTGTTAATGATGTCGACATAGATATACTCCCCGTCTAAGCCTGCTTCAACCCTTATTTGCCGATCTCCGCAAAATTCACTTAATTCTTCAACGGCATTGTTCATAATATTGAGGACGACTTGTTTTATCTGTTCCTCAACGCCTTTGACAAATAAATTCTTCTTAATCTCTTGATCAACTTTAATCGATTCGACCACAAAACGCGGATACATGAAATTTATCATTTCTTTAAGCAAAGAAGAGATGTTAAAAATAGTCATATCATCGCCGAGGCCGCGCATTTTTGATAAATAAAGAAATTGTGTCACTTTGTCTTCAAGGCTGTCCATTTCTTTATTAATAATCGAAAAATAATACTTTGATTGTTCGTCTAGCGGCAGCTTGCGTTCTAATAAAGATATAAATCCCTTAATTGACGTTAAAGGATTGCGGAACTCATGAGCAAAGCTTGCCGAGATTTGCCCGAGAATGGATAATCGATCACTGTGCATCTCATTGATGAACATACTCTTCTCATTGATAATTTGATCCTTTTTCTTCGTATAGTTGACGACCGCAAAATACAGGTAAACATCAAAAAATCTGTTCACAACAGTTATGCCATGCAGAACAGTCGCCGGATCACTGATTTTTTCAACGATTAATTCATTTACAACTTCCCTTGCAATATTGATATTTTTTGTGAAGTCCGATAAATCAACATTAGCCTCTATTCGTTCAGAGACAATCTTTTCGGTTAAACGGCTGATTAATTTTTTATTCTGCTTTCTGAAATAAACAGCCAGCAGCCGGGCGGTATAATTCGCATTGTAAATAACATCTTCATAAAATGGATCGGCTTGATTGAACCGGGTTTTTTCTAACCATTTATTAATAAAAATGTCGGGATTTTGCTCCAAAAGCGCAATAATCTGTTCAATTTGTTTAGGATTAAGCTTTGTGTCAACCATAGCTAGATGTCCCTTCTTTAGAAACCTATTACTATTTTAACATTAATTATTCATTTTTTTTAGGAAAAAGATGACAACCCATAAAACTGAACGGCTTCAGCACTCGTCTCTAAGCAGCCCTTAAACGCTTGACCGGTACTTTTCCATCATTTTGAAGACTGTTTTTTTAGTAGTAAAAACAACCGTATTGGTCAATCTAAAATTAAGAGGAGCGTGGAAGCTATGCATACGATGTGGAAAGGATCAATCAGCTTTGGGCTGGTCCATATCCCCATTAAGTTATATGCTGCAACAGAAGAAAAAGATATTAAATTGCGGTATCTTCATGAAAAATGCAGCACACCGATCAAATATCAAAGGTTTTGTCCATCTTGTGAAGAAGAAGTCTCTCATGAAGAGATCATCAGGGGCTATGAATATGAATCCGGTCAATTCGTTCTCATCAAAAAAGAAGACATTGATGAATTAAAAGGCGAAACAAAACGAACGATAGATATCCTTGATTTCGTTGATCTAAAGGAAATTGATCCGATTTATTTTAATAAATCCTACTTTATCGGCCCAAATGAGAACGGTGAGAAGGCCTATGCCCTTCTTAGGCAGGCATTAGACGATTCAAAAAAAATCGGCCTCGCTAAGCTGACACTTCACTCTAAACAGCATCTCGCCGTCGTCCGGGTCTATGAAAAGGGATTATTGCTCGAGACAATTTATTATCCGGATGAAGTGAGAGCGATTGACTATGTTCCGGGCATCGATCAAGTCGGCGAAACGAATGAGAAGGAATTAAAAACCGCTATTCAATTGATTGACCAGTTAACAACACGATTTGAACCTGAAAAATATCAAGATGAATACCGAGAAAGACTGTCCGATCTGATTCAAACAAAAATTGCCGGCCAAGAAGTCAAAAAACCGAAAAAGGCGCCTAAGAAAGAAAATGTTGTCGACCTGCTTTCGGCATTGCAAGCAAGCATTGAAGAAAGCAAACCTAAAGGAAAAAAAGCAGCCAAAAAGACAGCAAGCAAAAAAAGCGCAGCTGGAACAAAGAAAAAGAAAAAAGCATAAAAGCCCGGCGGCAGCCGGGCTAAATGCTTTTTTTATAGCTATTGTCATTTTCTTGATTTTGATTAGGGGAAGGCCATTCCCTTGCATTATTTTTAACGCTTTCTGGAACAGAAACTTTAACTTTATTAATTTGACTGTAGTTCACTTTCAAATTCATGTTCAAATCTGTTTTTTCCATTGAATGTTCCGGATCAGCAATCGTCATATCCAATTTCAAATTCATCGCTTTAGGTGTGAACTTTTCTTTATCAAAGGAATAAGTCAGTGAAACATGATGATATTCAGCGTTTTCCAAAGCTGCTTTTGACTGATTACCTATACCGGCCATTTGATCCCTTGTCATTTTGTTAAGAAATTCCGCAAAATCTTGGCCGTTTCCATTAAACTTTAACACATAAACATGATCTTTTTCGATAAGGTCAAAATGTTTGGATTGGCTTTTAAGACTCTTTAAAAGCCCCTGAATATCTAATGACTGAGGATTAGAACCAGCGAGCTGTTGATTATCAGAATGATTCATTTTTAGCCACATATCAGGTTCTTCAGGGCTTTTCAGGTAAATGCTGTCTTTTGTCATATACATTTTAATGTTGACAGACCGGCCGCTTTCAACCGTTTGGTTAATATACGCAGCCAGCGGCTTTTTCTGGATTTCCGAAGAGCCTTCTGTTCGCAAAACGACACTTTGTCCTTGTTCAGTCGTTTTCATTTCTGAAACGGAATTTTCTTTAAAACTTTGAATATCCTTTGATGCCTTTTCTGCTTTTTCTAACACTTCGCTCGCATTTTTTGGCCCAAAGGAACACGCGCTTAAAGCGACGGCCAAAATCATTCCTAGGAACAGGCACAGAAATTTCTTCATTCTTTTCTTCCCTTCAAAATATTTCCGCTGTGTCATTGAATCAGCAGAGGTGTCCTAACGCCTTTTTAACTATTTATGATTTAAATGCAAGAAGTGTTAATCTTCATGACATTTTATTTGAAAAACAGCGCATGAAAAAAGCTCCTTAAGCTGTCCTTAATGAACAGGATCAGCTTAAAGAGCCTTTATGATCATTTGTTTTTACAGAAACGTCTTCACTTCTCTCAACAATACGGCCTGTTCCCCGGGTCCGGCCTTATTGTTTTAAAACATGCTTGTACTGTGTTTTGGCTGTGTCTTGGCTTTAGGATCGATGTATGTTTTGGCGTTGTTGACAGCTGTCGGCGCTTCTCCAAAGCCGGTGGCGATTAATTTTACTTTACCTTCATAAGTACAAATATCACCCGCTGCGTAAATGCCTTCAATATTCGTTTCCATTTTAGAATTAACAACAATCGAATTCTTGTCTATCTCAAGCCCCCAATCCTTAATAGCGCCAAGAGATGAGACAAACCCATAGCTGACAATGACATCGTCTACTTCCACCGTTTCGGATTGCTCCTTATTCTGAAGCGTGACGCTTGTCAATTTTTCACCGCTGCCCTCGACGCCGGCAACTTGGTAAGGGGTTTTAATTTTAACCGATGATTGTTTCAGCTGTTCAACACTGTGCTCATGGGCACGGAATTTATCGCGGCGGTGGGTTAAATAAACTTCCTTGGCAATCGGTTCGAGCGTCAGCGCCCAATCAACTGCAGAATCTCCGCCGCCGCAAACAAGCACCCGCTTATCTTTAAAGGCTTGAACATCTTTGACAAAATAGTGCAAGTTCTTGCCTTCATACTTTTGGGCTTCCTCAATGCCGAGACCGCGCGGCTGAAAAGCGCCGACGCCTGCTGTAATAATGATTGTCTTGGAATAGTGGCGAGATTTGTCAGTAGACAGAATAAAATGATCTGCCTGTTTCTCGACGTTTTCTACGGATTCACCCAAAACAACCGTTGGATTAAACATCATAGCCTGCTCTTTGAGATTTTTAACGAGGTCTCCGGCAAGCACCTTTGGAAAACCTGCCACATCGTATATATATTTTTCTGGATAGAGTGCTGTGAGCTGTCCGCCTAATTCCGGCAAACTTTCGATAATCTTAACCTTCATTTGCCTTAATCCGCCGTAAAATGCCGCAAATAATCCGGCCGGGCCGCCGCCTATGATTGTAATATCATAAATGTCTGTTGTCATTCTATTCACCACCAATTATGTTATATCAAAAGATTGATTGTATTCATCTTTTTATCTTATCTATATACTACATCATTCGTAAGCTTAGATGAACAATATAAGCTTAATATGTATAACTTTTTACAAAAAATGAACATCTATTTCAATAGAACCTTCCTTAATTGGTAAAGATAAGCTTATTAGATAACAAAATCCGAGTTTATTTGAGGGATAAGGATGAAGATTTTTCGAAGAACAAGACGACCGCGTTCAACTCAAAAAAATCAATCGGTGACAATACCTCCAAAAAATCTGAAGGATTCACCCTTGTCAAAAGATTTAAAGCAGAACTTGCAAATCTTAAAATCCCTTTATACCGATTGTTCGGATGTTATCTTCCATGATTTCGTCATCGGTGAAAAGGAAACGGCCGCTCTAGTCTATATTGACGGTCTGTCAAACATTGAAGAAATTGATGAGCATCTCCTTGAGCCATTAATGAAAGAAAATGCTGATGCCGGCAGCATCACTGCCATAAAAGACCAAATTTCGATTTCCTCGACTAAAAAAATTAATAAAATCAGTGATGTCATCAATGAAATATCTAATGGCAATCCGGTTATTCTGGTTCACAATCTTAATACTGGCCTTGCGGTTGCACTGCCTCACTGGGAAATGCGCTCGATTGAAGATCCCGCCGCTGAATCCGTTGTTCGCGGGCCGCGCGAAGGATTTGTGGAAACCATCAGGGTTAATACTTCCTTAATTAGAAGAAAAATCAAAAGCCCTCAATTAAAAATGAAGTCAATGGTGATTGGAAAATACACCCAAACACAAATTGTGATTACTTATATAGAAGGCATTTGCAACCAAAGGCTGCTTAAAGAAATAGAAAATCGTTTAAATAAAATTAGTATTGACGGGATTCTCGAAAGCGGTTATATCGAAGAGATGATAGAAGATAACCCATATTCACCCTTCCCGCAAGTGTTATCAACTGAACGGCCGGATGTTGTCAGCGCCAATTTATTAGAGGGACGCGCAGCCATTCTTGTGGATGGTTCGCCGTTTGCGCTCATCATGCCTATATCTTTCTGGTCATTGATGCAATCATCGGAAGATTATTATCAAGGGTTTATTGTTGGGACAACCATTCGTTGGTTAAGGTATTTTTTTCTTTGTGTTGCCCTATTGGCGCCGTCCCTGTATGTAGCCATTCTTACCTATCATCAGGAAATGCTGCCGACGACACTCTTGTTAACCATCGCACAATCACGGGAGCAGATACCTTTTCCCGCTCTCGTTGAAGCATTGCTTATGGAACTTACCTTCGAAGCCCTCAGGGAAGCAGGCGTCAGGTTACCGAAACAAGTCGGCGCCGCAGTCAGTATTGTCGGCGCTTTAGTTATCGGCCAAGCGGCTATCCAAGCCGGATTAGCTTCTGCACCAATGGTCATGGTCGTCGCTATTACCGGCATTGCGTCCTTCTTAATCCCTCGCTATTCCATGGCGACTTCGATAAGGCTGCTGCGTTTTCCGATTATGTTCCTGTCGGGTTTTCTTGGTTTGACAGGTTTAATGCTTGGCGTCATTACATTGGTTATTCATCTTTGTTCATTACGGTCATTTGGCGTACCATACTTGGACCCATTGGGACCGACAAAAAAAAGCAGCCTGAAAGACGTTCTGTTCCGGGCTCCGATGTGGTCGCAAACGACACGCCCGCACTTTACCGGGGATGATTGGAACAAAAACCGGCAAGCGCCTGGCCAAAAGCCGCATTTAGGAAAAGGGGATCAATAATGTATGATTGAAAAACGAAAAATCACATCGGCTCAAATGGCCATTATCATGTATACATCAATTACTTCAACCGGTATTCTTCTTTTGCCGTCGGCGGCTTTTCAATATGCCAAGCGGGATATATGGCTGGCGCTTATCATTGGGGCAGCGCTCGGGTTATTCACAGTATTTGCGGCCTGCCGCCTGCACCAATATTTCCCCAAAAAAACATTAATACAATACAGCGAACAGCTTTTGGGGCGATTTGCAGGAAAATTAATAGGATTTATTTATATTTTTTTCGTTATTTATTTAAACAGCTTTATTCTCAGGGAATACAGCGAGTCAATCATCTCTAATTTTCTTTCAAGTACACCATTATTCATTGTCATGGGCAGCATGGTGTTTGTCTGTTCATTGGGTGTTCGCAGCGGGATTGAAGTGTTGGGGCGCTGTGCGCAAATATTCATGCCGGTCATTGTTCTTCTTTTCCTTTTAATCTTAATCCTTCTTATTCCTGAGCTTGAGCCATTGAATATCCTTCCGGTTATGGAGAATGGCATCATACCGCCTATAAAAGGGTCATTAGTTGCCATGATCTGGTTTGGCGAATATATTCTTATTTCTTCATTGCTCCCTTTTGTCAGTGATCCCAATAAAGGGTTAAAGAATGGAATGACCTCAGTTCTTGCCACACTGTCGGCTATCGTGATGGTCAGCTTAGTCATTCTTTCGTTATTTGGACAGCTTATGGGAGACTATCTATTTCCAGTTATTGTTGCTGCGCGCTATATAAGCATCGCTGATTTTGTTGAACATGTTGAAGCTATCATTATGGCTATTTGGGTGCTCGGAGCGTTCATGAAAATTTCACTATTTTACTATGTGACGGTTTTGGAAACCGCCCAATGGTTCAAGCTTTCCGATTATAGACCGTTAGTTTTTCCACTGGGACTTCTTTTAGTTATTTTCTGCCGATGGATATTTCCGAATTTGCAACAATTAATAGAGTCTGTCGGCTTGGCCTTTACCGCATTTTCTGTTTCTATCGAAATCGGCCTGCCCGTACTCCTTTTAATTTCGGCCTTTATCTTTCAAAAGCTTCGTCAAAATAAGGGGAATCAAAGAAATGAATCAGTCTAAAGTATCTGGCAATTTCCTCTTTAACCGTTTAAAAAAGTATATCGTTATGCCGCTAAGCATGAGTTTGTTTTTGCTTGTTTCCAGCGGATGCTGGGACCGCGTAGAAATTAATGACCTGGCGATCGTAACAGGGATAGCGTTAGATGCCGCAAGCCATAACAATATACAGCTTTCCGTCCAATTATTTATGCCGACCGGCGCTGGAGGAGGAACGACGCAGGGCGGCGGAGGCGGAAGCCCCGGAGGCCAGCAGCAGTCATTTGTCATTTCAGCAAATGGTGTGAACATCGCTGATGCTGTAACCAATATTGAGGAGAAAACATCGCGGCGGATCTTCTGGGGACAAAGCGACACCATATTTTTCGGGAAAAAGTTAGCAAAAAAAGGGATCGGTCCATCTATTGACTTTTTAACCCGTTATCCAAAGCCCCGGGAACATGCTTATGTGTTTGTTGCTGAAGGCAAGGGCAAGAAAATATTGGAATATAAGCCGCACCTTGAAAGAAACTCATCAGAGGTCTTAAGAGAATTGGCCAAGAAACAAACCGGAATGAAAGTATCTTTAAAGGATTTGGCACAAATGTTATCCGACCCGTATGAATCTCCGGTTCTCCCATGGGTTAAATATAGAGGCGAGAGAGCCCGGATCAGCGGAATCGCCCTCTTTTCCGGCGACAAAATGGTTGGCCGCATGAATAAACAAACAACCCGCGGTGTGCAATGGTTAAGAAATGAAATTAGGACAGCTACTATAACCGTTAATCCAAAAGGGAAAGGACGCGTCTCCATGTACCTTTTGAGGAGCAAAAGCAAACTTCAACCTGTCATCAAAAACGGCACTTGGGAGATCATTGCCAGAATCGAGGCCGAAGACGACATTGTTCAAAATACGACGAATTTAGATGTAATGGATCCAAAGGTGATTAACAAATTAGAAAAAGATACAGGCTACTTAATCAAAAAACGCATTAATGCGGCAGTTCGCCAGGCCCAAAAAAAGGATCTGGATATATTCGGTTTTTCAGATGCCTTTCATCGCAAATATCCGTCTGTATGGAAAACGTCAAAAGATCGCTGGAAAGACATTTTTCCGGATGTGACCGTAAAAGTAAACACAAAAGTTAAAATTCTGAGACCGGGCGTAACATCCAAAAGCACAAGCAAACCATAAGGAAGTGATAGGAATGAAGCTTATGTATGCAGCGGGAATCACACTTATTGTTGTTTTAATGACGTTATATGAATGGCCGAAGTTGAAACAGGCCAACAAAAAAAAGGAAAAGACCGCCTATACAATCATCACATTAATCGGCTGGGTATGTGCGGTACTGCTCGTCTATTTCCCTGACATGCCCGGACCAACCCAAGTCGTTAACTTCTTTTTCATGCCAATAAGCAAGTGGCTCGGCCTTTGAATGATGCGGGAAATAAACCACAAAAACGCATAGTTTCAAGGAAATGACAGGAAAATAATAAAAGACAATCTTACAGATACGGAGGGCGCTTTTCGTGATTTTTAATGCCAAACATGACAAATTTCTTAACCTGCTGAAACAAATTTCACTCAATCTGAAAGAATCTACCCAGTTTTTTGTTGATTTTCATATTCATCAAACTGAAGATCTGGACAAGTTTTCAACCGTTATGAAAAAATACGAAAATAAAGGGGATGCGTATATTCACGAACTCATTATTAAATTAAACAAAACATTTATAACCCCGCTAGAAAGAGAAGATATTCTTAATTTGGCTTTAAAAATGGATGACGTCCTTGACGGATACGAAGAATGGGCAAAACGCATCGTTGTTTATCAAATAAAAGAATCGGACAAATATATGAAAAAATTTGCCGATTATTTGCTTGAAGCAACAAAGGAAATTGCAAAATCAATGGATCTTTTGTCCCGCAGGAAGTTTTTTGATATTCAAAAACATATTATTAAAATCAATGATTTCGAATCCGAGTGTGACTGCCTGATCGAAGACAGCCTCCGCCACCTTTTTCAAACTGAAAAAGACCCGATAAAAGTCATTCAGCACAAAGAACTTTATGAAATGCTTGAAGAAATTGCCGATAGTTGTGAAGATGTTGCTGATATGTTAGAGACCATCATTATGAAAAATGCTTAATTAATCAGTTATTATCCGCTAAAAACTGTATATCCCCTGTGACATGATGGCCTTTATCTTTAACGATTCCTTTTTCCTCTTTTAAATTAAATATAAAGAGCGTACCTTTTTCCCTTTTATAAGGGCTTATAA
The DNA here is from genome assembly GCF_016908855.1 of Scopulibacillus daqui. Lineage (GTDB taxonomy): Bacteria > Bacillota > Bacilli > Bacillales > Sporolactobacillaceae > Scopulibacillus_A > Scopulibacillus_A daqui. The sequence continues at coordinate 184,641 of NZ_JAFBER010000001.1, read as the reverse complement.
CTAAAAAAGAACCTGTTTCCTTTTTAATGGGAACTTGTTCTTCTTTATTGTAATGAGATCTATTTGATCGTTCGGAAAAAGCATCGAAATCTTTTAATCTCATCTCGTATTTTTGAGGCTTTTTCTCCCTGGCTTAATGCGCTAAGCCTGCAGGTTCAAATACGCTTCGACTCATACAAGCAAGCGACAAGAGGAATTAGGAATCTAACTTTTTATTATCAGAATTCCCCATTGCTTTTTTGATTCGTTCTGCTAAATATTCTGGAGACCCATAGAGAAACTGCTATAGGTGAAAAACGATGATTATTCCTAGTCAGACTTCCCCCCTTTTTAAATTTGATCTATAGTGTTAAATAGTTTAATCTATTATAAACTGAAAAATAAGCCAATTCATTGTTTTGCACTATTTCGATATAAAAGGAGGCTGGAAATGAATAAAGTCATTACCTTTTTAAGAACATTTTTAGCCTATTTTGTACCGACATTAATTTTAAGTTATTTGATATTTGATGTATTGATAGATTTGCCGACCGTTTTTACTGATTTTGCTACATTAGGTTTTATTGCAGGTATTGTTAGAGCTATTTGGGGCTCATTTAAAAAAGATGCGTCTAATTCCGCCTAAGTTTTTTTATCGGTTACTCTAAAACGAATAAAAGCAATAAAAATCAAAATAACAAAACTGGGGTCCAGTTAAAGGTAAAAAAATTAGTAAAAAGAAAGCTATATAAATCAGGACCTCAAATGTCGTTAACTTGTCTCCTAATGAACGTTTAAAATTTGTTATATATTTATGGTCATTACTCATATTTTTTCAATCCTTTTTTATAAAACGTGCGATTATAGCCCATCCGAAAGCAAAAATTAAAAATACGATAATACCCATTTTATTATTTTCAAAGTAAAGTAACCCATTTAAAGTTAAAAAACATCCAATTATCATAACAAAAAGTAATTGTTTAACCGTCATTTTAAGGGGTTTCCTTCCATTAAAGGTTTAATTTCTATATATAACCAAAACAGGAAATCAGGGCGGTCATGGGGTTTCGTATAAATAGTAGGAGCAGCCGAACAGGCACCATAATGAGCAGCCATAACAGTACACAGCAGGACATTGAAACCAGTTGATGAAAATTTATTATCACTAAACGAAAAAATAAATATCCATATAAGCTAACTAATAGAACAAATTTTTACTTATGTGGAAGTGTAGCTATAGATACTTACGAAGTTTTATATTTAAAAAGAGAGTTAAACATTTATGAAACTGAATATTCATTTATTGTTTCTTTTAGTGGAATAGCTTTTATTCTTGCTGGCATTTTAAACACTTATATCTCTAAAAAAATCCCATCTAAAATCTTATTTTTGATTGGAATAAGTATTTCAAGTTTTTCATATCTTTTATTTTCTCTTGCATGGAATACCTTTATAATTTGTTTATCCTTATTTATACTGGCATTTGGATATACAACTTTTTCAACAGCATTTCTAACCATATGTCAATCGACAATTTCTATTGATAAACAGGGAAGAATTTTTAGTTTCCTAAATCTCCTTCCTCAAGCAGCGATTATGATAACTATTTTGATGGTAAATGTATTTTTGAATATATTTCCAATTAGACTTATATTTATATTGCTCTCTCTTATAACTATATTTGGGTTTATTAGCTCTTTACCAATGTTAAAAAACAATAAAGAAAACGGCACTATGGAAAAAACGAGCGAAGCGATTAAACAACGATGAGCCGACCCTCACTATATGCTTATAGTCAATAAATTATCATAAGCATATGAAAACAGCCTCGCTATATGTAATTTTTAACCAAAAGACTGTTTGTGTTAAGTAAGCCAAAAATAAATGGACTAGAAAACATTCATCTCATCGTCCCCTATAAAAATGTCGATGTAGAAATCCTTCTATCTTAAAAACCGAATTGATTCTGTAAGGGAAATGGTGTTTATAAGATTTGTCTCCCTTTTGGAAAGACAATAACAGTAAAACTATGCGTTAGGGACAGTCATTGTTCATAAGGGACTATCCATATATTGTGCAGCAAAAAAAGAATTTTGTTTTTATTGCCAAGGAAATGGTGAGACCATCCTTAAAACCAAAAGGCGGACTTAAAAAACCAATCATTGGCTGCCCATGTAAGCAATAACTCGTACAGATAAGCTGATTTTTGGTCCTATGCAAATATATAGCATTCATTCAAAAAGGCATTCCTCCGGTGACATATTAACAAAAGCTTGAATACTCGGTTGCCTAAGATGCTTGTCTTTTGTCCATTCTATAAATTTAATTTTGACGGTGATTCGCGGTTCAAGCCAAATGGCCTCCTTTATTCTCAAAGGTTTATTGATAAAAGGACAATGGTTTATCATTAATGGCTTCACTCGTTCTGTCAGCTCTTTCCACTCTGCTTTTTTTAATTTACCTGTACCAGCGTGTCCAACGTACATGAGCCGGCCATCTTCATTATACAAACCAAGGATAAGAGCATTAACAACGCCTTGGCGCATTGTTGCTCCGCCTGCCACAGCAATAATGTCCCGATAATTTTTTTTCTTTTGCCAGCGGTTATCTTTGCCGTTAATCAAATATTTACTATTTAAATCTTTAATGACAATGCCTTCTAGTTCTTGCTGCTTAATCACTTCAAATAAAGTATTTCCATCTGATTGTGAAGGGACTATTTGGATATGTTCATTCGGGATAATGATTTGTTTGAGTAAATCAAGCCTGTCTTTTAAAGCAAGATCATTTTTCCATTCATCCTTACAATATATAACATCAAAGATCATATAAGAGACAGGCACTTCTTTCCTTAATTCATTGATCCGTTCTAACTTTCGAATCCCATCACGCCTCATTACTTCATGAAATGACGGCTTTCCGTCATCTCCTAAGGCGATCACCTCTCCATCCAAGATAACAGACTTTTCTTTGCAATATGATTTAATAGCTAATAATTCAGGGTAATGAAAAGTGCGTTCATTAAGCTTTCGATTAAATAAACGTACGTTTTTTCCATCAGAGTATGTAAGAATGCGAACACCGTCCCACTTAACCTGTGAAATCCATTGATCACCTTCAGGAATTTCATCTGTTCTGACGGGTTCAAAAGGAATGAAAGGCTTAATATTCATCATGTAACTCCCTTTTTTTCAATAGTTTAGGCAGAACATATTGAAAATATAGGGCGTTTTGATGAACACATTAATCAATCCGATTTATTCAACAATTTCCCAATTAACCCCAATATCTATCCCATTCCCTTACCTTTTTCATACACCTAACATATTTATAACTCATTAAACCAAAATATAAAGTAATAAATGATACAGGAGGAAATCGTGATGGGAAATAATACGGACAGGCATGCTGTTTCGGTAGACGGCGAGCAAGTCACCCTAACCAGCCTTTCAAAACCTTTGTGGCCTGACAAAGGATTAACAAAAGCTGATTATCTCAATTATCTCACCCGAATGGCCCCCTTTATGCTGCCGTTCTTAAAAAACCGCGCATTAACAGTTATTCGCTATCCTCATGGCGCAGGCGGTGAATCTTTCTTCCAAAAAAATTGTCCGGACTATGTTCCTGATTTTGTTAAAACAAAAATAATCGATGACATCAATTATATTGTCTGTTCCGACTTGCCAACGCTCATTTGGCTTGGAAACCAATTGGCTTTTGAACTCCATGTCCCTTTTCAAACCATTGATACAGATAAGCCGGCAGAAATTGTTCTTGATCTTGACCCCCCTTCAAGAGATGCCTTTCAATTGGCTGTGACTGCTGCACTGCTTATTAAAGAAATCACCGATAAGCTGCACCTTACTTCTTTTGTGAAAACTTCCGGAAATAAAGGGCTGCAAGTCTATATTCCATTGCCTGATAACCGCTATACTTATGAAGAAACAAGATTATTCACTTCTTTTGCCGCTGAATTTCTTAAAGAAAAGGAGCCAAAACTTTTTACAACTGAACGACTAAAAAAGAAACGGGGAAACAAACTATATATTGATGTTGTTCAACATGCCGAAGGAAAAACCATTATCGCGCCGTATTCAGTAAGAGGAAATCAAGAGGCGCTTGTTGCGGCGCCATTGTTTTGGGATGAGGTCAATTCTTCTCTGCGGCCTGAACACTATCCTTTAGACCTTATCGAAAAACGTCTGCAAACAAAAGGCGATCCTTTTTCAACCTTTCACAAAGCTAAACATAAACAGTCTTTTGAGCCAATTGTTACATGGCTTAAAGAACGTCAAAAAAAGGGGTGAATCGCAAACTGTGACTAATGTCATATTAAAAATTGTCCTTACGCCTGTCATCATTATTATTGCGGACTTGTTCAGCAATGTGCAAATTAATTATGGAACGGCTTATGAAGCGGTGATTATCGGAGTTATTGTCGGTCTTATTAATTTTGCCGTCGAATTATTGCTATTTAGAAGGGGCACATTCTGGATAACAACCATTGCTGATTTTGTCATTACAATGTTCGTGATCTTCTTCGGATCAAATGTATTTAGAGATGCCTATATAGGCGCATTAGGAGCCTTCACTTTAAGCTTAATCATCACTGTTCTGGAATATTTTATACATTTTTACGTATTAAAAGGAAAGTGGCAAACAAAAGCGGTCCTGCACTAGCAAAACCTCTAACACCCTCTCGTTGGAGGTTTTTTGGTTTTTAATAAAAAACATATTTACAGAAATAGGATTTAGCATTAAAATATATCTTAAGGCATAGGCCTAAAGACTTACTATTTGTTAGACTTTTTTTAAAAAGTCATTGCCTAACCGGCCCTTTCAAAATATAATATTCATATTAAAGCAGTAGATAGGTTAATCAAACTTCGTCCATAAAGGCAACGCTCTTGTTAGCTATCTGTTAAACTATAAACAAAAGGAGCACTGAAAATGGAACGAAATGAATTTGAAACAGAATCAAGAACTTCATATAAAAGATCGCAGATGAAACCTAAAAAGCGCCGCAGCGTCTTGCGCACAAGCCTCTTAGTTTTCTTTGCTTTAATTCTTTGTGCAACAGGCGCCGGCGCTTATGGGCTTCATAAATTAAGCCCGTCAAATCACTTCAATCATTTAACTGCCATTGGGAACCCGGACGGCAATTATAAGCAAAAATCAGGTGTTTTCAATATCCTGTTAATAGGATCCGACGCTAGAAAAGGAGATTCAGTCGGGCATACAGACTCAATGATTCTCGTTCATGCCGATTTAAACAACCATAAATATAACGTGATGAGCATTCCCCGGGACACGCGTGTCTATGTACCTGGGGAAGGATATACAAAACTGACAAGCGTTCAGTATATATCTCAAATCAAACACGGTCCAAAACAAGGGATTATTGATACCGTGAAGGCGGTTTCTAACCTGACCGGGGTTCCGATTAACTATTATGCCGAAACGAACTATCAAGGCCTTCAAAACATGGTCGATGCCATCGGCGGAATTGAAATGAACGTACCATTTAATGTGACCTTTACACATCCATGGTATAAAGAAGACAAAAACATGACAATTACAGCTGGAACCCATCAGCTTAACGGAAAAATGGCCACCGAAATTGTTCACGAACGCGACTCAGTACCCGGCACCGATTTTGGACGTCAGAAAATGCAAGCCCAAGCCTTAATTGCTATTGCCAAAAAAGTCATGGAGCCGGCTAATATCACAAAACTTCCAGCGCTGGCCGATTCGATGTCTAAGTTTCTAGTCGCAACCAATATGACTACCGAAGATATGGTAAGCATTGGCTTAGGGGTCAAAAATGATTTCCATCCCGACAAACAAATCCATTACTTTCAAGCCAAAGGTACAGGGCAAGTGATGTACGATGATGTGCTCAAAGCGAACAACGATGAATTTATCCTTGATCCTCACCAGTTGAATGATATTGTTCAAAAGTACTTTAAAAGCTAAATCTTAAATAAATCCCGAAAACAGCATCGTTTTGCTTGTTTTCGGGATTATTATTTTTGAAATTATTAGCGGCGGACTGCCATCAATAATACATTCAATACCTATAACATATTCTGATTCACCTTAAGAATTTGTTATCGCCTTCCTTAATGATACTTTTTTCTTTTAGTTTATTATGTCTTCTATTCTCAAAGCGCTGTTTCTTACTTTGTCCTAAATATGGATACATTTTTTTTAGATCTTGTTCATGTTTTAAGATATAAATATATTTATGAACAAAAGTAGTCATAATAAATCCAACTATAATAAACAATTGAAGCCCTATGATTAAGGATAGCGTTTCAAAGTCAATATTTGTAAAAAAAGTGCTGCCTACTTGGCTAGATAGATAAGCTATTCCAACAGCAATGATAATAATTGTAACGTTTATCGAATTTGACGTTTTCACATAATAATCATTTTTTAATGCCCAAATGTGAAAAATATAAAATCCAAAGCCAACAATGAGCAACAATACTATATCTATATATGTTATAAGCTTATTGGTAAAACCTAGTTCTCCGATAATTAGCGACTGACTCGTAGCAAAACAATTTATGATGGCGAAAAAGCCATACAAGCCCAAATACAGTAAAAACTCTCTCTCAAATTTGTAAGGTGCAACAATAAAAATTAATCCTAATAAGTCTCCTACTAGCATCGTAATTAAATTCATATCATAATATAGTTCATTTACATGATAAATTAGCCCCATAATACTGCTTAAATTTAAACACAATAAAAAAGCAATAACCCCTCGTCTTATCTTATTTCCGTTTATCAATTTTAGATAATGTTTATGACTGTCTTTACTTAATTTCAAAAAATCACCCCGATGCCTCATAAGCCCCTAAATGAACTTGTACAACTAAGAGCCATTTATAATTTTAAAAAACGCCTTACAGCATAACCTACTACTACTTCTATCAAAAGACTCATGAAATTTGTTACGAATGTCCTATTAAATCAATTAATACAATTAAAGAATCTTCAATGTGAATTTCCAGTTACATTTTCGACCCAAATTTTCTAAAACGTTCCTTTTTTGTCATCCCTAAGTCGGGTTCCTTTTCAATTAATTCCTTTTTGTGTTGAAGCATATAAAAATATTTATGAATACAGGTACTAATTAAAAGGCCGCCGACTGACCATGCTTCTAGTGCAATAATTAAAGAAATGTCTTCAACATTAACATTATGAAATAAAACTGTAAAAACTTGTGTACTTAAATATCCAATTCCAGTTACAATTGAAATTAATGGGAAACTGACTACGCTGGAAGTATTAGCATAATAATCATTATACAACGCCCGAAAATGGAAAATATACATTAACACTCCAGAGATTATTAACAATAGTAGATTTATGATTGGTATCCATTGATCCCTTAATTTTAAATCATGAATCATTAACACTTGACTACATGAAAAACAAGTAAGAGAACTAAAGACACCGAATAACCCAGTATAAAGAACAAAAAGCAATTCATATTTATATGGAGCTATAATGAATAATAATCCAAAAAGATCGCCAAGTATCATTGGTATAATGCTAAGATAAAAATAAAAAGCGCTTGGACTATAAATTAGGCTTAGCAAACCAGTCAAGTTTAATAATAAAAGAGAGGCAAGTGTTCCATTACGAATCATTCCTCCAGGTACTATACGTAAATAAAATTCATGACTTTTTTCACTTAATTTCATATTTAGGAGACTCGCTTTCACCTTCCTTGATGAACAAAACTGTAAAGAGTAGGATATTCCCCGTTAGTTAACCTGATTCATTATCACTTTTTGTGATTTTGACACAAAAAGGAAAACACTTTAGAATTCCCGGCAATAATGTTAGCACCACACAAACATTAAAGAGGTTTTCAAGTGTTTTCCGTGTTACTAGAGTTGCCAGAGTACGAAGTTGTTAATCAAGAAATTTATTCTTCACACAATATTATGTATGTTGATAAAAGAACAGATGAGGAACGATGCCCTCATTGTGGATTTCTTTCATCGCTTATCTATGACAAAAGGACAAGAAAATAAGGGACCTACCTTTTCTTAATAAACTATTTTTCTTATTGTTTTGTGTTAAAGATAGGCTCTAAGAAAAAGAAGGGAATAGCGTTGCCCCAGCTTGCAATCTCAGGGCTTTCCAGTAATCATGAATTCCGTCTCTTTTTTTTAGATCTAAAATTTTTTTGTCGTTCCTTTTTAGTTAATCCTAAATCAGGATGCAATTTTTTGAGATCGTCTTTATGCTTAACCATATAAAAATATTTGTGTATACATACACTTATTAATAAGCCGCATACAACAAAAAGCTCAAGGCAAAACAAATATGAAATGGTTTCTATATTGATATTATGGAAAACAACTATTGCAACTTGTGACGTAAGATAACCAGCCCCCGTTACAATGGAGATTATAGGGAAACTAACCGCAGTTGAAACATTTTCAAAATAACCGTTAACAAGCGCTCTAAAATGAAAAATATATACGGAAACCCCTGCAATTAACAATAACAGTATATTAGTAACTAGCACCCAATGATTTCTTATATTTAAATCATGAATCATTATAGATTGACTGCTGGCAAAACTGATAAGAGAACTGCACAGTCCAAAAAAACCTGTAAATAAAACAAACAACAATTCAAATCTGTACGGAGCAAAGATAAATATTAAACCGAACAAATCACATAAAATCATGGGAATTAAGCTCAAATAAAAATAAAAAGAATTAACATTATAAAATAAACTCGGAGCACTAAATACATTTATAACAATAAGAAACGCAATTGTTCCGTTTCGAACATAATCTGGAGGCGCAATGTTCAAATAAAATTGATGGGTTTTCTCACTTAAATTCATTTTATCACCTCAGCAAAGAACCAATTTTATGAAGACCTTTTGAAGTCTCTTTTTTTACAATATCAGATAGGCTATCTTTTTTACCATCATGATCAATATCATATATTTTCATATTTTCAATATAAGAAAGTCCCTTAGAAATCCCGTATCCAACTAACGCTCCGGCCAATGTCCCTGCAGGTCCACCAATAAATGTTCCTATAGCTGCTCCTGCCCAAACACCGCCACCTGTTGATATAGCCGAGTTTGCTAAACCCAAGGCTGCATCGCCAATAGAATTACCAGCAATAGTACTTGCTTTTTGATTATGCCTTACACCATAGGTTATATCCTGTGCCACGTTTAATCCAATACCAAGGTATGTAAAAGCGCCTGCGCTTTTAAATTTCCAGCCGTTCCTTGTTATTTTTAAATTCTCCTTAACTGCAGTTTTTGGGTCCACCCACTTATAAAGTTTTTTATAATTTGTTGCATTCGTTTGACTGTATGTTTTTTTATTAAAGCCTTCAACATGAGGATTGCTTACTGCCACTCTTAAACGCCTTTCACCTTTTGCAGTTACATAAAAGCCTTTAGCTACTCCAAATCCCTTTCGATATCTTAGATACGCTTTACTTAAAGTATAGGCGCTCCTGCTATTGCCAATTATTGAATTGGCAGTTGGAATGGCATTATCTTCAAATTCATTTATCTTATTTTTAAGACTCGCTCCTGTACCCGTTAATGCTCCTGATGAATCAATCGGATAACACATTTTTACATTTTGTTGTTTTACTCTTGGCTGACTTGCTAAAGAACCGTAAACGTAACTCCGTCCTAATTCACTTGACCCCAAAGCCTTAAGATTAATCGGCATATTATCAGCATCTAAAAATATATTTAATTTTCTATTAAGGTATTGAGACAGGTTATTCGTATTATTCTCAACTTGGCTGCCTTGGCTGTTTAATTGAGAAATCATTGCATGTATTTGCGAGCTGATTTTTGGCTCGATTGTTAATGATTGAAGGGCATTTCGATAATATTGTTGAGTGGATGAATGGTTATCTGCAAACGAAAGTAATTGATGATTAAATAGTTGTAATGCCTCCGGATCGACCATAATTCTGCCCATTTTATTAACAACTCCTTTAATTTAACCATTTATTTCTTATTGATATTATGTAAAGGTGGAATTTAAAAGAGTATAGTGCTTATTTAGTTCCACAGAAGGCTTTTTCCTCCTGAAACCGCTCTGTCAATAACAGATATGTATTCTTTCGTCATACCTATCAAATCAACCTGTTCTGCTTCCAAATATTCTTTATTGTTAATATTAACCATTTTAAAACCCCAATTATTTACCGGTGAGAAAAGGGTAATAAGCCCTTCAACAGACCACTGATCATGATGGTAGAAGAAGAACATCATCCCCCGGAACCGGTCAGCCTTGTCAAGCGACTTTTTGAGGTCTTTCCATAGCTTTCTGCCCTGTTCAGTTTTATTTAATTGATTTATTTGATTAACAAGCGATTCTGGTATTCTATTAATCTTGCAAAAATCGTTAACGAAATGACCTGGCAGTAGTAGCCGTCCTTTTTTACTAATTGATAATTGATCGATACCTAGTTTAGGCAAAATAACATGTTGGAAAGTTTCACTTGGCGATCCCCGCCTCGATAATTTATACAAGTTATGATTTATTTGTTCACATTCAACCGTGTACTCCTCAGTAAAATAAAAGATGGATAACGGCAATTGTTCATCTGGTGAATCAATTTGCAGAACAACGTTTGTATTTGCCATAATTGACATATAAATAATGAGATCTTCATCAATCCATGCACTCTCGTTATCTATACCAATAAAGCCTTTTTCAATTAATCCAGAAACGGTATTTTTCCATTCTTCTTCAATTTCTTTTCCCAATAACCCAAGGAAGGGATTTTCCATTCCGATAATTACTGGAGCTTCAATCATGCTTTGTAATACGTAAATCTCTTTATTGGTTAATATGATATATTCATTCATAAATATGCCCCCGGTTTTATTGTAATCTTGCACTGTTTTAACTATTAAATGTCTTTCTCACCAACATCTTGTTTTCCCATATCACCGGTTTCCCCCTTATCATCACTCAATGCCATCCCGCCGGCGATTATCAATAATATGCCGGATATCAGGAAGAAAAAGATATTAATAATAAGAGAGAGAATGCCAATTGCCAGGAGCCAAGAACCGGCTAATTTATTATTCTTTCTAATTTTTTCTTTTGTCCCGCATAGAATATGTGCGGCAATGGCAAAGCCTAGAAACATAAGCGAGAAGACAACGGCTACCACGACGCCAATGTTGCTGCCGACATCATAACCAATGCTGAAGCCAATCACATCACCAATGCCAATGTTAGTAAAAAACGCAAATATAAATGTTGTGTAAATATAGATAAAGCCTATTAAACTCAATATGAATTCAGGTGTTCTGGTCTTCATTGAAATGACCCTTTCTATGTTTTTATGAAATGAACCTATTTATAGGAACAGGCTGCACAGATGGCAGCCTGTTAAATTTTATTTTTGACTTTGATTAGTGTTTGTGATGTCTTGACTTTTTTGTGTTTCCTGAGCCTGATTATCTTGTGTTTTGGTGCTGTCTTGTTGTTCAGTTTCGGTGCTGTTTTGGTTTACTTGATCTTGTGAATTCTTTTGTTGGCTTTGATTGTCTTGATTATCCTGATTTCGCGTTCCTTGATTATTCTCGTCCCGGCTATTTTTAGATTCTGGCATTTGCGTATTCTTGTGATTGTCATTTTGAGAATCTTGCTCCTTGCTTTGTGTTTTTCTGGTTTCTTGGCTGCTGTTGTTATCGTTAACAGCATGAGCAGCTTTTTTGTTCATGTCTTTTAAGGCTTGGCTTGCTTCCGCTTTTAGATTGGCTAATGGGCCGATATCCGGTGTTTTCTTAATTAGTGTTTCATAGTAGCGTGCGGCCAATTTAGGATTGCTGTCTTTGATTTTATTTGCTTCATTGATTAAAGCTTGCGATCTATTAACCAATGGATCTTTTGCAAGTGAATGAGTGATATCATTTTCATAGGCTTGTCCGAGATAGTATACAGCAACTTCATTTGAAACATTTTTGTCAATGCCTTTATTGTAACTGTCAATGGCTTCCTGACCCGCTAACGCTTGTTTGACTTTGTCTTCCGGCATGCCGACAGCGCTTGTAATCGTCCGGTAGCCTTTTTGTTTTTCGCTTAAATCACTGGATGCACTGGCTTCTTTTAATAAAGCGACGGCGGCTTGTGACATCGTATCCTTATTATCGCCTTTCATTTCTGGATACATGCGGTTAGATTCGCTGGCATAAAGGACGGCATCTGCGAATTTTCCGTTATCAATCAACTGTTTGGCATATTTTGAATAAGAAACAGCTAATTTTCTTTTTGCCGCTTCTTTGGCAATATTCTTATCGATCACTGGACGGGTACTTAAAATTTCATAAGCTTGCTCTTGCTTATCTGGGCTTAAGCTTGGCGCTTTTTCTAAAAGGCGGCTCGATAAGGCATCCAGTATGGCTTTTGCACCTGGCGTATGATTCCCCTTATCGACCGAAGCGGAAGCTAGAATGACCGCTTTAGTTAAATCTTTGTCAGCGTCTTTTTCTGCTTGAGCCGCCAGCCTGTAAAGATATAGCTGTTCGGCCGCTTCTTTGGCAATGTCTTTAGGGACGCCGGAATCCTCAGCAAGCACTCTATATTGGTTAATGATTTGGGATTGCTTGTCTTTATTAGTGTAAGCATCATTGTCATTCATTAATTGATTGGTTTCTTCCAAAAGCTTTTGGCTGGATTTTTCTATGATTTTGGCAATGCCGTCATCTTTTGCTAGCGGGCCCCCTTGTTCAATCACACGGACATGGTCGCCATCTTGCTGAATTTTATCCAGCGCTTCCGCTTTATTTCCTTTAAGATCTTTATAATGTTTTTTATGGCGTTTTCCTAAATCATCCAGCAAGTCCATGGTTTTGCTGTTTTCTAACTCTTCATCATATTGAGGTTCATTAGGTGCAAATTGATGTGCAATCTCATATTTATTGAGTGATTCAATAATTTTGTTTGTATCCTTTTCATCAGCTTGCTGATTGGCGGCATCTACTAAATGTTGAGCAGCATCGTTGGCAGCGCCAGAGTGAATTGGCTTATTAAACAAATCGTTATATTTTCCTGCATAATAAACGATGTCTTTTGCGTTATCGCCGTTTGGATCATCAGCATGCTGGTGAACGTAGACATCCATTTCATCTTCTACAAATCGCTTAAACAATTCTTTGCGTATATTTTCTTGAGCATTTTTCACATCTTGATTATCGATATTCAACGAACTGATTAATTGCTTCGTTGCATCATCGTCCGAATGAGCCAACCGTTGAGTAATCGAATCCACAAGCATGTCGGTGACTTGTTTTTGCATCCATTCATTCGATGATGTGAAGTCTTGACCATAAAATAAGACGTTATAATAGTTTCCGGCATGATAAAAGTATTGAATTTTCTCGTAGAGAGATTCCGGAACAACTAAAGCTATGTCGTGATGCCCCTGATCGCTGCCATGATTGCCCTGATCTCCCCCATTGCCTGATCCGCTGCCGCCTGATGAGGTGCCGCCCTGACCGTCATGGCCTCCATGATGGCCTTGATCTCCGTGATCACCTTGATTGCCTTGATTGCCTTGATTACCTTGATTACCTTGATTGCCTTGATCTCCGTGATCGCCTTGATTATTCTGATTGCCTTGATTTCCGGTTCCTTCTGAAGAACCGCCGTTATGGCTGCCGTTGCCTTCTGAACCAGGCGGTATAGATGGCGGCGGATTGTTTCCATTTTCGTCAGTTGTTTCATTTTCACCATTCTGATTGCCATTCTGAGGGTCATTAGGATCGGCTTGATCTTCGTCATTACCCCCTGGATTATCGTTAGAATTTCCTGATATTACGACCTCGCCCCCGGATTGCTGATCTCCTGGCACCGGAATAACAGCTGAATCATTATTGTCTTCAGACTCATCAATATCACTGCCGCCATGGATAGGCTGAAATGGCGACACATTTCCAGACCCGCCATTGTCATTATTTGAAACATTAACAATTGGCAATGTCGTTTTTGGTTTTGGCGTTGGCAATTTAACTTTATCTGAGTCTACAGATAAGGCAACGACCGGGTTGTCAGACTTGCCTGATGTGTCAACTAGATAGGCTTGATCATCAGAATCATTGGTGTTCAGCGCCAGGCTGTGCGAAGTGTCTAATCCAGCGTTTTTTGCCAGCTGATTTGTGTCATTTGGGTTCAATTGATCATTTTTAACGGGATTTTTATCTGTGTTTAGCTGAATGCCATGGTGCTTATTTTTGAGCTGACTGCCGCTTTTAAAGTGATTGCCCCAAGTGCTTTTTTGGTGCAGTTGCTCACCGCTGACTTTACTGTTTACGGAATCAGAATCATTGGCCAGCCATTCATAAGCTGCGGCCCCCCAGCCTAATACAACAAGGGCACCCACAGATGTTGATAATATCACTTTGCGCATTTTTGATTGGCCTTTATTCTCTCTGTTTTCGTCTGCCATAAAAGATGCCTCCTTTATTTGAGTAATTTTTTATCTTTCATTTCTTTAATGCGGTTCTTGGCAATGGATACTTCTGATGAATTTTGATTCAAGTCGATGACTTTTTCGAATAGCTTTGCAGCATCTTTATATTTGTGCTGTTCGATTTTAAATAGCCCGTAAGTGAAATAGGCATGTCCGAAGTCCGGATAAGTGCGAATGACTTTTTGATAATTTTTATCAGCCTTGCCTTTTTGATTAAGCTTTTCATATAAAATGCTCATATTAAGAAGAACGTTTTGATTTTTTATCCCTAAATCAACAATTTGCTTATAGGATTGCAGCGACTGTTCGTAAAGGTTTTTGCTTTTTGGATTCTTTTTATCTTCATAATAAGAACCGAAATCGTAATAGAGCTGCCCCAGACGGTTTAAATAATCAACATTGGAAAAGTCATTTTTTAGCAAATCGTTCATTAATGATATCGCTTGCTGGTACGTGGCCACCTTCGTCTTATCATCAACAGCATCTGTTTTGTTTACTTTTAAATACATATCGACTAAGTTCTCAACATACCGTTCGCTGCCGCCTTCAAGGTCGACAGCCAGCTTATATTGATTAATCGCTTCTTCGTCTTTTCCTTGCAATTCATAGAGCTCGCCCTTTAGATTCTCTACAAATGCCTTAGATGTTTGGCTGTCTCCTTTTAGTTGAACAACCCGTTCATTGGCTTTATTGTATTCATGATTGTTAGCATAGCTGATCACCAAATCTCTAATAACATCTTGCTGGTATATGCTTTTTTTGGCTTTACGCGCTTTTTCATAATATTTGATGGCATTTTTATAATCTTTCATCAGAAAATAAGAGCGTCCGATTAAGTAATAGGCTTCTTGATTCTTTTTGGACAGCTTGTCATTAAGAAAGAGATCATTTAAATATTGAATGGCCTCATCATATTTCCCTTGGCTAATATAAATGGTTGCCAGTTTAGTATAAAGAGATTGTGTTGGCTTTTGGTCAATGGCCTTTTTGATATAATGTGCCGCCTGGTCATACTTTTGATCGTTAAAAGCGGCCGTCCCTTGAGCAATCAATGCCTCCCGCTTCTTCTCTTTTGAATGGTGAATGCCCCATGCCAGTACTATAAAACCTAAAATAATAATAAATGCAGCCAGCAGCATATACCTTCTTTTAACAGCAAATGTCTTGCATTTCTCAAAAAAGCCGGGTCCTTCATTGATGGGTTGCCGCGGCAAGGGCTTGAAATCTGAACGGGATTGTTCTTGCTCCCTCTGCTCTTTTAAAATTTTTTCCAGAGTGGCTTCGGTTGACTCCCGCTTGTTTTCCTCGCGAATTTTTTCCTGAAGGTTATCTTGGATAATATCCAGTTCTTCTTTTGTTGCAAAGTCCAAGAATGGCAGCTGTTTTGCTCTTTCATAAAATAGAACAGCTGTCTTTAACTCTCCGATTTTTTCAAAATAGCTGGCCGCTTCGAGATAGTCTTTTAGCTCGGGCTCCTCAGATTCAAGAGCTGATGCGGCACTTTTAAGCATTAACTCTATTTCTTCAACAACATTTTTCGACTCTGGGTAACTGTCAATAATATGCTTATATTCTTTTTGAGCGGCTTCTTTGTTCCCTATCCCCTCAAAAGCCGAAGCAATTTTTAGCAATGATTCTATTTTGATAGATGATTGATCATGATGCTTCTCTTTCTTTTCTAATAAAGCGTTTTCCTGTTGAGCAACCTTTTCCCTTATTTCTTTAGGAAACTGCGCCCACCACTCCGAAAAAGACGGACATTCTTCAAGTTTGGAACTGTTCCAAGCTTGCTTAAATAACTTTTCCGCTCCTTTACCAAGTGTTTGTTTGAGGGCTTTTGACACAGCGCGGTATCTTTCCGTTTTTTCTTGCAGCTCATCCGGATGGAACACATTCATATCCTCGGCCTTCAGCTTGCGAATATCTTCAAGATGCCATGTCAGCATTTCGCCTAAAAGAACGGCTCCGGAAAATCGGTCAGCCTGCCGATTCCAAACCCCTTCCTTTACATACTTGGCCGCATAGCCCGGCGAACCTCCTGGAAGCGCTCTTGGCTTTTGCAACTCAGGTGCGTAAAGTTCCTCGATATCGATTAATTCTACATCTGAAAAAGACTGGGATGTTCTCTCTTGGCTAAGAAACGGAATCATCACATTGCTTGATGATAAGTCGCAGTGAGCAAGCTGGGATTCTTCCATTTGTTTCAAAACAAAGGCAAAATAGCAAGCGATATAAAGACAATCTTCTTTAGACAGTGCTTGTTCATCCAAAAGAATATCCGACCAAGTCGGCCCGTCTATCCACGGCATCGTTAAAGCATACTGTAAGTCTTCATGCTTTTTGATCAGCTGCCGGTGATTGCTTTCGTCAATCACGGCCCTCCGGCAAGCGGATAAGCCGGGTTTCACGGCATATTTTTTAATAATATTTGCGATTTCCGTTTGCCGTTTATTTTTAAAGCGATTTCGAAAAACCTTTAAAGCAATATAACGATTAGCTGAGCCTCTCGCCGCTTCCAGCTGATAAACAGTTCCCTGCCTGCCTTCTTGGCCATACGGCATATCGAGCCCAACGACCGCTGGATGCTTCGTGAATATATATTTTTTCCCAAAAAGGATAATCGCTTCTCTAACTTCTGGTTGAAAGCTCATTTCATTGACCTCTATTCATGATACTTGGGTTAAAAACATTTTCGAGAAAGTATCATCCATTTTTGCTCTTTCTCACGATGTTATAAAAAGGGTTATAGCGTAATATTGACGCGATCATTAATATAGAAATCTATAACATTTTTATTGCGTTTAATACTAGAAATCTATTATGTATCTGTATTATAAATCTCTTTGAATCAATATTATTTTTGCTTATAAATTTTAATCATTCTGTATATAACGTTATAAACAAATAATGGAACTAGAAAAGATGCGATCGTACTTGCCGCTTTATCACACAGTGACTATTGTAGGAAAAACCAAGTTTGACAGTTAAAGTAAATAACTGTAGCAAAATATACACATATTATGATATTTCTTACCGTCTTCAAAGACATTGATTCCACACCTATATCAAATTAAATAAATCCAATTTTTAAGCACACAACAGATCTGGATCTGAGTCAATTTTTTGGACACAAAAAAGTTAATTTCCAATTAAGTGCCTGCCCATTAAGAAGGTAGGAAGGCAATGTCGCTTGACATGGAGCCTCTGCGGGCATGATTCTCCTGCCGAGAAGCCAGATGTCTAAAACATCGGCATCGCCAAACAAGGCTATCATGCCCGCCACTCCATATAAAGCGGGTGCACAATCACAAGTTAGTGTTTAGGCAATATGCCGAATACAGTCTTCTATCTCTTGAGGCGTTTTATAACCAATGCTGCTGTGAATTCTTTTTCGGTTGTACCATCCTTCAATATATTGAAATAAAGCTTTTTTGGCTGTCGGATAATCTATATATTTAACGTTGTTGATTTCTTCTTTCTTCAAAATGGCATGGAAAGACTCAATACACGCATTATCATATGGGCAACCTTTGCGACTGAATGACTGTTTCATGCCTTTTGACTGAACATATCCTTTGAATTCTTCACTCGTATATTGAGTACCTAAGTCGGTATGAATAACAAGACCTTCTTTTGGAGATTGAATGGCGTACGCGTTATCTAGTGCTTTTATTACCAAATCAGTTGTCATCGTTCGTGAAAAGGAATAGCCAATAACCTTTTTAGAATGCAAACCCATAACAGAAGCTAAATAGCACCAACCGTTTTTAATAGTATGGATATAAGTAATGTCCGCCACCCATTTTTCGTTGATAGAGCTTGTCGAAAAATCCTGCTCTAGCAAATTTTCCTGTTCTTCCACTTTTTGTTTACTTGAATATGGACGGTATTTTTTTGATATGATAGAGCGAATGCCAGCTTTTTTCATTAAACGTTGTACTCTTTTTAAACTCACCATATAGCCTTCTTTTTGAAGAATGAAATGGATCTTTGGAGCACCATAACGCTGTTTGCTTTCTGTATGAATTTCCATGATCTTTTTGGTTAGTTCTTTGTTTTCCTGATCACGATTAGATTCAACATGTTGTAGAGATCGATAGTACGTACTTCTAGGTATCTTTAATATTTTGCAAAGTGTTTGGATTGAATATTGATTTTTATGTTGATCAATAACGGAAACGAGCTCGTTGCGACTTACTTTCTTGCGAATATGGCCATAGCCTTTTTTAAGATTTCGTTTTCCTCCTGAAGGCGGCGAATCTGTTTTTGTAGCTTGTTATAATCATCAGAAGTGACTGAACTCCCGTCTTCCAAGCTGATTGGGGAATATTTCTTGACCCAACTATAGATGGATACATCCGATACGCCATACTCACTACTTAAGTCTTTTACGGAGCTGCCGGTATTATAAAGATCAACAATCATTTTTTTGAAGTCTTCATTAAACTTTTTGCCAGTCTTTTGGTTACCCATAAGGACACATCCTTTCGTTTTCAGTATAGTCAATCATTTAAAAATTTAACTTAGACGTGTCCATGAATTTATACTAGCATCAAGAGTTATAGAGTAATATTAACCTAAATAATATAGAAATATATAATTGATCAGTTACTTGCCCTTAGATCCCTTTGATTTATCATAAATTGCTGTATTAGTAGCATAGACGACTCGGAATAAAAACGGAAATACGATACCACCAAAAACAGCTGAAAGCAAAGGCTTATATGCTTGTGATAAATCAATAAAGGCTAGAATTAGAAACTGTAACAAGAAAATAAAGATGGCTAGAAAGTATACTGTTACAGCAAACCAGTAATAGAACCGAAATGCTTTTGATTCGTGAGGTTTGCCAAAAACTTTTGTAATCATTTTCTTCATCTTAAAACTCCTTAACATTTCTCAATTATTTCTTTTACAACTTACCTAAATCCATTTTCTTTTGATCATATACAATCTCAAAATTAAACATTACTTAAACCTTATTTCTGATTGGAAATTAATTAAAAAAGAAATCAAATAATAAGGTTATAAAAATCTTTTAGTTTATTGTAAGATTTATCTCCACTATATAATTCCTTTAATTAGAATGTTTATTAAGTTCTAAATGAAGTTCTACTAGTTTACGTCTTAATTGAATTTCTGATTCTGTTTCATATCCTTTAAAAATAACTTTAAGAATTTGATTATGATCAAAAAAAATATTATAGTCCTTTGAAATATTTCCTTGCGGGTATGGACAACCAACATAATCCCAAATTTTACTTTCATTTTCTCTTTTTTGTTTTCTACCATAAATCATTACTTCTTGCTTATCTATATCTTTTAAATAAACAACTGAACCTATAGGAAGTAAATAATCTAAATCATCCATTCCAGTTCTCCTTTCAATTCGGTAACTTTTTAATTTTTGGTAAAATGTTTAATATATGCTTCAATAAATTTATATATAACAGTAAAAACAAATATCGGAATCAAAACATAACCTACTGAAAGAATAAGTCTCTCATAAGGCAAATATGATTCATTAGATGTCCACAAGCTAATTAATGAACAAATAACTGTTAAAAAGTAGGCAAACACTACTATTCTTTTAAGCCATTTAAGTAAAACTGACATCATTAAAAGCACCTTTCGGTTTTAAATTTTATTCTATCTTTAATTTTACTCCAAGTCCTAGGCCTAGACCAACATCTAATTCACTCTCTGTACCAATACTTGCTTCAACCCCTAAACTTCCCCAAGCAGCATCGCCACCAATAACTAAACTTTTTTCAGTAAAAGGCAAACCGATTTTAACTTCTCCTTCCGCTTTTGCAGCATCAAGTTTTGCCCCTGCCTTAACCATATGGTAATTTGCTTTAAACACTGCTTCTCCGTATCCACATTTTACATCAGTATTAAATGGTCCCATTCCCGCACCATAGTCTACAAATGCTGCTTTAGCACTTGCATTAAATCCTGATTTGACCTGTAAAACTGCCTGAGCGGTTCCAACTTTCTCATAAACTTTAAATCTTCCATAATTGGCGCCAACATTAGCTAAGGATGCATTGGCTTGACCACCAATTTTACTACCAGATAATGCATCTGTAATTAGTGTATTTATATTTTTCGGTATCCTAACATCAACTTCTCCAGACAATGTTTCTGCATATAAACCATTTTTCTTAGAATTACCCGCCATTGATAAACGGTCCGAAGGTTTAAAGACATAATGATTATGTTTGTAAATTTTTTGATACTCGGCATCGTAAGCTTTTATTTTGTTTAATAAATTATTAGAGTTTTTATTTGCTGGTTGATCCTGACTTTTTATATTCCCTCTTTTAAATTCCGTACTCGGGGTTCTATACTCATTTATAATATCATTTTCAAAAAATACCCCTTTTGCATCCCCACCAAGTTGTTCATTTAGAGGAGAGGTATTTAAAGATGCATTGGTATGATTTACACCGAAATTTGCTCCGTTGAATAATCCTTTTTTATTAAATCCATTTTCCTTAGAAACTATTCCCGTAAAACCCGGCACCGTTTGTAATAGAATAGAATCTATCCGATTATCAGCTTGTTCAAATTTTATTGCTGTTTCAGATAATGTCCTTTCCATATCAGAAATTTTACTTATAACGCTATTAAGAGAGAGGTCATTATAACCTACCGGAACATTTGCTAATGCGCTTGCAATGCTGGCATTAATTGAATTTGCAAAATCTCTAGCACTAGCTAACCTTAAAGCTCCTGTTTTTAATTCAGATGGCTTAATATCAATTTGATTATTCCCCATCATCTTTCTCCTTCTTAATGATGATCGTTAAGTCTTGCTAATTTTTCTTTATGCTGGGCATCCCTTGCTAAATCAGCCGTTTGACGAATATATGCGATTTGATTATGTAAAGATTCAATAGCTATTGATATTTCGGTTATTAACTGCTTATGTTCATTAATAAATTTATCTTTAGAATTTGATTTCCAATCGTTAGATAAGGATTGGACAATCCCTGTTACCTGGGAATCTAATAATCTTAAGTCGGAAATTGACTTTTCTAAAGCTGCAGCGGAACTCTCTAAATGATTTGGATAAATTTTCAACAAATGATCTATTTTAAAAGGAATAAACATGGCAATAACAAAACTACAAAAGACCAGTCAATATACATATGACTAGTCTTTTGCATGAGAACTTCTTCAATAATTACTGAGCATCCGCAGTACGGAAGCGGTTGGCAATAGCGCGAAGTTCTTGATCAATAGATTCAAGAAGCTGCACATACGCTTCCATGTGTTGGCGTGATTCATTGAATTGATTGAAGAAGCGTTGTTTTGTGTTGCCGTCCCATTTGCCATCAAGGGATTGAAGGGCTTGGTAAAGGTGTTGTGTTTGTTGACGGCCGTTTTCAGCACCGTTTTTAAATTGTTGAGCGATGCCATCAAGTTCTTCCGGAGTTACGAGAATTCTCATTGACATGAAAAATCATCTCCCTCAGTTTTTTTCTTCCAGTCCAATATATAACACTTTTTCCTCTATGTGAATAACATGGCTAATTTATGAGCCTATGGAACTATGATTAAATAGCGATTTTTATTAAAATGACTAATAAGTTTATATTTTCATTGAATAGGATAAATTAATTTAACGTGAACAGCCCTGAAATAAGGTATAAAGACCTTGGTACAAAGACCCTGTAATGTACAAGTTTTTAAACACTTATTTAAAACAGGACTTTTATCACATGATTAACGTTTGTTAGTGCCGGCAGCATATTTCTTATAAATCCGATTTAACCATTCATTTCTCGAATCCGGATGACCAAACGGCATCGCGATTTTAACTTTGGTTTCCCTGCCTTTAATCATATAACCGTCGCCTGCAGGCAATTCTTTGTCCGTTTCGGAGTGCGGCAGCCTTATATTAAAGAAATACAAATCACTGTTCAGCGTTGAGCCCAGCAAAAAGCCGACGTATTTTTTCTTAATATTCATAAACCATGGGTCGCTTGTATTTATGCTTGAAAGTGTGCCCGCTATTAAGAAATGAACATTTTTAAGCCGCGCCTGTTTTGTCAATTTATCGAGATGATCTTTCATTTCAAAGTCCATATTCATTTGCTGCATCAAGTTATCAACATCATCAATGACAATAACGAGCGGTGCGTAAGTCTCCTCATCATCATCAAATCCCGGCATGTTCCCGAAGGCGAGGCTTGATTGCTTGCGTTCATCAACGATTTTCGCCAGATTGGCGATTAATTCTTTAGCCTGAGACAGATCATTGGCACAGCCTTTAACATGCGGCAATTTAGCCAATGTCATCAGTCCTTTTAATTTTGGTTCCAATTCAATAAAGTAGAGATCTATCCCGTCCGGTGAATATTGATAGGCTAATGACAGCACCAATGTCTGCAGCAGTGATGTTTTGCCCGACTCCACTCTGCCAGTCACAAAGACATGGTCAGCCTCATCTAATTGAATCGTTTGGCATTCAAGGTCTTCAACATCAAGGCCAAACGGCAGCTCCTTCGTTTCTTCCGGCGGAAATTGGCTCATAAGCTGGTCTAAGCTTATCTCTTTTGGCAGCATAGCGATTTCCTTTGCCGGTTCTCCATGCCATTCCTCGGCCATTTTCTCAGACCATCTTCTGATGAATGCCACTCTTTCAAGCTCATTGACCCCGTCATATGGCAGCATGGCTTGAAAGACTTGAGGCGGATTTTGGCCTTTGACAAAACCACGGCCTTCCGGAAGATTCTCTGTTGAGATATCCGGCCGTCCGACGGCGTAATAATAATCAGTATGATCTGCCAGCTCAAATGAAACGGCTGAAACAAAATTGCTGCGGTAGCGTTCAAATATATCATTGGTTTGATTGACAGTCACTAAGACGATCAGCCCGTAGGTCGCGCCTTCCCTTAGCAATATTTCAAGCTGTTCATTTTCAGTTTGAAAACTTGTTTTAAACCTTTGATAGCCGTCAATCATCAAAATCAGCGCCGGCATGTCCGCACCAGATACGCTTCTGTAAGTTTTTAACGAGCCAACGCCCTCACTCGCAAATAATTCTTTTCGTCTGCTGAGTTCTTTTAGGAAAAACTTTAGCATCCGCTGCATCTTTTCTGTTTCATCTTCATGTACAACAGACCCGACATGAGGAAACTTAGCAAATTCTCTCATTTGCCGGCTGAAGTCGATTATATATACATGCAAGTCCCTGGGTGCATGATTAAAGAACAGAGACATTAATATGGATTGCAAAAAGGTTGTCTTTCCTGAGCCCGGCATACCGTAAATGATCAGATGCCCTTCATTTAAATCAAGCTTCAGTGGATATTGCGCTTGATTTTTCACATCATCAATTATGCCGGCATTAGGCTCCAGCCAATCCTTTTCTTCTTCCCATGCTGCCGGAGTCCAGCTGTCGATAGAAACGATCTTAGAAAGTGGGAGCTGTTCAGGAAGCGGTTCCTGCCAAGGGCCCGGCAGCGGCTTAATATTGTGTTTCTCTGCTTCTTCTTTTATATAATCAATCAGCACTTGTATTTGTTTCAAATGCGATTCTTCACCGTCATCTATTTTTTGTTTTTGAGTTGTTGAACCATCAAGATTCACTTCGGCAATAACAATTTCTTCAGACTCTGTTTCGTCTTTAGGTTGGTAATCGGCACCGCTCCATGCGGATTGGAAATATTCCAGCACTTCATTATTGCCCACTTGGAAATAACCGCGTCCGGGAACATTGATTCTTGAAGCGTTCGGGATTTGAATCATCTCCCGGCTGTCATTATCATCCTGCACGCGCAAGCAAATGCGGAAGCGCGAGTTGCTCCAGATTTTTTCATCGACAACCCCGGCAGGCTTTTGTGTGGCTAATAATAAGTGAACACCCAGTGTACGCCCGATCGCCGCAATACTGATCAGTTCATCCATAAATTCCGGCTGGTCTTTCTTTAACTGGGCAAATTCATCAATAATGATAAATAAATGAGGCAGCGGTTCTTTTTTGCGCCATTCCGATTGGAAATACTCGTCAATATGTTGAATATTTCCCGCCATATTAAAGAGTTTCTGTCTTCTTTCCAGTTCCGCTCTCAAAGACGTCTTCGCTCTCGAGATTAATTGAGGGTCTTCAAGGTTCGTTATTGTGGCAATGACATGCGGAAGACCCTGGAATGTATTTGACATCCCGCCGCCTTTATAGTCAATCAGCATAAAGGCCATCTCATGCGGATGATAATTTACAGCAAGCGATAAAATTAATGATTGAATGACTTCACTCTTGCCTGAACCTGTGGTCCCCGCCATTAAACCGTGCGGGCCCTGGCCTTTCTTTTCAATTTTATCGTGAATGTTTAATGTCACTTCTTTTCTGCCTTCGCGAACCCCTATTGGCACAGGCAATGTCAAAGGACAGCGGTTCTTGTTCCACTTAGATATGACGTCCAGTTCTTCAACGCGGTTGACATGGTACATTTCAAGGAATGTCAACACCTTTGGTATAATGCCGGCAATTGATTGTTTCACGCGCAGCGGTGCGATTTCTCTTGCCATCGCTTTTGCATCCACTAATGAGAAATGATCTAGAGCTACCTTTTCCAGCCCTGTAAATTTAATTTCATCGTCTGTTGAGAAAGTTTCGTACAGCTGGGCAACACCGTCTTGGACCTCAATAATTAATTCACATTCCATCGGCAAGTCTTCTTTTTTCTTTGCCATGATAAATGTGCACGCGCCAACGTTTTCCCCTTCATTAAGAATAAGCGGAAGGATACCGTCATCCTCAAGCATGGACACATTAGGCAGAAGGAAAATATACTCAGGTATGTTTGTTTTCCGGTCTTTTTTTGATCCCTTTTCCAGCTTGCGAATATTTAATGTACTGTACAGTTTTTCAAACAGCTTCCGGGCCATGGCATCTCCCTCTGCTATAAATCGCGATTCGCGATTTTCATCCCAAATATGCGGAAGCCATCTCATCCAATGCCATTCTTCTTTTTCTTGTTCCTCGTAAGCTGCTGCTAATTTCACTTCTTCCGGGGAATGATGTGTGACAAGCTGGAGGATCAGGACACGAGCCAGTTCAAGAATGTCTTGACGGTCACCGACAAGACCGACCACCCTTTTTTCTTTTAGCGGAATAGTTACAGGCACCTTCGCCAAGGAACGATAATCAGACTTCAGCTTTTGCGCTTCAGCGATGAGCGGGTTAACATCGTAGCCGTCTTGTTCCGGGACACGAATATTAATTTGAAAAGGCCGCGTGCCCAGCCCGATGCGAAGATTTAGAAAGTCTTCTGTGTTAGGGGTCCTCTCCCATAAAGCACTGTCCCGCTCATGAATTCTTTGTACGCAATCATCCGGATTCGGATTCATTTCACGCAAAAAACGAACTTGTCTGTCGCGTATTTCTTCAATCTCTTCACGGTGGCGGTCAATTTGCTGAAGATATTCGTTTTGAAGTTTGGCGACTTCTTTCTTATGTACTTTTTTCTTTCGGAAGAACATGCCGATTGTCGCAATGTATGAACCTAACATCGGAATGCTCATCGCCATCATAAACAGTGCATAGTATCCGCTTTTAAATAGCGTTTTTGATAAATAATACATAATAAGCACTGTTGCGATCGTTAAAAAAATAGGAATGACCATCGTTTCAAAACTAAATTTGGGCGCCATTGGCTCCCTTTTCGGGTTATGTACGATGATCTTTCCTGTCGGCAATGTTAATTTAAGCCGCGGAGACCGTTTAAAGTATGGTGATTTTCGCATATATCATCCCTCGTTAATCTATGATTTTCCACGCATGGCCTGTATGATTGTGATCATCGCCATTTTCTCCCGCATGATCTAAAAAGGCATAGCCATGTTTTTCAACATCCTTTTCTGTCCGCAATGAAGAAACAGCTTCTTTGCTCAACCGCAAAAAAGCGCCGTCCCAAATTCCTGCACTTTCAAAGGTTTGATGTTTTTCTAGGCGGAACCAGTGCTTAAGGTCAAATGAGTATTCCAAGTCATGAATGCCGCCGGTCCGGCTGTGCCCATGACCAAGCCATTCATGTAAAGCCATTGCGATAGACTGACTTTCAATATGATTCGGCAAGGATAAGTCTATTTCTCTATCATAATGAATAAAGGTTACAATAATAGATGACATCTTTCTCACTCTCCCTACCATAAAAGTTCTAAAAAGGAAATATCGTCGCTTGCGGGTGAATCTAATGATTTTGACATATAATATGGAAGGAACTCGGCAGACGGTATAGTCTTAAACTGATCAATGACCTGAAAGCCATCGGAGTAAACGGCTAAATGGTCAATACAGTTGTCAACATCGGATGAAACAAACGTTTGGAGGCCTCCGTTTACCAAACCTCTCTTTGTTGACCAGCGTTGATTGCTATTCAAATCATGCCCTAAGAGATTAGTGATTTCTTCTTCCTGATCCCATAAGCGGATGCGGGAATCTCCGGCCCAAGCCAAAAATACATTTGCTTCATTGGCTACCGGACTGAGCATATCCACTCTGCCGCAAACAAACATAGCCTCGCTGCCTTGCTTTCTTTTTTCCTCTAAAACATCTTTTAATAATACAGGCATAGACGGCGGCAGCGTTTTTTTATCCACCAGCTCAGTCGCTTCGTCAACAATATCATGAAGATACGCCTCAAGCCGCTCTTTCATCACATCTTTATCCTGCAAGTCTTTTAAATGAAAAACTTTCAGCCAATCCATTAATTTATGTGACAAGAACCTCGCAGCAATGTCCCCGCAAAAGGATAAGCTGACACCATCACAAAGCACAAAGGCACACGACCGGTCGTCAATTTTAAAAATCAAATAATCTTGTCCAACATCATTATGCTGCTGCGTTTCATTGGATCTGGCATAGCCGTACAAACAAAAAAACGGATCTTCATATAAGCGGTTTATAGGTGTTTCAGACCTTTGATCGCATAAAAATGAAAACATATACTCACTCCTAATCTATCGAACGGGTGTGGCTGCTGACATCTGAAACCCGAGCGATACCAAATCGCCGTTTGTTCCCGGCAGCATCATCAAAGCACCAGGTTCTATTTGATATCCCGTTTCAACCATCATTTCCCGATAACTTTCAGGCAAAGGACTGGAAAGCCTTTTCAGTTTCATGCCGTATTCATCATTCAGCCTGGTATCCGGCATAATGCCCGGCCATCTTTTCGGATCAGCAATCGGTTCAGCCATTATTTCATCAGAAATGAAAATGTTTTCTACCAAAACACGGCCGTCAGGAACTTTTAGCTCCATAATCCGCTTAACGACCGGCTCGGGATCTTCGCCTGTATAGGCACCGTCAGTCATGTGGCAAACTAGAGGCGCCGGACAATCTTGCAATCCCGGAAGTTCTTTGAGCAAAATTTTTTCCACCGATGCAAAAGCCTTTGCTGTATCCGTTAAACGCTGTGTTTTAATATTCTCAAGCGGTTTCATTCTCGCCACTTCATCTATGCTTTTGATGCCGCCAAGAACATCAAAAACACGATCGCTGTATGCCAAAATTGAAATTTTGTATCGCGGACTTAATCTGGAGCCTTTCGTGGAACGGAAAACCATCTGGCGGATAGCAGAATTCAATGCTGCGGTCACAACATCCATCCGCCTTTTTTGTTCCCCTCCGGCATCCATTAATTGATCCATTGATGCACTGATGTCCAGCAAATAAATAATATAAGCCGGTGTTTGTTGTGTCGCTTGAATTCGATAATCCATACGTTTCTACTCCTAAATGTCATAGTTCAATATTCTTTAAGGTTAATTAATTTTATTGTAAGAAAAAAATAAGGAAAAGTGTAGATATAAGTGAATTTTCTTCTGTAACTAGGACAAAATAACCATTTTCCGGTTATTTTACATATCGTGGCCTTTTTGAAGGATTTTGTGGTATAGTGTAGATAATTATCTCATTTAATCTAAGAAAGGAGACTATTGATGGATGTTGGAAATACCGCAATAACTGAACAATACGCTGGAGATGCAAACAAACACGCGGGTTTTTGGATACGCTTTCTGGCCGTCATTTTAGATGGTATTTTTGTGTTTTTTGCTATATTCGTCCTTGTCTTCATCGGCGAACTGATATCGGCCTTAACCGAAACCGCCAGCATTGGCATAATTTTTATCATCATTGCATACATCGGTGCGATTTTATATCAAGTTGTTTTGCCGGCAACCCAACTTCAGGGGACGCTGGGAAAATATATTCTTGGTTTGAAAATTATTCACCAAAACGGAAATAGGATTGGCATCGGCAGATCGATTTGCCGCAGTCTATCCTGTACGTTATCCGGCATGATTCTATACATAGGCTACATGATGGCTGGATTTACAAAAGAAAAAACAGCCTTGCATGATATGATTTGCAGCACTTATGTCGTTTATAAAAATAAATAAGCTTCATTCCCTGCGAACAGCCAAGAAAATATATAAATGTGCAAAAGTTCAAAAAACTATGAGCCGTTTTGCTTTCTAGCTAGAATCTGTTTATGGCTTAAGCATTAAAAATTCTCTTATATTAAGATGTCCTTATCATTGCACAGCATCGAAAGGACATCTATTTTTATGTTTCAAACAACTCACATATTGATCCCCCTATCGCCATATGTATAAACATAAATATTAAGATGGATGGGGGTTAGACCTTGCCACATACCAGCGATGTCAAAATCACCGAAAGTATGGTTAAAAGATTTCATGAATTAAATTTAAAAGCAAAAGAAATTGAAGATGAACTTTCGGAACTGAAAAAGAAGTTTAATCATTATTTTGATCACACACTTGGAGAAAATGCTAAGGGTGAATGGGCGTTCGGCCATTTAAAGCTGCAGCGGCAAATAAGGAAATCCGAAAAGTTTAACGAAGAAAAAACAGTTAAAAAACTAGAGGAATTAAACTTGCTTGACTGCATCGAAACTGTAAAGAAGCCTAATAAAGAAAAAATTAACGCTGCGGTCACATTAGGTTTGCTCTCTCCTTATGATCTTGAAGAATGCCTGATTAAAAGGGTTTCAAAGGTCATTGTCGTACGAAAACAAGAATAACTTTCCCTCTTCCCGATTGTTTGCAGCAATCGGGCTCCCTTTTTCTTCGCCTTGGCTGCCTTATTTTTGTCCGGGACTTTTTTACTATTATCGACACTTATCATTCTCCTTATATTTTTTTCGTGTATAATTACATACAAATCTAGCTTATATAAGGTTTGATTTGCTTTAGGCAGACGCTATTAATGCCGGCTTTTCAGCGAATGCAAAGATGAACAAAAGGGATGGTGACATTTTGAAGCTGGAATACTTAAACCCTGAGGAATATGAAGAAGCGGCCAGAATCATTGAGCAAAACATTGATGAACTTCGGGTGGTTGACCAAAGAGTTCAATCCATTGTCTCCTCTTTGGAAGATTGGCAAACATCAGAAAAACAAACTTTTATTGATGACCATAAGAGACTGATAAGTATGATCAGCCGGCAAATTGAATTCTTACATAACAAAAGCAGGGAACTAAGAATCTTAGCTGAGCACATTAGACAAGAAAAGATACGAGCAAGGATGACGAAACATGGACAATTTGAAAATTATTCCCGCCCAATTAAAAGAAGCGGCTGGCAGAATTGAACTTGAAAACATTGCTGTACAAAATATCAGCCGACAAGTCAATGCTTCACTTAACCATCTGCCAATCGGCGGAGAAAATATCCCTTTTGATAACATTTCAGTTATTTTATCCAGTATGAGCGACGTTCTTAATCGGACGGCTCAGGCTTTTGAGGATGCTGATAAGCCGCTAAGCGGCGGGACAAACTCTGGATTGCCACCTGTTTCAAAAGAACAGGATTAAGCCAATTCAGCGGTGAATCATTGGATACGCTTCCTAATATCGATGTTCAATCCAGGTGATAAAATGCTTTTTTTATCACATTCAAATACAGATTGTCAAATTATTTCGCAAACGGTGAGCGTTTGCTTTTTTTGTTAAAGCTCTTACCATATGATTGGCGCATATAAATAATGTCTGGAGCTGAAATGATAAAGGATGCATCTTCCCGCCTTATTTAATATATAGATAAAAGTAATCAAAATATGCGATGAAGTGAGAAAGAGGTGCAAATCTCCTCTGAATGAATGCTTCTTCAGCCAAAAAAGGAATGAGCCTTTAGCGCCCTTTTTTCATACAATTGTATTACCATCGTTTCCCTTCTCAAATACAGGATATATTTTCCCTTTTTTCGGGTATGTTATCATTAGCCAATATTTTAAAAAGCCATAATTGATTTTTTTATGATGAGAAAAGGAGAAATTACAAATGTGGTTAAGGCGGTTGGCATTAACATTATGGAATATTGTTGATCCTATTTATTATTCTTTCTCACACTTAAACGATATTGGAAAAAATGAAAGAAAAAGCAATATATTCAGGGTAAAATTAACGCGCTATAAAGGGCGAGACGTCACTTTTCCCGATGGAACCGAAATCAGAAAGAATGACCTTGTTGTCAAAATCCACTTGCATAATGCTAAATTATTAATGGAAATGCACGTACTAAAAAATGATATTCAGCGAATCCTCCACTTATATAAACAAATTAAGGGGTCTTTGCCGGGAGTTGCGAAATTTGTTAATGAACACCCGCTGAATGCGCATATTAAAGGTATTGTAGGCATTACCATGCTTAACAGCCGCTGTGAAAAATTAAGCTTTGTGAAAGTTGAAATATCAAGTAAATGCTATAAAATATTTAAATACTTGGCCTTTTTACCTATTCATTTATTATCAACGTCAAAAATCTCCATATCGAAACTTAAAAAACATCCTCCCGCTTATTTATTTATGACGAAACAGACATTGCTGGAAAGATATTTAGTAAAAAGCAAAAAACTGTATAACCTCGAAAAGAATCCTGCTTTCATGTCAGAAGCAAATAATGAGCAGGTACCGGAACTCGGTGAAATATAACAACGAGGGAACTTGCCCTCGTTGTTTTTATCAGCTGGAATCACTTGCAATGCCTTGAAAACAGCTCGTTAAATATCTGAAAATTTCATATTGACACAAAAATGAGTGTCCCATATAATTAGGACTAATATCTTATATTCTCGAGAGGAGCGATGTCATGACATTAACAACTCAAATCAATGATTTAGTCAACAGTGTTAAACAAGACGTGATTCAATGGAGGAGACATCTCCATCAAAATCCTGAATTATCTTTTGAAGAGAAAGAAACATCACAATTTGTTTATGAAAAACTGCTGTCATTTGGGCATTTAGAAGTTTACCGTCCCACTGAAACAAGCGTCGTCGCCCGCCTGATTGGAAAATCACCGGGAAAAGTAATCGCCATGCGCGCAGACATGGATGCTTTGCCTATTATAGAAGAAAATGATTTTGAATTCGCTTCCAAAAATAAAGGCATCATGCATGCGTGCGGCCATGATGGACACACTGCCATGCTTTTGGGCGCAGCGAAAATTCTCTCGCAATTGAAAAATGACATTAACGGCGAAGTAAGATTTATATTCCAGCATGCCGAAGAGCTTCCTCCCGGGGGCGCTCGGGAAATGGTTGAAGCCGGTGTCATGGATGATGTTGATGAAATCATTGGGCTGCATTTAATGTCGCCGCTCCCAAAAGGAAAAATAGGTATAGGCTATGGCCCGATTACAGCCAATGCAGATACTTTTGAAATAAAAATCCATGGCAAGGGCAGCCATGCTTCTCAGCCGGAAAATGCCGTTGATCCGATTGCAATTGGTTCGCAGGTTGTCAATAACTTGCAGCATATTGTTTCCCGCAATATTGATCCGATTGAACAGCTTGTTATTTCCGTGACTCAATTCCATGGCGGCACAGCAAATAACATCATCCCTCAATCAATTAACTTGGGCGGAACTGTGCGAAGCTTTAATCCTGAGGTCCGCAGCCAAGCGCCAAAATTAATGGAGAAAATCATTAAAGGAATCACCGACGCCCACGGCGCTTCCTATGAGTTTGACTATCATTTCGGATATGCCAGCGTTATAAATGATGAAAGAGTGACAGCAAAAATGGAAGAATTGATTGAGGAGGAGTTTGGAAAGGAATATATCGAATACCCGCCAGCCATAATGGGCGGAGAAGATTTCTCAGCTTTCTTAACTAAAGCTCCCGGATGCTTTATTCCAGTTGGAGCCGGCAATATTAAAAAGGGCATCACGGCCCCGCATCATCATCCCAAATTTACCGTAGATGAGGATGCGTTGGAAGACGGCGTTAAAATCTTGGTTAACGTACCGTTTAAACTGCTTAAATAACTTTTTAGGAATTAATGAGTTTTTGACGGAGCGGACGACAACCATAATTCATTTGTCTCTAAAAAGAGAATATTAGCATGATTTAAGGAGGAATCGAATGTTACATGATCCTACTGTAGCAACAGCGATTATTTTATGTATCATCGTTGTTGGAGAAATTATCTCTATCGCCACGCGGGCAAAAATCCCGATGCTGCTTATCGCGCTTCTTGGTTATCTTACTCTCACTTGGACAGGAATATTGCCGAAAAAAACGATTATAGATTCCACATTCGTTCAAGTCGGCGCTGTGCTTGGCTCAGCGCCGATTATTGTTCATATGGGAACTTTAATCCCCATTAAAACAATGAAGGTTCAATGGAGAGCCGCATTCATCGCACTCTTTGGCATTATCATTTCCAGTTTCCTTATCCTCACGATTGTCACATTTGTGTTCGATTATAAAACGGCTGTTTCAGGGGTCGGACCTCTAACAGGCGGTATCATTGCCTTCCTGATTACCTCTCAGAAATTAAAAGCCTTAGGTTTGACCAGTTTAATGGCTATTCCCGTTTTGATCCTGTCATTTCAGAGCTTATTTGGAATGCCGCTAACTGCAAATTTACTTAGGAAACACGCGCTTAAGCTGCGTGAATCTATGGAAAACGGCAATTATGTGGCTGCTGCAATAGCGGATGACGCTTCAAATTTTGAAGCAAAAGCAAAAACATGGATTCCAGAAAGGTATCAAACAACGACTATTTTATTTTTTCAAGTTATTATCGGCGGTGCTTTAGCGGTTATTCTAGGCCATTATACTCATATTTCATACAGCTTGTGGGCGCTTGCAATTGGCATTATAGGCAGATATGCCGGTTTTTACCCTGATCGGGTCATGGAGCGGGCAAACGCATTTACTGCCGGCATGATCGGCCTTATATTCATGGTGACCGTCTCATTAAATGACATTACACCTATGATGTTTTTTAAAACATTGCCGCAAATGCTCCTCATTATCATTATTGGTATTACAGGTATTGTTATTGGAGGGTATATAGCATCCAAAATTGTCGGATGGGATCCATTTAAGGGCATTCCCGTAGCTTTAACTGCGACGTTCGGTTTCCCCGGAGATTACTTAATCAGTGAGGAAATCAGCCGAAGTGTGAGCCGAAATAAAGAAGAGGAAAAGGCTATTTTCGACGAAATATTAACCCCAATGTTAATCGGCGGCTTTACCACCGTAACAATTGGCTCCGTTGTTATTGCGAGCATATTAATGGGAACGCTATGATTAATGATTGAAAGGCTTCCCTCTAATAAAATAAAAAGTCACTTTTCCGAAATAGAAAAGTGACTTTCTGTTGTGTTAAACATCTCATGCAGTCCTCGCCTTTGCCTTCCCATTAAAACCTATCAACCAATATTTACTTCAGCCTCTTCGTCTATTTGCACGCTTCTGCTCTTCTTAGTTACCAGGCTGACAACGGCCATCACAACAATATTGACAACCATGGCCACAACGCCGATATTTAGATCTTTAAAGGCTTGCGGCAAACTTGGAAACAGACTGGCAATTGCAGCGCCTGAAATGGTCGTATAGGCAACAACTGCTATTCCGGCAATGATACCGCAAGCTGCACCCGCTTTAGTGATTGGATTGCGTTTCAGCAAGCTAAACGCAACGGATGGGAAAAGCTGCGTCACTAAGCTGTATCCCATCAGCAGAAGAGGCACAAGAGCGGTTCCGCCTTTTAGCGTCGCAAACACGGTTATTAATGCAATAAACGGCACCAGGTACTTTGCCAGCTTTGAAACGGTTTGGTCCGGCACTTTAGGTGCAAGCACTTGAACAACGTTTTTGGATAACATGACAGCTGAAGTCATTAATATTAATGAACCCGGAACGATGGCTGTCAACAATCCCGCAGCACCAATTAATCCAATGAACCATGGATCAAAAGTCTTTTCCGATAACCGCAGCAATGAAAGATCGCCGTTTTTCAAACCGGGAACTTGCAGAACAGCCGCAAAGCCCACTAAAAATACAAACATTAAAATCAATTGATACAAAGGCATGAAAATGGCATTTTTTCTAAATACATTTGGACTTTTGGCTGAAAAAGACGCCCCAAGCGTGTGCGGCCACATATAAGCGCCCAGAGAGGTCAACAAAACGGTAGATATAAACCATGAAGTGCTCAATCCTTTATCCTGAAGAGCAGTAAACCCCGGCTTTGCCTCATTAATCGCTTTAAACATCGGCTCAAAACCGCCGTAATAATGAAATGGCAAATAAATGCCTAGAAAGATGCACACAGCCAGAATCATAAAGTCCTTAAGAACTGCTGTCCAGGCAGAACCATGAATGCCCGAAACCATGACGTAAACAGTAACCGAAATCGCTCCAATCCATACAGCCAGCGTTGGGGAAATGATGCCATAAGAAGCTTCGGATACGATGATGCCCAGCCCCTGAAATTGAGTAACAAGATAAGGAATCATCGCAATAACGCCTACAAGCGCAACTAACACGCCAAGGTATGGACTGTTATATTTTTTTGTAAAATAATCAGATTGCGACATAAGCCGGTGCTTATTGGCATATTTCCAAATGGGAGGAAGAAGATAATACGAAATCACATACATCAGCGCCCCATAGCCGAGAATATAAAAGGCTGCACCGCCTTTACTGTATGCCCAGCCGCTCCCTCCCAAAAATGTAAAGGTTGTGTAGATTTCACCGGCCATTAAAAGAAAAATGAATATGCTGCCAAAACCCCTCCCGCCAACAGTCCACTGTTCAAGGTCCATATCCCTGCCTTTTTTTGCTTGAATGCCGAGAAAAATAGTGATCAATAAAAAGACGGCCATAATGATCAGTGCGCTATTCATTGGCGGTTTCCTCCTCTTTATTTTGAGGATCAAACTTGTAGACAATGGCTAGAGTAATAGAAGTTAAAAAGAGCCACAAAAGCAGCCAAAAGATCATAAAAGGCAGTCCCAGAACATAGGGCGTTACCCTGTTTGCAAAAATAATTCCAACTAATATGCCCAGAAAAGGCAATATGGAGAGCAGATGGATATATTTCATCACAGATTTCCTTCCTTTCTATTAACTTTGATAGCTTCCTCAAAAAACTTCAAATCTGTCCCTTACACAATGTCACATCCTTTCGTAAGCATGCCTCTATTATTGTTCAACACAGATCATGATACGGAATGGTTTGAAATTCTTCTTGGGCCGCAATGGCAAAAATAAAGGATGCCTGGTTATTACACTATCTTTATCGAATTTAAATTTAAAAGTTTTCAATGTTAACAGATAAATCGCGGCAGCTGCCCCCATTTGTCAGATGATTCAGTATTTTTAAAAGAGAGCTTTTGCCATTCCCATATAACTAAGTCTATTCAATGTTTAAAATTGCAGCGGCATGGGCCAGAAAGCCGCCGCCTAATGATTACTTTTAGTATATTATCTTTATTGCTCTTCTCTTTGAGTATTGTGTTTATTACAAATCGCTTCATCACTAAAAAGAATAATAAGACGGTACATGAGATGACAAAACAATAGCATCTGTTAAATATGAATAACATGTGTTATATGAACAGACTTAAAATATTTCCAAATATATAAAACTATAAGTAAATGAATCTTATCACGACTATCTTTTCCTTTCAAGAATAATGTAAATGTCTTAGAAGAAAAGTTTTTATGAAGAAGTGAAAACAAACCAACGGATGCTTCCCGAAAAACATTGATGGGGATGCTTCGCGGGTTGTTAAACTGACAACTTTAATGGACATGGATCTCCTTTGAAAATAATAGCTGAATTAGGTTCATGGGAAAGACATTCCGATGAAGAAATAAATCACATGCTGACGTATTTAAAAAAATTACGAGATCAAGGAAAATACGTCATATACGATTAATTCTAAAATTGATAAAGTCTTGACGTAAGAGATCCAAAAAACAACTTTTACAACGGTTTTCGTTTCCGGCGCCGAAGCACGCCAAGATGTGTAATAGCCAGACCTTGAGTTTTCCTCCTTCTATCATCATTTCTTATTTTTTATCATGGATTTAATACATGCCTCATTCATCTTTAAGTCATTATGATCCCCCCTTGTTATAAAAGTTTGACACCAATGTTTTACCGCATTTTTCATACAAGTAAAAAATGGCAATGATTATTCGAAAAGACAAAAAAATGTGAGCATCTGACTTGCAGATGCTCACGTTAACAGCTCAATTTTACTGTTCTTCCCCATTTAAAGTACGGGGCTAAAACGGTTTTTCTCTTAAACCTTTAATCATATTTTTTGACAAAATCAAAATCAAACTCGCATTCTTGTAAAGGTACAACCTTGGTTTTCTTTATCCACTTGTATCCGAACCATAAACAAAGGAAAAGCGGTATGCCCATATAAGCGGCAATGAGGCTGCCCCAATCGATATGGTCAGATAAAAACGCTTGGTAATCTTGAGCTAAAATAACGATTAATCCGATAACAATCGAAAAAATAGGTCCAAACGGATACCATTTGGCACGGTACGGCAGCTTGTCCAGTGAGTGGCCTTGAGCTCTAAAGGCTTTGCGGAATCGATAGTGGCTGATGGAAATGCCAAGCCAGAAAATAAAGCCTGTGATGCCGACTGAATTCATCAGCCATACGTAAACCTTGCCGTCACCGAAAATGGATGCAAAAAAGGCAAGCATACCGACAATGGTTGTTAGAACCATTGCTGCTACCGGGACGCCGCGTTTATTAAGCTTGGCGAAAATGCGCGGAGCCTGTCCAACCTTCGCCATTGAATACAACATTCGTGTTGATGCATAAAGACTTGAGTTGCCGGCGGATAGCACCGCTGTCAGAATAACCGCGTTCATAACTGAAGCGGCAAAGGCAAGCCCTGCCTTTTTAAATACTAATGTGAATGGGCTGACCATCACATTATCGCTTTGCAAATGGTGATTCGTATAAGGAATGATAAGGCCGATCACAAGTATCGCCAACACATAAAAGAGCAGGATTCTCCAGAAAATACTTTTGACGGCTTTCGGGACATTTTTGGCCGGGTCTTCGCTTTCACCGGCTGCGACACCGACAATTTCCGATCCTTGAAAAGAAAAACCTGCGGCAATAAAAATGCTGAAGACGCCTATAAAGCCGCCTGAAAAAGGCGCTTTTCCAACGGTAAAGTTTTTAAAGCCTATCGCTTCGCCGCCCATAATGCCGAAAATCATTAATGTACCGACAATTATAAAAATAATAACTGTGGCTACTTTAATAAAAGAAAACCAATACTCGCCTTCGCCATATCCTTTAACGGACAAGTAATTCAAAAAGAAAATGATCAATAGAAACAATAAACTCCAGAGCAATGACGGGCTGTGCGGAAACCAAAATTTCATGACCATGGTTGAAGCTGTCAGTTCGGCGGCAATGGTCATTGCCCAGCTGTACCAGTAGTTCCAGCCTAAGGCGAAGCCAAACGCCGGATCAACGAATTTTGTCCCATAGGTGCTGAAAGCCCCGCTTGTCGGCATAAATGCAGACATTTCGCCCAAGCTTGTCATGACAAAAAAGACCATTGTTCCAATCAGTGCATAGGCAAGCACTGCACCGCCCGGGCCGGCTGTGCTTATCGCCGCACCGCTTCCAAGAAAGAGGCCTGTGCCTATAGCTCCTCCTATAGAAATCATTGTTAAATGGCGTGATTTCAGGCCTCGTTTTAATTTTTGTTCCGTTTGTTCAGACTGTTGTAAGCCTTTCTTCTCTAGCTGTACTGTCATCCTTTTTTCAGTCCTTCCTTTTTTGTATGACTGCTTATAAAATTAGAAATATTTTAAAGGAATAGCCGTGTTAAGCGCTTACAAATTTTGTGTGATTTTCTTGTTTAATAAATAGCCATACTTCTAAAAAGTGTTGTTTTTCCAAAAACACAATTTAAACCGCTTCTTTTTATAATTTATGCAAATTTCATGCCAATGTTTGAAATGCTGTCAATTAACAAAATAATTCAACAATAGGCGATTTGCTGTTAAAATATTTTGCATCATCTGCAATAAAAATAGCAGCAACGCAAAATGATTTTGCGGTTTCAATTCTTGCCTGAGACAGACGCCTGCCGCCGGATGAACATCTATGTTAATGAGACGAAAGACGCCCTTCCTATAGGCGTCTTTCTAACATTCTTCTATTTTGACATGGTATTCTTCCAGCCAGTAATTCATTTGTGCCAAATGGGCAATTAATTGCGGACCGGACATTAACTGTCCAAACCACGGAACCTTGAAAGCCGCTCCGCCAGAATCCGCAATTTCCTGAACGCGATTCTTGTCAACAAGCTCTAAAAGCGGTGCGGATGGATCATTAATAATATCTTTCAGCCATTTTGTCACTGCTTCTGTATACTTAGGATGATAAGTTTTCGGGTAAGGACTCTTCTTCCGGTAGAGCACCTCTTCGGGAAGCATGCCTTCAAGCGCTTTGCGCAATATGCCTTTTTCCCTGCCGTTGAGCATTTTCATTTCCCATGGTATATTCCATACATACTCTACCAGCCTATGGTCAGCAAATGGGACGCGAACTTCCAGGCTTGCCCCCATGCTCATTCTGTCTTTTCGATCTAAAAGAGCGGTCATAAACCAAATCATATTTAGATAAAATAGTTCTCTTCTGCTGGCATCGATCCCGGTTTCTCCTTCAAGCCTTGGGGTTTCTTTAATCGTTTCTTCAAAACGTCCAAGAGAATACTCTTTGAGTTTCAAACGGTTTTGCCATTTATCATTAAGCAAGGCCTGGCGCGCTTCGGTGGATCGCATCCATGGAAATCCCTCTTTGGCTGATGTTTCCGGACTATGAAACCATGGATATCCGCCAAAAATCTCATCAGCGCATTCGCCTGACAAAGCAACCGTTGCCCCGCGTTTAATGCCCTCACAGAACCAAAGCAATGATGCATCGACATCCGCATATCCCGGCATGTCGCGGATATGAATCGCTTTTTTCAAATAATTAACAAGCGATTCGTTATCAATCACTAAATTATGATGTGATGTCCCTAAGAACTGTGAAGCCATTCGAATATAAGCGCCGTCAGCATTGGGCAAAAACTTATCGCTTTTGAAATATTTATCGTTTTCTTGATAATCTATTGAATAAGTATCAAGCGGCCATTGGTCTTTTTGCCTAAAGACGCTTGCCGCAACCGACGTAATCGCGCTTGAATCTACCCCTCCCGATAAAAAGGTTGCCACCGGTACGTCCGCATATAGCTGTCTTGTTACCGCATCAGTGAATAACGCCTTTACATAGGCGACAGTTTCGTCAATATCTTCCAAATGCTCACGACTTTGCACATTCCAATAACGCCATACTTTCAAGCCATTCTTAGTATAGATCAATGCATGAGCAGGCCTTAGGTCATTAATGCCTTTATAAACACCGTGCCCCGGCGTTTTAGAAGGGCCTAAGCCGAAGACCTCTGATAATCCTTCTCGATCAACGACAGCCTCAACATCCGGGTGAGTTAATATGGCTTTTAATTCAGAACCAAATAATAGACTGCCGTTGGATTCTCTGTAAAAAAACGGTTTAACGCCTAAACGGTCGCGTGCTGCAAATAACTTTTGTTTTGTTTCATCCCAAATCGCAAAGGCAAAAAT
Organism: Scopulibacillus daqui; assembly: GCF_016908855.1. Classification (GTDB taxonomy): domain Bacteria; phylum Bacillota; class Bacilli; order Bacillales; family Sporolactobacillaceae; genus Scopulibacillus_A; species Scopulibacillus_A daqui. Next base: position 144,191 of record NZ_JAFBER010000001.1, on the reverse strand, counting down.
GCCGTTAAATTTCTCTAAGCAGTCTTCACCCCATTCAATATATGATGACAGCAGAACTTCAGTATCCGAATGACCTTTAAACGTATGTCCTAACTCAAGCAAGGTTCGTCTAATATCTTCTGTGTTGTAAAGCTCGCCATTATAAACCATTGTATAAGTCTGACCGTTCATGGACTTTTGCATCGGCTGCATTCCGCCGTTAGGGTCAACCACGATCAATCTGGTGTGTCCAAAGGCCGCCCGCGGAGACACCCATGTATTAAGATCATCAGGTCCGCGATGCTCAATGCTCTTCGCCATCTGATGGATAGTTTCCGACTCATACCTTAAGTCTTTGCTCCAGTCAATCCATCCTGTTATTCCGCACATCTTGGCTCATCCTCTCTCTTTGAAACTGCTCGTAGCCTCTCTTTAGATTATGAAGGCGACTGTCTCTATGTGATTAACTCAAAAGTTTAGAGCTTAACATTCTTTCAAGTTTTTTCCTCATATTTATCATATAAAAAAACAGACCGTTGGATGACTGAACGGTCTGTACTTATTTAAAATACACAAGCTCAAATCAACGCTCCGCCGCTTATTTATTAACAAGGAGCCGGTGAGGGATTTGCTAGAATTGAAGCATGGCTTATTAAATCATCTTCCAAAAAAACACCCCAAAGGTTAGATTGTTACTCTAACTTTTGGGGTGCAGTACAAAAAGGGACGTTTTCTAAAGCTCTACTGTCCAATTAAGAATGTCTTCTTCCTTTCCCAATTGAATATTTGTAATCGCTTCGTACAGGCGCATTGATAAATCGCCTATTTGATTGCCGTTAACAATGATATGTTCATCTTTCCATTTTAATTCGCCAACTGGTGAAATAACAGCCGCAGTACCTGCTCCGAAGACTTCTTCCAGTTCGCCGTTGTGATAAGCATTAAATACGTCTTCAACAGATATGCGTTCTTCTCGAACCGGGATGCCCCAATGTTTGAGCAGCTGAATAACCGAATCCCTCGTAATGCCGCCAAGGATGCTGCCATTCAGTTCAGGCGTAATCACTTCGCCTTTCACCTTGAAAAAGATATTCATGCTTCCCACTTCTTCAATATATTTCTTTTCAATCGCATCCAGCCAAAGCACTTGATCATAGCCTTGTTCTTCTGCTTCTTCCTGGGCTTTTAAGCTGGCCGCGTAGTTGCCGGAAGTTTTGACATAGCCTACGCCGCCGGGCACCGCACGGACATATTTGTCTTCTACGTAGATTTTAGTCGGTGTTAATTGTCCGGAATAATAAGAGCCTACCGGAGACAGGATAACCATCAATTTATATTGTTCTGAAGGTCTGACACCCAAATAAGGTTCCGTTGCGATAATAAAAGGCCGAATATATAAAGATGTCCCTTCTTCATCAGGAATCCAGTCTTTCTCCAAATCTACTAATTGTTTGATGGCTTCTAACACCACATCTTCGTCAAGCGGCGGAATGCTTATTCTTTCACATGATAAATTCAGCCTTCTTATATTTTTGTCCGGTCTAAATAACAGAACTTTTCCTTCCTTGGTCTTATAAGCTTTTAAACCTTCAAAAATCGCCTGTCCATAATGAAAAACCATTGATGACGGTTCAAGCACCAGAGGTTCATAAGGGGTAATCTTCGGTCCATGCCAGCCTTTATCTTTTGTATAATCCATAACAAACATGTAATCTGTAAAATATTTTCCGAACCCTAATGATCCAACAGAAGGCTTGCTTTTCTTCTCATTGGTTTTGACTAATTCGATCACTTGATTCACTCTTAGCATCCCTTTCCTATTTGTCTGACTCTCTATATTTCATTAGATTATATCAAGCGCCTGATGAAATGTACATCTGAAAGTTTTATTTTTTAAAAAGAATTTTTCAGTTTGCTGATCACAGCCTCAGTGACTTCTTTTGTTGTTGCCTTGCCGCCTAAATCAGGCGTTTTGATACCTGATTCAAGCACACTTTCCATGGCGGAAAGCAATTGATCGCCGAGTTCATTCTCGCCAAAATGGTCAAGCATCATTTTAGCTGTCCACATTTGTCCGATCGGGTTGGCGATCCCCTTCCCGGCAATATCTGGCGCTGATCCATGAACCGGCTCAAACATTGACGGATATTTGCCGTTTAAATTGATATTGGCGGACGGTGCAATGCCGATGCTCCCCATGATTGCTGCACCAATATCAGTTAATATATCTCCAAATAAATTGCTGGCAACAATCACATCGAACGCTTCAGGCTGAGAGACAAGAAAAGCCGCTAACGCATCAATATGTACTTTTCTTGTATTGATATGAGGATAATCTTGGGCGGTTTCTTGAAAAACCTCGTCCCAAAAAGGCATTGAATGGACGATGCCGTTTGATTTTGTTGCGCTTGTAACATGACGGCGCCTCTTTTCCGCTAACATAAACGCATAATCCATTGCCCGGCGCGTGCCTTTTTTCGTAAAAACAGCATTTTGGACAGCTATCTGATCACCGCCTTGATGAATACGCCCGCCCGACTCGCTGTATTCACCTTCGCTGTTCTCTCTGACCACAATAAAGTCAAAGTCCTTTGGATCACGAAGCGGCGAACGCACGCCTTTGATATGTTTTGCCGGACGAATGTTTACGACTTGTTCAAATGATCGGCGAATATGAATTAACAATCCCCATAAAGAAATATGATCTGGCACCTTATTCGGATCACCGACAGCTCCAAGGAAAATGGCATCGTGTGTCTTTAGCCGATCAAGACCATCTTCCGGCATCATCACACCATGTTCCAAATAATAATCACAGTTCCACGGATAATGTGTAAAATGAAAAGTTAATCCTCCATGAAGTTCAGCGGCTGTTTCCAAAACCCTTACAGCCTCAGAAACGACTTCTTTGCCTATTCCGTCTCCTGGTATGACTGCTATATTGAAGTCCTTCATTTCTACACCCCCTTAATATGATGAAACATTATAAATATTCTAATATCATCTTATCACAAAATCATCTGTATAGGAAAAGATCATTTCAAAAACAGCCGGGGAACCCCGGCTGTTTTTAGATGCTTTTTACGTTTCACCCTCAGTTATAAGAGACACGAATCATCCCTCTGAATCATATTTCCATTCATTTATCCCAAGAACAACAGGCAAGCATCTGTCATGTCTATTAAAACGCCCAGTTGCCGCTGCGGAAAATCGGCTCACGCGTGCCATCTGCCAATATGCCGTCAATATCCATTTCTTCAGAGCCTATCATAAAGTCGACATGCGTAATACTGATGTTTAAGCCGTTTTCCTTTAGCTCCTCTTCATCCATTTGTTTCCCGCCTTCTATACAAAACGCATAGGCGCTGCCGATGGCTAAGTGGTTTGAAGCATTTTCGTCGAATAACGTGTTGTAGAATAAAATATTTGATTGGGAGATAGGCGATTGATGCGGGACTAGAGCAGCTTCGCCGATGTAGCGGGAACCTTCATCGGATTCTACCAGCTTTCTTAAAATGGCTTCTCCCTGTTCCGCCTTCACATCAACAATGCGCCCATTTTCAAAAGTTATGGTGAAATTATCGATGATATTGCCGCCGTAACTCAACGGTTTTGTATTGGTCACATAACCGTCAATACCATCTTTTTGCGGTGCGGTAAAGACTTCCTCTGTCGGCATATTTGCCATAAATGGTACACCCTGCTCATTTTCACTTCCTGCCCCGACCCAGACATGCTTCTCAGGCAGTTTAATCGTCAAATCCGTCCCAGGCGCTTTGTAGTGAAGCTTTTGATATTTTTTGCGGTTTAACAGATCGACTTTGCGGTGCAATGTTTGATTGTGATCTTTCCAAGCTTGCACAGGGTCTTCCCTGTCAATCCGGGTGGCTGTAAAAATGGCTTCCCACAGCTTTTCAACACATTGCTCATCATTTGGAAAAACTTTTTTGGCCCAAGCTTCAGATGCTGCAGCAACAACTGTCCAGCTTATTTTATCCGACTGTATATATTGTCTAAACTTATTGAGCGCTTTTCCTGAAGCTTTTTGGAAATTAGAAATACGTTCCGGATCGATCCCTTTGAGCAAATCCGGGTTGTTGGAAACGATGGAAATAAAAGCCGCCCCTTTCTCTGCAAGCTGCTCTTTTTCCTTGACTTTCCATTCAGGAACTTCTTTAAAAACTTCTTCATCGGCTTTTTCATATTTGAGCCGGGTGGTATGATCATCCGTCCAATCAATATGGACATTCTTCGCCCCTGAATCATAAGCATGTTTTGTCACGAGACGCGTCAATGGCGCCGACTCTATGCTTGATGATATTAATACCTCTTGACCTTTTTGAACGTTGACGCCTACCTTGACAATAAGCTCCGCGTATTTATCCAGCTTTTCTTGAAAAATAGCCATATGTATTCTCCTTTACCATCATTTATCTTTATTTTATCAAAGCAGCTGTTTGAATAGCCATCTTTACAGCGGAAAGCGCCGCCGATGCTGTATGGATAAACACCGGCGGCCTTATATTAATGTCTTAATAGTCTATTACATTTTGGAAGATTTAAATCATCAGTGAAACGTATTTCGTTTCTAAATATTCTTCAATGCCTTCGGCGCCGCCTTCGCTTCCTAGACCGCTTTGCTTAATGCCGCCGAACGGCGCTTGCGCAGTTGACGGCAGTCCATCATTCCAGCCGACAATCCCATACTGCAGTTCTTCAGAAATTTTTGTGCCGCGCGACACGCTTTCCGTAAAGAAGTAAGCAGCAAGACCGAATGGTGTATCATTGGCCAAACGAATCGCTTCTTCATCTGTTTCGAATTTTTGTATAGGCGCAACCGGGCCAAATGTTTCAATATGCATAATTTCCATATCCGGCGTTACATCTTTTAATACTGTCGGTTCAAAGAAATAGATGCCGTTTTCCGCTCTGCCGCGGCCGCCGGCAACACATGTTGCGCCTTTTTCAATGGCATCCTTCACTTGATGTTCAACCTTTTCATAGCCTGATTTATCGATAAGCGGCCCTAGGTCGACGCCTTCTTCCATTCCGTTGCCGACTTTAAGTTCTTTTACTTTCGCTGCGAATTTGTCGACAAATTCATCGTAAACGCTTGAATGAACATATAGACGGTTAGCGCAAACACAAGTTTGGCCGCTGTTGCGATACTTGCTGGCAACAGCCATGCTTACCGCTTTATCTAAATCTGCGTCTTCGCAAACGATGACCGGTGCATGTCCGCCAAGCTCCATGGACATTTTCTTGACTGTTTTGGCGCCCTGTTCCATTAATAAGCGGCCAACCTCGGTTGAACCGGTAAATGTGATTTTGCGCACTCTCTCATCTTCCATGAAGGCATTTGTAATCTCTTTTGAATTTCCGCAAACAACATTAACAACGCCTTTAGGAATGCCTGCTTGCTCACAGTATTCAGCAAGCTTAAGCGCAGTTAACGGCGTTTGTTTCGGCGGTTTGACGATAAACGTACAGCCGGCAGCAAGCGCTGGTGCAAGCTTGCGCGTAATCATTGCCGCAGGGAAATTCCAAGGCGTAATAGCTGCAACAACACCAACAGGCTGTTTCAGCACTTTAATGCGGTGGCTTTCATTTTTGCCTGGAACGGTTCGGCCGTAGATCCGTTTTGCTTCCTCCGCAAACCATTCCATAAATGAAGCGGCATAGGCGACTTCGCCCGTCGATTCTTTCAGCGGCTTGCCGTTTTCAAGCGTCATTATTTCGGCAAGTTCTTTTTCATTCTCAAGCATAAGGTCGCGGACTTTCATAAGAAGGCCGGCGCGTTCAGCAGCCGTCTTTTTCGACCATTCAGGAAGGGATTGATGCGCAGCTTCTATGGCCTGATTGGTTTCTTTATATCCTGCTAATGGCACTGTGCCGACTAATTCGCCAGTTGCGGGGTTAGTCACTTCGATTTTTTCAAGTTCTTTTCCTGTCCATTGTCCATCAATGTAGTTGAGCATATCCAGTCGTTTCACTTGGAAACCTCCCTATGTCATTTTTTATGTCTATATACCTTTATTCATGATCAGAAAACTTTTTTCCTGCTGATATTGATAATTTCTTAGAAACAATGTCGATTTATAAAGCATTATTTCAGTCAGTGAATAAATATCGGGATGGTGACAAACCTTAAAAGATAACCAAATATCATAAAGAAATGAATATTTTGACCTGGCATTCTATAATATGAAGGAGGTCCGGCAGTGGAGAAGCTGGATAAATTAAATTATATTAATGGAGAATGGGTCGGAGAAAATCAACAAAAATTTGAGATTAAAAATCCGGCTACCGGTGAAGTCGTCGGAACGATGCCGGAGGGGACGAAAGAAGATGTCGAAGCGGCGATTGATGCCGCAGACAATGCCTTTCCCGAATGGGCAAATCTTTCAGCCGAAAAGCGGGCGGATTATTTAAAAAAGCTATTCAATATCATGTTGGAAAAAAAAGAAGAACTAGCAACGATCATGACCCTAGAAAGCGGGAAGCCATTGAAAGAATCCCGCAATGAAGTCGATTATGCCGCATCGTTCATTGAATGGTTCGCGGAAGAAGCCAGACGTGCTTACGGCAAGATTATTCCTGGAAAAACAGCAGATCAGCGCATTCAAGTCATTAAACAGCCCGTTGGCGTCGTTGCGGCGATTACCCCATGGAACTTCCCGGCAGCCATGATAACACGAAAAATGGGACCGGCGCTTGCTGCCGGATGTACTTTTATTGTCAAACCGCCAAAAGAAACCCCGTTGTCAGCCATTAAGTTAATGGAATACTGCGAACAAGCCGGCATTCCAAAAGGTGTTGTCAATCACGTCGTTTGTCCGGATGAAATTTTCAGCAATACAATCAAAGACAGTACAAAGGTTCGCAAGCTGACTTTTACCGGGTCAACGGAAGTTGGTGTACTGTTAATGAAGCAATGCGCCGAACATATTAAAAAGGTATCATTAGAACTTGGCGGACAAGCGCCGTTCATAGTGCTTGATGATGCTGATTTGGATAAAGCCGTTAAGGGGACGATTGCTTCAAAGTTCCGCAATTCGGGTCAAACTTGTATTTGCGCAAACCGATTTTACGTCCAATCGAAAGTCTATGATGCATTTATTGAAAAACTGGAAAAAGAAGTGAGCAAGCTGAAAGTTGGCAACGGACTTGACGAAGGCGTTGACATCGGGCCGCTCATTAACAAAGATGGCTACGAAAAGGTCGAGCATCATGTACAAGATGCTGTTGATAAAGGGGCAAAAGTCGTCATCGGCGGAAAAGGGCAAATAAAAAATAACGCCGCTTATTTCTTTGAACCAACTATCTTAAGAGATTGCAGCGAACATATGGTTTGTATGCAGCAGGAAACCTTCGGGCCGATTATTCCTGTGCAAAAAATTGAAACAGATGAAGAAGCGATCGGCGCAGCTAACCATACGCGATACGGACTGGCCGGCTACTTCTTCACCGAAAACGTAACACGGGGAACAAAAATGCTTGAAGCTCTTCAATATGGCATCATCGGCTGGAATCACGGCGCCCCGTCAGCTGCCCAAGCGCCGTTTGGCGGCATGAAAGAAAGCGGACTTGGCCGTGAAGGGGGCGTAGAAGGCTTTGACGAGTACCTTGAAACGAAATATATTTCTTTTGGATTATAAAGAAAACATAACGATACATTTACAAAAGCAGCAGCGGCAACTCTTCCATTCAGTTTTCTATCGGGAAATCGCGTTGCTTCTCATGTGTTGAATTTATTTCATTATGAAGCAGAGGAGAGTGTCAGCAGCTCTCCTCTTTCGTTTTTCGCATTATCGTTACTTTTTTTTCACATTTATCGGCTAAATATGATAATCGTCTTTTTTACACTTAGTCATTCTATTTACGTTGCAAATGCCGTGTTTGGAAACTTCTTTCTTTATAGCGTCTCCAAACGCACCCTGCTGCCCTTTCCAGACGGCTCGGCAGGCTCCACATATAATTTCCGCGGCATTCTTTCCCTTAAATCAGGCACGTGACTGATAATACCGATAGATAATTGATTCATATGAAGTTTCTCAAGCGACGTGACGACCGTTTCGAGCAATTCCTGGTCAAGCGTCCCAAATCCTTCATCCAGGAAGAAAAATTGCAGCGGAACGTCTCCGCGCAATTGAATTTGTGCAGAAAGTGACAAAGCAAGAGCTAAAGAAGTTAAAAACGTTTCCCCTCCAGAAAGCGAAGAGACTGGACGCCGAATACCGCCGTTTGCGTCATCTCTTATAACGAAACCTAACGATGCATCCACTTCGAGCGCATAACGCTGTCTTGTTAAATCACCGAGCCGTTTTGATGCGTCTATGCAGACCTGGTTCAATTGTTCTTCAGCAACAAACTCGACAAAACTGTTGCCGCGGAAAACTTGCTGAAGTTTCTGCAATTGGCTTGCTTTTACTAAATAACTTTCTTTTTCCTTTTCAAGTCTTTCATAGCGTTCGTGCTTTTCTTCTAAAATTGATAGTGTCTGATATAAACTCGCTTTCTTTTCGAGCAGCCGCTCGTATCCGTTCTTTAATTGCTGAAATGCATTTCTCTCCTCGTCGAACATTTCTTTCGTCAGCCATTCGCCGTCCAAACGATCTTTTAACTTTTTCATGTCATTTGTGACTTGGTTCAATGCTGCATCATAATCCTGGATACTTTTTCTGATCTTGGCTTTCTCTTCATCTTCAAGATGAGCTTCAAGAACAGCTTGTTCATCGGCAAAGTCAGTATTTTGTCTGGCATTTTCCCAATTCACTTTAGCTCTATCCAGTCGTTCGGCGGCATTCTGGTGATTATTTTCCGCATTAGAATAGGCCTTCTCAACTGAAAAACGTGATGCTTGCGCTTGCTGCCAACTTGTATAAGACTTTTCTTCGCGCGTCTTAAGCTCGGTTAATTCTTTTTCCAGATCTTCAAGATGCTGATCAATTGTCCGATCCTCTTCTAACCCCAGTTGTTTAAGCTTCTGCAGCTGAGCTTCAATAGATTGAGATAATAATTGAAGCATGCTGCTGTTTTCAGCCTGCTGTGATTTTATCATCGCCGCCCTGTCGCGCAGCTCGTCAATCTGTTTGCCGGCTTCCTCTTTATCTTTCAAAAGCTGATGATAAGCCTTTTGAAGCTGTTCCGCTTGTTGATCTTTCCGCTGAATTTTTTTCAATTCATTGACCGCTTCGTCATAAGCAATTTCAGAGTAAGTTTTCTGCCATTGATCTTTCCGGGATTGTATCGTATCTTTCAGCTTGTCCGCTTTAACTTCAATCTCTGTTTGCCGTTCGTTGTACAAGTCAATTTTCGTCTGCATGGATGATAACTGCTGCTTTAACGATTGCGCTTCTTTTAATTTTTTATCTGTTTCTTCACTTAATGCTAGAATATCTTGATTGATAGCCTTGACTTGATTTCCAATCAAATGAATATCTTGGCGGTCACCCAGATCGGGCCATTCATCATGATTATTTTCCGAAACGGGGAAGGGCTTATCAGGAAAGTATTCTAAAAGTCTTTGAGATTCATTCTCTAACCTCATCTTTAAAGCTTCAATCGTATTGACCCATTTGTGCAATGCTTGAATATGTTCACGATATTGTGCGGCTTTTAACTCCAAATCATGTTCTTGAAGGTCTTCATCCGCTGCTGTCGGTTTAGGATGATGGGTAGATCCGCAGACTGGACAGGGCTCACCGGCTTTAAGATCATTCGAGAGTTTAAGAGAAAGTTTTTGCTTATACGCCGTTTTTAGAAGCTTTTCGGCTTTTGCTTCCTCTTGTTCAAGAAACCTCATGGTCACTTGAGCCTGTCTTTCACATGCAGCTGTCTGATCATAGACTTTGTCGTATTTTTTGACGAGAGACTCTAGCTGATTAATAACAACTTTATGTTTTTCATGAGTTTCTTCTAGATCTTTCTCTATTTGCAAATACCCGCCGCGGTTTCTCTTCCATTCCTCGCGCAGCTCCAACAGTTGCTGATCCAGAGCAGCTATAGATTGCTTATCCGTTATGGCTTTGCCGACAGTTTCCCTATATTCAGGCGAAATTTTCACGGCTTGCAGCTTTTCTTGAATGCTTTCAAGCTCGTGGTTTATTTTTTGATAGATGGATTGCCGGCTCTTCAGCTCCCGTTCTTTTTCCTCAGCCTCAATAGCTAATTCTCGATTAATTCTTTTCTTTTCCTGATAATCTCTCTGTTTTTGGTCAAGCTCTTTTTGAATATCTTTCGCTTGCTGCCATTTTGAACGCTTCTCTAATAAAATGGGTTCTTTTTTCCTTCGCCGCTCCTTAGCTTTTTCATAAGATGCGTAAAGGGCTTCCTCTTGACCCGCGGCTTTTTCAAATTGGTCTTTTGTCTCCTTCAATTTTCGTTTCGTTTCTTCATAATGTTTCCCGGCATTCAGCCATTCTTCGAGTGCAGGCATTACTTTTTCCGCCATCTCTGCTTGTTTAAGAGAATTGCTCGCTTCAGTTATCTCTGTTTGTTGTTCCAACAGCTTTTGATATTGTTTTTTATGGTGCTCTAGCTCAACCTGCCACTCCCAGCGCTGTTTTATTTTCTCAAATGCCGTTTCCTTCTTGCTAAGCTCTTCTTTGCTGTTATGAACAGCTGTTGATGTTTCAGCATACTGATTTTTAATGTCTTGCAACGTTTCTTTTGAAGCATCCCCAAGGCCTTGCTGTTCAGCTGATATTTCGTTAATGCGCTGGTTAACGCCTGTCAGGCGAATTTTTATTTTATCATTTAGTTTATCGCCGTACTTTTCTAAATGAAAAAGACGTTGCAGCATCTTGCGGCGATCGGCGCCTTTCAACGTTAGAAACTCAGCGAATTTTCCCTGGGGCAGCACAACCGCCCGGGTAAAATCTTCGTGCGTTAATCCTAAAATATCCTGAATCCCTTGAGTGACATCCCGCTCTTTATCTGCCAGCACTTCCGTCTTCAGGCCGTCAATCTTTAATAAACGGCAGCTGCCGATTTTCATGCCGTTATCTTTTGTCCGTTTATAGCTTCTTTCGACGCAATATCTTATTGGCCTTTGACCGGTTAACTCAAATGTAAAAGCGGCAGACAGCTGATTTTCAGCATGATTCATAATGCCTTGCGTATTTTTCTTAGCTCTTTCTACTTTGCCGAAAAGAGCAAGGGTCATAGCATCAAGAAGGGAGGATTTGCCGCTGCCGGTCGGACCGAATATGCCAAAAACGCCGCCCTCGCAAAGCTTTTCAAAATCGACGGTTTGCTGCTCTCGAAAACTGTGCAAGCCCGATACAGTCAGTTTAATAGGCCGCATGAAGCTCCGCCTCCTTTTCCGAAGCGTCTTCTTCACCTTCATTAATTAAATCTAAAAATAGTTGTACCAGCTCATCTTCAGGCTGAGCGCCGTTTGTTTGCCGCCCGTAAAAACGGGTAAATAATTCATCTATCGGCAGATCTGAAACTTGTTTCTTTGCTTCCTCTTCTTCCTCTAACAGATAAACAGGTTTGATATGAATCAGACCTTGATGCTTCTTTCTCAGCTTCTGTATATCTTGAATAGATAAAGCTTCCTTTAAATGAATTTCAAGATCAATCCAGGCATTGGCATCACGGCCTTCTTCAAGCCAATGATGAACTTCGCTTAAGCCATGCCTTGCCCGCCATTTAACAAGCGGTCTGCCGGCAGACAAATAAATTTCTTGAATAGAAGCCGGCTTCTGAGGTTCGATATCGATAACAGTCACTGACTTGGGCTGATTAGCTTCAGAAAAGCTGTAAGCCAATGGCGAACCGGAATATCTCGCCGGCGCAGGCGCCCGATGAATCGTTTGCGGGCGATGCAAATGGCCTAAAGCAATATATTGGGCTTCTTTAGGCAATGATTTCGGCGATACTGTATAGGCGCCGCCCACTTGGATAGGCCGTTCTGAGTCAGACTCCCGGCTGCCGGCAATAAACAAGTGGCTCATCATAATATTAACGGTATCTCTGCTAAATGCCTTGGCATGTTCTATAAATAATTGGGCCAGACGCTGATCATAAGCCGCTTGAATGTCTTTTTCCTCGTTCATCACGCTTAAAACTTCGTTTAACCGAGATTCGGAAGGATAAGGAATCGCGCTGACTATCATATCTAAATCTGCCCTGGGGACAGGAATGCGCAATGGTCTGGCAATCGGTTTGCCGACTAAAGTGATCCCTTGTTCGCTTGCAAGCGGCCCGGATGCCTGCAAGCGATCCGGACTGTCATGATTTCCCGAGATAATGATAACCGGGCGCATACCGTTATTCGATAAACGATGAATTGTTTCATAAAACAGCGCCTCCGAAGCTGCCGGCGGGTTAACCGTATCAAAAGCGTCCCCCGCCATGAGAACCGCGTCAATATTTTCTTCTTCGGCAATCCTGCAAATTTCATCCATAACAGCCTCTTGTTCAGCCTGCCGCGAGCGCCCTTCCAGCGTTCTTCCTAAGTGCCAATCTGCTGTATGAAGACATCTCATCCTATTCCTCCTCTCCGATTTCAATGAAACGTCCAATATCAAAAGACCAAAGCCCAACCGTTTGAACTTTCCGCTTCCAAATTTGTTCAATCGCAGTTTTATACAGAGCCATTTGCTTTTTATATCGGTGTTTCAATTGTTGTTCTGCTTCTTCAATCGTCGGATACCGATCAGCCACTTGGTCTGTTTTATAATCGATAAGCGTCAGTCCTTCTTCATCTTCAATCAGACAATCAATGACCCCTTGGACAAGAATCTGCTCATTCTCTTCATCTTGCCAATCAGAGTATATGTCATTGGTGTCCAACACTAAACTAAAAGGACATTCCCTTACGACTCTTGCTGCATTGATCACCCGCTGCCCTATTTGCGATTCAAAAAATCGAAGAATCGCTTGATAATCCAGGCTTTTTTCTTGTTCAGGGGTCATCAATTCATTAGCCAGGCAGGCGGCGCCTTGTTCTTTTAGTGAAGCTAGAGATATTTCTCGGGAAATATCGACATGCTGCATCATCATGTGCATTGCGGTTCCCTTTTCTGTCGCGGACAACAGCTCTTTTTGCAAGAAGCGCGGCCTGTCGCCGATCGGCTGCCGGAAATGACTAAGCATGGCCTGATCGAAACCTTCATTAAAATAATCCTGCTGCCTCTTTATTTCTGTTACTGTTTGTTTAGCCATAAAGCTTGCCGCTTTATGATAAGGGTACTGCCAAGTTAACCGCTCATTAATTTCCTTAATATGTTCTCCGCTTGTTTGAACCGGTTCCCATTGGGTTATTTGCTGCCATTTTTGATCTTTTTCATCAGAGGCGCTTTCGTCGGACAGCAATTCATTTGCTTGAACCACTTGTGTAACCCATGATGATCGATCTAAGGAAATCGTTGTTTTATCGGGCTGATCCTGAGCTATTTCATGTAGAGCATTTGCTTGATGATGGCGAATAACAGCAGGGGCGATCCAATCGAGATATGATTTGCCTTGACGCCGGTTAAACGCCGGCAATAACCGAGAATATTCGCGGATGAACGATCCCCATTTTTTATTGATGGCCTTCTCCGCGTCATTAACCGTTCCGATCAAGTATAGTTTTTCTTTTGCGCGAGTCAGCGCAACATATAATACCCTCATCTCTTCAGCTAACAATTCTTCCGACAATCTCTGCTTAATCGCCAAAAACGGCAGGGTCGGCAAACTAAGCCTTTGCTCCGGGTTAATATTTCTTGTCCCAAATCCTAAATTTTTATGGAGCAGGGCTTTCTCGCGAAGATCGCTTTCATTAAATTGTTTATTTAGGCCAGCAACAAAAACAACTGGGTATTCAAGCCCTTTGCTTTTATGAATCGTCATTATTCGTACAACGTCTTCTTGTTCGCTGAGCGCCCTGGCCTCGCCAAAATCGCTGCCGCGTTCCCGCATGCGTTCAATAAACCGCAGAAATCTAAATAACCCCCGGAATGATGTTCTCTCGTATTGGCGGGCCCGGTCATACAAAGCTTTCAAATTAGCTTGTCTTTGATTGCCGCCTGCTTGGCCGACTACATAATCATAATAGCCGGTCTCCCGGTAAATTTGCCATATAAGATCGGCAAGCGCTCCGGAACGCGCCCTGCTTCGCCATGATTGCAACTGTTCTAGGAAAAGCTTGACCTTATCTGCTAATGAATCATGGTGATCTCTTAAATACGCTTTTAACGCATCATAATAAGGCTTTTTTGCTTCTTTGAGCCGAATTTTCGCAAGTTCATCTCCATTAAGACCAACGATAGGAGATCTAAGGACGCTTGCTAATGGAATATCCTGGTACGGGTTATCAATCACTTTCAGCAAGGACATCATAACGGATACTTCAACCGCATCAAAGTAGCCTGTTGAAAGTTCAGCATACGCCGGTATCCCCTGCTGTTTTAAAATATCAATCATGACCGGCGCCCAGTCTTTAGCTGAACGAATTAAAATGACAATGTCACGAAATTGTATCGGCCGGTTCCGCTTCAAATCTTTATCGTAAACGTGCATCGCTTCATCAGGCGTTTTGCCGATTAATTCTTTGATTTTCTCAGCAATATGACAGGCCTCAAGCTCAGCTGCTTTCCAATCCTCTGTACCGCCGTTATCCGCCTCTTCACTGTTATTTTTCCGATTAATAATGACTAATTCGGCAGGATGCTGCGCCTCCGGGTAAGATGCGCCAAGCTTAAGTTCAGCCTGCTCATCATAATCAATCTCGCCAACTTCTTCGTCCATGATTTGCTTAAAAATAAAGTTCGTCCCATCAATGACTTCTTGCCTGCTTCTAAAATTTTTGGCTAAGTCTATCTTACATCCCGCTCCACGCTGAGTGCCGAATTGTTTATATTTAGTTAAAAACAAGCCAGGCTCAGCTAAGCGGAAGCGATAAATGCTTTGCTTGACGTCTCCCACCATAAATAAGTTTCCGCCAAGCGCTTGATCCCTGCTGATCAGTTGGAGAATTGTTTCTTGGACTAAGTTCGTATCTTGATATTCATCAACCAAAACTTCCTCAAATTGAGCACGATACTGTTCGGCAACGGATGAGGGAAGCTCTTCACTTGGAGATGCCGACTTGTCTCGTAAAATATTCAGGCAATAATGTTCCAGATCGGAGAAATCAACAACGCCTTTTTCTAATTTCGCTAAACGGTAGCGGTCTGAAAACTCTTTAACCAAATGAATCAACTCGTCAACATACGGGGCCATTTCCTGCAAATCTTGCAAATAGGCTTCCGGGGAACGTTTGAACCAGTTTTCCTGGATTTTCGTCACTTGGTCTTTGACTGATTTCCTTAAAAGACTCACCCGGTCTTTTAATCCTTCAATAAAATCCTCGCCTTTACAGGACTTTAATCTCTTAAACTTGATATTTTGAAACGCCTTATAACAGGCTTCCCAATTTTGACTGCTGACATCGGCTAACCTTTGGATAAGTTCCCTGTCTTCTCTGATATTATCTAAATAAGGGGTTGGTCCGCCGGGTTCATTGCAAAGCGCTTCCGCCTGATCTAATACCTTTAATAGACTTAGTAACTGCCTTTTAATAGCCGCTTTAATGTCTTTCGTCCACGTCAATTCTTCAATGCTTGACAATCCTTCTGCGTGATAAGCGCTGCCTATTTCATCCAGCCATTGTTCCGGCCATGGATGGCTTCCAGAAAAATGATAAATCTTTAATATTAACTCTTGTAAATCAGAATCATTTCGATCATTGGAATAGCGGTCTACAAGTCCGTAAAATAACTCGTGATCTTCCCTGCTGTAATAATCCTCAAATAAGCTTTCCATCACCTCTTCGCGAAGCAATTCGCCTTCAGTTTCATCGATAATCCTAAATGATGGGTCCAGGTCAAGCAAATAATAGTAGCGTTTAACAACTGACAGACAAAAGGCATGGCATGTCATAATGGATGCTTTATTTAATAAGGATAACTGTCTTCTTAAGAATAATGAACCAGGGTTTTCACTTAACGCTTTTTCCAAAGCCTTTCCTATTCTTGAACGCATTTCGGCAGCCGCTGCATTTGAAAAGGTAACAATTAATAGGCGATCGATATCGATCGGATTTTCAGGATCCGTTATTTTACGGATAATCCTTTCAACAAGGACTGCTGTCTTACCAGAACCTGCCGCGGCAGCGACTAAGATATCTTGCCCCGTTTCAGTAATCGCCTGCCATTGTTCATCTGTCCATTGGCTGTTGGCCGGTTTACTCTTTTGCATCTCCACCATTAACACCTCTATCCACCATTATTTTTAAGATGTCTTCGTCATTCTCCTTTTTTAACAACCTGTAATTGTTATCGTTTTGAGACTGGTCAAATTGGCAGACTGATTTAAATGAACAATATTGACAAGCGGTTTGGCCTTTGAACTTATAAGGAGAAATTTGGATATTTCCTTCGGTAATTCTGACGCCGGCGTCTTTGATAACTTGCCGGACGTATTTTCTTAAAGCTTGAAAAGACTCGTTATCAGCAACAGATGAGTATTTCGTAAATCCGCCGTCTTTCTTTATCTGTACGGGCACTATATCTGATTTGGAGGCAAATGTTTGATCCATTAACTTCACAACATCTTCATCCGCCAGAATAAGTCCTTTCATTTTAAATTCTTTTATTAATTTCTGTTCCAAATCGCTTTCTGTCAGTTTCTCAGTTTCGTTAAGCATTGGATTATGCACGTGGAAATATAGAACTCCCGCCGGCGTTGCTTCTGTACCGAGCCAATCTTTTGCAAAAGTTAAGACAACGTCTAAATAGGTAAGCATTTGCAAGGCCAGCCCATAATATATATCAGTCAAATTGAGATCTTTTTTGCTGGATTTATAATCAATAATCCGAAGCAAGAGGCCATCCTTGCCCTCTCCTTTATCCACACGGTCAATCCTTCCCGCCAATTCCATTTTGCAGCCATTTTCTAGCTCAAATGTTAAAGGCGGAATCGGCTGATTGGGACCGAACGGAAGCTCCAGCCCAACCGGAGAGAATCCGCTTGCTTGAGCATGCTTTCGCATCACTTTTGCAGCTCGGATGATAATTTGCTCGAGCTTATGCTGCAAATATTGGTGGCGATGCGAGCTTAATAGAATCTCTCTTTGCAGCTTTGGCGCCAGCTGATTAACAGTTTCAGCAGCCATCGTTTCACATTCGCTGACAGAAACGTCAGCCCAAGATTTTTTGCCTTTCATTAATGTTTCTGTCATATGCTTTATAGCAGAATGGAACAATTCACCGATATCCGGCGCCTCTAAACGATAAGTTTCTCTTTCTTTGAGACGAAGCCCGTAAGATGCAAAGTGCTTAAAAGGACATTCATTGAACCTTTCCATTCTAGAAACACTCGCCCGAATGGAAGTTCCGTATAATTGCTTGGCATGATCAGGATGAAGCCTTTCTTGATTTTGATAGAATAAACTGCCAAGTATTTTCCGTCCTTTTCCAGACCATTGATCGCTTTTGGTATACCAGTTGTATACATCCCACCATAACTTGGCAATCGGGTAGCCTTTATCCCATTGCCGTATTTGCGAGGCGAGCCTTCCCACGGTTTTACCCGGTGTCGTTACAAACATCAGCTGCTGTTCTTCCGGAGCTTCATGGGGCTCAGCAGTAATAAACCGTACATTAATATCAGGAAACATTAACTTCAATCTGGCAATGAGCGGAGAAGGCATTAAAGAATTCCCATCTTCCGCCGCTAATGGATAGGAAATAAATAACTTGTCACTTGCACTCGTTAAAGCCCGATAAATCAGGAATTCTTCATCAAGAATTTGTGAACGGGCGCCTTCAGCAAGGTGAATGCCATAGTCTTCAAGCAATGCCCGGTCTTCATCAGAAAACACATGGTCCTCGACAGGCTTAGCCGGCAAAATCCCTTCATTGGCGCCGAGGACAAATACGGCTTTTGTATTCGATAAGCGCGTTCTGTCTATGCTTCCTACCAGAACTTGGTCAAGCGCAGGAGGCACTAATGCAAAATAAAGCGAGTCCAAGCCAGTATCCAACACTTTGGAAAATATATCTAAAGACATCTCTTCCGTACCGGCCGCTTCAACAAATTGATCCAAACAATTCATCACCGCTTCCCATACTTGGTCATGCTCTCTCGCCTCATCAAGCCGGCCTTGGGCTTCGGCTTCATTCCTTAAGCGTTCAACCTTTTCCGGGATCGACAACTCGATAAGGAAATCATATAAAACCGTACATTGATCAAGAATCGTTTTCGCACTTTTCATGTTTGTTTCAAATGCCAAGAGCGGTTTGCCGACAAGGGTGCGAAGCTGATTAATCTCTTTTTGAAAAGCCAGCTCGCCGGCTGTTTGTTTCGCATCCTTTTCCCTTAATCCCTTGTACTCCCGGTATATCCAAGGTTTGTCTTGCTTCCAGGCCTTCCCGTAAATGCCATGGGAGATACAATAATTCTCTAGTAAATCCATTCGTTCTCTCATTGCCGGAAGATCCGAATCAAAAGGGAAAAGCAAATCTGTTTTTACACAGCGAAAAACAGGTTCATAGCGCCAATTTTGTTGAATAACATCTAACGCTGAGCGAATGAACTCAATTAACGGGTGATGCCTCATCGGACGCTTCTGGTCAATAAATACAGGAATCTGATAATCTTTAAAAATGGTCTCAATTAATTCGCGGTAAACAGATAAGTCACGAACAAGAAGGGCTATGTCACGAAACCTTAAGCCTTCATCCCTCGCTAATGCAAGGACATCTCTGGCTGCCTGTTCGATTTCTTCCCTGCGATTCACCGCTTCAGACAAATAAACGGCTTGTCCGGAATATGACTCTACTGCAGGCCGGGTTTCATAATGCTTCTCTAAATGGCTGAGCGCGGGCTCGTTAAACCTCACAGTTTCATTCAAGATGACAGGATTTTGAATATCAATGACATGTTCCTTTGCCGCCTCTTTAATTTGGCGGTAGGTTTGGCCAGTTTTTCTAAATAATGAAAGCTCCCCTGGATAATAACTGTCATAAGCTTGATCAACAGTTAACGTGATTGTCACTTGATTCGCTTGCTTCATCAGTTGAACAAGGGCCTCAATTTCGTGGGGGGTAAAGCTGTCAAAACCGTCCACCCATACCTCAGCATCTTGGAAAAACGTAGTTTGTCCAGCTTTTTCTATGAACAGCCTAAGGTAATCCTCTGAATCAATATATTTGTTTAGCAGCGCCTGATCCAGCTGTGTGTAAATGAACTGCATGTCATAAAGTTTGTCTTTTAAAAGCGTCTCTCCTGAATCTCCGGCTTCCTTTTCCAGCCTCTGATACTTTCGAAATAAATCGCCGGGCGTCAGACAATATTGCTTAAATTCCGTGATAGCCGTATGCAGCACATCATAAAAGCCTTTCTGTTCCGAAGCCTTTTGGAACACACGCAGTTCGTCTTTGTGATGTTCAATAATCTTGCGAATCAGCATCATCATACCCGTTTGATTTAAGTGGTACCTGGTCATGCCGCCTGCTTGCTGGAGAACCCGCATCGCCAATCGTGAAAAACTATAAACATGAAAACGTGTCATGCCTTTTAGACCAGGTGTTTTCGCCATTGCATATTCCGTATCAAAAGTCATTTGGTCAGGAACTAAATAGATGAGGGGAGGTCCGTCGGGATTTTTTTTCAAAGTGTTTCTTGCCTCTTCAAAACAAAGTTTTGTTTTTCCTGCACCCGCTCGACCGAGTATAAACCGTAAAGACATACCTGCCTATACCTCCGTCCAAAGAAATATTATTCTTATATTATCTCATCTTTCCCCAGCTAGGAACAGCCACAGGAATTGATAGATAAGAATAATCCTTCCAATCTATTTTTAAATGATATCACAAAAACAAGAATATACATTCGCACTCGCAAGGAAAGCGAATGATAAATGCAAAAATTTAATATTTATTGATAATTGGAACAGTCATATAGTATAATTTTGTAGAACTTATGAACTAATTTCAATTGGTGGAGAAAAGGGGGATCGGTTTTATATGGAGACTCAGCCAAAAGTCCCGTTAAAAAAGGGATTTGCCGGGTTAAAAGCACTGATTTGGACTATCGTGGCTTTAGCCGGCGGAATGAGCTTATCTGTTATCGCTTTGGCCCGGCACGAACAGATTAATGCAGTATGGTTTGTCGTCGCATCTCTTTGTACGTATGCATTTGCCTACCGTTTTTATTCTAGATTTATTTCCAAGAAAGTTTTTGGTTTAAACAAGAATAATGCAACGCCTGCTGAACGTTACAAAGACGGCAAAGACTTTGTTCCTACAAATAAATGGGTCTTATACGGGCATCATTTTGCAGCGATTGCCGGCGCAGGGCCGCTTGTCGGACCAACGCTTGCAGCGCAAATGGGCTATCTTCCGGGGACGATCTGGATCATCGCGGGCGCCGTACTTGGCGGTGCGGTTCAAGATTTCGTTATTCTTATTATTTCTATGCGTCGCAAAGGAAAATCGCTTGGCGAAATCGCTAAGGAAGAAATCGGGCCGTTCGGAGGTTTTCTGTCACTCGTCGGAATCTTTGCAATAATGGTTATTTTAATCGCTGTATTAGCCATGGTTGTTGTAAACGCCTTAACCGGAAGCCCCTGGGGAACATTCACCATTGCCATGACAATCCCTATTGCTCTTCTTATGGGGATTTATATGCGATTTATACGCCCTGGTCATGTCGGCGAAGCATCTATTATCGGATTTATCTTGTTAATGTCAGCCCTTTTCGGTGGGCAATGGGTCGCAGATTCAGCATTATTAGCGCCGCTTTTTACTCTCAGCGGCAAAACAATTGCCGTTATGATGATTATTTACGGCTTTCTCGCTTCAGTTTTGCCGGTATGGCTTTTGCTTGCACCGCGAGATTATTTGAGTACGTTTCTAAAAGTTGGCGTCATCGGCCTGTTAGCCATTGGCATTATTATAGTATTGCCGGAAATTCAAATGCCGGCCCTTACAAAATTCGTTGATGGAACCGGTCCGGTATTCTCGGGAAATCTCTTTCCGTTCTTATTTATTACCATTGCATGCGGTGCCGTTTCCGGTTTTCATGCTTTGATTTCTTCAGGAACATCACCGAAGATGATCGCCAGAGAAACACATGCGCCGCTGATCGGTTACGCCAGCATGCTCACTGAATCTTTTGTAGCGATTATGGCTATGGTTGCCGCCGCATTGCTGTCGCCAGGCATCTACTTTGCCATTAACTCGCCGGCTGCAGCTATTGGCGCCGATATTCATCATGCTGCTCAAACGATTTCATCATGGGGTTTTACCATATCAGCAGCCGATATTAATCAAATAGCTCACCATGTCGATGAACAGTCAATTTTATCTCGTACGGGAGGCGCGCCTTCACTCGCTGTCGGCATGTCTCAAATCTTCTCAAAAATTATTGGCGGTCATGGATTAATGGCGTTTTGGTATCATTTTGCTATATTGTTCGAAGCGGTCTTTATTTTAACGACTATTGACGCAGGAACAAGGGTCGGCCGGTTTATGCTTCAAGATCTGCTTGGACATGTATGGAAACCTATGGGCCGTACAGACTGGCTTCCGGCAGGGTTAGTAGCCAGCGCAATTGTTGTGGCTTGTTGGGGCTACTTCCTTATTGCAGGCGTAACAGATCCGCTTGGAGGAATTAATACCTTATGGCCTTTATTCGGGATTACGAACCAAATGCTTTCGGTGATTGCCTTAATTGTCGCGACGACGGTCATTATAAAAATGGGCAAAACAAAATTCTGCTGGGTAACGGTTATCCCGATGATTTGGTTAATAGCTGTCACATTTGCCGCAGGATGGCAAAAGCTTTTCTCTAAAGTGCCGAGCGTCGGCTTTCTAAAACAAGCAAGCGTGACCAAACAAGCGCTTGAAAGCGGCCGCTTGCCGGCTAATATTCCGTCGGAAGCCGCAGCCAAGCAGGTGATTTTTAACAACCAGTTAAATTCTGTGCTGACAGCCTTATTTATGCTATTGATTATTGGTGTCTTAATAGATGCCATACGGATTTGGCATAAAGTCCTTGTTAGCAAAAAACAAATCAAAACAGCCGAAGAGCCTTTTGTTCAAACCCAGCTTAATGAGGTGTAGCATGATGGGGGATTTATTTAACAGCATAAAAAAAGGCGCATGTATTTTACGTCAAATTGGTAAAGGCGTTTCTCATTTGCCGGATTACGAAGCGTATGTGGAACATTTAAAAACACATCATCCGGATGTGACACCGCCGTCCAAAAAAGAGTTTTTCAAGAACCATTTAAATGACAAATACGGCGCCTCGGCGACACGATGTTGATAACCGCCTTAAAGTGCAGGGTGCACTTTCACCGAAAAGATGAGCACGATGCCGTGCTCATCTTTTCTTTTTTATCATATTCACCTTTTTTTAAACGGCTAGTAACCTTCGATAATTAAACGCTTACAGTTTATTTTGCTTCAACAGGATTTTCACTGTATGAGATCCAGTCGCTCCAACTGCCCGGATACAGCTTAACATTTGTTAGGCCCGCTTCATAGAGGGCTAATATATTTGTGCAAGCTGTTACCCCTGATCCGCAGTAAACCGTGATTGACTTTTTATCCTTAAGGGGTGCAAATCTTTCTTTCAGTTCCTCAGCAGATTTCCATTTGCCGCCTTGAGCGATATTATCTTTCCAAAACCAATTTTCCGCCCCGGGAATATGACCGGCTTTTTTATCCATCGGCTCTACCTTGCCTGAATAACGTTCTTCTCCACGAGCATCAATCAAAACCCAGCCATCATCCGGATTTTTTATTTGCTCTCGAACTTCGCTTTGCTTGATGACCATTTCCTCGCGAACATGCGGTATAAATTGCGTTGGCGTTTTGATAGATTTTTTATCATCTGTCGGATAACCCTTTTCAACCCAAGACGAAAATCCCTCATCCATAACATATACCTTGTCATGCCCCATATATTTTAGCAGCCACCAAAAACGGGCCGCCGAGATGGAACTGTTTTCGTCATCATAAGCAACCACTGTTTTATTATGGTCAATACCAACATCGCCTAATTTAAACGCTAATTGTGTAGTATCTGGGAGCGGATGACGCCCGCCGTGCTTTCTGACAGGACCGGATAAATCCCTTTCAAGGTCAAAATAGACTGCGCCCTTAATATGCGACGCCTTATACTCGTGATAACCTTTGTTTGGATCCTGCAAATGGAAACGACAATCGACAATAACAACATTTTCATCATTTAAATGTTCTCTTACCCATTCCATACTGACAATTGTATTCATCTTTATCTCACCCCATTCATCTTCATCATTTCTTGCTTTACGTGGTGTTTTCCTGCTTTTTTGCTAGAATATTTTTACCGGTTATATATTCATAATTATACAAATTAAATAAATATTATAATAATTGATTGGATACAAAAGCCCTCATCAAAAGGCTTTTAAAACTTGCCCACTTTATAAATCTTTATCCCGCTTCGTAAAAACGAGCCATGAAAACACTCGGCGCGATAATAGAAAAGCTTGGCGTCGTGCCGGCAAACAGGAGTCGGCTTCCCGTAAGCTAAAAGAGTATCTGCCGCAGCATAAATACTATCATAGGTATGGTTAAAGGCAAACAAATATCGCCCTAAAAGTTAATGACCAAACATATATTAACAAAATGACTGCCGCGCCAATACTTTTTATAATTGAAACTGTTAATGGGATCAATGAGATTTTGTATGAAAATGGCATCTCATGCTATTAACTATGAAGATTAAAAGCTTTGGAAAAAGCAAAGCCTTTCATAGGAAATGAAAATACTAATCACTAAGGGTGAAAAAATGACTAATAAATATCATAACAATAAGGAGGAAAACTTGGATAAAATCTCAAAAAGAATACTAGAAATGTGGATGGCTATTCCGAGATCCTTCAGAATTTTAGCTTTGTGGGTGATTATTTTTACCATTGCAATCATGGGATGGATAAGATTGTTGTAAAGAGGAGAACTAGCTAAAGTCTAAATTTTTGGCAGCATCATGATATTAGGCGCTGCCGCAAGAGCATGACAATCGTTTAAGTGCGCAAAGGAAGACTGCAAACAGAGTGAGTCAGCGAGGCTTGCGCTCTAGAGCCCCAGCCTTATGCAGGCCCCCTTTTAGACTTTTCAATCGAAGTTTTATTGATGACGTTTAAACACTAAACGCTCCTGCATTTTTCGCAGAAGCGTTGCCAGTGATGGTTATTCGTTTTATTCATCCCAAACTTTTACTTCGGACATCACATCGCCGTTTTTCATTTTCAGGACTGTGTCCATACCTTCTGTTACTTGTCCAAATACCGTATGTACACCGTCAAGATGCGGCTGCGGTTCATGAACAATAAAGAATTGGCAGCTGCCCGTATCTTTTCCTGCATGCGCCATTGATAAAGCGCCTTGCTGATGCTTATGCGGATTGCCTTCTGTCTCGCACTTAATCGTATAGCCGGCATCCCCGGTTCCGTTGCCTCTTGGGCATCCGCCTTGGGATACGAAGCCAGGTATAACGCGATGGAAAGTTAATCCATTATAAAAGCCTTCATTTGCTAACTTTTCAAAATTAGCAACTGTATTCGGCGCTTCTTCAGGATAAAATTCAATAAGAATTTTATCGCCATTTTCCATTGTAATGGAGCCTTTTTTCATATGAAACTCCTCCTAAATATATTCATCAGATTCTTTTATTTTACTATAATGGCGGTCATCAAGCAAAAATATACTAAAATACTTCAAAGCAGGAATTCTCACATTTCATTACTTTAACTTTGGCTATAACTTAAAAAACTTCTTTCTTTCACTGGAAATCCAGTTTTGCAAGTTTTCCCTGCTCTGCTCAACTAATCGGTTCACAAGCACATCATGCCAAATATAATTTTCTAATAATGAGACATGAACAACATCATCTGTATAAAAAGCATTCCCGTTCCGTTCTACTGGATGACCGTAAATCATTTCCCTCCCGTCAATCGAAATAATAAACCATTTGTTTTCGCCAATATTGTCTATGTAATCAGTTTGACGATGAACCACCAGATCTGGCAATGGATTCTCAACTTGAAAGACAATGCCTTTAAGGCTGCAGTTTTCTTGTTTCATTCGCAAATCATCTGCAAGATGTTCGTACATGGCATCCCAGATAGACACTATTATTCTATGTTTAGCCCGGCGAAGCAAAGTACGGCAAAATGAAAGAATATTTTCGCCGCCTTTAATCGTTGTCACACGAGGATCAGCTTTTAGATCTTGTTTCTCAAAACGTTTTAATTCTTTTTTTACAGATGAATAGGTTTCTTCCCATTGCTGTTTAATGGATTCTAAGAAAACATCAACCGGCAAAGGAGAATATTGTACCGTACCGTTGACTTCCTCCTTTATGACAACACCTTTTTGTTCTAGCCCTTCCAGCACTTCGTAAATTCGGGATCTGGGAACACCGGATTGTTTGCTGACTTGGTAAGCGCTGGATGTTCCTAAATAAACTAAAGCTAAATATGTTTTTGACTGATATTGGTTGAAACCTAATAACTGAAGTGCTTCTGAAATATCATTCACATAAATTCCCTTCCTTTACAAAAAAAATCATACCTTAAAGCCTGTAAATCATGATTTTTATATATTTTAAACGTCTCTAAAGGACTTGTCTAATAAATGTCGTATAATGTCTCATTTCATCCTATATTCTTTATTCACAAATTCAAATTAGTTTGATAATATTGATGCATAGTCACCACTGAAGTGAACACTACTTAATAGAATGTTCATTATCTTGCTGTTGAAACCTCCAAATATTGCGGTCCAGCAGCTGATTTTATACTGGAGGAAGATATATGGAAGATATTAACACGTATACCTTAGGTTTCTTAGTGCTTTCTGGTTTTTTATCTGCTTTCGTTGATTCAGTGGTAGGCGGAGGAGGATTAATTTCAATACCCGCTTTAATGTTTGCGGGACTGCCGCCTTCGACTGCTATTGCCACTAATAAATTAGCCAGTTCAATGGGGTCTCTGACAAGCACAATTTCCTTTATGCGATCTGGAAAAGTCAATTTTTCACTCGTATCTAAGCTTTTCCCATTAACAGCTGCTGCTTCTTTCCTTGGCGCATATGTTGTTAAGCATATATCCTCAGAGATATTGAAACCATTGGTTTTATTTTTATTAATTGCTGTTGCCGGCTATACCCTATTAAAGAAAGATTGGGGAAAGGTTTCGCGATACAAAGGAATGAGTTGGAGAAGAAGCATCCTTTTTTCGTTCGCGATCTTTAGTATTGGCTTTTATGACGGATTTTTCGGAGCCGGCACTGGGTCCTTTTTGCTATTTTCTTTTTTGATGATTGGCTTTGATTTTGTCCAATCAGCGGGCAACGCAAAAGTTCTTAACTTTGCCAGCAATATTGCAGCGCTTATCATGTTTTTGCATTTAGGCGTTATTCATTTTTCTTACGGTATCCCGATGGGCATCGCCATGATCTTAGGCGCTTTAGTCGGGTCAAACTTTGCAATCAAAAAAGGCGTATCATATGTCAGAGTTTTGTTTATCGCAGTAACAATTTTTCTTATTGGAAAAAACATTTTTGATTATATGAGTCATATCTAAACAAAAAAGTTCCGAAAGAAGATGTTATGATTGATTGAATTAATAACCTTTGCGGATCGTTATCAATTAGTCATTACGAAGAAAAAATTAACCATAATTAATAAAGAACAGCAGGAAAACGATATGTCATCTTACTCATTGGCGGATATAGAATGTCTTGAAATACGAAAGCCTTTTTTTATAGCTAAAGGTTACGCCAGCATATGGTTAAAATCAAATAAAAAATTCCCTATATTCACCATATTCTTATCAAAAAAAGAGTATCAAACCTTAATATTATTGCAGAAGTTTTTACTAAAGTGGGGCAATGGGATAAGGATCCATGCTAAGTAATAAATCATTTACATAGAACTAATCCGGTTTTACTTAAAGGGACAATACCAAGCGTTCGATCAATCACCTGCCATAATGCACCGTTATTCATATTTTTAACTATTGCGGGAATGAATTTTGAATCTCTTTCAAAACCTATGACTAAAAGGAGGAAACAGATTATGGCTAAACGAAAAATGACTGATTCAGCTGTTTCAAACCAAGACGAAAATCTTATCAAGCAAGATCATCACGCTATCCCCGATGATGTTCGGAATAAAATCCTCGATATGAACCGGAACGAAAAGGCAAAACGCATGACTAAACGGCCGCAATAAAGAAGACATTCGGCTGGAACACAGACTTAATGTTTTGTCTATCCAGCTGAAGATGAAGATCACACGCTTAGAAAACGATTCAACGAAGACAAGCCCCCTCTCGACGCAAAACGGCAAAGAAGTTTTTTAATCTGTACTGTATGACAGCATAAAAAAAGACCTCTAAGTATCAACTGTCTTTCAGTTCATACTTTAGCAGGTCTTCTTTTTTTTATTTATAAGCATCAGAATAATTTACAGTATTCCTATGATCTTCATCGCCCGCGGAGTCAGCCCACACATATTTGTTTCGTCCCGCGCCAATGCCGGAGATAAGCATGATGACGCTTGTAATAACCAGGAAGGATAGCGGCATGACCCAAGTATGCGTTAAGTCCCGCAGAAATCCAAACAAAAAGGGACCAACGGCAGCCAGCAAATAGCCAATAGACTGAGCCATACCGGAAAGTTCTGATGCTTGTTGGGCATTTTGCGTCCTCAGCCCAAATAATAATAGCGCTAAGCTGATTGCGGATCCTTGGCCAAGGCCAATTAAAACAACCCATACTAGAACTAATGATGTGGAGCTGATCATTAATCCTCCAAACCCAAAAATATAAAAGCAACTTGTTATAGCTGCCAGCCATTTTTGATGAGGCAGGCGGTCAGCGATGATCGGCATCAGGAAGTTAGCCGGCACGCTGATAAATTGCAGCAGCGA
Source organism: Scopulibacillus daqui (assembly GCF_016908855.1). Lineage (GTDB taxonomy): Bacteria > Bacillota > Bacilli > Bacillales > Sporolactobacillaceae > Scopulibacillus_A > Scopulibacillus_A daqui. Next base: position 116,245 of record NZ_JAFBER010000001.1, on the reverse strand, counting down.
CAGCATCCATCCCGCGGTTGTTACACTCAGACCCCTGTCATGAAGAATAACCGGCAGCCAAGCGACCGTGACATAAAAACCTAATGATTGCAGCCCCATAAATAATGTGACTTGCCAAGCGAGCGGTGAGCGCCATAATCCTCCGGCTTCACCTCTATTTGTTGTTTTTTGATTAGGCTTATCATGATTTCGCAGCTGCGGCATCCAGATGATTGCAGTCACTGCGGCTAATACAGTCCAGCAGACGAGCGAGCCTCTCCAGCCAAATCCTAACCCATGCGCTAGCGGAACGCTGACTCCCGATGCCAGAGCCGCAAAACATCCCATTGCTGTCGTATATATGCCTGTCATCAGTCCGACTTTTTCAGAAAATTGCTGCTTAATCAAGCCCGGCAATAATACATTACAAACAGCAATCGCAAGTCCAAGTACAGCCGTGCCGATAAACAACAAGCTGCTGGATGCCGACGAACGAACTAATAAACCAAGAATTAAGAAGATAAGTGCTGCAAATAATGCCCGTTCATTTCCAAATTTCTTGCCCAGCTTCGGCGCCAGCGGTGACATTACGGCAAATGCAATCAGCGGCAGTGTTGTAATCAAACCTGCGGCACTATTGGATAAATGCAAATCGCCGCGTATACTGCTGACTAAAGGTCCGACTGATGTCAGTGCAGGGCGCAAGTTAGCCGCAAGAAGCATAATCCCCAATATTATCAATATATGCTTACGCTTAAATGACGCAGCTTTCTTTGTCTGATTATGGTTCATGTTCATATTTGGCCTTCTTTCTGTTCTTTTTGCAATGCAACTTGGGACGCGGTTTCTATATGGGTGCGCACAGCCTCCACTGAAGCGGCTGGATCTTGATTAATAATAGCTTCGACAAGTTTATGATGAGCTTGGTTATTTTGTTCACATAATTTGGCGTCACCATACATTGTACTGCTGATCGATGTTTGTATCGTCTTTGACATGTATTTATAAAGATCAATAAGAACACTGTTATGGGATGCTGCCACAACGGCATTATGAAATTCTATATCTGCTTTCACTTGTTCTTCGAGATTATCGCTTTTCTCAAAAATTTCATCCCTCTTTGCCAAACTGTCGCGCAGATCTTGAATGTCTTCTCGTGTTCGTCTTAAGGAAGCCAGCCTTGCCGCTTCTCTTTCCAGGCAGGAACGGACCTCCATCGTTTCAAGCACATTGGATTTCTGCAAACGGCGCTCCATGGCAGCCCCGAAATCGGTTTGAGCACGTACATATGTACCATCGCCTTGGCGGGCTTCCAGCATGCCTGTATATATTAAAGCGCGTACTGCTTCCCTAACCGTATTTCTGCTGACACCAAGCTGTTCAACCAATTCAGGTTCAGGGGGGATTTTTTCGCCAAGCGGCCATTGGCCTGATTCTATTAACGATCCCAATTGGCTGACTACCTGATCAACCAGAGATGAACGTGCGGCTTTTTTTAGCGGCATAAATAAACCTCCAAACATCGGATGATTGGGAAATTCTATACGAATTTTATCAGAGAAAAAATGGATAGTCAAATAATTGAAAACAGCCGGCTGCACGGCAGAAAATATACTATTGGGACGCGCCCGTAAATAGAAAACACCCTTTAAGCTTACAAAGAACTTAAAGGGTGCGGCCGCTTTTCTTATTCATAAGCAAGAAACGCCCGAAGCATCCAGACATGCTTCTCATATTTTCCTTGCAATTCATTAAAAAGGTCAGCAGTAGGCTGATCATTTTCTTCTTCAGCTAATTTAACGCCTGTATCTTTTATTTCATTGATGATTTGGACATAGTCCTCGCAAAGCTGCTTCATCATTTCTTCTTCTTTATCGTCAGCAGTTGCTTCTTTCAAGGTGGCTTCCTTAAGATACTTTTCCATCGTAGCGAGCGGTTTTCCGCCGATTGACAAAATTCTTTCAGCCACTTCATCGAGATCATCCGCTATTTCCTCATAAAGATCCTCAAATAACTGATGCAAACCGTAAAAATGTTTTCCTTGAATAAACCAATGGTAACGATGGAGCTTCACATACATCACATGTAAGTTAGACAATTCTTGATTCAAAAAATTAATGAGCTTTTGGTTACTCTGCATAAGTCCAAACCCTTCCCTTCTTTTCTTGACATTATTTTCTGATGAAAGGTTTGGTTTTATGCACCTAATGCTCTATTGCTCTTTCCTTTTCATATTTTTTCACGATCATTGTCATCATAATCAGCCAGATCCCTCCAGCTGTATAACCGGCGGCTATATCACTAAAATAATGAACACCGAGAATCGGACGGCTAAGGCCAATCAATAGAATAAGCAGCATAAAAATGACAGCGGCGGCCCATTTAAGTGTTTGATTTTTTAAAATCCTGTAAAGGACATAGGCAATAATCCCATATACCCCGATCGCATTCATTGTATGTCCGCTCGGAAAACTGTATCCGGATGCCTCAACATAGTGATGTCCCGATGGCCGCTCGCGCATAAAAACCCCTTTTAACACAATATTTAATAAGCGAACACCGAAAAAGCCGAATAATACAGCCACAGCACTCACTGAGCGCCGTAAAAATAACAGAAATATAATAGCGATGACAACAACCGGGAAGATCACTTTTGTAGATCCCATCAAGGTCATAAATTTAAAAAAATCAATAACGGCTGGGAATCTTACGCCATTTAACAGATTTAAAAGCTGTTTGTCAAAATCAATAAACCAAGATACTGTTGTTAAATAGCCCAACACGCAAAAAACAATAACTAAACAGAGACATGAAATGATGCTTTTTCTCATATCAGCAGTATTCAAACGAAACAACCTTTCCAGAACAATTTATGCGATCATATCATAAAACATCCGTTAATGGATAAAAAATGAGGCAGCACCATAGGCAATTGCGGCAATGGCGGCTCCAATCAGACCCGCTTTCAATTTATATTTCGCATAAGACACAACTTCAAGATCCAAAATGCCCGCCATTGTGTTTGTGTCGTCGCTTATCGGCGACGAAAACGTTCCGAAGCCGCCGCTGGCAAAGACAGCCCCGATGACGAGCGGAAGCGAAGCCCCCGAAACGTGTGCCAAGGAAACGCCAAGCGGCATTAAAATGCCCCAAGTGCCGAGCGATGATCCAATAAAATAGGCGATGGCTGCCCCCAGCACAAATAATACAGGCGGAACAAAAGATTTGGGTATCCAGCTGACATGATGGCTAACGAAACTTGAAAAGCCAAGCTCATCAGTGACTAGTGATAAAGCCCAAATCACTGATAGTAAAATCACAACATTCATGAGTTCATTGCCGCCGTTAATAAAATCTTTAAGAAGATTATCAAGCTTAAACTTTTGAAACATAAACAGAATAAACGAGACAATAATGGTCACAATCAATGCCACGAGCATTTCATCTAAAACATCGGCTTTAATAAATGCTTTAAAAAAGTTATGGTATCCCTTGGCGTAGCCGCTGTACCAAGTCAGCACTAAAGTGAGGCCGATAACCAGAATAAGCGGTATAACCAGATTAAGCGGCTTTTCAGGCAGATCTTTTGCTACGACAGGATGGCAATCCTGCCACCCTTTCGCTTCCGCTTGTTTTAAGTTTTGCGGATCTTTATTTTTTTCCACTTTCTTCTTAGAGTGGTGAAAAAAACTTAAGAAAATCCCAATGAAAATGATGGAAAAAGCAAAAAAATTAAACGGGATGCTCCTAATATATAGCATATAAGGATCTTGATGTATATGCTGATATTTCAGCGCTTGATTAATAATGGATGTATTATATCCAACAAATGCCGTCGCAATTGGAATCAGGGCAATAACATTGGTGCCGGTCAAATCAATGATAAACCCTAATTCCTTGGCGCTCATCTTGATTTTATCAAGCAGGGCCCGCATAATTGGCCCAACGGTAACCATTCTGAAGCTTGGCGCGCTAAATGTGGCAAGTGTTGACAACCATGTGATTATCAGCGCTCCACGCTTTGTTTTAATGCGGTCACTGACCCATCTGACAAACCCTTTGATTCCGCCGGCATGTTTGATGACACCTACAAGTGCAGTAAAAAGATATAGAAACGCCGCGACCTTAAGATTGTTCTGATCGCCGAGAGCCTTTGCAAGGTGGTCAATAACAGCTTGCATACCGCCAACCACATGCGGTTGAAGCAAATAGCCGCCGACAATTAATCCAATAAACAAAGAAGTTAAGACGCGTTTCGTGAAAATCACCAATATAATCACAACAATAAACGGAATGATTGAGACCCAATGATCCATGACAAACCACCTCTGAAATGATCTGTTCATAGCTTGTTGCAAATTGGGGAAAATATGCTTAGTTCAACCTCTTTAAAAGATGTTCAAAAAGAAATTTCTTGCAAAATAAATAAGGTGGTTAATTGTGAAAAAAAAGATGCCATTCAATCCCTCTCTAGGCCTTGCCCTTCTATTTGTTGCAACTATTGTGCTTGGGACAATCTTATTAAAACTGCCTTTCTCAACCCATCGTTCAATCAGCTGGCTGACGGCGTTCTTTACGGCAACATCATCCATCACTTCATCAGGATTAGCGGTTATTGATCTCCCGAAAACTTTTACGCCATTTGGCTTAACCATCATTGCTTGCCTTATTCAAATTGGCGGCATCGGCGTCATGACCTTTGCTGTCGTCATTTATATATTGATTGGAAAAAAACTCAGCATCGAACAATTGATGCTGATCCAAGAGGCTTTAAACCAAAATTCTTTACGAGGACTTTTAAAGCTTGCCCGGCGTTTGTTTTTCTTTTCTATTTTTTTCGAGGGATTCTTTTGTATTCTATTATGCTTTCGTCTGATACCTCGATTAGGCTTCGGGAAAGGCATCATCAACGGAGTCTTTTTGTCAATATCCGCCTTTAACAACGCGGGCATCACGCTGACCAGCGATAACTTAATGGCCTATGCCGGCGATCCTGTTATCAATATTTTAATCTCTGCTTCATTTATCATCGGCGGCATCGGTTTTGTCGTGATAAGCGATATTTGGGATAAGAAAAGATGGCATGAATTTATCTTACATACTAAATTAATAATTATCAGTACAGCAGTGATCAATATCATCGCATTTGTTATTATTCTTAGCCTGGAATATAGCAACCCAAAGACACTTGGGCCTTTAACTCACGGGGAAAAGTTTTTGGCGGGGTACTTTCAAGCCGTGACACCGCGGAGCGCCGGTTTTAATACATTAAATACGGGTGATTTGCAGCCGGCGACGCTATTTTTTATGATGATATTAATGTTTATCGGAGCCGGAAGCATTTCCACCGGCGGCGGGATTAAACTGTCTACTTTCGCCAGTTTGTTAGTCATGATGGTCGGTTATATCAGAAAGAAGAATGAAGCCGTTCTTTTGGAAAGAACCATCCATGACAATCAAATCTTTAAGGCGATGACCTTGTCGCTTCTCAGCATTGTTACTATTTTTATTGCAGTTTTTGCCCTTTTAATTTCGGAACGTCAATTCAGCTTTTTGCAAATTGCCTTTGAAACCGTCTCAGCTTTTGGCACTGTTGGTTTATCAACCGGCATTACACCCCAGCTTTCAAGCTTTGGCCAATGCGTCATCGCCTTGATCATGATTCTTGGCAAGCTGGGGCCGCTGACCATTGTTCTTTCCTTAACCAACCGTGAAAAGAGCAAAATCCGTTATCCGGACGGGAAAATTTTTATCGGTTAATTTTTTCTTTTGAATGAAGCCTGATGTTCTTTTTGCCATGCGGTTTGTGGTTATTTAATTTTTTCTCTATGGTTTTGCCGATGACCCATAAGAGCGCAATCGCAATAATGACAATGACTAGCTCAACAGGATTCGTTAAAAGGGATTTCCAGTCGTTGCCTATAAATGTGATCATCCCGATCATAATCATTTTCCCAAGCATCGTTGCCAAATAAAATGTGCGGGGATGTAAATTTGACAGCCCAGCAAGGACATTAATCACAGACGATGGCGTAAATGGAATAGACAGAACAATAAACAGCGGACCAAAACCTACCTTCTCCACCCACAGCATCATTGAGCGGAGTTTCCTATGCTTATAAATCCATTTTTTCACCGGTCTGCGGACCACTTTCCGGCAAAACCAAAATACAATAAAAGCGCCGAGACAGGAACCGGCCCACGATAATAAAAAGCCAACAAAGAAGCCGTAGGCAGCCGCATTGGCAAGAACAAAAACAATCAAAGGCAAAATAGGCAAAAAGGCTTCCAGCATGGGCAGGGCAATCCCCACGAATATGCCTGTCCCTTTATAGCCTTGTAAAATATGTTCAACGCTTTTTAACGTGATGTGCGTATCAATAAAGTGTTGACAACTTTCAAAAAAGTTCATGTGAGACAATTGCTCCTTTTGTTAAACATCCAACAATATATACCTTCCTATTATATCATATGAACTAGGATTTATAGCCTTTGTCATATTTGTTAAATATTCAAGCGTTTCTTGTCTTATAATGGCATTAAAAGCAAATTGGAGGGTTAAATATGAGCGAATTCACTTTTTCTTTTAACGGCGAATGGAAAGGCGGCCGATCCGGCTATGGCCATATTTGTACAAAGGGTCTAGATCAAACGGTTTCAATCGGCGCAGAAATGAACGGACCCGGCCAAGGAACAAATCCAGATGAATTACTGATCAGCGCTGTTGCAACATGCTATATGATGACATTAGGCATCGCCCTGGATAAGCGCCGGCTGCCATACGAAAAAATTGTGATCACCTCAAAGGGCACCGTCACTGACGACAGCGGCTTGCATTTTAAAGAAATCATTCATTTTCCGACAGCCATCATTAAGAAAGATACTGATAAGGATATAAAAGAAAAGATTCTTCAAGCCATGGCACAAGCGGAAAAAGACTGCATGATAGCTAAAGCATTGAAAGGGAATGTGGAAATATCTGTTAAACCGCAGCTGAAAGCCCGAGAAGACTGATCCTTTTCAATAAAAAGCAAAAACATCTGCTAGCTGGCAGATGTTTTGGTTAACTTTTCTTTAATGTTTTTAAATGAACGGGTGACCGTCGTTTTCAATGATTGGGTTTCGCTTGCGATATTTTGAATATCGTTTTTCTTATGATTCATATCATCTTGCAATTGTTTCAGTTTGTCATTCAATTTTTCTTGCTCTTTTACAATGCCTTCCATTCTTTCCCTTAAATTCTCTGCAGTCTTGCCGACATTCACCAGGGTGCTTTTCATATCTTTTATGACCTTAAATGCTGCGATTCCGAAACAGATAATCGCAATAACAACAAGCGCTATGCTTAACCAGACAATGATCAAAAGAAAACCTCCTTTCTATTTAGTGAACGATGTAGGTTTTTTCTTAATCATAATATACCCTATTATGCACTGGTGCGATCAGTTGATTTTTCAAGTTTTTTTTCTCGAAATAATTGCTCTAAAATAATCGCTATTACCACGCCGATGACGAGCCCGTTAGTTAATAAAGAAGAAACGGTGCTCGGGAGGATGCTTAAAGCCTCTTTCGGTATAAGCATCATACCTGCTCCGGCCATAAAAGCGATGCTCATAACGGTGAGTTTTGTTTCACTGTCAACAGATGCTTTGAATGTTTTAAATCCTAAACCGCCGATACTGGCTATGGATACAAACATTGTGCCGTAGCCGATGGCATCCGGCAATGAAGCAAAAAGATTCATGACTATCGGAAAGAAGCTCATCACAAGAATGATTCCCGAACCAATCAGAAAGGGGAGCCTTTCTTTAATCCGAGTCGTCAGAATAAAGCCCGCAGAACCGGAAATCGCTACACTGCCGACTGCAGAAAATAAACCGGCAATGATTTGGTTAATTCCTATCATAAATCCCGTCCTGTTGAGATGAATGTTCTTTGTGGACTGCGTTACCTCTTTGACCGCGTCAATGCTTGCTAAAAGATTGGCCAATAATAAAAGTGTCGTTAACATTGAAGTGATAAAAATGCTTAAATTAAAGGTCGGCCATCCCCAGGCGAAAATTTCAGGCATAGAAAAAGCTTTAGAAACATGCGGTGCATTTGTCTTTAAACCAACGAGATGGTATAAAAGCCAGCCAATTGCCAGACTCAATAGAATTGAGTAATTTTTGAGGAAGCGGCTGTTGGACCGGGAAAACACAATCGACAAAAGCATCGTTAATACGGCAACAATCATCACTTTCCAATTTAGTTTGTCGCCTTCAATACCCAGAATGCCCTGAATAAACGGCCCGCTTAACTGAACGGTAAGCAAAACAAGATAAATGCCTGTAATCGTTGGCGTAAATAACCTCCTGACATATTTAATTAAATTAAAGATGCTTAACAGGATGAATAAAACACCTGATGCGAGCAAACCCATTTCAAGACTTGTCAATGTTACCTGGATAGATTCGTGAGAGGATGTTGCAATCCCGGCATATGTAAGAAAAACTCCCCACCACAAACCAGCCGGACCTTCCATTAACGGCAGCTTATGGCCAAATAAGCCCTGCAAGAGCGAAGAAGCCCCGACTATGAAAAAGGTCCGCTGCAATAATGCTGACGTTTCTTCAGGAGTAAAGTGGAAAGCTGCTGCTACAGATATAGGCGTAATGATGGCCCCGGCCAATATAAAGACCGCCCACTGTATTGATGATAGTACATTTCTCTCCATTATATCTTCCCCTACAACTATTATTTCACTCTATTGATTTCTAATGGAACAGTTGTTATTTTAACATTTTTAAGAAATGATGTCTTGAAACAAAAAATTTTAAATCATTCATATGTTATGATTAGTAAATAATTAAACCAAAGAGGGGGAATTTTTTGCTGGGCATTTCATTGTTTGAATGGCTGTTATATATTTGCTTTAGTATCCTTAGCGGCAGTCTGTTCCATCATAATAAAATGGCCGTCCCTAAAAAGTTTGTTCTCTCTGCGGCTGCGGGAACCGCCTTGTTTTCTGCCGCGCCTCTAATCAATCAAATCGCAGCACTCAGCGGCGATATCGGGTTTGGAACAGCCGTCAAAAACGTCTTGATTGATTTTGACATGGGAAGAGCCTGGTTCATTTTAGTGGTTATTGCCGGATTACTGTTCTGTTTAATAGCATTTAATCATCTTAGCAATGATCCATTTTTAACAAAAATAGCCTTGATTTTAGTTATCATATTGATCGGCGTATACACTTACATCAGTTTATCTTCAGGAATATTTCTTTGGCTCCCATTTATTTTTCGTTTCTTTTATTTATTAAGCCTTTCCTGCTTTGGGGGGCTGCTATTAGCCAGCAGGTCTCAATCCCCAAGCGCCGCGCTTTCTAAAATCGTTTGTCTCATCATGGCTTTTATTTCTTGTGCTTTAATGGCATTGGCAGGCTTGTGGACGGCGCCGTTCCATCAACTCATTCATCAATTTAAACAAAGTTTAATGGTCAATAGCGGACAAGCCGCGGTTATTCTTAATTTATTGTTATTGACATCATTATGGTGCACGCTTATTTGTTTCATTTTTAAAAGAGCTGACCGGACAGTAAACCTTATCTTATTTTTATTTATTCTGGGTGCGACCAGCTTTTTAAATCAGCAGGCGGCGCCACTTGATATATCAGCATTAATAAAGGCTGGACAGATAAGCCCGTTATTTCAAGCCTTTTATCATAAACCGGCCGCTTCTGAGACTGTCATACCTTTCACATGGCATGCCGTTTCAGTTGGCATGATAACCGCAAGCTGCCTTTGTTTATTTCTAATAGGGATCAGCCTGATTAAGAAATGGCCTGAATGGCTATCTGTTGTTTTCTCGTTTTTATTTATTGTATCCGGTTATCTGACAGTCATGTCTATGATCTTATCGATTTAATTCCATTCGAACGACAGGTTTGATATATTTAAGTTATTATATTGTCGAGGTGTTTAACATGAATGAAAAGGTCGTATTAATCACTGGAGGAACAAGGGGAATTGGCAAAGCCATTGCTGAAAAATTTGCAAAAGAAGGCTGCAATCTTGTTCTTAACTATATGAGAAAGAGAAAAGCCGCTGAAGAAACAAAAGAAGAGCTGGAACAGAAGTATCAAATAAAAGTACATACTGTTAAAGCAAATATCGGGGAAATTGAGCAAATTCGTTCATTATTTACCGAAATAGAGGAGACATTTGGGCGGCTCGATGTGTTTGTCAGCAACGCTGCCTCCGGCGTGCAAAGACCGGTAATGGAAATTGAGGAAAAGCATTGGGATTGGACACAAAGCATTAACGCTAAAGCCTACTTCTTTTCCGCCCAAGAAGCTGCTAAAATGATGGAAAAAAACGGCGGCGGGCACATTGTTGCTATATCAAGCCTCGGATCAATCCGCGCTTTAAAAAATTATACTGCTGTCGGCGTATCAAAAGCGTCATTGGAAGCAATTACAAGATACTTGGCGGTTGAACTGGCGCCAAAAGGCATTGTCGTCAATGCTGTTTCCGGCGGTGCGGTAGATACTGATGCTTTAAAGCATTTTCCGAATCGGGAAGAAATACTTGAAGCCGCTGAGAAAAAGAATCCAGCCGGCCGGCTGGTGCAGCCCGAGGACATGGCTGAAGCCGCTTATTTCCTCTGTACCAAATCAGCTGATATGATTCGCGGCCAAACAATCATTGTCGATGGCGGTCTGTCATTATTAAGCGAAATGTAAGGGTCCTAATAGCTAGGACCCTTTATTTTTATCCTTTAAAGTGCAAAAGAGCCATTGCATCCCAATTATTCCTTTACAAAGACCGCGTTTTCTTTATGGCACTTCATCATAAGCCTTGTATATTCTTGTACGAAATGAGGCTCATTTTTCATTTTAAAAAAAGGAATCGCTTCATTCTCCAAATACTTATACAGCATCATTCCAAAACCGTCTGTAAGCTGATGATATAATATTTGAAAGTGGTAAGTATAATCGATAAGCTCATGACGCCGGGCATATTGCAGCCCTGCGTCGCACCATTTCAACGCCTCTTTGTGCTTTCCGGCCGATATTAGCGTTTTCGTGATTTCAAATGAAGTCTCGGCTCTTGCCAAATATTCTCCTATATCGATCAACTGCAAGCTTTTTTTATAATAGTTAATTGCCTTTCTTGATTTTCCTTCTATTGAATACAGATCCCCTAAATGATGATATGACGTATGTATTAACTGCCTATTGGAAGTATATTTTGCAAGCGTTACTGCTTGCAGGTAATGATGTTCACTGACAGCTGCTTTCCCCTTTTTCTGGTAATTAACACCTAAGATGACTTTGCATTTGGCAGCACATTCTAAATATTTTTCCTTTTTGAAAGCGGACAATGCCAGCCTGGCAGCATATATGGAACGGTCTATTTTATAACATCGACTTAGGGAAAGCCCATAATGATAGTAAAAATCTGCTTTCTCAACATTCGTTAACGACTTGAGAAAGGGTATAAAAGCTTCTGCTTTTTGATAAAAACGGATAGCGCCGGCATCGTTTTTTTTAAACTTATGGCAGCAGAGGCCTCTGAAAAATAGAAAATAGAAATAGTATAAGGATGTTTTTTTATGAGTACGGTTAGCAATACATTCATGAAGAATTTGTTTGCTTTTCTTAAATTGATTCAACAGCAGGGTATATCTTAAATGGAATAATTTATAAAAGCCGGCTATTTGGCCATCATATTTTGAATGTAATTCGCTTTCAATTTCTCTTTTTATTAAAAATGCTTTGGCATGTTCAGGCTTTATCATCGCATGGTGCCATTGCCTAAATTTATCGATAAATATATTTGCGGTTGGCTGACCGCGCAATCGCAAGACCTCCCTTCTCTTTCTTCGCCTTACTAGGTTGTCATTCAATGAGCTATATCTGGCGCTAATTCATCTCGTTCAATCTTTGTTGTACGTGGTCAATTTTTTCATGCAAATATTTCGTGGCATGATCTAAATAACTGACTGCCTGTTCAGGGTCGCTTAATCTCATGTAAGCACTTAGAACTTGGTCGCCCAGAGAAGTGTCACCGGCTCCCTGAATAACCTCCAATACCAAGCGCCCTACTTTATCCGGTTCCTGGTCCATTAATATCGCTGTCTTAAACTCCCTGATGATTTCCGTTAAAATTTGCAACCGCTCAAGTTCATTCAATTTCCCTAACCCTCGCTTATTCAAGTTTCCTGGTATTATAAAAAAATTCTCAGCAACTTAGACGAAGATTCATCTCAGCCCGCTTTATTTCTGCCTCTGCATCGGCAGTTTTTTCTTTAATAAATATAACATATATCCCTCACTCATTCATAATTAATGCAAAATTAAAGCGCCTCACTTATCGTGAAGCGCACGTATTATTTTATGACCCCGCACATCACTCGATTGCCTGATTTTCCAACCGGATTTGATTTAAGGTCATCACCATTTTCATCGATAATCAAAGCTGAGCCGTCAGCGTCTCTTAGTGAATTTTTTTCGCCTTTTTTAAGGGTTACTCTTGGATTAACGATCGTTGTTTTAACTGTGCCGCTCGTATCTGCAAAAATGTTGCGCATATCACCGGCATGGGGACCATTCGGTTTTTCAAGCCCATGTTCTTTATTGAATGGATTAAAGCGGCTGCCTGATGATGTGAATCCCGGCGGTTCGCAGACACCTTTTTCATGAAAGTGTACAGCGTGTATTCCCGGTTTTAAACCAAAGGCATTTATATGGACATTAACCCCTTTTTCATTTTCTGTTAAAACAGCTTGTCCAGCTTGCTGTCCATTTGAATTTTTTAGAGGAATAACTAATTTAGGTGATGTCTGCTTGTGCTCACTCGCTTGTGCCAAAAACGGAAAATCGTACCTAATGAATACAAAAACGGCTATAACAATACCGCAAAAGACATATAGCCCATTCTTCATTCATTTCCCTCCTTCGTTTGTTAGTGTGCGCAAAAATTTTTGGTAAATACACCAAACCATTCAATTTATAAAAAACGGAATTGCATTTGAAATGACAAGCGTCTTCACGTATTATTGGGAGTTGAGGTGATTTCATGTTCAAAGGATTTAAGGAATTTGTAGCGCGAGGAAATGTCGTCGATTTAGCGGTCGCTGTTATTGTCGGGGGAGCATTTGGAAAAATTGTGACATCTCTCGTTAATGATATTATCATGCCGCCAATCGGCTTATTGCTCGGCAAAGTAGATTTCAGCAATTTGTATATTAATTTATCCGGCAAACATTACTCCAGTTTGTCTGCTGCTCAAAAAGCGGGCGCACCGACAATTAATTACGGACTTTTCATTAATACAGTCATCAACTTTCTCATCATTGCTTTTGTTATATATTCAGCGCTTAGAATTATTGAGAAGCTTAAGAGGGAAAAGCCTGAGGAAATTTCAACAAAAGCCTGTCCTTATTGCTTAACCGACATTCCCTTGGAAGCTGTAAAGTGCCAGCATTGCACCGCAGACCTGGCAGTGGAAATCAGCCGGCCTATCGAAGAATCGCGCAGAGAAAATATCTAATCTGAAAAAACTCGCCATAATCGGCGAGTTTTTTAATCGAACCATCGCTGTTTGATGGCATAAAGGGCTGCTTTTGTTCTATCATGAAGGTTTAATTTGCCCAGAATATTGCTGACATGCGTTTTAACTGTTTTTTCTGTAATAAACAGCGCTTCTGCAATTTCTTTGTTGCCTTTTCCAAGCGACATTTGTTTCAGCACTTCTTTTTCGCGGGGCGTCAGTGATTCAAATAGTTTTTTCGAATCCTCATTTTCTTTCTTTTCAGAGGCAACGTGCGTTAACAGCATTTGCGTGGCTTGCTGATGAAGTTTCGTTTCCCCGCGGTGAACATCCATAATCGTTTGGACCAGATCATCAGGTTCAATATCTTTAAGTTGATAGCCATTTGCGCCTGCCTTTAACGCAGGCAAAACATGCTCTTGATCAGAAAAGCTTGTCAGAATAATAATTTTAATATCCGGGAGGCTGGCGCGAATTCTCTTAGTTGCTTCAATGCCATCCATGCCGGGCATAGCCAGATCCATTAAAATGATATCAGGGTGGGCGGTTTCAGCTAATTTGACAACCTCTTGTCCAGAAGCAGCCTCGCCGACGATTTCAATGTTATCTTGAATATTAAGAAAAAAACGCAGACCCTTTAATACCATTGGGTGATCATCCGCAAGCAATACTTTTATTGTTTCCAGTTGCCATCCCCTCCTTATTCGATCATTTGCAGAGGAATTTGAAAAGTGATGACTGCCCCCTCGCCGGGACGCGCCTCAATGTTAAACTCCCCATTAAGACCTTCAATTCTCTCACGCATTGTTTTAAGCCCCAGCGTCGAGTTTTTTCTTAGCTTCTCATTTAAATCAAATCCGATACCATGATCCGCCACACGAACAAAAAGGTCTGATTCTTGAGCTTTAATAACGATCTCGGCCTGATCTGATTGACTGTGCTTGCTAATATTATTAAGCGCTTCTTGGAGAACGCGCCATACCGTTTCTTTGACGGCGGCAGGCAATTGGCCAAGATGTTCACTTGTTACAGTGAGCCTCAATCCCAGTGCCTCACCGTAAGTTTCCGCGGCCGACAGCAGCCCGTTTTCTAAACCGTGCGGACGCAGCTGCCAAATCATCGCTTTCATTTCTCCCATCGCTTCTTTGGCAAGCGTTCGGATATCATCCAGAGCTTCGGCCAGCATTTCCTCATGAGAATCTTTAATTTTCAGCGCCCCTTTTGCCGTTAATGATAAGGAGAACAGCTTTTGACTGACAGCGTCATGCAAATCTCTTGCCAAGCGGTTTCTTTCCTCGATAATTTGAATGTGCTGATTCTTTTCTTGAAGACGAAAATTTCCTATCGCCAATCCGATGTGTTCGGCAAATGCTTTTAAAACTTCCGGAGTGACATCTATATCTTTGTCCAATGCTAAATAACCGTATAATGCTGAACCTGCTAAAATAGGAACATAATAAGAAGGATTTTGGATGGGAAAATGATCGTCGTTTTCAACTTTGGCTTTATACACGCCCAATGTCTTAATATCGGCAAAAAGTGAAGATTTAACACTGAATCCGGGCTTATCCTTTTGCTTTCCATTATCATAATAAGCGGCCAATTCCATTCGGCTGTTTTTTTCGATGAGCAGCGCACATTGCCTAAATCCAAAGATTTTAACGGCATGGCTTACCGTCCTTTTATAGAGCTCATCTATATTGGCTGATTCCCAAATCGCTCTGCTGGCTTCATCAAGCTTGGCATAGTCTTCCGCACGTTTTTGCTCTGCCTCGAACAGCTTCATTTTTTTAATGGCGGTGCCGATTTGATAAGCGACAGACTGAAGTAAATTCAATTCATACTGGTCAAAGGTATCCCGGAAAGGCGCGGTAACATTTAATATACCGAAATGCTCTCCGCCCGCAAGTATCGGGACGGTCGCATGATGGGTAATGCCCCCTGTATCTCCCGCATGACTCTTCTCAGCATCTTCAATCCGTTTGCAATTAATAATATTCACCGCTTGTGTTAATTTCTGATCCCAGTATTGCGACAAACAAAAGCATTTTCCCGAACACATCGGCTTATAGTGATCTTTAGACAGGGCTTGGGGCAGATTCTCCCCGGCGACAAATTGATAATCCGGCTCTTCGCCGGCAATAAAAATCCATCCTGTTGACAGACCGGTTATTTCCAAAAGCTTTTCAAGAACATGCTGAAGCATCTGCTTCATATCATTTGATCTATTTAAAGTCTCAGCAATCACTTTTAGAAGGTTCACTTCATCCACGAATGACTTCATTGAATCACCAGCTTTTCCTTTAGTGCCAGGGTACAGTCACCTGATTGAATCAAACAATCAGATTTGGTTTCATTTATTTATATATTAATGGTTCGCCGTGCTGTTTCGGTCTTTTGGCTTACTTGAAATGAAGATATGATCAAATTTATCAATCTCCTTATGCTTAATATGCATGCGGCCTATCCCTTGATTTAATTTTAAAACACCGGCATTTTTCTTTTGGCCGTTCGCGATATACCATACTTGATATTCATTGCCCCGCATAGGTTTTAAACCATCAACATAGATAGTGGTTTCCCGGGCCTTTCGATTGATTAAGGCATAGCTGTCCACTTGACTGTTGTGATCGGGGACGGCTTTCGTACTGATATTTCTTAAAACAGCCTGCTGTCCATTAAATATGCCGGTTTTGGAGGCAAATGAATGAATTTCTGTCTTATCAAGAATAAGCGAAAAAAGAATAAAGCAGAGGAATCCTGTGGCCATTGCCCACGGCTTTTGCAGCAAAGCGTCCCGTTTTCCGCTTGGGCCTTTAGAATGTTTGGCCGTCCATTTTATCCGCCATTTGACTTTTGCAGAAGGCTTAAAGCTCTCATATGAATCATCGCTTAAAACTTTCTGCCACTCAACAATTTTTCTTTGGCATGACTCGCAGAATTGTAAATGTTCTTTCAGTCTTTGGCCGTTTTCCAAGTTTCCGAGAACATAATCAACCAGTTCCTCCTCCGGCCAATGACAGTCAGCTCTCATGATTATGATCATCCCTTAGCGTTTCTTTTGCCTTGCCGGCAACAAGCTGTTTTTTTAAATTATTCAATCCGTATCGAATTAAAGACTTTATTGTTCCTAAAGGCTTATCCATTTCAACGGCAATTTCTTTCTGAGTCAGGCAGCCAAAATACTTTCTGTCAAGCGCATATTTCTGCGCCTTTGGCAATTGTTTAATCGCATTCTTAAGCATTTCTCTGTCAAGCTTGGTTATAATTGTATCTTCAAGAGCGGTTGTTGAAGTTGATCGTTCCGGCTGCATCCCGCCATATATTATACGGTTCGCTCTTCTTTTTCGATCTAAAAACCTGCTTTTTGTTTTAACGGCAAGCCAAGCTTTGACACTTCCCCTTTCAGCATCATAGCTATTCGCCCGATAAAAAACTTCGACGAATACATCATGGCACAAGTCTTCCGCTTCAGACTTGTCTTTCGTTAACGTTAATGCTGTTTGGTAAACGAACGAGGCATATTGTTCATAGAATTGATCGAAGGCAGCCGCCTCTCCTGAACTCATCCGCTGTAAAAGCTTTTCGGGATCATTGTTCTCCATCCCTTTCACCACCTAACTGTCCCAACAAATCATCTTTCATTATGCCCCCAAATCAAAAGATTGTCTAACGAATTTAGCGTATAAATTATTGTACTTTTATTAAAATTGACCTATAATTTATTTCTAATTGATATAAAAGCGACTGGCAAAACGAACTGAAAATATCAAGCAATTGCTGCCTAAGGGGAGTGAAATGATGTCTATCAGCATCCTGGCCTGCATTTTAATTGGAGCGATCCTCATCATTATTGGAGGCCTCATTTATATAAAAAAACAGCTCAGCTTTATAAATAATGAGAAACCGGTGATAGAAAAAGGAACAGCACGACTTGTTAGAACGATTGGTATTGTGATCGCCATAATAGGGATATTCACATTATTTGCCCCGCTGTTAATCTATGTTATCGGCACTGATTATTGGGTTATTTATGTCGCGATGGGAATCGTTATTATCTTGCTCATAACGATCGCCAGATTAAAATAAACACCGGGCATTTTTGTCCAGTGTTTATTTTACAACTATGATTTTAAATGATCCGGGAGCAAATCGTACAGATGTCTCCTTAATAACTTTTTTGAAGCGTTTCTTGGCAATCCATCAACAAAAAAGATATGCTTGGGCGTTTTATAGCCGGCCAAATGCCCTTTGCAAAATTCAATAATCTCCTCTTCTGTTACAGCATACTCTGGATCCTTTAGCTTGACAAAAGCGGCCGGCACTTGTCCCCATCGGGCATGGCTGACGCCTATGACGCCTGACTCAGCAATTTCTTGATGCTGCAACAAAACCGCCTCGACTTCAGCCGGATAAACATTTTCGCCGCCTGAGATAATTAAATCCTTCCTGCGGTCAAGCACATATAAAAATCCGTCTTCGTCCAAATAACCGATATCTCCAGTATACAGCCAGCCATCTCTAATGGCTTCTCTCGTTGCCTCAGAACGATTAAGGTAGCCTCTTGCCACATTCGGTCCTTTGACAACAATTTCTCCTTCCTCATTCGGACCCGCCGCCTTATGATCTTTCATAATTCTAATTTCGCAAGGAAACAGCGGTTTGCCTGCGGAACCAAGCTTTTCAAACATGTATTCTGGAGACAAGGTGACAATTTGCGAACCTGTTTCAGACAAGCCGTATGATTGAAAGACAGGTATCCCTTTATCTTTGCACGCTTCGAGAATAACCCTTGGTGCAGGCCCTCCGCCTAAGAGCATACATCTTAACGTATTGGGATAGGATCCATCTCCCAATTTTTCAATCATTTGTGTCAGCATGGCTGTCACAACGGATACCATTGTCACACCGTCTTTGATAATGGCTTGATTGACCGCTTCAGGATCAAAAGAAGAATGTATAACAACCGGAACGCCATAAATGACGTTTTTCATTAGCATGGATAAACCGCTGACATGAAAAAATGGAACAACCGCTAACCACTTATCATTATTTTCAATCCCTAAATTTAACGCTGAACCAATGGCACTCCACCAATGATTATTGTATGAGAGCATGACTCCCTTCGGATGCCCTGTCGTTCCTGATGTATATATAATGGTATGAAGATCATCCATATTGACATGAGCATGCAGTGTCCAGCTTGCTTCTGCCTGGCTTTCCAATTCGCGCATCGACATCATATTAAGCTTTGGGTTAAGTTTCTTTATTTCTTGAGCGCGTTGACGGTAGGCTTCATCATAAATTAAGATGGCTGCCCCGCTGTCTTCTAATTGCCATTTTTGTTCTTCTGCAGACAATCGTGTATTCAGCGGAACAGCAACAGTCCCTAAATACGGCATAGTATGGTATAGCCTCACCATATCAAGCCCGTTATTAAATAGCAAGGCAATTTTGTCCTGTTTATCTATGCCTATTCCCGACAACTTGAGAGATAAAGATCTCACTTGCCGATTTAGTTTGCCGTAGGTGACCGTCTCTTCTTTTGTGCAAAACGCAATTCTGTCTGGCGTTAAAAAAGCTCTTTGCTTAAGCCAGTTGGGCATTTTTTGGTCAATCATCACAAGAACTCCTTAAATACTTAAAATGTAAAACAAAAGCTTGATGTAACATCAAGCTTTTGTTTGTGCAGCCTATTCGGATAATGTTCAAAAAGCTGGAGAAAAAACCCTGTTTGTCTTCTTGAACAATCTGGCTTTACGGCTTATGGGAAACGCGGGAACTTCGAGAAGTCCGGATTCCTTTTTTCTTTAAAGGCGTCGCGGCCTTCTTTTGCTTCATCCGTAGTGTAATACAATAACGTTGCGTCGCCGCCCAGCTGCTGCAAGCCGGCAAGTCCATCAGTATCCGCATTAAAGGATGCTTTGAGGAAACGGATGGCTGTAGAACTTTTTTCTAGAATTTCGTTACACCATTGTACTGTTTCTTCTTCAAGTTTTTCTAATGGTACAACCGTATTGACAAGACCCATTTCTAGAGCCTCTTGCGCTGAATATTGGCGGCATAGATACCAAATTTCACGGGCTTTCTTATGACCGACAATTCTTGCCAAATAATTGTTGCCGTAGCCGGCGTCAAAGCTGCCGACTTTTGGTCCGGTTTGTCCAAAGACAGCATTGTCTGCGGCAATAGTTAAGTCACAAACAACATGAAGAACGTGACCGCCGCCGATAGCGTATCCGGCAACCATCGCAATGACCGGTTTTGGAATCGCGCGGATTAGCCGCTGTAAGTCAAGAACGTTAAGGCGAGGGATATTGTCATCTCCTACATATCCGCCGTGGCCGCGAACTTTTTGGTCGCCGCCGGAACAAAACGCTTTATCTCCAGCTCCCGTTAAAATAATGACGCCTACCTCGCTGTCATCGCGCGCTCTTGAAAAAGCGTCAATCATTTCAGCAACTGTCTTCGGCGTAAAGGCATTATGAACATGCGGGCGATTCATCGTAATTTTGGCAATGCCATTGTATTTTTCGAATAAAATCTCATCATATGTACGGACCGTTTGCCAATCGTATCCCATTCATTCTTCCTTCCCTTCCTAGGTTTTTTGCAGAGATCATTTCACTGATTGCTCACGTGCTGCCAGCGATCTCTATAAAGTGGATTTAAAATCATCCATTACTATTTTATCAAAAATTTGCGGTTGTTCCACATGTATTGCATGACCAGCATCTGGAACAATATGAAATGCGGCATTTGGCATCCTTTGAGCCATCGCTTGACCAATGTCCACAAATTTTTTGTCCAAACTGCCGACAACAAGCGACACACGGCTTGATATTGTCCTAATATCATTCCACAGCGGCGGCTGAACGCCGGTCCCCATGCCGCGCAAACTGTTTGCCAAGCCTTTTGCCGTTTGGTTAAGACGCTCCTGCCGTATCTTTTTCCGAACAGATTCAGGAAGCGTCTCTTGGGTTTTAAAAAGGGGTATTTTTTCCCATTCGTTGATAAAATTCTCAACTCCGTCAGCTTCAATCCGGTCAGCCAACTCGTCATCGCGCTGCTTGCGGCCGGCGCGATCCCGTTCTGTGCCGAGCCCGGGCGAACTGCTTTCCAGCAATAGCCTGCCTGTTTGCTCCGGGTAATAGATTTTGATAAATAAAGCCAGCCTGCCGCCCATTGAGTAGCCTAATAAATGGGTTTTCTTAATGTTCAATTGATCCAAAAGCGCCATAATTGAAGCGGCCTCATGTTCCATTTTATAGCAGCTGACATCATCCGGCGCAATGGTTTGACCGTGTCCAACGATGTCTATCGCAATCACTTTAAAGCTTTTTGACCACTTTTCCACAAACGGCTCCCATGTCCCCATCGAACCGGTGAAGCCGTGCAATAATAATAAAGGTTCGCCATCTCCTGTTACCCGAACCGCGTGCTTAACGCCTAATGTTTCAATGTGTTCAATCATCTTGATCAGCCTTATTCATCATATTGCGGACAGCTGCTGTCATGCGTTCCCATAATTGCTGATGTTTTTCCGTATTATCCGCACGATCCGTTTGCACTTCGATCATTTTTAAGCCTTTGGTCAATAATGCATCCTTACACGCTTTTCGAAAGGCTGGCCATGAGTCGGCTTTTTGATATGACATATTGTACAGTTTTGCCACGAGTTCAAAGTCTAAATCGGTCGGTGTGCCAAATAATTGTTCAAAGTCGTTCGCCTCTTTTGCTTGAGGCAGAAATGAGAAAATCCCGCCGCCGTTATTATTCATCACGATAATCGTTGCATTTAACTGATGAAGCTTTCCGGCAAGCAGTCCATTCATATCATGATAGAGGGACAAATCACCGATAATGAGAAAAAGGTTTTCTGCGGCGGTGCTGGCGCCAAGCGCTGTTGAAACAACGCCATCAATGCCGTTCGCGCCGCGATTTGCCATCGTCATTATTTTTTGCGGTTGATTTAACAAGAACGTATCCAAATCTCTGACGGGCATACTATTCCCAACAAAAACAGCGGCATCCTTCTCTTTTATGCTGGCCAGCAATTCTGAAACAGCTTGTCCTTCAAACCAATGGGCTTTATCAATAAAATCCAAAACTTCCTGCTTGGCCGCTTGGTTGATGTTTCTCCAAAGACAAAGCCATGAATTCTCTTCCCGGAAAGCGGTTATCTTGTCCAGCAAAGCATCGCACAATCGCTTTGGCTCCGCATAAACCATATCTGTGGCCAAATGAGTCGGTTCGCGCCATTCCGGGCTTTCATCGACAACCATATAATATTCCGGCTGCATTGTTTTTAAATATATTAAAAAGGATTTAGCGACAGGCATGGCCCCAAACCGAATCACAACTTCCGGTTGAAGCCTTTTAATGATTGTGCTGTCACGCAAGAAAGCATCATAACAATCAATGATGTTTTCCTTCGAATGGCTGCCTGAACGAAGCTGGGAAAGCGGATCAGCTAAAACCGGATAGCCTAAGCGTTCACTAAGCGAAACGATATTTTCGGCTAATCGGTCATCTGCCTGCGGGCCAACGACAATCAAACCTTTTCTGCGGCTTTGGATGATATTCAAAAGCGCTTCTATTTGATTATCATCTAACTGATAAGAACCCGGTGTCCGCAAAAAATGTCCTTCGCGGATCAATCCGCTGTCCCAAAGACGCTCTATTGTCAAATCAGGAATCAGCGGTTCACGGAAAGGAAAATTCAAGTGGACAGGCCCGGATGGCTGAACTTGGGCAGTCATCACGGCACGTCTCGCTGAAACTCTGGCATATCTCAGCATCTCCTCATTGTCGCTTGGCAGCGGCATTTCTTGAAACCATTTCACGTGGTCACCGTACAATTTGATTTGGTCAATCGCTTGAGGCGCACCGACATCTCGAAGTTCATGGGGCCGATCTGTTGTCAAGACAATTAAAGGCACCCTCGATAATTTCGCTTCCGTAATCGCCGGGTAATAGTTCGCTGCAGCCGTCCCTGATGTGCATAACAAAGCCGCCGGCTCACCCGCTTTACTCATTCCTAACGCAAAGAAAGCCGCCGAACGTTCATCGATATTCATCCATACTTTTATTGAGGGATGACTATTTAATAGGATAGCGAGCGGTGTTGAACGGGAGCCGGGACTGACAACGACATGTTTGACGCCGGCCCGGTTCAGCTCATCAACAAAAGCCGCACAGAACCTCGTCAATTGTTCTTGATGACTCATTATTCAAATCCTCCTAGTGCTGTTATCATCGGGCGGGCTTTCATTTTCGTTTCATTCAGTTCACTTAACGGATCAGAATCGGCAACAATACCGCAGCCGACAAATAGAGTCGCAGTATTTCCTTTTACGAGGGCTGAGCGAATCGCAACGCTGAATTCACCGTCTCCCCGGCTGTCAACCCAGCCCAGCGGCGAGCCGTACCAGCCGCGCTCATAAGTTTCATTTTCTCTAATCCATTTCACGGCTTTTTCCTTAGGTTCACCGCCCAGAGCCGGAGTCGGGTGAAGTTTATCGACAAAGGCGAACAAGGTGATATCGTCATTTGCTTCAGCCGAGATGGGTGTGTAAAGGTGCTGGACATCTTTTACTTTATATAGAGCGGGCGCCGGCGGCTTGTAAACTGATCGGCACAGCCTTTCCATGACATCCGATATCATATTGACAACCGTTTGATGTTCAGCGAGATTCTTCTCATCATTTAACAGCGCTTCACCAAGCTTCTTGTCTTCTTCCATTGTTTTTCCACGGGCAATGGATCCCGCTAAACACATGGTTTTAATTTGATTCCCTGACTTTTTAATTAATCGCTCAGGCGTGGCGCCAATAAATGCACTGTCCCCCCGCTCAACCGCAAATATAAAACTGTGGGACTGTTTTTCTTGAAGCCTTTCAAGCACTTCTGTTGTGTCAAACGGCGTTTCACGGGTAACGGTTAATGTTCGAGACAAAACGACTTTCTCCATAGCCTGCCTTTTTATATCTGTAACCGCTTTTTCTACAATATCAAGCCAGCGTTCTTTTTCATTTTCTGTAATGTTAAGCGACTCTTCTATATGGGCATCTGATCTTTCTTGACATTTGGAAGTTAATTCATTATATTTTTCTATCATTTGCCTATATAGCCGATCAATATCTGTTTGTTCATTAACTAATGCGCTAAACGTCAAGTAATAGTTATTTTGCTTCTTTGTCAACAAGAACTGCGGGACGATACATTCATTTTGACGGAAGTTGTTCCATAATGAAGTTTTTTCCCGCCATGGGTCAAAAGAAAAGCCGCCCATCAGTACAGGACCTGTACCGCGTACTTGTTTGTCTCCAAATATAAGCGCATCTTCCAATGTCTCTTTCCAAGCTGTTTCCACAGCAAGCGTTCGGTTATCTATACCGGCAGCATATGTTGCCGCCGCACCCGCTCCAGCCAATACCATGTCCTGGCCATCAGACCAATACATTCGAGACCCTCGGAACGTATGTCTGCCGTTTTCAAAAAAGTCAAGAGGGGTGACTGTTTCCTGCAAGCGTTTCGTAAAGCTGACTAAAATTTGTTTTGACAGCTTTTGCGCTTTTTGACAACCTTCTTTAAGACAATCTAACCATTCAAGTTGTTTTTCAATAATCATCAAATCAACTCCGTCACATTGGAAAACGACCGGTATCGGCCGGTCTCACTTTTTAAGAATACACTTGTTATTTTTGGGGTGTCAATCATCCGGCATTCCCCATAAAATGGTACATTGCGGGACGTATTCATAACTGGAAATTCAATTTAATATCATTTTAATTAGTGAATGTCAATATTATTGCATTTATTTTTTTATCAATAAGTTGACACTTGAGCACTATTTTCATAAACTTGAAGAGGTTATGAGATGAAGTTCAAAAAGTCCGGGAAACAGGTTCTTCTTTTTGAACGCGCATTAAAAGTATAGATGTCATACAGGAGAGAAAAATATGAAAAAAACTGAAAAAGTCAGTAAAAACACTGGCTGGAAGAAATGGTGGCATATGCTGCGTCCGCATACATTAAATGCCTCTTTCGTCCCTGTAACTTTGGGAACGGCCATCGCCCTTCCTGTCAGCGGCTTTCGCATATCCCTTTTTATCGCCATGCTGGCCGCCTCAATGCTTATCCAAATTGCTACAAACCTTTTTAACGAATACTTCGATTTCAAAAGGGGTTTGGATACCGAGGAGTCAGTCGGCATCGGCGGGACGATTGTCCGCGATGGCGTAAAACCAAAGACTGTGTTGAATCTCGCCTACACTTTTTGCTTTATCGCCATTCTTATCGGTGTCTATATCTGCATGGAAAGCAGCTGGTGGCTGGCAGTGATTGGTTTGGTTTGCATGATGGTTGCCTATTTTTATTCGGGCGGTCCTTATCCTATCGCCTACACACCGCTGGGAGAACTCGCCGCGGGACTGTTCATGGGCTTTATTATTATTTTAATTTCCTTCTATATTCAAACAGGCACTGTCACTCTAAATTGTATTTTAATTGCTGTTCCTGTCGGGCTGTTAGTCGGCGGCATTAATATGGCTAATAATATCCGCGATTTAGAAGGCGATAAAGAAAAAGGCAGACACACATTGCCGATCCTTTTAGGAAGAAAAAGAGCGATTATGTTGCTTGCCGGTCTTTTTGTTTTATCATACCTTTGGATTATCGGATTAATGATTTTCAAAATAGAATCGGCATGGATGATGATAGTTTTTGCCAGCTTGCCTAAAGCCATTCAAGCAACAAAATTATTTATCGGCAAAACAAAATCAATCCAGCTGATGCCTGCTATGAAAGCAACTGCGCAAATGCAAACCCTTTTCGGCTTTTTGCTGGCTATCGGCTTAGTTTTGGATTACTTTGTATAAAGCATAAGACTCTCCTTATCATTAGGAGAGTCTTTATTTGGGCTAAGATATCCGGCAATGATCATCTTTACATTTGCCAACAGGAAACAAATGTCTTCTTTTTGCAATAAAGTCATATAATTGATGACCAACGCCTAAAAAGATCGCTATTTGAATAAAAGGAACAGCTATCCAATAGGCAGGGATCTGTTTCGCAATTTCACGAACTGTATAAATTCCTGTGAAATCGCGCCTCTTCTTAGTGTCGATGGCATAAATCCTTTCCTCAGGGTGCTTGTCTTTGAGGCGATATGCCTTCATCACCATTGGATTTCTGAAAGACATCCATGCAATCCGCTTCTTCTTGTCCCGCTTTTTTAACATCCGCATCGCAGCTGTGCAAAGCCTGCAATCGCCATCATAAAAAACAAGCAGTCTTTGAGACAATGTGATCACCCTCACTGATTTAATCTAAAGGAAGGCCTTTGCTTTGCAGAAATTGTTTCATATACATACGGGTTGGATGCGAAACCTTCGACGCTATTTGCTCTGTCCAGCGATCGGCCCTTTTCCCGCCTGTCCGTTCTTTATAGTATGCCGCAATATCATGATTGTATTGTTTTAATTGTTCTTTTAATGCTTCATCGTCTTGAACATATGCCTCTTGATGATAAATATTTTCAAAAGGCAGACGCTGCTTTTGGGCGGCTGCTTTTGCCGGATAGCCGACACAAAGCCCAAATAACGGAATGACTCGGTCAGGCGTTTTTAAAAGTTTAGTGACTTCATGGAGATTATTTCTGATTCCGCCAATATAACAAATGCCAAGACCCATTGATTCAGCCGCAATGACCGCATTTTGCGCCGCTAATGCCGCATCGATGCAGCTGACCATGAACATTTCTGTTGATTCAATGGATGTCAAAATATCCTCTGTCTCTAATCCTTCTATTTCGGCTGCAAGCTTGTGGCGATGAAGATCTGAGCAAAATACAAAAAGGTGTCCGTTTTCCGCTACATAGCGCTGATGCCCAGCGAGTTCAGCCAGTTTTTCTTTCTTTTCCCGATCGGTAATCCCAATAATCGTATAAGCTTGGATGAAACTTGAGGTTGAGGCAGCCTGCGCACTTTTTACGATAACTTCAATTTGTTCGCCGGTGAGTTTCTTATCTTCAAATGATCTTATTGAGCGATGATTTAAAATTGTTTGAATGGTTTCGTTCAACACTAATCTCCCCTTTTTGAGATATGAAAGAAAAAGCCGTTATCGTTATCTATATTTTAGCCTATTATGCTATTTAGTTTTAGAGTAGCACATTCGACTAAGAAGAAAAAATGATATGCAAAGAGGCCGCCGAAGTTGACCCCGACAGCCTCATAGATTATTTTACCAGTCCTTTCAGCGCTTGAAGAGCGCTGAGTTTTCCTTTTTCTTTGCAAACCGCCCACTTTGAAGCCAGCGCCTTTAACAGCAAATCTTCTAATACGATCCGATCATATATCACT
Organism: Scopulibacillus daqui; assembly: GCF_016908855.1. Taxonomy (GTDB): domain Bacteria; phylum Bacillota; class Bacilli; order Bacillales; family Sporolactobacillaceae; genus Scopulibacillus_A; species Scopulibacillus_A daqui. Next base: position 89,364 of record NZ_JAFBER010000001.1, on the reverse strand, counting down.
TCATTTATCGTTTCAGGCGTTATTTCTTTACGAAGACATTCATAAATGAGACTGCCGATAAAAGCCTCCTCTCCTGCACCGATAGGATTGACCGTTTCTAAAAGGTAATCAATGTGGCCCCGTTCTCTTCTAGTGACATAAGTCAGCCCTTGCTTTCCTTTTTTTATTATTAACAGTTTGGTTTTCCCGGTAAAAAGCTGTTTCGCAGCGGCATATTCATCCGTTTTGTTTGTCAGAAAACGGCATTCGTCTTCATCTAAAATGAGAATATGCGAGTGAGGAATAAAATGGAGAATCGTTTCCCGCGTAATGGTCTCATTTGGCCAGTGTTTTACAGATAACCGCGGAGCAAATGTAATCATGCATCCATTTCTTCCTGCCAGATTAATAGCCGTTTCGAGCGCTGCTCTCGATGTATTTTTGATTAATGGCATAGAACTGAAAAAGAGAACATCACCTTTCTCAAACCAATGGGAATGAATATCTTCAGATTTTAGCAGCATGTCTGCAGAAGACTCTCTAAAAAAAATAGTTTCCCGATCATCAGCAGAAATAAAGCTGACACTTGTATTTGCTTTTGGCGTTTGTGAAAAATAATTGACATCCACACCATTAGATTTAAGCGTTTCGATGAGGAACTCGCCAAAAGCATCGTTGCCGGTTTTGCCGACCATTTGGCATTTTGCGCCCATGACAGCGACAGCCGCCGCAGTTAAAGCGGCCACGCCGGAAGCCTCCCGCTCATAATGCTGTGCATCTTTTAATCCATTCTTTTCATCAACAGGTATAAATTCAACCGCCGCATCGCCGATTGAAATGCATTTGTTTGTTAAGGTCATGATACACCGTCCTTTACATGTCAATCTCTTAATTATAATTTTTCGGAAAGACTTTGGTGTTTTTCACTATCGAATCCATATCATCATCCAGAAGTTTAATATTTTAGCATGAGTTTTCTTTAACTTATTTATTTGGTATAATACATCTTTGTACGCAAGGAAAATATCATTTAGGTACATCGCATTAGGGCGCAGTGCCAGCGATTTTTTTCTGCAACTGTGAGGGTTCGAAATTCCCGCCCCTCATTAAACAAAACTAGGGAGCGTAAATAAATAGTCTATTCTTCCCCGCTTTTTAGGAAGAAATTATATATTTTCGCTCTCCCCGTATACGCTTCATATGTTTGAATGCGTGTTTGAAAAAATTTTCAAGGGAGATTTTTTTTATGTTTGAAATACCTCATAAGGTCCAAAAAATTGACGTTGATATCAAACGCCATCAATTAAAATATCATCACAAACGCGTCGCTGTGACCAAACAATTCACCTTTGATGCGGCCCATCATCTACACTGTTATGAAGGAAAATGCAAAAGTATGCATGGCCATACTTACAAATTAATGATTACAATCAGCGGCTTTTTAAATGATATAGGTATTGCTGTAGACTTTGGCGACATCAAAACGCTTTTCAAAAAAGCGATAGAAGAAAAACTCGATCACCGCTACCTTAATGAAGTTTTGCCTCCAATGAATACCACTGCGGAAAATATGGTTGTCTGGATGTGGGAAGCTTTAGATAAAGAAATGGAAGCGATAGGGCTAAAAGAAGCGGGCCATCGTCTGGAAGAACTGACATTGTTCGAAACCCCAACGAGCTCTGCAACGATAAAAAGAGAATGGATGATGGCAGATGATGAGTAAAACAAACTGGACACTGCCGTCAAGAGAGGAATACGGCCAATGGACATTGCCGATGGTAGAGATTTTTGAAACCGTTGAAGGCGAAGGGATGGGACAAGGTTTTCCAACCGTTTTTGTCCGTGTCTTCCATTGTAATTTAAGATGCACATGGTGTGATACGCCGTACAGCTATGCGCCTGAAAAACCCGCTTTTGAAGCGGCCATTGATGAAATCATTGAAAAGATTTCATCGTATTCAAGCCGGCGGATTTGTTTCACAGGCGGCGAACCGCTGATTCATCGAATAAAATCGGCGGCCCTTATTCAAGCGATGGCCGATATGGATCAGATCGTTGATATTCATATTGAAACAAATGGCGCCATTGATCTGGAACCGTTCGAAAAACTTCGCCGGAACCATCCGCAATGGATGAATAAAGTCCGGTATGTCATGGACTATAAGCTGCCTGATTCCGGAGAAACAAAGAAAATGATTCACTCAAATTTTGATTGCCTAAGACCGCAAGATGAAGTGAAATTTGTCATCGGCAGCGACGAAGATTTTTCCTTTGCAAAAAAAGTGATTAATGAATATCACAAAGAAGGCCAGATTCTTCTCAGTCCGGTTTGGGAGACGATGCCGCCTCAACGGCTTGTCGAAAAAATCCTGGAAGAACCGATGCCTCATGCCAAACTCAGCATGCAGCTGCACAAAATCATTTGGGATCCAAATCAAAGAGGTGTATAAAATGACGAAGAAAGCTGTTATTGTATTAAGCGGCGGTCTGGACAGCACGACATGTATGGGAATAGCGAAAAATGAAGGCTATGACCTTTACCCGATGACCTTCAGCTATGGCCAGCGCCATGATCGCGAAGTTGAACAAGCGAAGAAAGTAGCTGAACATTATCAAGTAAAAGATCACCGGATTGTTGATATCCAATTCTTTAATCAAATTGGCGGCAGCGCCCTCACGGATAAAACGATTAAAGTGCCGGAAGCAAATGGCGAAGAAGGGATTCCTGTCACTTATGTCCCGGCCCGCAACATGATTTTCTTATCTTTGGCGAGCGCCTATGCGGAAGTGATTGGCGCCGAAGCCATTTACATCGGCGTTTCATCAGTTGATTACAGCGGCTACCCTGACTGCCGCCCAGAATTTATTAACAGCATGAATGAAACGATTAATCTGGCAACTAAAGCCGGCGTTACAGATCATCGCATCGACATTAAAGCACCGCTTATGCATCTCAACAAAGCCGAAACCGTAAAAGCCGGCACAAAGCTCAATGTTCCTTATGAACTGACAACGTCTTGCTATAACGGCGAAGAAGCAGCTTGCGGTGTCTGCGACAGCTGTCAATTAAGGATTAAAGGATTTAAGGAAGCCGGCGCAAAGGATCCTATTCCCTATAAAATTGATATTGATTGGTAAAGTCATCGAGGCGGCCTTTTTATTTATGAGGCCTGCCTCTTTTTTCCGTCTAATATAGGAACGGATTTGTCTCTGCGGTGCTATTGCTGAAGAACATCATCGTGTGCTTTGACGGCGTCTCCCTCTTTCTCCGAGAGCAATAAAAAAGGCTCCCAAAAATCAGTTGCCTAACTTTTGGAACAGCCTCTCTTAACGGTGGATATTTATTTAAAAAAATCTTTATTCAACTGAATAAATTTTTGTTCTTCAACCGGCACTTCATCATCAGCGTAAATCGCTTCAACCGGACATACGGCTTCACAAGCCCCGCAGTCGATGCACGAATCGGGGTCGATATAATACATGTCATCTCCCTCATGGATACAATCAACTGGACAAGTTTCAACGCATTCCGCGGCTTTCTCATCTTTACAAGGCGAGGTTATGACAAAAGCCATGATGGTTCCTCCTTTTCTCTCCTTAACAAGTTTAAGAAAACAAACGCTTTCAGATCCATATCGTGGACCCGATGAATAGGCTTCTAACGTTTGGACATTTCTACCGGCAATGCTTTTAAACCATAGACAAATCCGCTGATAATAGGTTCTAATTCACACGGCACCAGCTGGAATTCCGCAAATCGTTCAAACAGCGCTTCAAACGCAATTTTGGCTTCTAAACGTGCTAGATGAGCGCCAATACAAAAATGAATGCCCTTTCCAAACGCAAGGTGCTGATGAGGCGTTCGATGTATATCGAATTGTTCCGGATCGGCAAACACCCGCTCATCTCGATTAGCCGATCCTATCCAAACATTTACTTGCTCGCCCGCCTGTAAAAGCCGGCCTGCAAATTCAGTGTCCTGCTTAACTATTCGGCTGGTCGCTTGAACCGGCGAATAGTACCTGAGAACCTCTTCAAGAGCAGGGGGAATCAAACGAAAATCCTGCTGTATTTCATTAAGTGCTGCCGGGTGTTCAAGAAAACATCGACAAGCATTTGTAATCAAATTTGTTGTGGTTTCATTGCCTGCAGCCAACAGCAATATAGAAAAATTTATAATTTCTTGCACGGTCAAATGACAGCCGTTAATTTCTGCCGCTATTAATGCGCTTATGAGATCTTCACGCGGTTCTTTCCTGCGCTGTTCAATAACGCCGGCAAAATATTCTTCCAGCTCCATTCGCCCTTGTAACTTGCGTTGTTTTAAACGCTGAATGGTTTCTGGATTCATGTCCCTTGGTCCTTCCACGAGCAAATCAGACCAGCGTTTGAATTGTTCACGGTCTTCAGAAGGCACCCCCAGGAGTTCCGCGATGATAATGACCGGTAAGGGATAAGCCAAATCTTTGACAATGTCCATTTGGTGCTGATTTTCTACACTATCAAGCAATTCGCTGGCAATTTCCTGAATCCGCGGTTCTAAATCTGATATGGCTTTTGGGGTAAAAGCGCGACTAATAATCCCGCGCAATTCGGTATGTCTTGGCCTGTCCATACTTAATATACTGGATTTTTCCATTTCCTCCGGTCGACGGACCGATGAAAACGTATCGTGGTCACGCAAGATTTTAATGGCTTCATCATACGTGAAGATATCCCACGTAACTTGCGCTTCATTAAAGAAGACCGGCGACTCTTGGCGCATTTTTTTATACCATGGAAAAGGGTTAAGACGTTCTTCTTTCTCAATCGGGCCTTTTATTATCCTCATTTTCAAATCCTCTCCTTTACGCTTTTCCTGTTATGCTTTTTAGAATCCTTAAAAGTAACATGATGATCATACAGCTCACCCCGATTTAATATTCTTTTTCCGTTTTAAGCCTTGGTTCTCTGAGAATACTGCCGTTATAGCATGCATTCCTTACGGATATCGTTCCCAGACAAGTTAAGGTGACTGCAAAAACGCTCTATTTCCGTCTGCCTATGGATTGAATTCTCAATCTGTCTTTCTCTATCAGGAGATAGATTTAAAATGATATGATACATGGTAAAATATATCCACATAACCAGACTTGCTTAAGGAACCGGGGCAGCCGAAAAAAACATATTGGGGCGGGCGCCAGATAGTCAATATGCGGCACTTAGCGGAGCCATTAGCTCATAATAAACGTTTTTTATCTTTTTTAGCTTAATGCCTCTATCCAAACTATAACAGCTATAACCATTTCCATCGTCTATCTGCAGATTGATTTGTTACGCTTAAATATATCTATAGATAGAGGGAAAGGGCATCCTTTGTTTGATACAATAACCAGGCAAAAACGACAATCCGTATTGATTTTCGGGAGGAGGTGATAATTTTGTCTTTTGATGTAGATGTCCGGTTGATTAGAATCATCGGAACGATCGCTCTCGTATTCATTTATTACCGCGAATATACAGACCAAGATATTGCAGTCATTGTTGGATGCTCGTTGGTTCTGTTTCTGTATATCGTTTTGCTTTGGGTTCGGGAAACATGGTGGAACGGAATAAAGTACGCCGCAATTTCATTAATGATTATTGCTGCGGCGCTAGTCCTGCATATTATGTACAGCGTATCTGATCCCGTTCTGCTATGGCCATTAGTCTGGATTTTGGCGACGGTTTACGGCAAATACAGCCGTCTATCTATTGCCCTCGCCTCAATCACAATTGCAGTCATTCTTTTCATTTCATACCCGTTTTCCTTCAAAACACTGTTTATTTTGGTAGGTGTATTCGTGGGAATACTCATTTACATGATTCGACAGGACGCCTATCGAATGAATCAATTGCGGCTGCAAGAATTGAACAAAGCACATAAAGAATTACAGGAAGCACACGCTGAACTTCAAGAAGCGGCCGTCCATTCTATGAGATATGCGGCCTTGGAGGAGCGAACTCGGCTCTCCCGCGAAATTCATGATGGCCTTGGACACCAGCTGACCTCTCTTATTGTTCAGCTGCAAGCACTTGAAATCATGCTTCCTGACGATCCAAAAAAAGCTTCTGAAACCATCTCACAGCTGCTTCAAATAGCGCGGCAGGCAATGGCTGAGGTGCGGACGGCGGTCAGGGAATGGTCAAACGATGAAATGGGTCTTGGACTCGTAGCGTTAAAAGGACTTGTATCACAAATCCAAGGACGTTCGTCCATAAAGTTCGATTTTGTTCAAGACTCTGAAATGACAGAATGGCCTATTGAAATCAGTATTGTTCTGTACCGGGTTCTCCAGGAATCATTAACCAATATTCTCCGCCATTCAAACGCAACGTCGGTTACGGTGCGCATTAAAGAAAATGATGATCAAATTTTTCTGACGATAGCAGATAATGGCAACTATACAGAAAATGCACCATTGACACCCGGTTTTGGATTACAAGGGATGATGGAGCGCTGCCGCTTATATGGAGGGAATTGTACGTTTTCCCAGGAGGAACCGCACGGTCTTCGTATTGAAGCGACGCTCCCCATGACCCCGAATCCGACTGACGAAATGACAAGTTAAGTTAGACTTTACTCATGGAGGAACTGCAAATGGATGTCAATCAAAAAATACGCGTTGTGCTTGCAGATGATCAACCGATTGTCCGTCAAGGTCTAAAATACATTATTGATGCGCAGCCTGACATGGCGGTGGTTGGGGAAGCTTCTGATGGGGATGAAGCCGTAAAAATAACAAAAGCTTCCCGCCCAGAAGTTGTGTTAATGGACATACAAATGCCAAATCAGACCGGGATAGAGGCAGCTTCCGCTATTCTACAATCAATGCCGAATATAAAGGTGGTATTGCTGACTACATTCGATATTCAAGAATATGTCTTTGATGGGATTCGTGCAGGTGCTGCCGGATATTTGCTTAAAGATACGGATACTAAAGAGCTTCTCGACGGCATTCGATGGGTTTACGAGGGTCAAGCCATTTACCGAACAGCAACAGCCAGCAAAGCGCTTGCGCAAGTGATGGCCGATAAAAAGGGCATTGAATCCAGCACTGAACGGATTGAACTTCCCGAACCTTTAACTGAACGCGAGATTGATGTACTTCAGCAAATGGCTTACGGACGGCAGAATTCGGAAATTGCGGATATTCTCCATATTTCACAAGGCACCGTCAAAACACATGTACACCGCATCATTCAAAAATTAAATGTTGAGGACCGTACCCAGGCTGTTGTGTTTGCATTGCGTCAAGGCATCGTTAAATGATCACACCAGGAATCATCCGAAAACATGAAGGCAGGCATATTCATGTCATCGGATTAGATATCGTTCAAACGGTTCTTTAGACTCAAATCACCGCCTTTCGGAAAGGAACAGCAATATGAATGATTTAAGTTTAATCATCCTTATGATTATCATTATTCTCCAATTAAAAGAGAGGGAATTAAAACTAGCAAACATATGGATTTTGCCTGTTATTGTATTCTGCCTGCTTATAAACATATTTCTAACGAGACAATTTACCCTGGTAATGATTTTAATATTTATTGGATTATTCATTTTTGGCGGTGTTGTCGGGTCGGTCCGTGCTTTAACAACCACTTTGCGGCTGGATGCAGATCATAACAAAATATATTCAAGAGGTTCTTATCTCGTTTTAATCCCCTGGATAGTAGTTTTTATTCTTCGTTTAATGGTTGAATACAGCTTTGGAGGTTCAATACAACAAACATTAAACCATATATCAGACAGCATCTTATTTTTAATAGCAGGAAATTTATGTGCAGGCAGAGGCATACTGCTTTTAAAAGCAAAAAAATTGTTAAGTCAAAACGCTTAATTTGCTTAAAAAGCTGATCATTTGAAAAAGAAAAGCCGTTTCCCTTAATAAGTAAGAGGAAACGGCTTTCACATTGTGATAAGATTTTTGCTAATGAGTGCTTATATTATCCTTATTTTTTGATCATCTTTAGTAAATAATAAAGCATACGCCTTAAAAGTCACACAAAGGATAAGATGACATGCTTGAAAAAGGAAAGATTTCAGCGCTGCAGTTAGCGATTCTTCTGTTTGAGCTTCAAACCGCAACAGGCGTCATTTCTTTGCCTGGCTCCACTTATAAATACGCTAAACAGGATCTTTGGGTTTCTTATCTTTTTGCTTCGTTTATTTTTTTAATTTTTATTTACATATACTTCTATTTAAATAAGCATTATCCTAAAAAAACTTTAATCGAATATAGCACGAGCCTTCTTGGAACATTAGGTGGAAAAGCCATTGGTTTGATCTGCCTGTTTTATATCTTTTATGTATCATTATTCAATCTAGCAGAATACGGTAATTTGTTAACAGTTAACTTCTTCCCTCACACGCCCAAAATTGTAACGATAGGCAGTTTGGTTATTGTATGTTCTTTTGCTGTTTTGAGCGGTATTGAAGTCATTGGACGCTGCGCTCAGATTTTCTTCCCAGTAATCGTTGTACTTTTTCTTTTTATGCTTATCCTTATTTTATCTGAGGCTAACATGCAAAACTTATTTCCAGTTTTGGAAAATGGCTTCATTCCCCCATTAAAAGGAGGAATCGTAGCTTCAGCATGGTTTGGAGACAGCTTTATTCTTACTTTTTTGCTGCCTTTTGTCAGTGAATCAAAAAAAACGGCGGTCAAATCTGTCATCATCTCTCTCTTAATGTCGACTCTGACATTAACAACAGTCAGCCTGACTATTGTTTTTGTCCTCGGAGAAATAACAGACAAGTTTCTTTATCCTTTTATTATGGTTGCCCGCTATATAAGCGTTGCAAACTTTTTAGAACATGTGGAAGCAGCTGTTATGGCGATCTGGATTCTAGGCATGTTTATTAAGATGACTTTATTCATATATGTATTGGCGCTGGGGACTTCCCAATGGCTAAAGCTGAATGATTACCGCCCCTTGGTTTTGCCTATTGGATTTTCATTAGCCTTTTTGGAAGTTTGGGTTGCACCTAACCTTATGACTCTGATTAAAAGTTTTACTTCAGATCATATTTTTGGCATGTTCCCCAAGTATATTTTTCCGGCGTGCCTTTTTATCATAGCTTTAATCCGCCATAGATTTGTTCATAACCAAAATAATATTAAAAATGTGAAATAGGGGCCGGCAGAGTATTCAGGGAAACGCCATTATCACCCACGGCTGGCGTTATTCCGCGAAAAATCTGCTTGCCCCGTGTCCAGACTTGCATCTCCTGTACAAGTTAAAACTCTCAAAAGCTGACCTTTAAACCCATTTAATGAAAGACGCCAACAGCCCTTTCCGGATCAGCCGGCCCTTTGTTTGCTAAAGCATCTAATACAAATTTATCGACGTGAGGATCATAAGGGATGAACTGATGCTCAAATTTATCTGAAGGATAGTAGTCTTGCAAGGCAATATTGCTGACTTGTTGTTTTGAACCTTTCAGAAAAGCTGACGTATAAGGCACAACAACCTCATCATTGCGAGTGGCAATCACTGTATATGACACCTTCCCAGGGGTTTCATTACCTTTATTCAGCTTGTTGAGAAACTCTGAACCAGTCTTCTGCTGTTTGCAGGCTGCACAAGAAAGAAGATCAGCGGTCGTCCAGGTCGGATCAGGAAGTCCTGCAAAACCTTTCGTTCCGTGATTGGAAGGCACTATACCGACCAGATCATCAACCTTTTTATCCCCGCCAAGAAATTTAATATAATAGCGCGGCATCATTCCCCCTTGGCTATGACCGACAATAGAGACTTTGTCCGCCCCTGTAAGTTTAAGGACATTGTCGATAAACGCTTTCAATTCCTTTGCTGAATCTTCAATCGGTCCTGTAGAATAACCCGCTTTGCTGTAGCCATAATTTAAGGAATAAACACAATAGCCTTTTGACTTCAGTACCGGTGAAAGACCATTCCAATTAAGATCCATTCTCTCGAAAGTGCCTGGAACGAGTATCACCGGTTCAGGATGTTCCTTAGTTGGTTTGCAAGAAGGTTGATTAGCTCCCAAAGGGGGTTTTCCCTCTTTTGATAAAAAGCCGCCCGGCGTTTCCGCTTTGCCGGCCCAAGGTATTAAGGTAAGCGCTAACAAAAAAACAATGAATGCTGTTGTCCATTTTTTCATACGATAGACCTCCTATATATTTAATCAACTTCTGAAGCGGTTCATTAAAAAAAACCACACAAATTGCCCTGTTATACAGGAAATTCATGTGGTTTCTCAAAATCTCACACACTTCAGACTATTAACTTAATTAAATTGAATCATTATTAACAAGGAATGTCAATACCTTATTTGCATTAATCTTTCTTTAAAAGCCTTAAATTAGCAACATACAGCGCCATAACTAGAATGAAGATAGCCCCGGCATATAATAATGTTTCAAAAGGCTTATCATGAGACACAATAATTAAGCGAATAAGGGCCGTAATGCCAATATAAATAAAATAGCGCAGCGGAAAATGGTAATTTGATTTAAAGTATTTCACAATTAATGCAATGAATTCGAAGTATAAAAAATAAACAATGATACGCTCAGTCAGTTTATAAGAGGAATGCTTTGTATCCCAAAATATATATTTAATAAATGAAAGTGTTTCTTCTATTAAAAAGATAGATAAAACAAAAGCTAAGAGAATAAGTACGACATTCAATACCCCTTGCAATACAGAAGAAATATATGTATCGAATTTATTAAAACGTTTCAATGGATTTGCCCCTCTCTAAGATAGCTAAAAAATCATTCCCTATTATAAATTACCATATATGCCACGTCTGGCAAAGAGAGGAATCAAAATAACAGAATATCAGTCATACCGATAGAACCGCCTCCCACTCCCGCACTTCTTAAAAAAGGCACTGTCCAATCACCTTTTCTTTTCTATTAAGTGTTAAACACCCTTACCCTTGTCTCCTTGATTTCATAGATTACTTGTAAAGTATGAATGATAGGAGTGTCGGAATTGTTTGGATTTTCTATGGTGAAACTCGTTCGGGAGTTTGGGCATTGTCTTGACCGAGAATTAAGGAATCAGCTTGTTCATTTATACCGCCCGTTCAAATTTACCCCTTGTTTTTTGCATAAAAAACTTGAGTCCCATCTTAAAAAAACTAAGAAGATTCCTGTTATTATCGAATTTCACGATGAAAAATGTTTTCTAAAAGGCATCGATGGGGTCAACAAAATTGTTCAGACTCACAAAAAATGTAAGATTAAAAACCATTACTCGAGAATCTCTTGCTGCAGCGCTGAATTAACGCCTCTGTCTATCGAAAAACTGCTTCATTCTTGTGACAGCATTAAAAAGATCCATTTTGACAGGGAAGTTCACGCACTGTTAAATGTTGCTGTTCCAACCATCCACGCCAAAAACATTAAAAAGAATAATACAACACTAACTGGTAAAGGTGTTAATATCGCGATTGTTGATACAGGGATTTATCCGCACAAAGATTTGGAAGGCCGGATTATTGAGTTTAAAGATTTTGTTGGCAACAAGACAAAACCTTATGACGATAACGGTCACGGAACACATTGTGCAGGCGACGCCGCAGGCAGCGGCGCTTCTTCCAACGGCAAATACGCGGGGCCGGCTCCGGAAGCAAACCTCATCGGCGTTAAAGTGCTGAATAAATTAGGGTCAGGCTCTCTTTCAACTATTATTGACGGTGTTCAATGGTGTATAGATTATAACGAAGATGATCATCCCGAACATAGAATTGATATCATATCCATGTCGTTAGGCGGTTCACCGCAAAAAATGGATAAGGAAGAATCCGATCCTTTGGTACGCATCGTCGACAAAGCTTGGGACAGCGGTATTGTCGTCTGTGTGGCAGCAGGAAACGAAGGCCCTGATGCTAAGACAATCTCAAGTCCCGGACTTAGCCGGAAAGTCATTACTGTGGGCGCAATGGATGATAAAAACACCGATAACACTAATGATGATATCATAGCCAAATTTTCAAGCAGAGGACCGACCATTTACGGTCTTAACAAGCCCGATATTGTCGCGCCGGGAGTAGATATTATTTCTCTTCGTTCACCATCCTCATTCCTTGATAAAACACAAAAATCCAGCAGGGTTGACAAGCATTATCTTTCATTATCAGGCACATCTATGGCCACCCCCATTTGCGCCGGATCAGTTGCGCTCTTGCTTGAATGCCAATCCAGTTTAACCCCTGATGAAGCTAAAGAATTATTAATGAAAGGCGCAAAAAAACTTGGTGATAATCCGAACATCTACGGAGCGGGGTATGTCGATATCGAACAAACAGTCAAATAAGGCTATGCAAAAAACTCGCCGGGACGGCGAGTTTTTTTATCCAAATATTGTTTGAACTAACAAAAATAAATTCAGCAAAATAACAAGTACAGCGACAATCCAAGACGCGATTGTTGTCCATTTATGATTGACCAGTTCACCCATAATCTTTTTATTGCTTGTAAACATGATCAGCGGTACAAGCGCAAAAGCAATGCCGAATGATAAGACAACTTGGCTCATGACTAACGCATAAGTGGTATTCACGCCAAAAACAATAATGGCGAGCGGAGGTATCATAGTAATTAATCTCCGCACGTAAATAGGAATGCGTTTCTTAATAAAGCCTTGCATAACCACATCGCCGGACATCGTTCCAACCGATGAACTTGATAAACCGGCAATCAAAAGACCCAAGCCAAACAAAATGGCAGAAACAGGGCCGACTAATTGCCCGAATTTAACATAAGCAACGTCTAAATCGCTGACAAGCAAGCCATGTTTATGAAAAAGCGCCGCTCCAACAATAAGCATGCTCATGTTGATAGCTCCTGCAATAAGCATGGCAATGACAATGTCGATAAATTCAAATTTAAAAATTTGCCGTTTTTCTTTTTCATTTCGGCCGACAACACGATTTTGCGTGAGGTGGGAATGAAGATAGATAGCATGCGGCATCACTGTTGCCCCAAGGATGCCCGTCGCAAGCAGCACCGTTTGTACACCATCGAACCTTGGAATTAGAGCCCCTTCAAGAACTGACATGGCATCAGGTTTGGCGAGAACAACCTGGCAGACGAACGCTAATACGACAATAAATACCATCGTTGTTATACCCGCTTCTAAAGGGCGGTAACCTTTTCTTTGTAATTCCAGCAATGCGAAAGACGCAATCGCTGTAATGACAGCGGCCGCAATCATCGGAATATGAAATAACAGATAAACCCCAAGCGCCGCTCCTATAAATTCAGCTAAGTCTGTGGCCATTATAACCAGTTCGCTTTGAATCCAAAGAAAAATCCGAACGCCTTTTGGAAATCTTTCTCTGGCAACTTCCGGCAAGTTTTTTCCTGTAGCGATTCCTAATTTGGCAGATAATGATTGAATAAGGACGGCCATTAAGTTGGATACTACAATCACCCACAAAAGCAGGTAGCCGTATTGCGATCCTGCAGTAATATTAGTGGCGAAGTTTCCCGGGTCAATGTAAGCCACCGATGCAATAAAAGCCGGGCCAAGAAACGGCAGAAGCCTCTTAATCCCTTTAACATCCCCTCTTAATACAGCCATCGCTGATCGATTATTCTTATGTCTTTTTTCCTTTTCGTTATCTTCGTTATCCACTTTTTCATTCGATACATCGTAATTCTGCGACAATGTTTTACTGCTCATAAAAAGTTTCCTCCCCACCTAAAAATAATCCATGAACAAAAAAGTTGCCTTAGGGAAAAACCGTTATATTAATAATGTATTCAATAATGTTTCATTAGTCAACAGTTTTGACATTATTTTCTCCAATTCTCCTTTCTTAATCATAAAAATAAATGGTAAAAATACCTTGTTTAAAAGCCATGCAAAAAGATTGTCATTATGTTTAAACATCATATATAATATTATTGAATTTAATATTGAAGATGTTCCTTCAGGGCAGGGTGAAATTCCCGACCGGCGGTGATGAGGCCTACCTCTAAGTCCGCGAGCCGTTAAGGCAGGATCTAGTGAGAATCTAGAACCGACAGTAAAGTCTGGATGGGAGAAGGATGATACGTATGGTAAGATGATGAGCTGAGTTATTTTTATGTCTGCTCACCTTATTTAGCTGTGCTATTATAAAATACCGCCCGGGGAATTTATGCCTCAGGCGGTATTTTTTGATGGGTGCCAACGTTATCATCAGACTCTTGATCTAAAATTAATGAGGTGATCTGATGAATCAAACGTCTTTAAAAAAAACAGTAGCCATTTCATTGCTGTCAGCTATTGCTGTTTTAATTCAAGCCATTGCTTTTCCTTTGCCTATTTTTCCAGCTTTCTTGCAAATGGATTTCAGCGATATTCCTGCACTGATCGGAGGAATTTTATTGGGTCCGGCAGCGGGGGTATTAATTGAAGCTTTGAAAAACTTTTTGCATTATTTGATTTTAGGATCATTAACAGGCGTGCCAGTTGGCGAATTTTCCAACTTTATCGCTGGTTCGTTGTTTATCATAGCGGGGACTTGGTTTTATAAAAAGAAAAAGAACGCATCTTCTCTAATATACGGCCTTATCTTTGCAACAATATTTGTGTCTGTCATCATGACATTTGCCAATTACTTCATTATATTCCCAAGCTACGCTCTGTTCCTTGGATTTACAACCGATCAAGCCATTGCCATGAGCCAAAGCATTAACCATAAAATTCACAGTTTATTCACGCTGGTTGTCTTTGCCGTGCTGCCGTTTAATTTACTTAAAGGCATGGTTTTAACCATCATTACTGTACCCATTTATTCCAAACTTAAGTCACGGCTTAAAACTTTTGTCCCGGCGGAAAAATAAAAATAAGCCTTCGCTCATCAAAGCGAAGGCTTTTTATAGATTTATTGACGGGCGCTGATTACCAAACGTAAGCAGTGCCGACAATAATTAATAAGATAAACAAAACAACGATTAACGCGAAGCCAGCACCGTATCCAGCATATCCATCCATATCGTCAATCGCTCCTTTACACAAGTTTGAGATAGCTTCTTGCTCCTCACAGTACATACTATGCTTCCCCAGAAAAAATGATTGGACATTGGCGGAATTTTTGTGTTTATTAAATACCCGAAGAAAAAAGATCTCCATTTTTTTCTAATGAAGATCTTTTCCTCGGATCAATTATGATACCACACGTTTTAAGAAATGCGAGACGAAACGGCCGCTGTCTACATCCAGGCAAACTTTAATATGGCCATTTTCCGTTTCTTCACCGATGGTTTGGCCCTTCTCTTTGCTTTCTGTTTTAACATGAACGGCCATCGGCTTTGTCTTTACAAATCCCGGGTTGATCGCTGCACCAACAGTAAGCGGATCGTGAAGCGGACAGCCATTTAATTTCGGGTTTTCTTTAGCATACGCATCCATATAAAAGCCGCACATATGGGCTAAAGAACGTGAAAGAAGCGTATCTTTTTCCTTCCATTCATCGATAACAGAACGTTTGAGCAAAGTCTTTAATGTCACATCCAATCCGACAAGAGTCATGGGTATGCCGGATTGAAAAACAAATTGCGCCGCTTCGGCATCATGATAAATATTTGCTTCCGCATATGGCGTAATATTCCCCGGTACGGTAACAGCGCCTCCCATGACAATCACATCTGTCACCAATTGAACAATTTCAGGATCTTTTTCAATCGCTCTGGCTAAATTGCCTAGGTTTGCGGTTGTTAAAATAGACATATCGTTGGGGTGTTCATGGACTGCTGAAATGATAAAATCATGAGCCGGCATATCCCCGGCCTGTTTGTCAGCGGCAGGCAGCACAGCTTCGCCAATGCCATTTTCCCCATGAATCCAAGTCGCTCTATCCGCCGGTTCATGCCCTGCAAAAGTTTTTTCAGCGCCCGGGAAGACAGGAATATCGTCAGCGCCAAGCACTTGCAGCAGATCAAGCGTATTTCTGGTTGCTCCAGGAACGGATGTATTGCCGAATGTTGTTGTAATGCCTAAAATATTCAACTCCGGCGAATTTGCAGCATACGCAATGGCCAGTGCATCATCAATACCAGTATCTACATCTAAAATAATGTTTTTCATTACGGACGACTCCTTATTGATGAATTTCGCTAAAGAAAAACGCTCTGAATTAACTCCGTTTCTCGTCACCCAGTATATTCAAGAAGCTGCTTCACTTCACCGGTTGTCTTACTTTTAAACATTGTTTTAAAGAAAGACGCCGCAGATGGCAGCCGATAAAATAGAAGCGAGCGTTGAGCCTAAGAGCAATTTTCCGCCGAACTTTGCCACAACGTCCCCTTTTTCAGGATTGAGCGCTTTAACGCATCCGGTAATAATTCCGATGGAACTGAAGTTGGCAAAGCTGACAAGGAAGACAGAAACAATACCGACTGTTCTGTTCGTTAAATGATGGGCAATTTCCCTTAAGTCTGTCATAGCAACAAATTCATTTGTTACTAATTTCGTAGCCATAATACTTCCGGCTTGGACAATATCCTGCTTAGGCACACCCATGATGAAAGCAACAGGCGCAAAAATATAACCGATTAATTTTTGGAATGATATATGAAAAATAAATGTAAATATATCATTGATAAAATAAATTAATGCCATAAAGCCAATTAACATAGCCGCGACAGTAACGGCAACCTTAAAACCATCCATAATGCTGTCACTGACCATTTGAAAGAAAGCAGGCTTTTCACCGGTATCATCAGTGATTAGTTTATCCTCTTCTTTATCCAGTTCATACGGGTTAACGATGTTCGCAATCACCAATGCAGATAAAATATTAATGACGACGGCGACAACGACATATTTTGGCTGGATAATTTGCATGTATGAACCAACTATCGTCATGCTGACAGCACTCATAGATGACGTACATAACGTATACAATCGTTTCTTTGAAAGATAGCCCAGTTGTTTCTTTGTTGTCAGCCACACTTCAGACTGTCCGATGACAGCGGCAGTTATGGCATAGTAATTTTCGAGTTTTCCCATACCATTGATCTTGCTTAGTATAAAACCAATAAAGCGAATAATTAATGGAAGCACTTTAATATAATTGAGTATGCCGATTAATATTGAAATGAAAATAATCGGCAATAAAACATTTAAGAAGAAAGTCGCGCCGGGCTTGTTCTCCATACCGCCGAATACAAAATTAACACCTTGAACGGCCGTCCCCATTAATGCACCGAACCAGTCGGAAATAACGTGAATAATCCCGATGCCTACTTTCGTATTTAACAAAATCCACGATAGAATAAACTCCAAAACAATCATGATTATAATTGGTCTTGCTTTAATTTTCTTTCGATCACTGCTGAATATAAATCCAATGATGAAAACAAGCAAAAAACTTAATATTAAATAGACAATTTTCATCAATTAGCCCCCTATTGAATAATAAAGAAAACACGGCTGGTACAAACCTTAAAACAATGATTAGCTGCAAGCGGTGCGTATTCTATTAAGAACAGGCCCTAATGGAATCCCGAAGCTTGACTATAACAACCTATCCTGTAATCGGTTACACACATATCTAAAGTGTGCTGCATCATATCTATTTCGCCTATGGCTATGACGACTGTGACGAAAATCATAGATACTTTTCACTAGACGATTGCGGATATGACAAACAGTTTATCTGGTAACCGCTTACACCTCGCTTTTAACAATAATGATTATAGTACAAAACGCTCATTTTGAAAATAGCTTTTTACATGTTTACAAATGGTAAAAAAAGCAAAAACTCGCCAGCTGGCGAGTTTTTATGCTTGAAAAATAAAATATATCAGAAATAGTGCAGCTATGATATAAAGTGTCACAGCAACCTCTTTGGCTTTTCCTTTGGCTATTTTTAAAATCGGATAAGCAATAAATCCTAATGCGATCCCATCTACAATACTTGATGTCAGCGGAATGCACGCAATAATTAAAAATGAAGGAAATCCTTCAGTAAAATCAGCAAAGTTAATATTCTTTGTACCGCTGATCATCAGTCCGCCGATAAGAATAAGCACTGGAGCAACGGCAGTGTCAGGTATGATTTTAATAAACGGGATGAATAACAAAGAACCTAAAAATAAGACACCCGTTGTAATCGTCGTCAATCCAGTCCTTCCGCCCGAGGCAATACCCGATGCGCTTTCGACTGTGGAAACGCTCGGACTTGTTCCAAACAATCCGCAAGTGATAACGGATAGCGCTGTCGCTTGCAGTGACCTATCATACTTCTCAGGTTGATCAATCATTTTTATAAAACCATGAGTTAATCCAATATTTTCAAACAAAGTCACAAGGGTTAACGAAAAGACAGCCATCCAAAAAGTGAATGACGTGATATGCTTAAAGGACAAACCGGCAAAAACGGATTGATAGTCCTTTAAGGAAAAAGCCGATTGACCGAGTTTATGAAGGTCGGTTTGACCAAATAATATTGAAAGAACGGTTCCGGAAATGATTCCGATCAGCAAATTCCCAGGGACGTTGCGCGCAAAAAGAATCAGCGTCAATATTAAGGTCACAATCGTTAACAGAACATGCGGATCACCAAAATGCCCTAATTGGACAAACATTGATTGACTCGGGACCACGATGCCGCCTTTTTGCAATCCGATAAACGCCAGAAACAATCCGATGCCTACCCCGATGGATTCCTTTAAAGAATGGGGAATCGCATTGGAAATGATTCTTGATAAGGACGTAAAGGCAATAATTGCAAACAAAATCCCTGAGATAAAAACAGCGGCCAATGCTTCTTTCCAGCTCAATCCCATTGATTGAACGATCGTATAAGTGAATAATGCATTAATCCCCATCCCTGGAACAAGGAGCATAGGCGCATTAGCCCAAAACCCCATTAACATGGAACCGACAAACGCAACGAGAATGGTCGCAACAATCCCCGCGCTCATCGGAATACCCGCGTCACTCAGTATGGAAGCATTAACAGCAATGATATAAACGATCGTGAAAAAGGAAACAAGTCCTGCCATTAACTCGGTTTTGACTGATGACTGATTTTCTTTTAAACGAAATAGTCTGTTAAACACCTTCCTTATTTGCCTTCTTTCGTTATAACCCCTCAGCCCGCCCTATTGCATACTTACAAATCATACAATGAGCATTATTATTTTTCAAGCACTTGCAGGCAGGGATTTTTAAAGATTATTTTGCCCAAAAAGCAAATAATCATTTACCTATCATAACGCCGGCGATATGCTATATTATAATTACGCTGTTGCAGGAATCCCATCATTAATATAGGAGGATAAACGGTTGTTATCAGTCACTTTGGCCTTGTTGATTTTTTTCTTAACATTAATTTTCATTATCTGGAAGCCAAGAGGATTAGGCATTGGCTGGACGGCATGCGGCGGTGCCATCCTTGCCCTTATTGCCGGCGTTGTTCATTTTCGTGATGTCATCGTTGTTACCGGGATTGTTTGGGATGCGACGTTAACTTTTGCAGCTATTATTATGATTTCGCTTATTCTCGATGAAATTGGTTTCTTTGAATGGGCGGCTCTTCATATGGCACAAGCGGCAAAAGGCAAAGGGATCAGGATGTTTATTTATATGTCGACTCTCGGAGCGCTTGTATCTGCCTTTTTCGCTAACGACGGCGGCGCGCTGATTTTAACCCCTATTGTGTTATCAATGGTACGGGCTTTGAAGTTTAGCAAGAAAATGATTCTCCCCTATATCATGACTTGCGGTTTTATTGCCGATACCACTTCACTGCCGCTGATTGTCAGCAACTTAGTGAATATTGTTTCAGCCGATTTCTTCCATATTAGTTTTGGCGAATATGTTTCTCGCATGATTATACCGAATATTTTCTCTTTTGGGGCAAGCATTCTCGTTTTATATCTCTTTTTCAGAAAAAGCCTGCCTGAAAATTACGATCTCAGCCAATTAAAAAAACCGGCAAAAGTCATTAAGGATCAAAGAATGTTCCGCCTCTCTTGGGCTGTTTTGGCATTGCTCTTAATCGGCTACTTTTTCGGCGAGGCTTATCACATTCCGGTTTCTTTTATTGCCGGTATCATTGCTGTCTTCTTTTTAATCATGGCAAAAACAAGCCCCGCTGTCTCAACAAGACAAGTCATTAAAGACGCCCCATGGAACATTGTTTTCTTTTCTATCGGCATGTATGTTGTCGTTTATGGTCTAAAAAATGTTGGATTAACAAACGGGTTATCCCACCTTATTCAAGATCTTGCGGATCACGGCCTGTTTATCGGAACCGTTTCAATGGGATTTATTGCAGCGATCTTGTCATCAATCATGAACAACTTGCCGACGGTCATGATAGACGCCTTAGCCATCGCGCAAACCCATACAACCGGCATTGTTAAAGACGGGCTTGTCTATGCTAATGTTATCGGCTCAGATTTGGGTCCAAAAATGACCCCGATTGGTTCTCTGGCCACTTTATTATGGCTGCACGTATTGTCCAAAAAAGGAATTAAAATGTCTTGGGGCTATTATTTTAGAACCGGCATGATTTTAACTATCCCAACATTATTTGTCACTTTAATAGGTTTATACCTGTGCCTGCGATTCCTATAATATGTTCAGCCCGCCTGCCGGCGGGTTTTTCTTTTTGCATACTTATTCAAGTCATAGCAAAAACTAACATCCAGATAAAAGAAAACTTACCGATTGTCCAGCCAAAGGTGCAGACAGAGGCTAGAGATATCATGATCGAAGCTTCATATTGGCCGATGCGCCGAATAGGCTGTATTTCGCCAATTCAAAAGACAAATTGAGGGGTTTCGCTGTGGTTGAATTTTCAAATGGAGTTAAAATCCATCGCAAACATAAAAAGAAAAAGATTTTACAGGAATATGAAAGATTAAAAATCAATGAAATCAAAGAAAGCGTTAATAAAGACCTTGAAAAAAACCTTTCTATAGTAGAGCAAATTACTGGGAAGAGCAGCGATGTCATTATCCGCAGATTTACGATCGGCAAGCAATCCGTCCATAAAGCAGCCATTGTATATATTGAAGGGCTCGTCAACGACCAAACCATCAACAACTTTATTTTAAAATCAGCAATGATCGAGACCCGTAAAGTAGACTTGCCTGAAAATGAAAATCAAGCCCGTTTTTTAGATATTCTAAAAAAATACGATTTAAATGTCGGTGAAATTAATGAGGATAAAAAATTCAAATCACTGATGCATTCTGTTTTGTCGGGACAAACTGCCATTTTTGTAGAAGGGATAAACTATGCCTTAATTATGGATACACGCATGTGGCAAATGCGATCTATTGAAAGTCCTGAAAACGAAACAACGATCAGGGGGCCTAGAGAAGGTTTTATTGAAACACTTGTTGTTAATACGGCATTAATCCGCCGAAAGTTAAGGGATCCGGATTTGAGGATTAAATTTTATCAAATTGGCGAACGGACCCAGACGGATGTTGCCGTTGTTTATATAGAAGGGCTGGCCAATGAGAAAATCATAGCAGAAGTGAATCGCCGCATGGATCAAATCAAAACAGACGGCATATTAGACAGCGGATATATAGAGCAGTTTATCGAGGATTCGACATGGTCGCCATTCTCACAAATTCAAGATACTGAACGTCCCGATAAGACGGTTGGACACCTTCTTGAAGGAAAAGTCATTATTTTGGCGGACGGATCACCCTTTGCATTAATTGTCCCGACTGTTTTCTCATCTTTCTTCCAAAGTCCGGAAGATTACTATGAAAGAGTCTGGATTATGTCATTTTTACGGTTCATTCGCTTTATCAGTTTATTTTTCTCGCTGTTCGCACCATCGCTTTATATTGCTTTTTCAACATTTCATCCGGAAATGATTCCGCCGAATCTGTTGTATGCGATGGCGGCTGGACGATCAGCGGTGCCGTTTCCGACTATTATCGAAGCCATGCTTATGGAAATCACGATTGAAATATTAAGAGAGGCGAGCGTTCGGCTGCCGGGTAAAGTCGGGCAGACGATCGGCATTGTTGGTGCCCTTGTTGTCGGTGAAGCATCTGTTACTGCAGGTCTTGTCAGTCCGCTTATGGTTATCGTTGTCTCAATTACCGCAATTTGTTCATTTACGGCACCGAGCTATAACGGGGCCATTGCCATCCGTTTGATTCGTTTTCCAATGATGTTAATCGCTGCTTTCCTTGGTCTTTATGGCATTATGCTGTTTACTTTGGTCGTCATACTTCACCTTAACTCTTTAAAATCATTCGGTGTGCCTTATTTCGCGCCTTTTAGTCCTTTGCATTTGTCAGCGTTTAAGGACGTTGTATTCCGCGCCCCGTTAACATGGATGATTAAGCGGCCCATTTTTTTAAAGCCTCATGATAAACATAGGGATCAGAAAGATGTGAAAACCAATGACAAATCAGAAGCAAAATCAAAAGCAAAATCAGAATCAAACGAGTCAGGCCAGTCAAAATCGGCAGCTAAAAAATAATTTGGCAAGCAAAGACGTCATTTCCCCTTATCAATCCATGATTTTAATTTCCAGTACGCAAATCGCAACCGGTATGCTGACAATGCCGCGGCTTGCATCATCAACAGCCCATGAAACAGCTTGGCTGCCGGTTCTGATCGGCACACTTATTTCGCTCATCGCCGTTTTTATTATCACAACGCTGACTTTGCGTTTTCCTAACTATACTTTTATTGACTTTATTCCAACCGTATTATTTGGTTCAAACAAAAAACGTTTATATAAAATCGTATCAATCATTTTTATATTGCCTTATCTTGCTATGTGGATGGGCTTTGTCATTATCTCTTCACGGATATTTTCGGAACTTATCCGAATCGCTATATTTCCGCATACACCGGTTATCGTTATTTTAATTGCTTTAATGTTAGGCGTTTTATTTATGATATGGTTTGAACTTGAGGTCATTGCCCGGTTTAATGAGACGGTCTTTCCGATCATGTTAATTTCATTAATCATTATCGTAGCAATATCGTGGCAAAATGCCGAACTGACCAACCTTCTTCCTTTGTTTCATTTTAATTGGAAAGAAGTTTTGAAAACCAGCTGCTTTAATATCTTCTATTCATTTGAAGGGTTCTCAATTATTTTCCTGACAATGGCCTATACGAGAAAAGATAAGAAGTCAAAAATTTATGCGGCTAATCTGTCAGGCGCCGCTATCACCGGGCTTCTTTATACCAGCCTTGTTACTGTAACCATTGCCGTTTTCGGATATGAACTCGTCCAAAATGAAATGTGGCCCACCTATGATTTAGCAAAGACGGCCACGATACCCGGAGCTGTTATCGAGAGGTTAGATCCGGCCTTTATCAGCATATGGGTGGCGGCTATTTTTACGACTGTCGGCAATAGTTATTACTTTACTTGCTTTTCCATTATTCAATGGTTTAATTTTAAGAATCCTAATAAAGCCCGCAGATGGTTAGGAATATGCGCTTTTCCAATTGTCATTTATGTGACATTAATGTCGGAAAATATTTTCACTTTTAATAGATGGGAAATCATTATTGGCGTTATCGGTTTATTTACAGAAATCTTTATTCCTATTGTTCTTTTGCTCCTTGCCGTTTTAACTAAACGTAAGGGAGGAACTAAAAATGATAAAGAAAACTTGCCGTCCGGCAAACCGCAAAAGGCATAGACAAAGACATTGTTTCCATTGGCGTACGAAAGCCATTCAGAGATTATGCCCGTACAAAGCGAAGCTGTTTTGCTGCCGATTAAAGCGCTTCTTACATTTAAAAGCAAAGTTCCTCCTTAGTCTTCTGCTATTATTGGCTCTTATCACTATAAGCGGCTGTTGGGATGCAAAGGATCTTGAAAAGCGAGCCATGGTCGTAGCCATCGGTGTTGACAAAGGCAAAAAATATCCTTTAAAAGTAACAATTGAAATTCCATTTCCGAAAAACCTTGGAAACGGCAGCGGCAGCAGCCAATCGCAAGGCGGAGGAAAACCTTTTAAAGTGATTTCTACCGAGGCCAATTCATTAGCCCAAGCCCTTGTTGATTTACAATGGAAAGCGGAACAAAGCTTGTTTTTCGGAGATGTTAGAGTCTTAATTGTCAGTGAACCCTTGGTGAAAAAACCAGCACCTTCTTTATTTGATTCTTTCTTTAGATTGGCGGTCATTAGAAAAAATCAAATTTGGCCTCTGATCATTAAAAACGAAACGGCGGAAAAATTATTAAAGACATTTGAGCCGCCGGAAGAGCAAGTTCCCAAAATTTATTTGCGGGAAATGATAACAAGTGATGAACAAATTCAATATATCCCGTCGAATACGTTCGCAAACGTTCAAATGGACCGGATCAATTCAGCAAAAGAGCCTTTTATGCTTGCCATTAAACAAATTAATGACTCCGATGTAAAAATTGTCGGACTCGGGACATTTACGGGAGGAAGAAGAACACATCTCGCCGGGTTTTTAAATATATACGACATGGCTCAGTGGCAAAGAGCGGCTTTGGGCCAAAATGCCGGTGAAATGTTCATTCCTATGGGAAAAGGCAAACAAATGACATTGCAGCCTTCTAAAGTCAAAAGAAAACACCATATTTCTTTTCGCGGCCATCAAATAAAAGATACGATTGATGTTTACGTTGACGGTGAAGTGATAGAAACCACGCCTAAAATTAATTTAGTGAACAATAAAAATAGATATAATGCGGAAAAAAGAGTTGAATATGTCATGGAAAAAAGATCAGATAAAATGGTTCATAAGCTGCAAACATTCAATTCCGACATTCTCGGTATTCGTACATTGGTCAGATCGTATTATCCTTCAATGTATAACAAAATTGATTGGAAGACAGCCTTTAAACAAGCTGATATTACAGTAAAGTATCATGTCTCAATTAAAAGGGTTGGAATGGAAACAAGCTGATCTCAGTATCCGCAATTGACCTCCAAAAAAAGCGGTGAACCGACAACATGAGACGGTTCACCGCTTTTTTGTTCTATTATTTGCTGTTTCTACTTCTCCCACGGCTTTTTAACTGAAAACGTTTCTGCAAAACGCTTGCTGTCTTCTCTTCTTACCCTGCGAGCTTCTCTTCTCTTAGGCGCACTTTCATGGAGCATTTTCTCTTCTTCAGTTTGCGGAATCACTTTCGGCACTTGGGCCGGTTTGCCATTCTCATCAAGTGCAACAAAAGTTAGAAAAGACGTTGTGCAAAGCTCTCGTTTGCCTGTCAGCAAATCTTCTGTAATCACTTTAACGAAGACTTCCATTGAGGTATTATGGGTGTATGTGACAAAAGCTTCCAGACAAACTGACGCCCCTTCTTTAATCGGCGTCAGAAAATCTACAGAATCTGTTGAAGCCGTAACACAGGGTTTTCTGGCATGGCGAATGGCCGCGATGGCCGCTATATCATCAATATATGACATTAATTTACCGCCAAACATCGTACCATGATTGTTGGTATCCGGCGGTAAAACATGCGATGATTTTACAGCTCTTGACTCGTTGACATATTTTGCTTCCATATCTTCACTCCTTACGCAGGATCCATCCTTTAAAGTCCACTTTTAGTATACTCAATTCTCCTTTTTATAATCAAAGAACTAGCCTTTATAGATAAGGTGTACAATTTGGTTCAATATTCACAATTTTATAAAATTATGTTGATTGTTACAAAACTGTAACCTTCCTAAAACATTCGTGTGATGTTCACCCTTTACAATGCACTTGTACGAAACAGAGTCTTGGAACTCAAGGAGGTCATTTTTTTATGAAACTATTTAAGCAACTAGCAGCTGTAACTTCATTTGCAGCATGCGTAGGCATTGCAGCTCCAAGCATCAGTCACGCATCAGAACCAAATCACACACTTTATCCTGGAACAAAAAACAAAAACGTCGCAGAACTTCAAGATACACTTAAAGAAAAAGGCTACTTCAAAAACTCTGATGTTACCGGCTATTACGGCACAATTACCGAAAATGCCGTAAAAGCATTTCAGAAAGATCATCACATAAGCGTTGACGGCATTGCCGGTCCAAATACTTACAAAGCATTAAATGTCAATGTTAAAGAAGCTGCTAATGACTTAGGGAAAGAATTGCTTGCCAAAGGCAGCAGAGGACAATATGTATCATTGCTTCAGGAAAAACTGCAGCGCCTTGGTTTCTATAAAGGCCATGTTGACGGCATCTTCGGTACATTAACTGAAACAGCAGTTAAAGCTTTCCAAAGTGCTCACAACCTTGCCGCTGATGGCATTGTAGGTCCAAACACTAAGGCTGCGCTTCTCAATGGTCAAGCGCCAGTTCAACCAAAAACAAGCACTGCAGCACCTGTTAATAATGTTCACAAAGAAACTGCTCAGCCTAAGCAAGCTGCTCAACCTCAGCAGCCAGCTCAGCCGAAAGAAGTAGCACAACCAAAACAAGCTGCTCAGCCTGTTGAAAATGTAAAGAAAGCTGATGACAACGTTCAAGCTGAAACTGCAAAACCAGCTCAAAAAGTTGCCCCAGCTAAACAAGAAAATCAAAATAATAACCAAAACCAAGCGGTTAAACAAAACACTCAACAACAAGAGCAAACAACTGCACAAAATACAGTTAATACTCAAAAAGAAACTGTAAAAGCAGAAACAAATAAAACACAAGTTAAAGAACAAACAAACAATAATGTTCAAAATCATAAACAAACTGTAAATGCGAATGCTAACCAAAACAATCAAAACAATAATGCCGCTGACAGCAGCAACGATTCCGGAAAAACAATTTCAGTTGAAGCAACTGCATACAGCTTATCCGGTACAACTGCTAACGGTACACAATTGAATTCAAATTCTAAAGTTATTGCTGTTGACCCTAACGTTATTCCGCTGGGATCTAAAGTATACATTCCTGGTTATGGTACAGCTGTTGCTGCCGATACAGGCGGCGCTATTAAAGGCAACCGCATTGATGTATACATTCCTAATGATCAGCAAGCTAAAAACTTTGGACGCAAAAATGTTCAAATTAAAGTTATAAAATAGTTTTATGAATCACAGCAAGTCTATCCTTGCTGTGATTTTTTTCTTTGTACTTTTCTTTTTCTTTACTATATATATACCTGAAAAAAGGCAGAATAAAACTGCCTTTTCAAATATTTTTTAATATAATTCGTCTTTGCTTTCTTGAGCAATGCTGCTTAATATTTGCTTATCCTGGCTGTTTGATTGATTAACTTTGCTTTGTCCAGCCCCCTGGCCTTGATTGCGGGTTCTGTTCATTAATCCAAGGGCAGCGGCACCAAGTCCTGCACCGGCAATCACTGACATCATTGTTCTTGTCCCATTTCTCATCACTTTCACCACCTGTATTTTTTTCGCCTTACATTATTAGTTTTGATTAATGGCTGAAAAAAATACGTAGCAACGTTTTATAATGATGTCATATTTAACTAAGATGTTTTTCCGCATTTACTTCGTTCAACCTTTCAAGAACCCTTCGTTTTTTATACAGCATCTGCCCCGTTTCGGCAACCTTTTCTATCATTCCTTTATTCATCGTTGATCCTATAAGGGTTCCAGCTAAAGGTACGGTTTGAAATAATTTTTTCCAAGTCATATGTTCACGGTATGTATTGAATACTTCCCGCCAACCTTGGAGCTGCGATATCACTTGTTCATTTGACTTTTCCGTTTGAAAATCCCGCAATTCTCTTAAAACCGATCGTTTTCCTACAGACATAGAAAAAGCAAGTTGAAGACATTTGATCATATAAATGCGTTCAGAAGCATCATTAGGATCATATCCATAAATTAAAGCCATTTCTTGGAGAACTTTTAAAGAGGTGCCCAGCAGAATCGGAATATCAGCAACTAAAGTGAACATGCCGCCAAAGCCGGTCGTTGCACCTTGAATTTGAGCAAACCGGACCCTTTTTTCCATTAATATACGCGCTTTTTTATCCATTTCTGTTATCGGCTGATTTTGAATTTCCGCTAATGAGCTGACATGATAAAGCTGACAGATCTTTTTTTCGTCAACCAAATAGCGGCCGCCATACTCAATAAATCGGGAAACTTCGCCAATTAATTGATTTAATCTTCTTTGAATAAATGCAGGCGTCATCCGGTCTAAAATCCAAAATGGCAATCGGCCAATTTTTTCCCAAGTATTTGAGCGTTCTTGATCTCTTTCCCATATATTGATTTTTTTTAATTCCTGACTCAGCTGAGTTACCGATTCCATCATCCATCCTCCTTCTTCCGTTATAGTTTGCCTATTTTTCGGAAAAATATAATGGACAGCCTTGGGCCGGGCTGTCCATCTTAGGAGGCATGACATGGCTAACGATGACCATAAACAGCGAGGAGGTATGGGTTGGAACATGATCTTTTTTGTCATGTCCAATATTAATATATTCAAAAGCAGATTGCATGTAAAAGACAATGGTGGAATTCTCAAGAAAACTTGGCTGGTGCCACGCCTTAAAAGGGAACTGCTTCGCGCTGCATAAAAAAGTTAATTATTCAAGTCTATACCTTATTCTTTTCTTCCTTTGATGGCGTTCAATGCCCAACCGAATCAGTTTATCTATAAGCTCCGAATAATCTACGCCTGTATGCTTCCATAAAAGAGGAAACATGCTGTACGGTGTAAACCCCGGCATTGTGTTGATTTCATTAATCAAAACCGCTTGGTCAGATGCTCTCATAAAGAAATCAACTCTCGCTAACCCCTTGCAATCCAAACAATGAAAGGCCTGTTTTGCTGTTTGTTCAATTTCCGCCTTTTTTTGTTCATTAAGATCCGCTGGGATAATCAGCGATGTATCACCATCATGATATTTAGATTGATAATCATAATAATCAGCGTTTGTTTTAATTTCGCCAGGGACAGATACCGATAGCTCATCATTGCCGATAACGCCAATCTCAATTTCACGGCCAGCGATTTTCTCTTCAATAATGACTTTTTCATCATAATAAAAGGCTTCGTCAACAGCTTTTTCAATCTCATCCCAAGTTTTGCACTGATTAATGCCAATGCTGGAGCCGTTATTCGCAGGTTTAATAAAACAGGGTATCCCGATATTTTTGTCAATTTTTTTAAGCATTTGTTGTTTATGATGCTGCCACTCATATTTCGTCACCGATACATAGAGCGGCTGATTAAGGCCATGGGATTTAAAGATATCTTTCATAATAACCTTATCCATTCCGGCTGCTGAACCCACAACCCCGGAACCAACATAGGCAATATCAAGAAGTTCAAGCAGTCCCTGAACAGTGCCGTCTTCGCCGTTTGGACCATGCAATAAAGGAAAGGCAATGTCAGGCTTTTGAATTTGTGTATTAATGCCTGCCGGCGTTAACCATTTATTAGAATACGATTGATGGCTGTTCTCGTCCAAAAGCAATTGTTCTTTATAATCAAGCTGCTGAGTTATTTCATGTCCCTCAATCCAGCGTCCGCTGTTCGTTATATGAACCGGGATGAGATTATAATGCTCCTTATTCATGGCATTAATAACTGAAAAAGCAGTTTGCAGCGATACATCGTATTCAGCTGACTTCCCGCCGTATATAACAGCTACTGTTAACTTCTTCGGCACCCTAATCCCCCCTAAATTGTCTACACACAATATATGCTTTTCACTTACCGGTTAATCACTTTAACTTTGTCATGATCTGCGGCCAAAACTTGATCGCAAATATTTATAAACAAACCATTTTCGACAACCCCCGGCAAAGCATTAAGCCACCCGGCAAGGGCTTTCGCATCATCAATTGCTTTGGCATGACAATCAAGAATATAGTTCTTGCTGTCTGTCAAAAACGGTTCTTCACCATTCATGCGCAGCTTTGGATGAAGCCCTTTCTCTTCCATAGCGCGAAACATATGCCGCCAGCCAAAACGCAACACCTCAACCGGCAACGGAAATGCGCCTAACTGGTTAACGGCTTTGCTTGCATCGGCGACCCAAATATTTCTGTCTGAAGCTTGAGCGACAATTTTTTCAAATAAAAGCGCTCCGCCCCCGCCCTTTATACCGTTTAACTCTGGATCAAACTCATCACAGCCATCAATCGTCAAATCAATTTTTTGGACATCGTTGAGATCTAACAAAGAAATGCCCAGCGATTCCGCTAACTTCGATGTTGCATGTGACGTTGAAACAGCTTGAATAGATAAATTTTCGGCTTTTATTCTGTCGGCAAGTTTTTTAGTTGTAAAGGCAACTGTCGAACCTGTTCCCAAACCAACAATCATACCATCCTTAATATATTCCGCTGCTTTTTCTCCGACCATTTTTTTTTCATATGTTTGTTGATCCATTTTATTGCTCTCCTTTAAAAATATTGTTATATGTAGATGCCGCAATAAGGCTTTCATCGTTAAATCCTTATATTTTTAGTTTATCATAATTTTTGAAATGGACGGCTTAAAAATATATTGAACTGAATGTATAAAGACATTTCACTTCTGAATGAAAGCTTAAATTCCGGCCACTCTAAAATAAAGAGGTGATTTTAATGGCTATTTACCCCAGCCAAAAAAGCAAGCTAACATTAGCAGGCACAGATATTGAGAAGGTTAAACGGCTGAACAGTCAATCTGGAATGTCTTATAATGAAGCCAAAGCTTTTATTGCTAAAACGACTGGCGGCCATCACACAGACATATACAGTGATACAGATGCCGAGGAAGTTAAAAGAAAGATCAAATCCTCTGGAAATCCTTAATCTTAGCCAGGCATTATACATTAAAAATAAGGTGTCTTTCCTTGTATCAGGAAGGACACCTTATGTCATTTCATGCTATTCTCGCCATTCTATTTGCTTTATCAATTGAAACCCAAACAAACCAAGGACAAACGCTGTATAAGAATCCCGACGAACAATCACTTGAAAGGAATGATCACCAAGTGTGTAAAATAGCACATCCGTAAGGACTTTATCACTTTCAAAAAATTTCCTGACTTCATGCAGCTTATTAAACGCTTTCTCATTTTTTGTTTCAATGATAAATTCAATATCTTGATCGTTTGGTTTTTCTTCAATCGCTGCCAGCGAATCAAACACTTTGTAATGGACTTTCAAAAGGCTCCCTCCATTCTTTAAATGCATTCACATTTTCCACAAATTCACAGAGGCAGACCCCTATAAATAACGTAAATAGATATATCCCATAGAGATAGCGACCGTGATCAGCATGATTGGCAGACCGACAGCCATAAATTTAATAAAGGAAATTTTGTATCCTTCTTTTCCGGCTAATCCTGCAACAATGACGTTTGCACTGGCCCCAATCAGCGTTCCATTTCCGCCGAGACATGCGCCAAGAGCTAAACTCCACCATAACGGATTCAAATCATTGATGCCCATCTCGCCCATTTGCTGAATTAACGGGATCATCGTTGCAACAAAAGGAATATTATCAACGAATGCCGAAGCAATGGCGCTCAACCATAAGACAAGAAATGCGCTGGCGGTGACGTTTCCTCCTGTTAAATCAATAGCATTTGCCGCTAACTGTTTAATTACTCCCGTTTCGACAAGACCGGAAACAAGAACAAACAAACCAATGAAAAAGAAAATGGTTGTCCATTCAACTTTGCTTAAGGCATTTTCAAGATGATGCTCTCCAGCCAAAAGCAGCAATAAAAAGGCTCCGGCAAGCGCGACCGTTGCTGACTCTATCCCTGCTATTTGATGCAAGAAAAAGCCAATAATAGTTAATAGCAAAACAATAATCGATTTTATCATAAGCGGTTTATCTGTAATTTCATCTTTTTCATTAAGATTCATCATTCTATTTCGCGCTTCTTCAGTTGTATGAATGTTTTTTCGGTAATAAAAAGCCATTATTGCCATAATCACAATGATAATGACCAAAACAACCGGGGCTAAGTTCGTAATAAAGTCCATAAATGACAGTTCTTTAACGGCGCTGCCAATCATAATATTTGGCGGATCGCCTATCATTGTTGCCGTTCCCCCAATGTTGGACATCAGTATTTCTGTGATAAGAAACGGAATCGGTGAAATATTAAGCTGCCGGGTAATACTGAATGTTACCGGAACCATAAGCAGAACTGTCGTGACATTGTCGAGAAAGGCTGATCCGACAGCAGTGATCAGAGACAAAACAATAAGGATGGCAAGCGGCCGGCCTTTGACTTTTTTGGCGGACCAAATCGCAATATATTTAAACAATCCGGTTTCAGCTGTTATTGACACGATAATCATCATGCCTGTTAACAGTCCGATTGTATTAAAATCAATGTGATGCAATGCCGTCTCCTGATCGACCATCCCAAATGCAACCATTAAGATGCCGCCAATCATGGCAACAATGGTACGATGAATTTTCTCGGAAATAATAAATGCATACGTGATAAGAAAAATACCGATGGCTATAATAGCTTCGTTTGTCAAAATCATCCGCCTCCTAATCTTTTAATGTTCGATATTCTGGCCTTGTTTATTCAAAACATACTCATTTCAAAGGAGCACCTCCCTGACTCATAAAATGGATTAATTTGGAATTCCATAAAGACAAAAAAGGAGTCTGCATTGTGACAGACTCCTCCTAAATCACGCATATTTATTTTTACAGATCACTTTCCTTTATTCTAACAAGCGGTTATTTTTTTATCAAGCGTTTTATTGATCATCATATTTAACATTAAGATGACCGGCATTATACAACTGTATTTTTGCTTCATTGTACGCCGTTGTATAATGGTTGAATGTGTCTCTGAGTTTAGAAATTTCTTCTGACTTTTTATTGATTTCATCGATTTGATTCTTATAGGCCGATTGATCCAAATTTTTTTCATGCAGCAGCGTATAAAGGTTTTTATTTAGATTGATGTTATCAATATAAGCGCGATACAACCGGCCAAACATTTCATAGCGGCGAGAAGCGGTTTTTGAGACGTTATCCGCTTTAGCCTTAAGGTCATCCTTATCTAAATGGTTCAATAAGGGTTCGGCTTTTTTGTAATATTCATATGATCTGTCAATCATTTTCTTCTCTTCTTTAAGGATCTCTTCACATTTGTCATTCAGCTTATCTGCCTGATTTGAAAGAGATTCAATTTGATTCCCGTCACCCAGTTTGAGATTAAGAATTTTATTATAAATGTTATTTTCTTTTTTTTGATTATTAATCAGCACTTTTTGCATATCATTCAAGTTTTGTTCAATGTTTGCGCTCTTTTCAAGATAACCATAGATTTTTTTTACATCTTTGTCGGCAAATCCGCACCCCGATAGAACGAAAATGCCTAAGGCAATAAATGAAACGGGCGCTATATATCTTTTTATCAGTACAAACATAAATATGTCCCCTTTTTAAAACAACGAACATTAACAGCCTTGTGGATTTTTTTGATTCCCGTCTTGATTATCACGTTCAGGCAAATCGAGATGGCTCCTCAATTCATCGGAGACGCTATTTAATTCATCATTAGGGATATCATAATACCACACACCGTTAATGATTTTCTCTTCTCCTTTTAAATGCAGCGTTTGAATATTTTTTGAGACACTTTTATTATCTTTTATAATCATTTCTAAATCATTAAGAGTAAGATTAGTTTTAACGTTGCTGCCTAATGCGCCTAATATATTTGGTAAATTTTTCAGCCCTGAAAGGTTTATTTCTTTTTTCGCAACCGCTGCAATAACTTTTCGCTGGCGTTCTTCACGTCCAAAATCGCCATTAGGATCTTGTTTTCTCATTCTTATAAAGGCAAGCGCTTTGTCCCCTGTGTTAAGGTTCACCATCCCCTTTTTGAAATGATAGCCGCCAAAGCTGAACGGTAAATCGTTGCTGACTGTAACGCCGCCGATAGCATCGATAAGATCTTTAAAACCGTCCATATTGAGCTTTATATAGTAGTCAATGGGTATTTTAAGCATCCTTTCAACTGTTTTGACAGACAACTCGACACCGCCGTAAGCATAAGCGGCATTAATCTTATCTTGCTTGTGCCCGGGAATAGCTGTCAGTGTGTCCCGGGGGATGCTTAACATTTTCATTGATTTTTGCTTCGGGTTAACGGTGACGACAACCATCGTATCCGTTCTGCCCGAATCGCTTTGGCGCTCATCTCCCCCTAACAACAGGAAGGAGACAGGCTTATCCTCTTGAAGATTTTTTCCTAAATCTTTATTAAAGCGTTGATTTTTTAATGGATCATTGCTTTCTTTTTTGATGGCATTATGCACAGAATGATAAACATAAAAAGCATAACCAGTTGTCCCGCAAAACAATATAATCAAGATGACAGCTCCGATAGTCGCTGCTTTTTTCACATAAAACTTCCTTTCTTGATGTCTTCATAAAAAGAAGAATGGTTATGTATGAGCATTTTTATCTGTTTGATTTATGCTTTTGGCTGTATGCATAACAGCGGTTATGACACTGAAAGGTTACTGGTTTCATAGAATCATCGAGGCTTTTCATCTTGTAATGATGCTGTTTTAGATAGCTTAACAGTTCCGGCAAATACTTAAGTGTGGCACTGTTTTCATGATCATGCAATAAAATGACAGGGGTTCTTCCCGCCTTTTCTATACTGTTTAAGCTATTGATGACCTTTGGAACATACTGCCTGCTTTTTAACTCCCAGTCTTCGCTGTCAATATCCCAGTCCCAAATTTTAAATCCGTGTGATTCCATCAAACTGCGGTCAGATTCGCGCAAATATGGAAAACTGCCGTAAGGCGTCCGAACCATATGTGTTTTGATGCCCGTTATGTCCTCTAAAACTTTCTGATCCTGCTCCATTTCATGCAAAGCGCTCTTCCCTGAACGATAGAATTTATTTGGATCGTGTGTAACACCGTGAAGTCCGAGGCCGAAACCTTCTTTCGCCATTCTTTTAACCGCTTCAGGATGCTTTTTAATATTAGGCGCCAACATGAAAAATGTTGCTTTCGCATGATACTTATTTAAAGTATCCATTAACTTGTTGACATCCGGCGACGGGCCGTCATCAAACGTTAAGTAAACCACTTTTTCATGTGCTTGTTTACTGGCCTTTTCATCGATAGAACGGCCGAGATTGGAACCTTTAATTTGCTTTTTCAGTTCAGACGCCTGCTCTAAAGCCACTGCCTTTTTTGGCGGGCCCATATTTTTAGCTTCAGCGGATACATCTCTATCGCCAAAATTTGCGAAACCGACAATAAAAATCACAAGCGCAGCGACTGTTAATATAGCGACTTCGCGCCATTTCAGCATTTTTCTCCCTTTCCCCATATGAATCTCCTTTTCTCGAATCATTAAGTTTAGTTTAATGCATTTATTGGTAAAAAGGGTAACAAAAAAGGAACAAATATCAACATTTATGAGAGAAGAATGATTAACTGCCGAATAGAATTTTATCAGATATCAATCAATTTATGAATAAAAATAGTCCTGATGTGCAATAAAAGTCAGGCACCAATTGATACCTGACCTGTTGCGATTTAAATCAATCTTTATGATGATTCGTCTTATGGTGTTTAATCGGATAATGCTCAATAAATTCTATTCTTTCAAGGGTTGTCGGATGATCATAATTAAAAAATTTAACTAGCGCTGGAGGGTTCACATCGCTGAGACCGTTAACTGTTAACTTTTGAAAAGCGGTGACACCCGCTTCTTTATCTTGAGTCATTTTAATGGCATATTGATCGGCTTGATGTTCATAATGCCGGGAAACCGCTGATTCAAGCGGTGAACCGATAAAATTAAGCAGAGAGAAAATCAACAGTAAAATGGGTAATGAAGCGATATCGCCGGGGTTTTTAATGCCAAGGGCGGCCCCCCAATGCGAAACGGCGCCTCTAAACAGTTTTGATGTTAAGTAAAGACCCGCAAGCGATAAGAATATCGTTCCGATCATACTTAGAAACAGATGGTTCATGACATAATGCCCCATTTCATGAGCCATGATAAACAGGACTTCACGATGATTCAGCCGATGAACCGTCGTATCCCAAAGTACAATCCGCAAGTTCGAACCGATGCCGTTTACATAGGCATTTAAAGCGTTTGTTTTCTTCGACATATCAACTTCATAGACATTGTGCGCAGGAATATCCGCTTTATCGGCTAAATGTAAAATTTCATTTTTTAATGTCCCATCAGGCAGCGGGTGAAAATGATTGTACAAAGGATCAATGACAACCGGCTGAATATACATGAGGAAAACAACAAACGGAATAGACAATAGCCAAACCGGCAGCCACCATTTATTTGGAAACTTTTTTATAAAACAATAAATAACAATAATTGACACAAATGTAATAATCCAATTCACCCAAAAGCTTGTGATATTATCCCTGAGCCAACTCGAAAAGCCCTGGACAGATATACCATAGTGAACTGACACTTGGTGAGCCAAATAATCGCCTGGAAATGCGATTAACCAAGCTAAAATCGATAAAGTCAAAAAATAAACGGCCATATGAAAAAATGAAAATCGCGTGACTTCATGCGACCGGTTCCTTAACCACGCCGAAAAACCAAAAACAAGAACAAAAATATATATGCCCCAATCTAAAGGAATGGTTGCAAAGTTAATCCAATCTTGAATTCTTGTATAATCTTGGCTTAATACGACTTGCTTATGCGTCATGAAAACATTAGGATCAGCTGCTGTACCTTTAAATTGCGGAGGCACCCCCGGCGACGTCCAGACAAAAAAGTATAAAGCTATAAGAATCAGATAAATGATATATATGCCTAAGAACCACCATGCAACTTTTTTCAAACTGCCCCCTCCTTCTGGACACCTGTTTAAAAGATGTTCAAAAAGTCCGGGAGATGATGAGCGCTTTTTGAACATACATACTATAGTTTAGTCTTGATGCAAGAATTTTAGAACAAGCTGTTATTTTTTATGAAAAAAAGCCTCCCTCAATAAGGAGACTTTTGAATAAGTCAATCACAAGGTATAAAGTTTTAGATATTTTTCTTACGATTTATTTTGAAAGAACTCCCTTAAGAAGTCTATAAATGCATCACCTATATTATATCCTTGAAAAATAACCAGCAATGCTGCTGTTACTGAAAAGAATGTTGAAATAATATAACCAATCCAGCGAATCCACATAGTCATCATCCTTTTAACAAAAAATTAAGGTATAAAAATATATTTATTTTAAATATGTTATAAAAATAACCGTCATTATTGAGAAACTATGTTCAAATGCCCCTTAGGAATATAAGACACTATACCCTTTCCAACCATGCTCTAAACCAACTGAGACAACTTTTTGTTTCCCTAAAAAGGCTGCTGGCAATTGTTAACCATAAGCCTGTACAAATTCCCGGCTGCCATAAGGCAAGACAACTAGTCCAACCTTAAATGCTGAATGTACCTCCCCCTTTTCACATGTCGGGTGTGCCATCTGTATCGGTTTGCACCGAAAGTTATAAGAACGGTCTTCATCTGTTTTCAATGCAATCCCAAATAGGACAGAACATTCAAAAAATATTAAAAATCTTCCATCGTTTCATCTGACATGTGTGTTGACTGGAAAATACCCTTTGCATTTGAATCAATCCCCGTAAGCCTCAGCCATTTCAGATTCAGGCCTATTTTCGCATCACTCAAGCCCGCTATGGTATTTTCATATTGTATGCTATATTTTTCGAAATTTCAAGTTATTTTAACTAATATTTTTTTATTTTTTATCCGCTGTTTTCGCTTGAAAGAATTGATCGATAGGCGCATCTATAAAGTCATTATCAATGATTTGATTAATTGTATAATCGGTATGGTTATTAGTCATTGTCCCTAGTCCGGCGTTTTCTTTGTGATAAGCATGCCAAGCATTTTGCCGGTTATTCCCCATTGTTACCGTGGCATTATCATGAAGACTATTCACATTGATTTCATTAAAAGCAATATTTTGTTCCGATATGATCATATTGTCATCATTAAGTTCCTCCGCCTCATCATTTTCTTTTTGAAAATAATTATATTGCTTTTCAACAACAGGCATATCTATATGGTCGTTGTCAAATATAATTTGAACCGTTTCCTTGTTGCTCCCATTGGACATATACCCGAAACCATGGTTGCTTTTATCTGTATAGTGCCAGCCGTTAGCTTGATTATTGCCAATAAAAATACCAGAATTATTATCAATATGATTAACTGTTAAATGGTCAAAACAAACGTCGACAATTTTGGATAACTTCACCGTATTCTGCCTCCTTTACAATGTTTGATTTTGATTAGAAGGAATGCCGTCTTGATCATTAACCGGATCATCGACGATATCGTTGTCAATAATATTGTTCATGGAATTTGTTGTGAAATTCATACCATAAAAGAATCCATTTCCAATGTTTTGTTTACCATGGGCTGACCATCCTGTTTGATTATTTTCCCCTACGGAAACAGTCCCGTCACGAGTCATCGCATTGACATTGATAGCTCCAAAATTTATGTTAACGGCCATAATGAGACCTCCCGCTTCTATTCCCTCTGCATATTATATGGGTGCAAGCCATTGTCCTGTGCCATATCCAGCCAGAAAATAATCATTAAGAACCCGCACGGAGATATGTTCATATATTAATCATATTAAAGTTTGTATAAAGGAGTGAATCCATTGGCCAATAATGAAGAATATAAGACTTGCGTCAGGTGCGGGAATGTCTGCAATGCCAAAGACAGATACTGTATTAAATGTGGTGCACCCCTTGTCAACCGATGTTCGGATGAGCCTGGATTAGTGCATAAAGGCTGCAGGCATGTTAATGATCCGGAAGCCGCTTATTGTGCCAGATGCGGAGAGGAAACGATCTTTCATAAACACGGTCTAGCTACCCCTTATCAATCATCCCCGCAGCCTCAAGGGCCGCCAATTCAAATCAGACACTAAATAAAAGAACATCCCCGCTTAGCTCAGCTTCACGCGGGGATGTTTAATGATTAAAAAACTATTATTCATAAATAGTAATAGATAATACTTTTCTGAGCGGCAATACATATCTGATATGTTTGACATAGGGGGCATGACTGTACAATACGGCCCGGCTAAAAATGGCTAGGATGCTTTTCGTATGTGTCAAGGGCCTTGTGCACGTTATGGCTCTCATATATTTTTGGTTCCTGCAATTCAGGATATCTTTCAGCATGTGATGAACTTGGAAAGATCGCATGAGAAAATAACTCGTGATGTTAAAATAGAACCATTCTTATTTTAAATTCACAAGCATGAGCTCTGGGTTCTCAAGTTGTTCAATAATCCGGTTAGTAAAGGCGATCGCTTTTCCGCCGTCGGCCACCCGATGATCAAACGTCATAGACAGATTCATCATTGAACGAATCACAATTTCATCATTGTCATTAACGACCGGCATTTTCTTTGTTTTGTGAAATGCCATCAAAGCAACTTCCGGATAATTAATAATCGGTGTAGCTCCTGTACTTCCAAGCGGTCCAACATTGCTGATGGTAAATGTGCTGCCGGACATATCTTCATGTCTCAGTTTGTTGTCCCTAGCTTTTTGAATCAGTGCTTTCATTTCTTTATGAATCGTCATCATTGACTTCTCTTCAACATGTTTAATGACCGGGACAATGAGCCCTTCCTCTGTATCCGTTGCAAGCCCGATATGAACGGCTTTTTCCATGCGGATGACTTGCTTTTCTTCATCCAGCTTAGCGTTAAAAATCGGAAACTCTTGTAACGCGTTCGCAATAGCTTTTATAAAAAAGGCGGCAAGGGAAACATTGCAGCCTTTTGTCTGCTTGGCATCCAGCGTCTTCAAAGTATTTTTTAACGTTAATAGCTGAGTGATATCAGCCTCATCAAAATGAGTGACATGCGGAATTGTAAAAAGCGATTGAGACATTTTATTAGCAATAGCTTTCCGTCGTCCTTTAAATGGCATCTCATGATATTCGGATACAGGCGCCGGGGCTTCCTGCTTCGCTGCATCGTAATCTGCCGGCTGCTCCTTTAAGGCATTCGCATAACGTTCCACATCTTCATCCGTAATACGCCCTAATCTGCCTGTGCCTTTAATATCTTCAATATTAACCTGAAGCATTCTGGCTAACTTTCGGGTATGAGGCGCCGCTAAAATGCGCTTAGGTGCGCTTGCATCAAAATGATCCAGTTTAAATACCTTTTTCTTTTCCAGCGAATCGATTCTAAGTTCGTTTGCCGGTTTTTTTTCGGCTTTTTGGGTTTCGCCGAGCATTTCTTCGCCATTGTCAATGACAACCATTGTTGAACCGACTTCAATCACATCACCGCGGTTCACCAGTATTTCTTTCACCGTTCCTTCTGCCGGAGAAGGAAGTTCAGCCGTTACTTTATCTGTCTGTACTTCTACAAGCGGCTGGTCCACCTTAACTTGATCGCCGACTTTAACAAATAAATGAATAACTTCTCCTTCTGTCATACCCTCGCCGATATCATGTAACTTCACATCTACCATAGCGGTCCTCCTCTCTAATAATAGAAGACTCGTTCAATTTTTTGCTTAATCTCTTGAACATGAGGCAAATAATCATCTTCAAGCGAAAACATCGGAACGGGAACATCATAGCCTGTGACTCTTTCAATCGGTGCTTTCAATGATAGAAACGCAGTTTCGGTATCGTTGATAAGAGAAATAATATCTCCGCTGACGCCTCCCGTTTGATGCGCTTCATGAATGATGACCACACGTCCCGTTTTTTCTACAGAAGCTTTAATCAATGTTTTATCGAGCGGATAGAGCGTTCTTAGATCAATCACTTCACAATGAATGCCTTTCTCGCTTTCTATCTCATCGGCCGCTTTTAAAGCAAGCGGGATCATCGCGCCCCAAGCAAATATGGAAACATCTTCGCCGTCTTTTAAAACGTTCCCTTTCCCCAGCGGAACGGTGTACTTCTCTTCAGGAACTTCTTTGCGCCCTGCACGGTACAGTTTCATAGGTTCCAGAAAGAGAACAGGATCTGGATCCTCAACGCTTGAAATTAATAACCCCTTGGCATCATAAGGGTTTGACGGTACCACGACCTTTATCCCCGGCATATGTGTAAAAAGAGCTTCCATGCTGTCAGAATGAATTTCAGGCGCGCGGACACCCGCTCCATACGGCGTACGAATGACCATCGGAACGGTATAACGGCCGAGCGTCCGGCTTCTGATTCGAGAAGCGTGGGTCATAATTTGATTGAAACCGGGATAAATAAAACCAAAAAATTGGATTTCAGCAATGGGCCTTATGCCGTTAACAGCCATGCCGATTGATGTACCGATAATTCCCGATTCAGCAAGCGGCGTATCAATGACACGATCTTCGCCGAACTTTTCGTATAGCCCTTCTGTCGCCCGAAAAACACCGCCGTTTTTCCCAACATCCTGCCCAAGAATAAGCACATCTTCGTTTTCTTCTAAAATGATCCGAAGGGCATCATTAATTGATTGAATGAGCGTTAATTGCTTTACGGAAGTCGCCGTCTTCATTCGTTATTCCCTCCTTGTAATTGCAGAAACCGTTCCTTCTGCTCGCTAATCGGCCATGGTGTGCGCTCAAAGACATGATCGAATAAGTGATTTCGGTCAACAGGCGGCGCGCTTTCCATCTCTTTAACTGCCGTTTCAATTTCTTTTGATGCTGTTTGTTCCAACTCTTCCATGGATTCGTCCCACATGCCGTTATTTTTCATAAATCTTTCAATACGGGCAACAGGGTCAAATTTCTCCCGGCGGATGTCGTTTTCCGATTGGTCGCGGTATTTTGACGGATCATCAGATGTAGTGTGAGCGCCATAACGCCATGTCACTGCCTCAATGAGTGTTGGACCGTGACCGCGGCGCGCCTTTTCAATCGCGTTCAATGTCGTAAAATAAACAGCAAAAATATCATTGCCGTCAATGCGAACGCCTTCAATATCATAAGCTAATGCTTTTTGCGCAATGGTTTTGCTGTGCATTTGCCGCGACATTGGGACACTGATGGCGAATCCATTATTTTGATTAAAAAAGACAACAGGCGCTTGGAAAACACTGGCGAAATTCAGCCCTTCATGGAAATCCCCCTCCGATGTCGCGCCATCGCCAAAATAGACGATGGCAACTCGGTCTGTTCCTTTTTTCTTTTCTGCGATTGCAGCCCCGGTTGCATGAAGAAGCTGGGAAGCAATGGGTACGGCCGGAGGGAAAATCTTCTTGTCCTTTGGCGGAAGCACGCCTTCATACCTGCCTTGCCAATACAAGAGGAGATTAACCATTGTCGCACCAAATGTGAGCGTTGCACCATGATCCCTATATGTTGGGAACATCCAGTCATCCTCAGCTAAGGCAAGAGCACTCCCCACTTGCGCGGCCTCCTGTCCTTCAAACGGCACATAAGTTCCGATTCGCCCTTGACGCTGGAGATTGACGCATTTTCTATCAAACATCCGGGCAAACAGCATTTTTTTATAAACTTTATGGACAAAATCTTTCGTTAAATGATCTTTATACGTTTCATCAATAAGATTGCCTTTTCCATCAACAATTTGCTTGATAGGGAATGATGTATCCATAAAATGCTCCTTCCATATAAACGAATTTCTATTTATATTTCCTTTGGCGCTTTTATACAGTAAACGCTTACATTTTAAGCTGGAAGATTTAGGCCAGCTTAGCGGCAATATCATTTTTATTTAAAATAAATTGAGTGACTTCGCCTCTGCCTATCAATTCTTTCGTGTTATAGACTTCCACAGCGGTAATGACAGCCTTCCCTTTCAGCCCTGTCAACGTTGCTGTGGCTGAAATCTCATCGCCTTCTGTTGTCGGCGCTACATGTTTGACGGAGACAGCACCGCCGATGCCTTCTTCATGCTCTTCAAGATATGGCAAAATAATTTGCCTTGCCGCCCACTCCATATAGTAAACCATGGAAACAGTTGAAAGGGCACGATGAACGACTTTCCCTTCGAATTGTGCAAACATATCTGGGGTAACAGTGGCTTTAACGGTTGCAGTTTGGCCAATTTTCATTCCCGGTTTCATCGGACTCCTCCTTCAAAAGAAAACTTGGTCAGCGGTCACGCCAATAAGGCGCTGGCAACGCCCCAGCGGCTAACCTGTATCTTTTTTGCAGAATATATTTCTGATCATAAAAAAATAAATTTTTTGAATCTAAAAAATATAACGTTTATTTAACGATATCATACCATCTCGTTAAACAAACGTCAAATAAAACTGAAAATTCCTTATATAAAAAGGGCATTTGATTTCTCATTTAAAGGATATTGATATTACATATTTTGTGCTGACGTTTAAATAATGTGATGCTTTTAAGCGGTAAAGGGATGAATCTATAACAATTGAGCGCCTTCACTTAGAATCCTTTTCGCATCGGCAACCATATTTAAAATGAGTTCTTCAACGCTTGGCATGTCTTTGATCAGCCCTGCGATCTGTCCGCTGTTGATATAACCTTTGTCTAGATTGCCTTTAACAGCGCCTAAAATATGGCGGTCTTCATTTGTCATCTTAAGATATTCTGCTGTATTGTTTTCCTGTTCTATATTTAATAATTTATCCGCATAATCACCTTTCATAATCCGGCGAATCCGCTGAAATTTACGGCCAACAATCGTTGTTGCCTCGTCATTTGCTTCAAGTATCTTTTCTTTATAGATCCGATGATACGGCGCCTCCTTTGTCGCTATAAATCTCGTTCCCATTTGAACGCCTTGAGCGCCGAGAGACAGTGCAGCAGCAAGTCCCCTTCCATCAGCAATGCCGCCGGCCGCCGCAACCGGAATATTGACAGCATCGGCAATTTGCGGGACAAGCGTCATCGTTGTTGTTTCTAGATGCGAATTGAGTCCGGCAGCTTCATAGCCTTCACAAACAATGATATCTGCTCCTGCGGCTTCCGCTTTTTTCGCCTGATGAACAGAAGCCGTGACACAAATCACTTTCATGCCATGATCATGAAAAATGGGTATATACGGCTGCGGATTTCCCGCTGACAATGAGACGACAGGCACTTTGGATTCAATGACTGTTTTGATAATATCTTTCACTTCTGGATGAACAGAAAGCGGAATATTGACGCAGCACGGCAAATTTGTCCCAGCCACCATCTGTTCCAGCCTTTCTGAGAA
This sequence comes from Scopulibacillus daqui, assembly GCF_016908855.1. Lineage (GTDB taxonomy): Bacteria > Bacillota > Bacilli > Bacillales > Sporolactobacillaceae > Scopulibacillus_A > Scopulibacillus_A daqui. The sequence goes on along the minus strand of NZ_JAFBER010000001.1, from coordinate 45,309 downwards.
TAGTTTGACAGGCATCGTGCCGGCGCCAATCGTCCCCAATCCCCCGGCGTTTGAAACAGCAGCCGCTAAGCGGCCGTCGCTGATATTCCCCATACCGCCTTGAAAAATCGGATATTTAATGCCTAATAATTTTGTAATCTGATTAGTCACGCAAAACACTTCCATTCATGTTATAATTTTTTAAGAAATATTTTTATTTTAAAAAGGGGTTATGACTATGCTGATTCGGTTTCAATCACACTTTCCAAACGTACATGAAAGCGTATACATAGCTGACGGCGCAAAAATTATCGGCGATGTCACTATCGGCAAGGAAACAAGCATATGGTTCAATGCTGTCATCCGCGGCGATGAGGCGCCGATTACAATCGGAGAACGGTGCAGCATCCAAGATAATGCCACCTTGCATTTATATGAGGACAAGCCGCTTGTTATCGAAGATGACGTTACCGTCGGCCATAATGTCATTCTTCACGGCTGTACCGTCCGCAAAGGCGCTTTGGTCGGCATGGGAGCAACTGTGCTCGACGGCGCAGATATCGGCGAAGAGGCGTTTATAGCCGCTCATGCACTCGTCCCGCCGGGAAAAAAGATTCCTCCCCGGACAATGGTTATGGGATCGCCATGCAAAATCGTTCGCGAACTGACGAACGAAGAATTGCAAAATATGAAAAAAGGCGTACAAATCTACGTTAATAAAGGGAAAATATTTAAAGCCAGCCAAGATTAAAGAGGATGCAAGAAATACGATACCGCAATTGAACTGGCATTCAGCAAGCGGTGAAGAGGCGTTTCAGCTGCTATTCTGTTGAAGCAGCTGCGTTGATGCCTTTTCATTAGGAAAAGGCATCAACTTAATCAATGATTAATGGATGGTCAAGAACATCATACGCTTCACTTTTTTGCGCATGGGCATTATCATCAAAAAATACTTTTTCGAAAAACCGATTAGCCGGCTTGGCAAGCGCCCGATAATAATCTCCGAACAGTGAAGCTGCATATTCGCCAAGCCATTTTTCCGGAAGCAATTCCTGCGGAAGGCCGGGATCAACAAATAAAAATTTCCGGTATTCATGGACCAGCTTTGTTCTTTCAACAAAGCAGTCTTTATCGCTCATAATTCCTTTTTCAATCTTGCTTTTATCTACAACATACTTCTCGCTGTAATGTTTAATAAATTGATCATACCGCTTGTTAATGTCGTCGATATCCCAGCAGTCATAGACTAATTTTTGATTCATCTGAGGACCTTTATTTTCCGCAATAAAAAAGTTAACATACGAAGCAATCTCGTACTTTTGGATGATTTCTGCCACTTGCTTTTCTAAATCATTCGGCGTTATCCAACAGCTGTTAGAAAGCATCCCAAAGCCGCTCCAAACTAATTCCCTGCGCAGCTCATCACGAATGCTGCGTTTCTCCTCGGGTATCGTATACATAAACATCCGCCAACGGCCGTCCCAATTAGAAGGGGTTAGTTTAAAAATCCGTTTTGCGGCTTCATCCATCCTCTTAATGCCCCGGTCAGTCAGCGAATAGAAACTTTTATTTCTTTCCCTTCGGTTAGTGATCCAGCCTTGCTTGTTCATTCGCGAGATAGCTGCCCGCACTGATTGTTCATTATGCCCAAAGGGTTCAAGCAGACGAATTAAACTGCCTATCCAGATTTCACTATTGTAATGCCTGATATAGTCGCCATATAATGTAAAAATCATTGATCGTGTATTTAAAGTATTTCTCATTTATCTTCATCCTTTAAGCTGTACAAAAATACGCCCGATTAGCAGCCAAGCGGCATGCTTTACTCTCCTTTAAATCTTGGTTTGCGCTTTTCGTTAAAAGCGGCCAACGCTTCCAAACGGTCTTTTGTCGGAATGGTCAATTCATAAGCTTTTGATTCAATTTCTAAGCCTGTCGCAAGGTCGGTATTCATACCGTTTTTAATAGCAAACTTGGCTTGCTGAAGAGCAATAGGGCCGTTTTTTAACATGTCTTGCGCAAAACGTTCACAGGCAGCCATTAAGTCGCTGTCTTCAACAGCCTCATTAAGAATGCCGCAGCGTTCCGCTTCTTCTGCCGAAATCCTCTTGGCCGTTAAAATCATTTCCATAGCTTTGGCTTCTCCAATTAAACGCGGCAGCCGCTGTGTCCCGCCGGCGCCTGGAATAATGGCCATGCTCGTTTCAGTTAAACCCATTTTAGCAGTTTTTGCGGCGATGCGAAAATCACATGCCAGCGCAAGCTCAAATCCTCCTCCAAAAGCATAGCCATTTATCGCCGCTATTGTCGGCTGAGGCAGACCGGCAACTTGCGAAAAGACATCCCGTATCTTCTTAACATTCCGTTTGACTTCCTGAGCATTCAAATGCTGTCTTTCTTTTAAATCAGCGCCAGCGCTAAAAGCCTTTTCCCCGGCGCCAGTAAAAATAACAACTCTGGCATCCTTGCTTGTATAGAGGCTTTGGACTGCTTCTTCCAATGATAACAGCGTTTGATAGTCAAAACAGTTCAATACTTCCGGACGGTTAATTGTAACATAAGCGATATGATCTTTAGCGGCTAATTCTACTGTTGGCATGATTTGATATCCTCCTTTTTTTTCAGAGATGAGAGATTAAAAGTCAAGGGGTTCGTCTCACAACACCTATATACAATATCAACGATTGTACGCTCATCCTTTATCATTCAATATTTTCAACGACCGTCGCGATTCCTTGGCCAACGCCAATGCACATGGCTGCTAATCCGCGTTTGGCTTTTCGTTTTTTCATTTCATGAACGAGAGTTGTTAAAATTCTGGCACCGCTTGCCCCTAATGGGTGACCCAACGCTATAGCGCCGCCGTTGACATTTACACGTTCAGGATCCAGCTCAAGCTGCCTTATGCACTCCAGCGATTGTGAGGCAAACGCTTCATTGAGTTCAACAAGGTCAATATCATTAGTGCTAAGTCCGGCCCTCCTTAAAGCTTTTCTTGACGCTTCAATAGGCCCTAAGCCCATAATCGCCGGTTCCAATCCGGCCGTTCCGCAAGATACAAACCGGACCATCGGTTTAATCCCCAGTTGCTCAGCTTTTCTCCCACTCATTATCAGAACAGCCGAGGCACCGTCATTGATGCCCGAAGCATTGCCGGCAGTCACTGTTCCATCTTTAAAAATCGGCTTTAATTGACTCAGCTTGCTGAGCGTGGTATTTGGACGCGGGTGTTCATCTTCATCTACCGTGCACGCATTGCCTTTTCTGTCATAATAAGTTACCGGAACGAGCTCATCAGCAAAACGGTTCGATGCCATTGCCTGTTTCGCCCGCATTTGGCTTGTGTAAGCAAATCGGTCTTGAGCTTCGCGGGTAATTCCGAATCTTTTAGCGACATTCTCCGCCGTTTGGGGCATGCTGTCTGTTCCATACTTTTCCTCAAGCTTACTATTGATAAACCGCCAGCCAATGGTCGTATCAAATAGTTCCTGATTGCCCCTTGGATAATCTGCTTCGGGCTTTGCCATAACAAATGGTGCACGTGTCATGCTTTCAGTACCGCCGGCAATATAAATATCACCGTCACCAACCATAATCGCCCTGGCTGCCGTGTTAAAAGCATCAAGCCCCGAACCGCACAGCCGGTTGACGGTAACTCCTGACACATGCAGCGGGAGATCCGCTAATAAGGCCGCCATTCTCGCAACGTTCCGGTTTTCTTCACCGGCACCGTTGGCATTGCCCAAAATGACCTCTTCTATCTCATCAACCGGCAAATTCGGCTGCCTTTCAACTAAAGCCTTAATGACAATCGCTGCTAAATCGTCTGGTCTAACTGATTTCAGTGCACCGCGGTACCGTCCGATCGGCGTTCTGACCGCATCAACAATAACAACGTCTTCCATTAGCTTCGAACCCCTTCTTTTTTCGAATAATGATAAACGCCCATCCCTGTTTTCCTGCCTAACCGGCCCGCTTTAACATATTTCTCTAATAGCGGTGCAGGCCGAAATCTTTCGCCCAATTTTTCATGCAAGTAACGTAAATTATTTAACCGGGCATCCAGCCCAACAAGATCTGCTAATTCCAGCGGCCCCATCGGAAAGTTCAGCCCGAACTTAATTGCTTTATCGATATCTTCCGCCGATGCAACACCTTCTTGCAGCATATAAAAGGCTTCATTGCCGATCAGTGCGCTCATCCTGCTGGTTACAAAGCCGGGGAATTCATTGACAATCACCGTTTCTTTTCCCATCTTTTTAGCGGCCTTTTCGACATACGCTGCCGTCTCGTCGCTTGTTTCTAATCCTCTAATGATTTCCACAAGACGCATTTTATGTACCGGGTTAAAAAAATGCATGGCTATGACAGAGGCTGGACGTTTTGTAAAAGAGCCAATTTCTGTTGGACTCATTGTTGATGTATTCGTTGCCAAAATACAGTGTTCAGGCGCATGGGCGTCAATCGTTTCAAAAACTGACTTTTTAATGTCTATTTTTTCCGGAACAGCTTCAATCACAATATCCGCATGTTTCACACAAGACGCCAAATCCGTGTCATAGGCTATTTTTTCTTTGGCGCAAGCCGCTTCTAATTCGGTTAATTTTTGGCGTTCTATTCCTTGTTCAAGCAGTGTGTTAATATTTGCTTTAGCGCTGTCTAACGCTTCTTCTGAAACATCGACCAAACCGACTTGATAGCCGCCTAAAGCACTCACATAAGCAATGCCGCGGCCCATAACGCCGGAACCGACAACAACAACTTTTTCACTCATGATCATTCTCCTCCCGGTTCTTTAGAGCACATTCTGTTATAAAAGGCGAACATGGAAAGTTCGCCTCACTCAAAATAAAACATTTCAGCCTATAGGGTCTTGACCGATCTGTTTCTTTAATCATGGGAATGTCTCGCTCTTATTTGCCTTTAAACACCGGCTTTTGTTTATTTAAAAAGGCTTGGACGCCTGCTTCGTGATCTTCGGTCTTTCCTGCCGCGCCTTGGGCATAGGCTTCATATTCAAGCATTTGGCTGAGATTTGTCTCATAACTTTGCTGCATATACCGCTTGATGAAGCCGACAGCCTTCGTCGGCATTTTGGCTAAACGCTCAGCAAAGGCTTGAACACCTTGTTCAAATTCTTCTTGCGGAAAGACTTTTGTCACAAGCCCAAGTTCTTTCGCCTGGTCTGCATTAATTTTTTCCCCTAATATCGCCAGCTCCATTGCTTTGGCATAACCGACGATCCGCGGCAAGTAGTAAAGGTTTCCCGAATCAGGAACTAGCCCAACATGAATAAAAGCCTCAAGGAAAGAAGCTTTATCTGAAGCAATTCGGAAATCGCACGCCAATGCCAAACTGAGACCTGCCCCGGCCGCAGCACCGTCAATAGCAGCAACGACCGGTTTTTCAAGGTAAGCCAATCGTTTTACCATCGGATTGTATCTTTCCCGAAGCACATCGCCAAAATCTGTATCTGTGTTGACACTGCTTAAATCTTCTCCAGCGCAAAAAGCCCTTCCCGCGCCGCGAATGACAACCGCTCTGACATCATCGTTTTTTTCAATTTGTTTGATAACTTGAACAATCTCTTTATTCATTTGCTCATTAAAAGCGTTAAGTTTTTCCGGCCTATTTAACGTTAACCAGCCAATCTGATTGCTGACTTCAAATAAAATGGTTTCCAATGATCTCCCTCTCTTCATTGACCGCGAAATGCTGCGGGTCTTTTTTCAACAAAAGCTTCCATGCCTTCCTTCTGATCGCTGGAGGCAAATAGCAAGTAAAAGTTCTTCCGCTCGTATTGCATCGCTTCATAAACATTGGCATCAACGGCTTTATTAACCGTATCTTTAATAAGTCTGAGCGACAGCGGCGGTTTTTCTGCCAGCTTTTTGGCAAATCGTTCAGCTTCTTCAAAAAGCAGTTCTTCCGGAACAAGCCGGGTTATCAGCCCATAATGATTGGCGGCAGAGGCTTCCATCTGTTCGCCGGTGCACAGCCATTCGAGCGCCTTCGTCCTGCCCATCGCTTTGGTTAAACGTACGGTTCCGCCGGCTCCCGGCATGACGCCAAGATTCACTTCAGGAAAACCGAACCGGGCATTTTCTGCTGCGAAAATAAAGTCACAGCTTAAAGCCAGTTCGAAACCGCCGCCCAATGCAAAACCGTGAACCGCCGCAATCACCGGCTTTTTGATCAGGCTGATTCGGTCCCACTCAGCAAATTGGTTTAATAATTCAAGCTGTACCGGCGTATCATGAGCCATTTCGTCAATATCCGCCCCTGCAGCAAAAGCCCGCCCGCTGCCTTTGATTAAAATCACCCTGATATCATGATTATGGTCAAATTCAGCGAGCGCTGAGACGATTTCAGAAACCATTTGCCGATTAAGCGCATTTAAAACTTTAGGACGGTTAAGTTCAATATATCCAATTCCATTTTCTTGCCAAAAGTTAATGAACGACGGTTTACTCATCAACTTCCTCACCAATCATCATCGTAACGATATCGCCGGCAAATGACATGACATCTTTCGCAGAAGCCTTTGCTTCTTCCGTTTTCATAGCCTTTTTCAAAGCTTCGTGGCTTTCATAATACATTTCACAAAGCAAATAATATTCGCTTTCCCCCATTGGAGACCCCGTAATTTTTGTGACTTTCATTTTTTTAAGCCCGGGAATTTTCTTAGTAATCGGCGTGTGTACATTTTTGTAGTGCTCATCAAAAGCTTCCTTATCCTTCGGCTGTTTATAAAGTGCAATCATTTTGACCATCTTTCCTCAATTCCTTTCGTTTTAAGTTTAGAAGAATACCCCTAAATCCCGTACTAATATGAAATTTTAGTTAATTCCGACGGCAACAGGCTTCATTGCCTCAAAAGGGTTTTTGCAGTTTTTGCAATATAAAATGCTGCGGCAGGCAGTTGGCCCAAAAATGTTTTCCATCGTGACATAGGTTGAGCCGCAATATGGACAATCAATCTCCCACGGATCTCCTTCACGATGATGAGCCGGCGGAGGAGAAATCCCATAAGCTTTGAGTTTTTCGCGTCCCTCCGGACTAATTCTGTCTGTGGTCCACGGCGGATTAAAGACAAACTGGACATTGACGGTTTGAACACTATCAATCTTCGACAAAGCATCCTTAACTTCCTGTTCAATGATGTTTAAAGCAGGGCACCCGCTGAATGTCGGCAGAAGATGAATCGTTGCATGCCCCTCATTAATATCAATCTCCCCCAACACCCCTAATTCTGCAATGCTGATCGCCGGGAGTTCTGGATCCTTGACTGACTCTAAGACGCGGCGAATCTCTTCTATTAAATGATTCACTTGCTGTTCTTTAGCCAAGCTTTCACCTTCTTTCTTTTCCGCCGAGCCGTCTTTTGCATTACCAGCCTGCCGCTTCGGCGTCCGAAACATAAACTTCGCTTAAGGTGCTTAAGGCGTGCTCGAGATCCGGCGTATGGACACCGGCTCTTCCGTCTCCGCGCTTCATTTGCGGCTCTGTTACAAGTTTAAAATCAACAGATTGAAAATACTTTTGCATCCGTTCAGTAAAACGGGTCTTTAAGACTTCCTCATCTTCGATTAATCCGGCCTTAACCATTTCATCGCCGTACGGACCGAGCGTCAGCACGCCGCCGAAATCATCCCAAACTTTGAAAATAGCGGCCTCCATTTTCTTTCTGGCTTTCGCTGTGCTTGTCATTAACTGTTTAAACCAGACTTCCCAATGCATTAAGTGATAATATTGTTCTGTTAATATTTTTCTTGCGGCTTCAGACAGCGGCTCATAAGATGATTGTTTCAAAGATTCTAATCGAATCTTTTTTGAAACATCATAGAAAAAGTGCCTAATCACTGTAAAAGCCCAATCATATTGAGGAGACTCCAAATATTCGCCGGATCCGTTTCTTTCTTCTAAAATAATCGCGTTTCTATACTGCTCCGGTTTTCTTCTATGCGACAGGTCATCTGCTTTGCCCTCTCCCAAATCTTCAAGGAGTTTATAGTACATGGCGGCATGGCCCATTGTATCTTGATTAATCGACGAAAAAGCGACATCTTCTTCAATGTGCGGGGCAAGCCCAAGCCACTCCGACCCGCGATGGGCATGAATAAAATCATCGTCGGCCAATTGATATAAAAGTTCGGTCATTGCTTTGTTTTTTTCAGAAAAACTCATGCCTCCTTTTCCCCCTTCAGCCATTCATCTTTGCCTTTTTCTTTAAAAGCCCGCCACCTTCTGTTAAGGTCGGCATATCCTTTAGTTTCCCGGTAAGGTTTATCAAGCTTTTTCAATGCTTCTTTTTCGCTTTGCGCTAATTTTCTAATATTTGAGCGTTTGACAACCCATATATCAACAGCGGGCTCACGGCGGAAAAAGTTTTCCTTTGCCATAATGAGAGCCATTTCTTCATTCGGCGCAAGCAAACTGAATTGATGCTGAATAGGTGATCCATCCTTCTTTTTGCTGAACACTTCAAATTCCTCATAAAATGCGTCTGATTCATGATGATCCTTTTTCATGGTCAACCGCCTTTCGTTTCTTTCGTTTTATCCAACAGCTGCCGAACTAATATGGCCAAGCGCCTCTCTTACCCATTCATTTTGTTCATAGGAGCTTTGTCTTAAATGCAGCCGTTCATTCGTTTTCGGACCATTTCCGGAAACAATTTTCTTAAATTCGTTCCAATCAGGCTCCTTATAAATCCACTCTTGCTTGTCTTCATCAAAGCGAATCGTTTTATCAGGAATGTCCAGACCAATTAATTTCATCTTAGGGACATACTTTGTTAAAAATTCTTGCCTCAGCTGCTCATTCGTTTTCGTTCTTAACTTATATTTAATATTTTTATCAACATTGGAATGGCCGGTTTCGTTTTTCGATTTCGGCCCAAAGAACATTAATAAGGCATCCCACCAACGGTTAACGGCTTCTTGAAGCATTTGTTTTTGCTTATCGGTGCCTTCTGCCAGAGACAATACAAGGCTTTCGCCGTGCTTGGCATGAAACGATTCCTCTTGGCAAATCCGCTTTAATGCTCTTCCGTAAGGACCATAAGAAGTATCGAGCATCATCGTCTGCGATAGAATAGCCGCCCCGTCGACAAGCCAAGCAATAACAGCTGCATCCCCCCACGTCGGTGAAGGCATATGGAAAACATTATGAAACTTCAGCCGCTTTGAAAACAGATCCTGCATAATATTATCCCGGTTCTTCCCAAGCGGCTTCATAAGATCTTCAGCCACTCTTAAAAGCAGCTGCCCATGCCCCATCTCATCTTGAACTTTTGCCATAATGGCCAGCTTGCGGTTCAACGTCGGCGCTTTTGGGACCCATTCCTTCTCTGGAAGCGCACCCATAATTTCGCTGATCCCATGCATGGAAATCAAGCGAATCAGCGCCTGACGATAATCATCCGGCATCCAATCGTCCGCTTCAATTTTTTCACCGCGATTAATCCGTTCCATAAAATGTTGATATTTTTGCTCGTCATTCAATACGTCAAAAGTCAATTGTTCAATCAATTGATACACCACCCATATGACGTTAGTTTAACGTCATTATATTATAATGTTATATATTTTTCAAACGTTGAAGCTTTTTAGAATTTTTATGATATTTTCATCCACTCATTTTATTAAACTCTCCCGTCAGCAAGATCTTTTTTTCTTAGATCCGCAATTCTGACTGCCTTTCCCTCAGATCTAGGTATTGAACCAGGTTCCAATATATTCACATTAATCGAAATCAGGCATTTGCTTTTTAATAAATGGCAAACACGTCTTTTCAAATGAATAACAGCATCATGATTCAAATGATGCCCGATAGCTTGATAGACTTCGGGGCGAATTTCAACATTAAGCGATAATTCATCCAGCCGGCCCTTTTTAGACAGCTCTAACTGGTAATGAGGCTGCAATTCTTTAACCGTTAAGAGTACGTTCTCAATCTCAGATGGAAAAACATTCACGCCTCTTATAATAAGCATATCGTCGATGCGTCCCTTAACTCTGGACATCTTTGTTGTTGTTCTGCCGCAAGAACACTGTCCCTTTTTGATAGAGGCTATATCACCGGTACGGTAGCGAATCACTGGCATCGCTTCCTTCGTTAAGCTTGTGAAGACAAGTTCTCCGGTTTGGCCGTCCGGTACAGGTTCAAGGGTATCTGAATCAATCACTTCAACATAAAAAAGATCGTCCATTATATGTAAGCCATTTTGCTCTTGATAGCACTCAATAGCGACGCCGGGCCCCATCACTTCACTGAGTCCATAGATATCGACAGCTTTTATAGCAAGCTTTTCCTCCAGTTCATGCCTCATTTCTTCCGACCACGGTTCGGCACCGAAAATGCCGTATTTTAAGCTTGCTTTCCGCGGATCCTTTCCCATCCGTTCCATCGTATCGATGATATTTAGGATATAAGATGGCGTTCCGGTAATCACCGTCGGTTTAAAATCCTCAATCAACATAATCTGTCTTTCTGTGTTTCCGCCCGAAACAGGCACCGTGGCCATGCCAAGTTTTTCAGAACCGTAATGAATGCCGAGTCCTCCGGTAAACAAACCGTATCCGTAAGCATTGTGAAGCACCTCTCCCGGTTTTCCCCCGGCAGCAGCAATCGCCCTTGCCGCCGCTTCTGACCAATTTTCAATATCGCGGCGAGTATAACCTACAACTGTCGGTTTGCCGCTGGTCCCTGATGAAGCATGCAGCCGGATAATCTCTTTCTGGTCAACCGCAAATAGCCCGAACGGATACTGCTCCCGCAAATCTTTCTTTACAGTAAAAGGGAGCCGGGTGATATCCTCAAGCGACTGGATATCATCTGGAACAACGCGATGTTTTTCAAATGATTCACGATAAAAAGGCACTTTCTGATATGCTGTGCGAACCGTTTCTTTCAGCTTTTTCAATTGAAGCGCTTTCATCTCATTATGTGCCATTGTCTCCGCTTCTTTATTAAAAATCACACTGTCCACCTCTTTTATAAAATAAATCATTAATTATATATAACGTAAAATAATCGGTGGTTATATATCGTGTAATATATATATTAATCATAAAATTCTGCATAATAATTGTCAAGTTGTTCCGAATATTCATTAGTGTATGCGCCTCGTCCCTCATTCTTCTGGGGATGACAGTAAATAAATATGCCGATTCAAGAAAAAAAGGCCGCTCACATACAGGAGCAGCCTTCTATTGAAGCTCATAACGTTTTAAAACAGCATATTTACAAATTCTTCTTTGCTTATTTTTCCTAGATAATATGAAGCATCTATATCTGTTAACGCGTCCATCAAATCTTCACGTTTATACTTGACACCGACGAGCCGCTTCTCAATATCATGAATATCGCCCACTGCAAAAAAGTCCCCGAAGATGGCTGCTTGTTCTATCAAGCCTTTTTTTACTTCTAAGCGAACATCAACTTTTCCGGATGGAAAACGTTTGGTTTGTTTTACGTTAAATTCAGGCGATTTGCCGTATACCCAATCCCAATTGCGGTAACGCTTTTCAGCGATTTCCATAATTCTTTTCCAATCCTTTTCCGTCAGTTTATACTCCGGAATACCTTTCTCGCCTTCGAAAATGTATTGTAAAAGCATCTCTTTAAACTGATGAATGTCCATATCCTCTTTTAGATGGTCCCTAATATTAGTGACCCTGCTTCTCACCGATTTTATCCCTTTTGATAAATATTTCTCCGGATCAGGATTCAGCGCCTTCGCCACATTGTCTAAATTAACATCAAACATGAGCGTACCGTGGCTGAACATGCGGCCTCTTGTAGAGAATTGCGCGTTGCCGGATATTTTCTTGCCATCGACCAATAAATCATTTCGCCCTAAAAGCTCGGCGTTGACCCCCATATTGCGAAGAGCACGGACAACGGGTTCAGTAAACTTCTTATAATTATTAAAGCTGCTGCCGTCATCTTTTGTAATAAAGCTGAAGCTTAAGTCTCCCTCGTCATTATAAACCGCACCGCCGCCTGATAACCGGCGGCAAACCGTGACATTATTTTCCCTCACGTAATCCATGTTAATCTCTTCAACCGTATTTTGGTTCTTCCCGACGATAACCGTTGGCGTCATACTGTAAAATAACAGATAAGTTTCGTTAATATCAAGCTCGGTTAACGCGTATTCCTCGATGGCAAAGTTAATCGTGATATCCATAATATCCTGGTTATTAATATATTTCAAAAAGAAGCCCTCCTAAACCGATGAACACCAGCTAATAAATCAACTGAATAAAATCGTCCTTGGATATATCCCCAAAGTAATGCTTAACTTCAATATCATTCAATGCTTTGTCAATATCAGCCTTAGCATATTTTACACCTGTTAACCGTTCCTCAATATCACTGACTTCCCCGACGCCAAAAAAATCGCCGTAAATTTTGCAGCTTCGGATCACACCTCTTTCAACTTTTAAACGAACATCAATTTGTCCGACCGGGAACCGGTGCGAATGTTGAATATTTGAAGACGGCGATCTCCCGTAATTCCAGTCCCAATTTTTATAGCGTTTATTGGAAATGTCGTTAATGATTTTCCAATCTTTTTCTGTTAATCGATATTCTTGAACCTCTTGTCCGCCATAAATGCCTTCCAATATTTTTTCTTTAAACACTTCAATCGTCATTGGCTCGTCCAAATAATCCTTAATATTTGCAACACGATTGCGGATAGATTTAATGCCTTTCGATTCGATTTTCTCCATCTTTACGTTTAAGGCACGGACAACGTCTTCAATATTGGAGTCAAACATTAAAGTCCCATGGCTGAACATGCGTCCCTTAGAAGCAAATTGGGCATTGCCGCTTATTTTCTTTCCATCAGCCATAAGGTCATTACGGCCGGACAGTTCAGCATTAACCCCCATATCCCTTAAAGCGCTAACAACCGGATCTGTAAACCTCTTGAAATTATGAAAGTTGTCGCCGTCATCTTTCGTAATGAAACTGAAATTCAAATTGCCGCGATCATGGTAAACGGCACCGCCGCCTGAAAGCCTTCTGATCACATAAATGTTTTCGCGCTCAACAACATCGGTATTAATTTCTTCGATTGTGTTTTGATTTTTGCCAATAATAATTGAAGGATCATTAATATAGAACAGCAAGTATGTTTCATTTTGGTCAAGATAACGCAAAATAAATTCTTCTATCGCTAAGTTTACACTCGGGTCATGAATGTTTTGATTATCAATATAAATCATTTTTCCCCCTCCTATGAAGGAATAAATCATGGCTTAACAAGTCATAATATGACAGTATTTATATTATATATTTTGATCGGATGGCAGCAGCGCGAATTTAATCGTTTTTTCATGATTCATTATACCTAATCCAAAGCATTTAACGTCGAAAAAACTCGAAAAATATTAATTCTGACAGCTTTTAATCTTCCAACATTATGTGTTTTCGGGGACAGCGTTTACACAACGTGATAAAATACTTAACTGTGGACAATTTTCGACATCTCGGAGGTGATGACATGCAGAACAATATGAAGCGAAATATCGGCGCTTTCGCTCTTACCATGACCGGCATTGGTTCAATTATTGGCTCCGGCTGGTTATTTGGTGCTTGGAAAGCCGCAAAGCTTGCCGGCCCGGCAGCCATTTATGCGTGGATTATCGGAACAATTCTTATTTTATTTATAGGATTATCATTTGCAGAACTCGGGGGCATGTTCCCTGAAGCAGGCGGTATGGTTAGATACGGCCAATTCTCACACGGTTCTCTTGTCGGCTATCTGTCCGGATGGGCAAACTGGATAGCCATTGTTTCAGTTATTCCTGTAGAAGCTGAAGCCTCGACACAATATATCAGTTCTTGGCCTTTTGAATGGGCCCATTCTCTCTATGATGGCAAGGAATTGACAATCACCGGGCTATTCATATCAGCCTTGCTTGTCATTGTTTATTTCTTATTAAATTACTTTACAGTTTCCTTATTTGCTCGTGTAAATACCGTTATAACGATATTTAAATTTGTTATTCCGGCATGTGTTATTATCGGTTTAATTGTGACTAGTTTCAATGGACAAAATTTTACACATTACGGCGGCTTTATGCCAAACGGCTGGTCCGGCGTGCTCACAGCTGTATCGATTTCGGGCATCGTTTTTTCATTCAACGGCTTCCAGAGCCCGATCAATATGGCTGGTGAAGCAAAGAATCCTAACCGCAACGTTCCTTTAGCGGTTGTTTTATCAATTTTAATAGCAGGTGTTATCTACCTTTTATTACAAGTTACATTTACAGGCGGTGTGACGCCTGATATGCTTAAACATGGCTGGGCAAATATTAATTTGAACTCTCCTTTTGCGGATCTTGCAATGGCTTGGGGATTAAACTGGCTAGTCCTTTTGTTGTTTGCTGATGCTGTGGTATCGCCGTCTGGTACAGGTGTTACATATACTGCAACGACTGCACGAATGATTTACGGCATGAACCAAAATGGTTATTTCCCAAGCATTTTTGGCAAAGTAGACAAAAAATCAGGAATCCCTCGTCCTGCGATGTGGTTTAACATTTTCGTATCTTTCATTTTCCTGCTGCTGTTCAGAGGCTGGGGGCAATTGTCTTCGATCATTTCAATTGCGACTTTGATCTCTTATATGACAGGGCCTGTCTCAGTGATGGTTTTCCGCAGGCATAGAGAGTATCTCAAATCCCCGCTTAAAATTAAAGGGATGCCAATCATTGCACCGCTTGGATTTATTGCTTCTGCCTTGATCTTTTACTGGGGGTCTTGGCCGCTGACGGGTAAAGTAACCATGATTATTATTATCGGTCTGCCTGTCTACTTTTATTATCAATATAAAAACGACTTTGCAGGTTTTAAAAGGGACTTTAAAGCAGGTCTTTGGTTCATTTTCTTCCTCATTTGGATGATCTTCATTTCTTATATTGGAAGTGAAAAATTCGGCGGACTTAATATCATACCTTTTGGATGGGATTTCTTGGTAATTGGTGTTTCTGCTCTTATCTTTTATTTTTGGGGCGTACGAAGCGGCTGG
The DNA here is from genome assembly GCF_016908855.1 of Scopulibacillus daqui. Lineage (GTDB taxonomy): Bacteria > Bacillota > Bacilli > Bacillales > Sporolactobacillaceae > Scopulibacillus_A > Scopulibacillus_A daqui. Next base: position 30,281 of record NZ_JAFBER010000001.1, on the reverse strand, counting down.
GTTACAGAAGCCCTCAAACGAGGTAATGAACAAAACGATTCAACCGCTCCTAAAAATAATTAAATATCATCGCCAAACAACCCCTTTTGTATGAACGCAAAAGGGGTTGCTGCTTATTATAATACAAATGACTTTACCTCACAAGCATCCATTTCTCATAATTTTTCCCTAAATTCTGTATAAAGGACATGTTAATGCCGCAAACTGAACATAAACTTTTTTTCAGAGGTGATAACGATGGGCCTTATTAATGCTTATTCCAATTGGAAAACGAAAAGATATGAAAAACATCTAACCAAAATGCAGTCTTTAGGCAAATGCCCTGATTGCAATGGCAGAGGGTATATGACCATATTCGATTATGAATACGCAGCTCCTTACAATTGCTATGGCTGCAATGGAAGCGGTTTATATACTGATTGGGAAGAAAAAGAGACAGAATAATCATGTGCTATACCTCATATTAAACGTGATATGATTCCGATGTCATGCCATCTATAAGCTGCCGCCGTTAATTCACATCCAGAAAATTCAATCATTTTTCTGCCGCTGCTTTTCCCCCTAAGGCTTCATAAAAACGGCGGGATTGATTATCCTGCAAAACCCAAACAATCATCGAATGAAAACCTGCCTTTTTCAGTTTCTCTGCAACTGATTTGAACAGCATCCTGCCGATTCCTTTTCCTTGATATTCTTTCAAGATATAAATGGCATATAACTTACCGGTGCCATCTTCATATTTTCCTGTTCTTTCTTTTCCACCGTCCGCAAATCCTATAACCTGACCGCATGTATTTTCGGCAATAAAAGTGATATGATTTTCATGAGTTAGAATATCCCTCCACTTTTTTCTTCTCTTTTCCTCAGTTAATTGATTTAAATAACTGGCTGGAATAATATTTTGATAAGTTGTCCTCCAGCTGTTTATGTGAACTATAGCCATTGCTGCAGCATCTTTCGGCGAAGCCTTTCTTATTTTCATAAACCTCTCCCCCCTTTTTGCCGTTTATGATAATAATAAATCATACTATATTTTCAAAACAAAAATAACGCCCCGGATAAACATCCGAGGCGTCAAAATTCAATTCTTAAACGGCCATATTCTCTTGACCTTCAGCTTCGTTCTTTCTGAGTTTCCGATTGTGCAGCGTAAAGAAAACAATGCTTGCGGCCAACATCACAATTAGGAAAACAGCCAAGATAAGCGCGTTATGCTTCAGCATGTCTGTTTGATGACCAGCGATAATGTTTCTAAATCCTGCAATACTGTAGTTCATCGGCAGCCATTGCGGAATGCTTTGCAATGGTTTTGGTATTAATTGGACTGGATATGTGCCGCCTGTTGTTGTCAATTGCAAAATCAGAATGATGATGATGCAGAAGCGTCCCGGGTTGCCGAACGCGCCGGCGAAGAACTGAATCAATGCCATAAATGTTAAGCTTGCTAAAATACTAAATAAAATAAATATCATCGGCTGATCGACTTTCAGTCCTAAACCAAATAAGACAATGACGTCAGCAATAAGGGCTTGCACAATACCCATAACAGCCATCACGAAATATTTTCCTAGAGCCCAGCTGATGCCTGTTCTTGGTTTTAGAGCAGGTTCCCTTAAGTCGTAGATAATAGTTAACATGACCGCCCCAACAAATAATCCTAGCGACAAGAAGTAAGGAGCCAGACCGTATCCGTAATTATTGACATTTGAATGTGTTTTGTTGTGCAAGTCAATAGGTTTGGCAAACATATCTGCATGCTCATTATTTTTTGGTATACTTTCAGTTTGCTTATGCGCATCGCCAAGTTGAGTGTGCAAGTCTTCATTGCCCTTATGGAGATCAGAAACACCGTTGGCTAATTCTGATGTTCCGCTGCCAATTTGATTGGTGCCGTTAGTTAAGGCCGACATACCGTTAGACAGCTGTCCGATACTGTCATTCAGTTTCTTGCTGCCGTCTATTAATTGGTTCTCGCTGCTGTTTAACTTCTTGATGCTGGAAGTTAGCGTTGACCAATTTTGTTTAAGAGAATTTGTGCCGTCAGCAAGTGTTTTAGCCCCTTGCGATAGTTGTCCAGTTGAGTCCGGCAGTTGATTAACTTTCTTTTGGAACTGCTCCATGCCGGAAACGACTTGATTTTGTGCATCTTCCAGCTTTTTAAAGCCATTCACTAATTCATTCTGTGCTGATGCCAGCTGGCTTGCATTTGAAACCAATTGTTTGACTTTGTCGCTGACTCCCGGCTGTTGAATGTCAGCAAGCGCTTGCTTCGTTTTATCTCTGACTTGATTGATAACGCCATTTTCATTCTGGCCCGCTTGCATGATCTTTTGGAAATCCGGATCTTTAGCAATATCAGGATGATTTTTTGCGTAATTCTGTATCGCAGCCGCAAGTTGATCGCTGTTATCTTTTGCTTGGCCAACACCGTTAACAATCTGGGTTAATTGCTGCATGTTATCGCCAAGTTTATTAATGATCGGCTGTGCTTGAGCAACGCCATTTTGGAAAGCTTGAACCGCTTGTTGTTCTTTTTCAAGTCCAGCGCCGATTTTCTCCATATTGGCTTTAATTTGTTCTGAACCGTTTGTCAGCTGCGAGTGAGACTCTGATAACTGATTCATCCCTTGATTTAATTCTTGCAGTTTGCTGGATAGCGTGTTTGCCCCATCAGCAAGCTTTTGTATTTCATTTGTTTTGGACTGGGTTTGTGAATAAAGTTCTTGCGTGCCGTTTGATAGAGCCGTTAAGCCTTGATGCAATTGGCCTGATCCTTGAGCAATTTGGTTCGTGCCGTTTGATAATTGCTCACTGGCGCTTGCTAAATCAGACACGTGCTTTCTCAGAGCATTGATGCCTTTTTCAGCATCACTGCTGCCATCTGCCAATTTGCCGGCGCCTTTGCTTGCTTTATTAAGTCCATCTGAAAGTTCGTCTAATTGGCGATACATCACTTTGGCAAATGTTTCTGTGATTTCATTTCCCGCTTTATTTTTAACCTCTTTGGCGCCTGATTCACTCATGATAGAAGCAATATAGTTATAATCCGAATTTAATTGATAGTTGAGCGGCAATTTTTTTACTTTATCATCATTAATCGTTGTAGCGTTTTTGGAGAATTTCTCCGGTATCGTAATGATCATAAAATATTTATTATCTTTAAAGCCTTTGTCCGCTTTATCACCATCAACAAAATGCCAATCAAAACTCTTATTGCTCTTTAATTGATCGACTAAATCATGGCCGATATTGACACGTTCACCTGCCAGCATGGCGCCTTTATCATTATTAACGACAGCAACCGGCAAATCCTGAGTATTTGAATACGGATCCCAAAAAGCCCATAAAAACATACCGCAATAAATAATAGGTATTAAAGCAACGCCAATCATCGCAATTAATATTTTGGGCTTTTTACCAATAGATGCGAGTTCGGAAATAAAAAGACGAATCGCATGCACTTGCACCACCACCTTAATAAGGATTATTGACCAATATAGTCATTTAGTCAGTTTGGCTGCAAATATACCCCCTATTTCTGCCAAGGGGATTTTACTTACACTTTAAATTATGGCTGAGCAGTAAAGCAACATCTATATGAAAAGCTTTAATGCAGCTTTAAAAAGATAAAAATAAACATCGGTGCACGGGCCCTTCTCTTCAAATATGCGGGCCGATCTCAACACGTTTTTTTATTTTTTTCAAGACCATTCGCAAAGTACAGATCAAACAAGCTGGCAATTTCCTCTTTATCTAAAGGTTCGTGCCGCTGTTCCCACTCAAAAACGATCGCAATATAAAGCCTCAGCATGACAAACGCAGTTAATTTCGGATCACACTTGACAAGCTCCCCCTTATCGATCGCTAACTGAATATGTTTTTCTAAAAAAGATAGGATGGCATCTTCAAATTTGCCTAAAGCTTGTTTTGCCGGCAAGGTTCCAAACTCTTTGACTTCTTGGGTTATTTTAATTGTAAATTGATGTTCTTTACGAAAAGATAAGATTTCGTAAAGTGCACGGTGCAAATTAACAAAAAAGGGGTCATTTTCGTCAATAGCTGCTTCGGCAATGACTTTCATACGTTGAATAAATTGATCAATGATTTCATTAAATAATTCCTCTTTATTTTTGAAAAAGGTATAAATCGTCCCCTTGCCGACATTGGCAATTTTGGCCACTTGATCCATTGTTGTTCCTTTATATCCAAAAAGCGCAAACGACCTTTCTGCTGCTTTTAGAATACTTTCTTTTCGCCCGCTCATCAAAGACCCACCTTTATGACTAAATGAACATTTTGGTCAATTCGTTCTGCAAGTAATAATATATCATGAAACAAACCGGTAAACAATAAATGATTACCGGTTAAATTTTAATTTTGCTTAGAGAATGAATAACTTGAGTGGATGCCTCTTTGCCTTGTTTGATACAGTCAGGCAATCCGACACCTTCGTATGATGCACCAGCTAAATAAACGTTTGGGTAATCGCTTTGCAAGCGCCCCCTTATATCGTTCAGCCATCGCATATGCCCCACTGGATATTGAGGCATAGCTTTCTCCCAGCGGCTGACGACAGAAAAATGAGGCTGCCTTTTAATATTAACCACCGTCTTTAAATTGTCTAAAGCTGTCCTAACCATCTCTTCATCAGAAAGGTGAATGATCTTATCGTCGCCTGCTTTGCCGAGATAACATCTTATCAAAGCTTTGCCTTCGGGAGCAGTGTGCGGCCATTTCATATGTGTCCAGGTTGAGGCTGTAATGGATATGGGTTCCCTTCTTGAAACGACAAATCCTGTACCTTCTTTGTCCATCTGAACATCCTTTTGATCAAAGGCCATTGCAATCGTTGCGACTGACGTATTCGGATCCGCTTCGTCATTTTCCAAATAAGGCGCTTTAAGCAGTTCTGCTGTTATTTCATGAGGTATGGCAAAAATAACGGCATCCGCCCAAAGGTTTTGGCCGTTGGATAATCGCAATGAATAGTGTTGATCTTGCTTATCGAAGCCAACAACTTTGACGCCTGTTATGAGAGCCGTTTGAGTTAAAGAGGCTGCGAGCTTATCAATTAAACGGCTTAAACCGCTCTTTAACGTCGCAAACTTGCTTTCATTTGTTTTTTTCGGCGCCTTAAGACCTGCAATCAAGCTGCGCAATTCTTTTTCTGCTTTAATAAATTGCGGCTGGGTAGCTTGCAGGCTTAATTTGTATATATCACCGGCATATATGCCTGATAATAATGGACTAATAATATGGTCTACCATCTCTTCCCCTAGACGATATTTAAAAAACTCTCCGACAGAGATATCATCAAATGCCGGCATTCTCGGCAAAATCAAATCATTAAGGGCTCTTATTTTTCCGTCATCGGACAGCAGTGTCGTTTCCATAAGCGTTCGAATGCTCGTCGGCACACCCATAACAGACCCTTCCGGAATCGGGTGAAGCCCGCCGTCTTTTAAAATATAAGACTTCCCCGTATGATTCGAAACAACATCATCTTCCAAGCCCAAATCCTTAATCAATTCAAGCGCTTCTTTTTTTCTTTTTAGAAATGAATCCGGTCCTCGTTCGATAACAAATCCGTCTTGATAAACAGTTTGTAATTTTCCGCCAAGTGTATCGTTGGCTTCTACAAGTGTTATGTTAAGCGTTTTATCTTGTTTTTGAAGATAATAAGCGGCTGACAGCCCTGTCAAACCGCCCCCCGCGACAACAACGCGTTTCCCCATTATTATTCACTTCTTTCAGCCATTTTTTTCAGTACGACTGTTGCCAGCGCATCTATAAATTTGGGATGAGCATTAGGCATCTCTGGACGATAATAGCGGGCGCCTAATTCATCTGTCACGGCTTTGCATTCGTAATCATTATCATAAAGCACTTCGAGATGTTCCGCGACGAATCCAACCGGGCAATAAATGAATATCTTGTACCCCTCATGTTCATATAAATCTCTGGTTAAATCTTGAACATCTGGACCTATCCATGGATCAGGCGTATTACCCGCGCTTTGCCATCCGAGAGCCCAATGCTTGATATGTGCTTTTTCACTAATCAGTTTCGCTGTTTCTTCTAATTGCGCCGGATACGGATCATCTTGATTAATCATTTTTTCCGGAAGGCTGTGTGCAGAGAAAATGACAACAGCCTGTTCCTGTTCACTTTCAGGAATGTCTTTAAAAGTATGATGAATTTGATCCGCCCAAAATTGGATAAACTTTGGTTCTTTATACCAGCTTTCAATAGAGATGATTTCCGGTCCGCCGATTTTTTCTGCAGTCTCTTTCGCCCTTTGATTATAGGATTGAACGCTGAATTTGGAAAAATGCGGAGCGAGAACAAGGCTGACCGCCTTTTTAATGCCATCTTCATGCATGCTTTTCACAGCATCCTCAATAAATGGATGGATATGCTTTAAACCGATGTAGACTTTAAATTCATAATCACTCTGGCATTCATTTAAACGTCTTTCTAGTCCTTCCGCTTGATCTTTTGTAATCTTCGCCAAAGGCGATGTGCCGCCGATTGACTGATAACGCTGCTTCAAATCTTCGAGATGCTCGTCAGAAGGCCGCCTGCCATGGCGAATGTGTGTATAGTAAGGTTCAATATCCTCCGGCTTATAAGGCGTTCCATAAGCCATAACCAGTAATCCTATACGCTGTCTGTTCAATGTCAACACTCCTGTTAATTTTTGCTCGTATAATCATGGACAAAATCAGTTAATTTTTTTAATGTATCAACACTTGCAGATGGAAAAATGCCATGTCCAAGATTAAAAATATACCCCGGCCGGCTGATCCCTTGGTCAATGACTTTTTTGGCGCGTTCTTTCAATAATTCAAAAGGAGCCAAAAGCAAAGAAGGATCGAGATTGCCTTGCAGCGGCTTGTCTATTCCCAATGCCCTCACTTTATCAAGTGAAATTCGCCAATCAATGGACAAAACATCAGCCGGCAGCTTGTTCCATTCCTCAAGCAAGTGGCTCGAACCGCTGCCGAAATAAATGGACGGTACGTTGGTGTTTTCCTTTAACGTCTTAAAAATACGCGTCATTGTAGGTGCTATATATTCTTTATAGTCTTCGGCACTTAACGCTCCCACCCAAGAATCAAAGACTTGAACAGCTTGCGCGCCTGAATGAATCTGCGCTTGCAAATAAGACACTGTCACTTCCGCAAGCTTATCCATCAAAGCTTGCCATTCCTTCGGTTTAGAGTACATAAATCCTTTTGTTTTGTGGTACCCCTTTGACGGTCCGCCTTCTATTAAATAGCTGGCCAGAGTGAACGGCGCCCCGGAAAAACCGATCAATGGGACATCCAACTGGTTTCTTAAGAGTTTAATGGTGTCCAGTATATATGGGACATCCTCCTCAGGCTTCAAATCTTTTAGTTTTCCGATATCTTGCAAAGATGAAATTGGATTATCAATGACCGGGCCAATGCCTTCTACAATATCAACATGAACACCAATTGGCTTTAAAGGTGTCATAATATCGGCAAATAAAATGGCCGCGTCAACACCAAGCTGCTCAACCGGCAATCGAGTCACTTCAGCACAAACTTCGGGATTTTCATTAATTTCAAAAAAGGAGTATTTTTCCCTAATGGCTCGATATTCCGGCTGATAACGTCCCGCTTGTCTCATATACCAAACAGGAACATGCGGCACCTCTTCCTTTCGGCAAGCCTTTAAAAACGTATCATTAAATTTTTTACCCATAAAACACCCTTCCTCATCCAATACAATACGACGCGCTTAAAAAGGGGCCGAAAAACTTCTTCATGAACAATCTGCCCGCTTCCCCTTTTTAAACAACCTCTTTACATTCAATATCCATTTTATCTGAAAGTCCTTAACCATGCATTTGATAAACATAGGTATTTATTGAAAAATGATAAAGATGTTCATAAAATAGACCTGTTTTTTCCTTAAATTCCCTTAATTAATCTCTTTTAAATCATCATACCAACCTTATTGTAGGCATCGGATAATGTTTCAATGCGTTTACGCAACAAAAAGACTAGTTCTTTTGTATTATTACAGCGTTTTCTATCGGTTTATTAGTCCATTATCACTATTTCTTGTTCTCCATTAATTGGTGTATGATGGTAATATATTCAGACTATTTTAAAAATGGGTGAAGGGGGGATAAATGATAGATTTTAATCATTTAACAGATTTGCTTTATTTTTCAAGAAGGTCTGATTTAAATTATGATTTGAGAGGTGAACACCGGTGAAGAAAATAACAAATAAAGTGTTGTCGGTTGTTGCTGCCGGAACACTGCTGCTCGGTGCTGCGCCATCTCTTGCATCCGCTCATACATCAAAAGTTCAGTCTATCCCGCAAGGCACTGGCTCAGCAGTACTTCAAAATGCAAACTATTTTGGCGATCTTGATCCAAACACAAAAATGACCGTTGATATCATAATGAAACTGCACAATAAAAAAGCACTTCAGCATTATATTAATGAAACAGTTACGCCTGGCGCCCATAAGTACCGAAAGTATTTAAATACTCATCAATTTAAGGCAAAGTATGGGGCCCATCCCAATGAAGTTAAAGCTGTAACCCATTATCTCCGCAAATTCGGCATTTCCAGTAAAGTATATGATAATAATCTCGTTATTACTGCTACCGGAACCGTTGACCAATTTAATAAAGCTTTCAGCGTCGATATCAAAAAAGCAAAATTCAATGGAAAACGCTTCCACGCAACAAAGAAACAGCCTAAAGCACCTCAGGAAGTGGCCGATCATATTCTCGCAATTTTGGGGCTGAGCGATTATTCGGACTTTAAATCACTCGCTGTTAAAAGGCCTGTATCTATTAAACAAAAAGGCCATTCTCCAAAAGGGCCTCTTAGTTTGGAACCAAAAGATTTAATTAAGCACTACAATGTACAGCCGCTGTACGATAAAGGCGCTAAAGGACAAGGACAAACCATCGGTATCGTTACGCTGGCTGATTTTAATCCTGAAGATGCTTATTCGTTCTGGAAAAAAGAAGGCATTAAAGTTAAACCAAACCGCATTAAAGTAACCGATGTTGACGGCGGGTCCGATTGGAACGGTTATGATGAAACAACGCTTGATGTTGAACAATCCGGGGCGCTTGCTCCTATGTCGAACATTAATGTCTATGTCGGTCCAAATACTGATCCTGGATTTGTCGACGCATACGCAAAAGCTATTAACGATAATAAGGCTAAACAAATTTCTGTCAGCTGGGGACTCAGTGAAACCGCCATTATTGATTCGGTTAAGCAGAAGGTAGAATCGCCTGAGTACGCTGAAGTCTTCAATCAACTTTACATGCAGGCTGCTGCCCAAGGCATATCCATGTTCGCAGCAGCAGGGGATGCGGCTGCTTATGATGCGACCAGAACCCCCGGCACTTTTCAGCTGTCTGTCGATAATCCAGCCGACAGCCCATATGTAACTGCTGCCGGCGGAACAACATTGCCATGGCATACAACAACAAATACCGGAGTTAAGGTTTCTGTCGATAAAGAACGTGCATGGGGCTGGGACTATCTGTATAAATACTTTGATTCATTAGGCTATAATAACCCAGAGGGCTGGGCGAAAAAATACTTTTCCGGCGGAGGCGGCGGTTTCAGCACCTTCTTTGCTACGCCTGACTATCAGAAAGGCGTACCCGGCGTTAATTCGTACACGGCTGTTAAACAATGGGAACCAAGCAGTGATTACACATCTGTTAACCGGGTAACGCCAAAAATTGTTAAAGGCACTGGAAAAGGAAGAAACATGCCTGACGTTTCAATGAATGCTGACCCATATTCGGGATATAAAGTATATGTGAGCGATCCGGGCAAACCTGGCTCAAACAGTAAATGGGCCGTATACGGCGGGACAAGCTTCGTGTCGCCGCAGCTTAACGGATTAACCGCATTAATCAACAGCGCTTACCATACTCAGGTCGGTTTTTGGAACCCGCAAATCTATCAATTTGCTAAAGAAAAAGATTCACCGTTTAAACCGTTAAATACAACCGGATTAACAAACGACAATCTATTCTATACAGGTACCAAAGGCACTGTTTATAATCAAGCGACAGGGCTCGGTGTGCCGGATGTTGCTTCATTAGCTGACCACTTTGCACACCAATGGGCCAAACCAGGACCAATGCACCGTTAGTCAAAATATCCACAATAAGCAGCATCAATGAAAATGAGAACCAATCAGCATCGCCAACTCAGCGCTAATTAAATATTCTATCATATAAAGCCTCCGGAACCCGGGGGTTTTATATTTTATATATAAATAATGTTAGTATATATATGAAAGGCTTATATTTAGGAACAATAGCTTTCCCTAAACTGGCGCCGAAACGAGAAGAACGAGAGATTTTTTGAATATCTTTGGCAAAGGCCTCTTGTACGGCAAGCATTTCGAACATCATCTAATAGGAGATTAAATGATGCTGACAAGAAAAACACCAAAAGAAAAAAAACATCATAAAGGGATTACAGCGCTAAAAAAAATAACCATCGGCGGAGCCGATCAATGGATATTGATGCGCGGCGCTAACCGCTCAAATCCTATCCTGCTCTTTGTGCACGGCGGTCCCGGAGCTGCGCAAATTGGATTTGCCCGCCCTTTTCAAAGCGATCTTGAAAAACATTTCATTGTCGTTAACTGGGATCAGCGCGGTGCCGGATTATCCTATTCTAAACATTTAACGGCAGCTTCGATGACCATTAATCAATTTGTCTCAGACTTATTGGAAATTGTCCAATGGCTGCTTAAAACATTTAAGCATGAAAAAGTTTATCTAGTCGGCCATTCTTGGGGTTCAATCATTGGCATGTTAGCCGTTCAAAAACGCCCGGAATGGTTCTACGCCTATTTTGGCGTCGGTCAAGTTGCGGATATAAACAAAGGCGACTTTATTTCTTATAAATATACATTGCGCTGCGCTGAAGAAAGCCAAAATAAAAAGGCTATTTGCGAGCTTCAATCCATTGGCGAACCGCCTTGGCATCAAGTTAAACACGAACGCATTCACCAAAAATGGCTTAAAAAATTCGGCGGTCTCTATAAGCAAAAACAATTAATGGCTAAATTTTCAAAACATATGCTTTTTAATCCTGAATATCATTTGACCGACCTTTTCAAACATATTAAAGGCCAGAAATTCAGCATGAGCCATATGTACAAGGAAATGAGCACGATTAATCTTGCTGAACAAGTGACAGAAGTGCAAGTGCCGGTCTTTTTTTGCATCGGCAGACACGATTATCTCACGCCGTTTGAGTTGGCTGAAGCCTATTTTAAAGTCCTTAAAGCGCCGCAAAAGGGTTATATTTGGTTTGAACATTCCGCTCACTCGCCTCACTTTGAGGAATACGAAAAATTTAATGATTTTTTAATCAAACATGCTGTCTATCATTAAAAAATCCGATTTCCAGCTTGTAAGCAGAAATCGGATTTTTTTATTATCATTTTTTTAAAATATGTTTTCCAATTTTATTACCCTCGCAAAAACTTTGGCACCCAATCTACTTTTTCTTTAGAAGATGGTTTTCCTTCATGCTTCGTTTGCGGATTATATGGCACCACTTCAAATGAACCTGAATGCAGAGGATTAATATAGTCGGCAACAAATTCACCCTTACCTGTTACCTCGCCAATCTGAGTTTTCGTTCCATCTTTCATTTGATAAATATGATAAACAACGCGATCATCCTTAAGAGGCGTCCAAGTCAGCTTGACCGCCGGCAGCCCCATATGGCCAATCGTGCCGTCAGCCCTTAAGTCCGTTATTTTCCCTAACCGGATCGGTGTATCCAAACTGTCCACACCCGATGGTTTATGGAATGAGAGATTTTGTTGGTCAGGCAAATCGTTAATAATATCTTTAAATAACATCGCCGCATCTCCGCTTCCGCCTGTTAAATATTGTTCTTTCGTTGTTTTATCATATCCAATCCATACAGCGCCGACAGCCCGCGGTGTGTAGCCGGCAAACCACGCGTTTCCCAGACCTTTTGTTCCATAAGCTGTCGATCCCGTCTTTCCTGCAAGCGCGGTATTGACATGCCCTTGTTTTCCGGTTCCGTTTTTAACGACATTTCTAAGCATTTCCGTCATATACCAAGCTGTCTGCTTGCGAAAGACTTTCGTTGTATCCGTTTTAGCATGGGCAACTAAGTCGCCATTGCTGTCATAAATGGCCTGAATAAAATAGGGCTTCACCTTAGTTCCGTTATTTGGAAATGAACTGAAAGCTTCCGTCAATTGCAGCGGCGTTACACCTTCTTTGAGACCGCCAAGTGCAATCGCAAGACCCCGGTCAGGAATTCTTAATCCCAACTTGTCAAGATATTGTTTGCTGTAATCTACACCCATTTGATTTAACAACCATACGGCCGGTGCATTAGCAGAAATCGTCAAAGCATCATACATCGTCATTTTTCCGGTGTACACATGATTATAATTTGTCGGTGTATAGTCGTGATATTTGTGATACGTTATTTTTTTATCGGTTAAAAGCGAGTATGGCTGATATTTTCCTGAATCGAGCGCTGGCCCGTATACAGCCAAAGGTTTGAAGGTTGATGCGGGCTGTCTTTTGATATCCACACGATTCAGCCCTTTTCTGACATAATCCCGTCCGCCTTGAACAGCCATGACTCCGCCTGTTTTTGGATCCATTAAGACGAAAGCGCCCTGCGGAGACTGATGAGGGTTTGACCCGCGAAAATACTTGTTATCTTTAAAGCGTTCATAAGAAGCTTTTTGAGCCTCGATATCCATCGGTACAACAATTTTATATCCGCCTGTTAAAACTTCTCTATTAGAAAGATGATATTTCTTTTTAGCCTCATCCAAAACCATATCAATATAAGTGTAATATTCCGGCTGGTCGGTTTTCTTTTCAATATTCAGCCCAAGCGTCTTCCCTTTCAGCCTTACTGCTTCTTGAGGCGAAATATAGCCTTGTTTAGCCATTAACGATAGAATTAAATTTCTGCGCTCCAATGATTGTTTTGGATGAGCAACCGGAGAATACTGCACCGGCGATTTCATTAAAGCTGCAAGCGTCGCTCCTTCTTCAACCGTCAAATCACTGACATCTTTATTAAAAAAGTATTTTGACGCGGCTTGAATGCCGTAAGCCCCTTCCCCGAAATAGGCTTGGTTAAGATACATCTCCAAAATTTGCGGCTTGCTGTAGCGCCTTTCAAGCGTGAGCGCAATAATCATCTCTTTTACCTTTCTAAACACCGATTTCTGGCTCGTTAAAAACACCCGTTTCGCTAATTGCTGGGTAATTGTGCTTCCCCCTTGCGCTTTACTTCCTGTTAAAATATCTTTTCCAAGCGCCCGGAAAATGCCTCTGACATCAATCCCATGATGTTTATAAAAGCGTGTATCTTCAGCCGAAACAAAAGCTTCTTGAACGTGTTTTGGAATTTGGTCGATAGAGACAGGCTTTCGGTTTTCTATAAATAAACTCGAAATCGTATGACCGTTTTCATCGACAATTTTCGATGCAGTATCCATCACAAGGTCTTGTTTGTTAATCATTAAGTCTCCGGCAAAAATGATAACAATATAGCCAAAAATTCCTAAGATAAAGACCCCTAAAATCAGTTCAAAAGCAATCAGAACTTTTTTCAGCAAACCTTCACCTCCCTAAAAAAACGATCTATTTCCTTTATTTTCTTCAATAGTCTCCAAAACATGAATTTAAATCCAATCGAATTTTGACGTATAATTTATTATTAACGCGGCTATCTTAAAAATGTCAACGATGGGATATAGCCAAGCGGTAAGGCAACGGACTTTGACTCCGTTATGCGCAGGTTCGAATCCTGCTATCCCAGTAAAAAACGCCGGGGGTGCGTCAAACGCTCCCTTTTATATTCGACATATACTATCGCTTTTTTAGTGCAGACAATATATTATTGAGGAGCCAAAATTTTGTGTTTTTTGGTTCTTTTTTAAAGAAAAATGGCTATTTTGAGGTTACAAATGATGAAAATGCAAACCAACCACCGGCCGTACCCTTTGCCCATTCGCCCTTGGATAATGACGCAAACATGGAATGATGTGTTTTTTATCCACTGGCCAGTAGATTTCGATGATATAAGAGATAAAGTGCCAAAGCCATTATACATTGACACATTTAACGGACGGGCATGGATCGGCATCGTCCCCTTTCATATTACAGATTTCAAAGTTAGAGACATATTCTCAATTCCTTTTTCCAGCGCATTCCCTGAAATCAATGTCCGGACTTACGTTACATATAATAATAAACCGGGTGTTTACTTTTTCAGCCTTGATGCAGGTCATTGGATGGCATCTGTTGCTGCGCGAACAGCTGCCCGGCTGCCTTATTTTTTTTCAAAAATAGATGTCGCTAAAAAGAATGGCATCATCACTTATAAAAGCAGCCGTCAAGATACAAATCGTTTAGATGGCGAGTTTGAGGGATCATTTTCTTCAGATCATACAACTTACAAATCGGAAAAAGGCTCACTGGATGAATGGCTGACGGAGCGGTACTGCTTCTATACGACATATAGAAATAAACTGTACCGATGCGATATTCATCATGAAAAGTGGGAACTGCAAAAAGCCGAAGGGGAAATTTTAACGAATACACTCGTTTCTTCACAAGGAATCACATTGCCTGATGATAAGCCGGTATTTCATTATGCTTCGCGCAAAAAAGCGCTTATTTGGCCATTAATTCAAGTGAGGAAGTAATTGATCAGGAACTACTGCAGCATAAGATTGGTAACTGAATAACCTTTTGGTTCTCAGAATAGTTCAAGCAGATAAAAAGAGAAAGATCTTTTTATCTGCTTGGCTTTTTTGAGACAGATGTTTAAGGTTTATGATTCACTTTTCGGCATTCACTTAAGCGGTTTGACGATATCGTTTGACCTTATCATTGGTTCTTTTTCCTAACAAAAGCACCGCAATGATCATAATTATAATAAGAATCCATTTCATTAGCGGCAAATCGCTAAAAAATTGATCGATAAGCGGTTCGCTCGTCAACATCTTGCCGGCGGTAAAAGCAAGGATAGCTGATCCTGCATAAATAATCCAAGAATACCGATTCATTAATTTAAGAAAAATTGTGCTGCCTCCCATGATCATTGGCACACTTATAATGAGCCCTAAAATGACTAACAAATAGCTGCCGTGAGCGGCACCGGCCACTGCCAACACATTATCAAGCCCCATTAGCGCATCGGCAATGATGATCGTTCGAACCGCGCCTAATAAACTGTTTTCTGCTTTTATATGACTATGATCTTTGTCGTCTGCTAACAGCTTATAAGCGATCCAAACTAATAGCAAACCGCCGATGAAATGCAGTCCAGGCACTTTTAACAGCCAGACAACAACTAAGGTAGCTAAAGCCCGAACAGCAACAGCGCCCATACTTCCCCACAAAATGGCTTTCTTTTGCTGATTTTTCGGTACACGTCTCGCTGCTAAGGCAATAACAATCGCATTATCTCCTGCAAGAATTAAATCAATGCCGACAATCAGCAACAATCCCGTCCAAAAATCAATTGACATTAAAAATTCCATTTTACATCTCCTTTGTTTATCAAAATAAAAATGGCGGTGCAAAATCTTAAAAAGATAAACTGACAGTAAAAAAAACAGCCCCTACCGCATGGTAAAGGCTGTTTTCCTTAAAAAATATAAAAACCTTTACCATATAGGCATGGCAAAGGTCTTGCTAACAACGTCCGTTGCCAACAAAGGCCGAGGATAACATCCCGAATTGACGACCTAAGTTGTACAGCTACTCCCCTTTGAGAAGCTATTCTATTTAGAATAATCATAATTAATAAGCGCCCATTTGTCAACGCTTAACAAAGATATTTTTATTTCCGACAGATTATCATCATTTCCCCGGAAATATGAGACATTTTATTTCATAAAACTCCCCTAATATCATTAGGCGATTATCACGCTCATTTAGGCAATCGCATAATTTATTGACATAAACTTAAAGCATCACAGGGGGCTGAGCGTATGGGCATTGAGTTATCAGCTGTTCATTGGGTTTATGTGGTGTTTATCTTATTCATTATCGGGTTTATGATTTTCAAACGCGATACGACCCTTATTTGTATATTAGGTATTTTTATTATCGGATTGATAGCAACATCTTCTTTTACAACAGCTGTCAGCAGTGTTTTTAACAGTCTCATATATGCGATCACACAGTTATTAAGCACCATTTTAGTAATATCAATTATTGTCGCACTAAGTCATGTTATGACGAAAACAGGGATTAATGATGTCATGATAGCGCCGTTTACCAAATTGATCAAAAATCCAACACTGGCTTTCTGGATTACTGGCCTTGTGATGATGACTGTTTCCTTTTTCTTTTGGCCTTCGCCTGCTATTGCTTTATTAGGTGTTGTATTGCTTCCGGCTGCTGCACGCGCCGGCCTTCCCGCCATAGGAGCGGCTATTGCTATGAACCTCTTCGGCCACGGCATTGCCCTCTCCGGGGATTATATTATTCAGGGTGCGCCTAAATTAACAGCCGACGCCGCCGGTATCCCCGTATCTGAGGTCATGAAAGCAAGCGTCCCCCTTGTTATTGTAATGGGAGCGGTAACAACAGTGACCGCCTTTTTCTTGCTCAAACGCGATATGCGGCTTGGCCGGATCGTTGTCAGTCAATCTGATATTGAAAAAGCAAATGGAAAAACGGCAAATCAGCAATTATTAGCCAATCATAGCCGAATTTTCTTTGCTGTCCTTATACCCATTCTATTAATGCTTGATGTTGCGGGAATGATCGCTTTTCATCTGGAAGGCAGTGATGCCACAGCTTTGATCGGCGGCACTATTATATTCCTGCTTATGATGATATCAATCAATGCTTATAAAAATGACGGGCTAGAAAAAATAACCTCTTATTTTATTGAGGGGCTTCAATTTGGATTCAAAGTTTTTGGTCCAGTGATCCCTATTGCGGCCTTCTTCTATATTGGCGGCGATGGATTTAAGGCTGTATTTGGGCAAAGTCTCCCCCATTCGATGGGTATAGTCAATGATCTCGGCAGCGCTTTAGCTCATACAGTTCCAGTTAACAGTGAAATCGCTTCCGGGACATTAACGATTGTCGGTGCGATTACTGGACTTGATGGATCAGGCTTCTCAGGCATTTCACTTGCCGGTTCAGTCGCTCACTTATTTGCCGGCGCTCTCGGGCATGGCATAGCAACATTAACAGCAATGGGGCAAATTGCTGCCATTTGGGTCGGCGGCGGTACAATTATCCCTTGGGCACTCATTCCGGCAGCAGCCATCTGTCGTGTTGATGCCTTTGAATTAGCGAGGAGAAACCTTATTCCCGTATTATTTGGATTGGCAGTGACAACCATTGTCGCTATGTTTCTTGTATAAGGGACAGATTATTAAGCGCCTTTCTGAATAGCATCCTTTTAACTGGCCATTCTTATTTCTCAGTCCTGTACATCTTCTCAATGCATGCCAAACAAACGTGTAAAAAATAATAAAACAGGGAAAATAATCATCATCATGCAGTACGAGAGGAAGTTGTCTATGGATAAAGTTTCCGTCATCGTTAACCCAAATGCAGGCCAGAAAAAAATCAAAAATCATTTGGACAGTATAAAAAATATTCTTTCAGACGGTTTCAAACAAGTCTCTTTCTATGAAACCCGAAAGAAAGGAGACGGCACATCATATGCCAAAAAACTGGCAAATAGTTCAGATGTCATCATTGCCGCCGGAGGAGACGGCACAGTTTATGAAGTGTTAAACGGCCTTTCGCCTTTAAATGACCGTCCCGCATTTGCGATTATTCCGGGAGGCACCTGCAATGACTTTTCGCGGGCTTTAGGCATGAGCCAAAATCCAGCAAAGGCTGCCGAACAGATCGTTCAACAAAACATTCAAGATATTGACGTTGGCTTTGACGGCTGCCAATATTTCCTTAATTTTTGGGGAATCGGCCTTATCACCGCGGTATCCAGTCAAATTGAAGAAGATATTAAATCAACGTTCGGACGTCTTTCTTATTACTTAAGCACGATACAAAATATAAAAGAAAATGACACTTTTCACTATGAGATTTCCAGTTCCGACTATTATTATTCGGGAAAAGCAGAAATGATTATTATTGCTAACGGGCCATTTACAGGAGGGATAAAACCCTTTTTGCCTGAAGTTAATATTCAAGACGGCATGCTTGACGTACTAGTCCTAAGAGAAGCGAACTTATCTTCCCTTTTTTCCATCTTAAAAAAGAGGACTGGTATGTTGGCATCAATAGACGAAAATATCATCCATTTTCAAACGCCGCAATTAACGTTAAAAACATCGCCAAAAAAACTGATAGATTGTGACGGTGAAAGGCATCTTAAGACACCCGCAGAAGCTACAATCAGAGCGCTGCCAAACCATTTAAAAATGCTGGCGGGGAAATTTTAAAAAACGATCTATTAAAAAAGAGGTTTAACTTTTTGCTGTAAGGGTAAATATTAAATAGATCATAGTTGGAAAGGATGAATCATTCATGGATCAAGAAATGAAAGAACTTATCGATGGATTAAACGAAGATTTGGCTGCGGAATATTCTGCCGCCATCCAATACACATATTACGCATCTGCAGTCCAAGGTTTATATTATCAAATTTTAAAGCCGGTATTTGAAAACGAAATTCCTGATGAACAAGGCCACGCGCTATACTTATCTGAGAAAATTATTAACCTTGGCGGCCAGCCGACTACGAAACCAGTTGAAGTTAAGCCGGTTACTGATGCCAAAGATATGCTTCAGGAAGCTTATAAAGCGGAAAAAGATACAATCGAACGCTATAAAAAGCGCCGTGAACAAGCTGATAAGCTAGGTTTGGTTGAATTGGTTGTTAAATTGGAAGATATGATCGCTGATGAAACAAAACATATGGAAGAAATGCAGCGGCTGCTTAATGATCCACGCTTTTCTTAAAAAGCGTGCCTATAAAGCAAAAAAGCGCACCTAAACAGGTGTGCTTTTTATCTTGGCGCGAACATAACCTAAAGTGAAAACAGCATTCAGAGCAAGAGATAATATGAGTAAAATGATAAATGAAATGAAAGAACCGACAGCAACAGCTCCAGCAATACTCAGCAAAACCCCTTGGATTACGAGCAAGCTGAATAAAATTTGCAAGTAGTTTTGCTGCTTAATCTGTTCATGAATCGGATATAAATCAGCCAGCGCTTGTGGTGTTATATGGCGCCAAAGCGTTAACAGCTGAACTGCAGAAATATACATCACAGCGAGCAAAATAAAATATGTACTGTACCCATTCGTCAAGAATAACTCAATCACCATGCCGGCCACTGTCAGCCTGATAAACATTCCAAAGTATTCATGTGAACGAATAAATGTTTTTGCATAAAACATTTTAAAAACAGACGGCTGTCCATAAGTAAATTGGGTCAACGCATTTAACCAAAAGCGCGGCTTGACTTTCCCTTTAAGCTGCGGAACATCCGTAAACAAGTTTGCAAATCTATACAGAATCATGAGCTGTTTGTTCTCCATTTCTAACAGCCGGTCCCATTTTAAAAGTCTCTGATTGGCCAGGCGCCGGGATATCAATGAGATTATCGCCATCACGCATATGAGGATAAGCACAAGGAAAATCAGCCTTCCATTGACCACTGCGTAAACAAAACCAAATGAAACAACAGCTCTAACCAATTTAATCATAAACGGCTGCGGTATATACTGCTCCTGCCACTTACAGTCAATATTCCACCACTTCGCTGCAAAAATTAAAATTGCTGACGCCGCTAATGCGAGGAAGCTGTGATTAATCATCCTGAAATAAAGCGGTGAAAACAGCACGAGCAGGACGATAATCGTGACGCACTGCAGCTGAAAACTGTACAGGCGGCTTTTTTTAAAGTATATCTCTAACTGAGTTTCAAGCGGCAGCAGAAATACAAGATCAGCTGACTCGATAAAGGTTCTTATAGGCGACCGAATGACAAAAATACCCACAGCCAAAGCAATCAACAAAGCGCTTGGGAAAGAAGGCGTCAGCGTGTCCAACCATTTTTTATAATAAATGCTTCCGACAATCAATATGACATAAAGCACAAACGTCAGACCGCTGTTCATAGTTATCAGTTTCCAATACCGGGAAGCCATTTTCCAATATTCCGAACGCCTGCGGTTCCAAAGGGCTTCTATCTTATCCATGATGTTTCACCCCTGGCCACAGCTACATAAATATCATGAAGGGAAGCGCGAGTATCGCCGTATTTTTCCTTAATCTCATCAATCGTCCCCTGAATAGCAATTTTCCCATCGTGAAGAATAATAAACCTATCACAATACTGTTCAGCGGTCGAAAGAATATGCGTCGACATTAAAATGGCCGCACCGTCCTCCTTCATTTCTTTCATTAAATCAAGAAACGATTGAATGCCGATCGGATCAAGCCCTACAAACGGCTCATCAACAACATAGAGATTCGGCTGCACTAGAAAAGCGCACATGATCATGACTTTTTGCTTCATACCTTTAGAAAAATGCCCCGGAAACCATTTCAATTTATTTTCCATCCGAAACATTTCCAATAATCGGTTCATCCGTTTCTGAAAATCTTTTTCATCAATTTGATAAGCCATCGCCGAAAGTTCTAAATGCTCTTTCAAGGTTAATTGTTCATATAGATCCGGCGTTTCCGGAATATATGCCATTTGGCTCCGGTAAAACATTTTATCCTCTTTGATCGTCTTGCCATTGACACGAATGGCACCCTCGAAAGGTTCCAATAATCCAAGAATATGCTTAATGGTTGTGCTCTTTCCCGCACCATTTAAGCCGACAAGCCCTACTAATTCACCTTTATTCACATGAAAGTTAAGATTATGAAGAACCGGCTGATTAATAGAATAACCGCCTTTTAAATGACTGACATCTAATACTTTTTCCATCTATTATAATTCCTCTCCTAAGGATTAAGTTTCCTGTCTGTCAAAAATATATCTTTCCGTTCGGCTTAGATCGTGATTTATCCCGAAGACCTCTACCGGCCAGCGGCTTCGCCTTAAGGGCCGGCACTAGCCGATATCTTCAGTTTATCAAAGATTGCCGCAAGTCTCTAACTAGGATGCGAACGTTCTTATTATTATGATAAAATAAATTAAGTCAAAAATCCGTATAAATGATGAATGAAAGGATGAATCACTATGGCCCACGATCCAAATTGTATTTTTTGCAAAATCATTAAAGGAGAAATTCCAAGCGCAAAAGTGTTTGAAAATGATGATGTCTTAGCTTTCCTAGATATCAGCCAGAATACAAAAGGACATACGCTTGTTATTCCAAAGGATCACCAGCAAG
Source organism: Scopulibacillus daqui (assembly GCF_016908855.1). Classification (GTDB taxonomy): domain Bacteria; phylum Bacillota; class Bacilli; order Bacillales; family Sporolactobacillaceae; genus Scopulibacillus_A; species Scopulibacillus_A daqui. The sequence goes on along the minus strand of NZ_JAFBER010000001.1, from coordinate 8,875 downwards.
ATATATTCAGCTTAAAATCAGAAACTGCCGCAAAATTGTTTTCAGTTGTCCCGCAAATCGCCCAAGGCATTAAAGATGCTTTTAACCCAATCGGCATGAATTTGCTGAATAACAACGGCGAATTCGCTGGCCAAACGGTCTTCCATTACCATATACATATCTTGCCTCGTTACGGAAAAGGCGATGGTTTCGGCGCCGTTTGGCATTCACACGAAAGTGAATACAGCGAGCAGGACCGCCAAGACATAGCTGACAAAATTGCCAATGCTATTAAAGGGGCATAATCTGCCATAGCAGTCAGCTTTTCAGCTTAACCGTTTTATAGTATATTATATTTAACTAAAGATAGATTTTCAAAAACGGCCTAACCTTGCAATAAACCACAGGGTATTATTGGAGGTTAAGACGAGATGAGATGAGGAGAGATGAGATATGAAGCTTCACAAGCTTTTGTTAATTGCTATTTTCCTTGGTATTGGAACGATTTTTCACACATTAATACCAGGCATCATTTTTGGAATGAAACCTGATATGCTGCTGACGATGATGTTTATTGCCATCTTCCTGTTTGCCGACAGAAGCAATATTTTCATAGTTGGTTTGGCTGCTGGCATTCTTTCCGGATTTACTTCCACTATTCCCGGCGGATTCATTCCAAATATCATTGATAAACTGATCACTTCCTTAGTGATTTTCGCTCTTTATTGCCTATTAATCCGCATGATGAAGCATAAGGCTGCAGCCCTTGTTTCAACTGCGGCAGGGACAGCTGTCAGCGGTGCCGTATTCCTTTCAGCTTTAACGGTTCTCGGTGCCTTGCCTGTAAAAACAAGCTTTATGGCCATGTTTATTGCGGCCGTGCTCCCTGCTGTCGTTATTAACACGATTTTTGCAGCTATCATTTACCCTATCATTGTAAAAATAATGAGGCAGTCGCGAAAGAGCCTATTAGCAACCCATATTGCAAAACGCGGTTAATAAAGAACGCAAAATAATGCCCCGCATCATTTTTAGATGCGGGGACATTTATTGATGTTAATTCATTTACTTTTATTTATTTTTATTAATTTCTATAATCTTTTCGACCTTTTGCTTAGTATCAGGAACTGGACTAAAGACGACAATCCCAATATGAGAAAAAGGCGGCAGGATAAGGTAAAATCCCGCCGCCCATATGGCCCGCATCACTCGAATTATCCTGTTGCCCACCTAAATCATTTTCTGCCACTCGTTAAGCTACAATGTGATAACCCATTTTATGCTTTATTTTGTATATAAAGATTTTCCGGTACTTCTGAAATAAACCGGCTCGGTTGTCCGACAAAAAACAGATGCAATTCATGCATTGCTCTTGTACATGCCGTATAAAACAATTGACGTTCACTTTCCTTGCCGTATTGCTCATCTGATGCATTATAAATGATAACAGCATCAAATTCGACACCTTTGGCTAAATAAGAAGGAATGACAAGAATTCCTGTCTCAAATGCAGCCGTATCTTTATCAATTAAACGCACCGGAACTTCATTTTGCAAGGCTTTAACGGCCTTTTGGCATTCTTTATAAGTCTTACATATCACTGCAATGGTCCGTTGCTCTTGAGCCTTGAGATCACGTATTAACCCGGCTAATTTCAAATGAAGATCTTCCTCGTTAACAGCCTGATTTAACACCGGCTTGTTCCCTGCCCTATTAAACGGGATAATGTCTTTTCCGCCTTCTATTAAATGCCTTGTAAATTCGACAATAGGGCGCGTTGAACGATAACTGCGCTTTAAAATGATTGTATCGGCCGCTTCGTCCCCATACAAAGAAGACAGCATAGAAAGACAGGTATTTTCAGCATGAGCGTAAATGGCTTGATTCATATCGCCAAGAACGGTCATTTTGCTAAAAGGGAACAGCCGCTTAATAAATTCAAATTGGAAAGGCGAATAATCCTGTGCTTCATCAATAAATACATGGCGAACCGATGTATTCGTTTTGAAGCCTTCGATCCGTTCTTTTAAATAAAGAAAAGGGGTTGCATCTTCATAAGTTAATATTTTGTTGTCTAAACGGCTTACCGTTTGTCTAGAAATCTCTGGCCAATTTTCCGGCAATTTATTTTTAGCGACGAATGTGCCGGCCAATTCAGGATCGCTGAATAATTGCCGATATATCGCCTGAATATCAATAAACTTTAGGTTTTTAACCTGTTTTCTTAGCTTTTTAAAATGTTCATTAACCACGTAAGCAGAGAGGAGCTTCTCTTCTCGCTCAAAGTCATCAAATGTATCTTCAGTATATTGATTTTTATTGCGAAGCAGCTGGTAAAAATGCGCATATTCCTCTTTATCAAGAAATTGGATTTCTTCTTTCACCCACGGCTTAGACCTTTCTTTTACAGCCAAATTTTTTAATTCTTTCAGCAGCCGCTCGCTGACAAGCTTCATTCTGTTCGGTATAGGCAGCGAGGTGTCCAGTTTGTAAAAATAGTTTGCGATTTGCTGCTGGGAGATAATGACTTCGCCGCGGAATTTAATATTTTTAAATAGGAGGCCTTTTTGCCCTAAGTATTTTAGATATTGTTCAATAACTTCCATAAAATCCAGGCCTGCTTTATAGCGGATTCCCTTTAACCGAATGTCATCATCCGCGCCTCCCTCAGCGGCCAGCACATGCTCCATTTGAGTAAATGGATCTTCAAGGTCAAACGATTCGCTTAGATGGCTTTGCAAAAACTCCTGAAAGGTTGCCTGCTGCATATTTTCTTCGCCAAGCTCAGGTAAAACAGTTGAGATATAACTGTTAAACAAAGGGTTGGGAGAAAACAAAACAATATCATCTGCACTGAGCGTGTCACGATATCTGTACAGCAGATAGGCAACTCGCTGCAAAGCGGCTGAAGTCTTTCCGCTTCCGGCAGCCCCCTGAACGATCAGTAACCGGCTTTTTTCGTTGCGAATAATTTGATTTTGTTCCTTTTGAATCGTTGCAACGATGCTTTTCATTTGGGAACTTGAAGGATTGCCAAGCACTTCTTGAAGCAGTTCATCACCAATCGTTATCCCCGTATCAAACATGCTTTTAATCTTAGCGTCGCGGATAATAAACTGGCGCTTAAGCTCCATTGTTCCCGTAATCGTACTGTCCGGCGCATTGTATTCAGCACGTCCTAGCGAATAATCGTAATAAAGGCTCGATATTGGTGCACGCCAATCATAAATAAGAAATTCTTCATTTTCTTTATCATAGAATGAACCGATGCCTAAATAAATGCATTCAGCTTCATCTTCTCCGTCTTCTAAAAAGTCGATTCTTCCAAAATAAGGAGATTGTTTGAGCCGTTTTAGAATATCTAATTGATGTTCCGCGTGTCTATGGCTTCGTTCTCTTTCTGACAGCAATTTGGCTTGCTGTATTATACTTGCATAAGTTTCAGCCGCTTCATCAGGGTTATCAAAGTTAATCCTTACATCATCCCAAAAATTTTTGCGAATATGGGACATGTCAGATTTAACGACGCCTGCCTGTTCTTCAAGCTGATCAATATGTTTATCGATTTTACTTGTCACTTGATGAACGCGTTTTTGTTCCATCTTAAATTCCTGCTCCCATTTGCTCATAGGCCATCTCCTTTATATCAGGATTTTCTGTAGAAAGTATTTGACAGCAGCGATATTTTATTGTAAAATTAAAATTGGGTATTAATACATATGTATTAGAATGAATGTTGGTATAACCGTTCATGATTTTAACACACAATACATGATCGTTCAATAACTGATTTTGCATTTGAATATACTTTGATTAAAATAATCTGGTCTGCAGTTCGTCAGGGCCGGATTTTTTATTTATATCCAAAAATAAAGGCATAGAACTCTGCTTAAACTGCACAATAATACGAGAAAGGAGAAGATAAGTCATGGCAAAAGAAAAACGAAAGGCAGAAGATTTTTATACTGCCGACCAAGTTGAAGAACTAGCAGGCGGATATAAAAATACTGATAACATCATGCCTGCAGATTATGATCTCTCCGATGCAGGAGAACGCGATGAAATGGCTGAAAACCAAGCAGAACGTACAAAATAGCCCGTCTGCCAAGGCGGGCTGTTTTTCTCTTCAATATTTTATGTGCGATAAATGAACCACGCCACGATAATCAACAATATCCCAACGACAGTTGAAATGATTGAGAGATTTTTTTCCTTAGCGATTTTCTTATTTTTAAACGCAAAACGCCTCTGCGTTGTCCATTTGCTGAAAGAATAAGAAAGACAACCGATACCTAAAATAAAAAATAAGCCTATTATGACGTATACCATATGACCGCCCCCGCCTTTCTTAATGATAAGGTATGCGGTTTGTATTATAATAATGTCATAAACCATCATAGAGGGGTGAGATTAATGGGAAAAGCCAAATCTTACATATGCGGTTTTGCTGCCGGGAGCGTCATTGCCGGAATGACCGTATTGCTGAGCACACCTAAATCAGGCCGTGAAATTCGCGGTGAAATGAAAGAAAAAGTTCAACAGGCTAAAGAACCTATGAATGATGTGAAAAATCAAATAGTCAGACTAAAGGACCAAGTCAATTCATTGAGCAAAGAAAGCCTGCCGGTTATTAAATCAACGCTTGGCGACATTGAGGATTTAGTCAACACATGGAACCAAGCGGTAAAACCTCACATTCATAATATTAAAGAAAACCTCAGCCAATTAGAACAAGCAAAAAAACAGTTTGAAAGGTCACAAAATGAACCGACTTCTTAATGAAGCCGGTTCATTTTAAAATTGATAGCGCTGAGGGGTTAATGCCTAACGCCTTAGCAATTTCCGTATAGGTCATGTCTTTATTTAATTTTAAATCTGCGACCTCTTCAGGACTTTTCCCTGAGACTTCCGATAAGACAAAGACATATGACATGTCGTTAATATCCAAACCCTCCTCCAGCAATTTACAAACATCACTTTTGTTATAATCAGCCAGAACTTTGACAGCTAATTCGGCTTGATCTATTTTGCTCATATTTATGGGTTGGTTAATTAACTCTCCGGAAGAAAAATGGGCAGCTTGTGAAAAGTGATGAGCAACATTCACCAGTTTTTCTTGAACCTCGCGATTAGGTGCTTCGTTAATTAATTGCTTAACTGTTTTATGTAAGTAATTCTTGTAATCGCCGAACACTTTATTAATATAAATCTTATAAGATTGATCACTCAATTGACCTTGTTTATGCATGTGTATTAACTTTTTGAGATCCGATAACTTCCCTTCAGCCAGAGAAGCGATCACGCTTAATTTCTTATCTTCATTAATCGTCAGCCCCATCCGCAAAGCATTAAGATCATTATCTAAATCATAGAGCCACTCATTTTCAGGCGTAATGCTCAAATTCAAAATTTCCGGATGTCCAAAATCAGCATCAGCGGGTTTGGCGGACACGTCCGCCGGCATTAAGAAGGAAAAAACAAAACCACATGCAGCAGTTAAGGCGACGATTGCTCTTTTTATTTGTTTCATCGAATGCCCCCTTTACCATATACCGAAATCCTTTTCCTTAGCCCTGCCCTCAATCCAAATCAAGAGAATTTCATTTTCCTTATATTTCCCCAATTGAAGAAAAATTAAAAGCATCCTAATAAAGAAAGGCAAATTTTAAAAAATGTACACAAGATTTTTTATAAGAAAGGGTTGATTTTCAATAAAAAAGACAGTAAAGTATGGAAAGAAAAACATCATGCGAAATGATAAAAGAAAAATTTTGAATCATGTTGCGGGGTGGGACCTATGAATTGTTGGAAAACATTCAACATCGGAAAAGACTTTGGAACAATTCGTTTGAATGTTCTTTCTCTCATGGGAATGATTATTTTCTTTATTGTCTACTATTTGCTGTTTATCGATTTAACCCATGTTGAAAGACTCTCATCCTTTAATCCTATTATATTTCTCATAACCATCATTTTTATCTTGCCTGTTCATAAACTGATCCATTGCCTGTCAGCGAGGGTGGTTGGAAAGAAAGCAACCCTTTCATTTGGATGGTTCAATTATGAAATCATTCCGTCTATCCACTGCAATATTCCGGGTACATTATCCAAGCGGCGATCTCTATTAGTTATCGCCAGCCCGGCCGTTGTCATAACATTGGGCATGGTTATATTGACAATCGTATATCCGCAGCATCTTCATTATTTTTCTTTGATTAGCGCTATAAATTTTGGCATCAGCATCAGTGACTTTGTTTATTTAAATAACCTGATTAAAGCCCCGGCTAATGCTTTTATCGAAGATGGTCCGGATGGATGCAGAATACTAGTCAAACAATCGTAAAAATGTGCAGGAAAGCTTCTTTGCGGCTTTCCTGCACATTTTTGATAACAGTATCAAGATTTTTGATGCAGCTCAAAAATGATCTTATTGCTGCTTAACTGAATTTGTTTAGCCTTTAAATAAAAGTCAATATCTTTATTTAAAGGAATCTTCGTGACATTGATATAAATTTGCCTTTTATCAGGCTGGACAATAACCCAGTCCGGCAATTTAGTCCCAAAGTTAATAAACTTCAATACTTGCTTATCAGGTAAATTAAATTTGCCTAATTTGACCGTTTTTTCTTTCAATATCACATCGCCATTTTCAACGACGGGGTTAAAGGCGATTGAAAAAGGCATAGAAGTTCCCAGCACGCCCAAGGAACCATTCACTCTTACATCATTATCCATATTTACGGAATAATTTAAATTACCGGTTTGATGCCTTTGTATTTCGTTATTAATCAAATGATCTAATTGTTCTTTATCCGCTTGAACGGTAAATATCGGCTGGCTGTTGTTTTTTACGTCATTGGGTATGTTTTGTGTTTTGCCGCCAATTGCTAGAAAACTGAAAAAGAATACTCCCGTAAGGACCAGTACAATCACTACAATGCCCAGCAGCGTGAAAAACGCCATTTTCCACTTATTTTTCATTTCTCATCACCTCGATATTATTAGACTATCATTTTTTATTGGGTTTTGATAATCTAATCATATATATTGTCATCATACATGTTCAAAGAGGCGTTCATTGTCCTCTATGAACTTGCGCGAACACCCCCGGAAGCTGTGTGAAAGCATACAAATGATCTGATATGTCTTTATTGTATCAGCAATTGCCGTACTATTTCTTGTTGTTTTCCTTTTATCATGCTGCATTTGATTAGACCTTTTTCAAGTATAAATTATACTTCAAAACAAATACTAAATAAAAATTTTAAATACATAAAGAGATACAAAATCCATATAAAAAGATGTGATTTTTCACATGTTCTCGACAGCACAGTTTATATAAGTTAGAATATTTTTATTGACAATTGATTATTAGGAGTGACAATATGAAGAAATTAATGCTACTATGCGCTGTTATGCTGGGGTTAGCCGGCGTTCTTTCAGCATGCGGCTCAAGCGCTGTCGTTAAAACCAAAGGCGGCGATATCACGAATGATGAATTCTATAAAGAATTGAAAAATCAAGCCGGCAACCAAGTCTTGCAGGAAATGGTTTACGAAAAATTACTCAATGCTAACTACAAAGTTTCCGATAAGGAAATTGATCAGAAAGTCAATGAAGTCAAGAAGAAATTCCCAAGCGATGAAGCCTTCAAACAAGCGCTTCAACAAAGCAACCTAACTGAAAAGCAATTCAGAGATAATGTGAAACAACAGCTCCTTCTCTTTAAAGCGCAAACTGACGGCGTTAAAGTGACTGAGAAAGAGATGAAGGATTATTATGATAAAAATAAAGACAAGCTGACTGAAGTTAAAGCAAGCCATATTCTCGTTAAAGATAAGAAAACAGCTGATAAGATCGAACAAAAGCTGAAAAAAGGCGAAGATTTCTCTAAATTGGCCAAAGAAAATACAACTGATACAGCTACAAAAGATAGCGGCGGCGACCTCGGCTGGTTCAAAAAAGGAGAAATGGATCCAGCGTTCGAAAAAGCTGCATTTAAACTTAAAGTCGGACAAGTCAGTGATCCTGTAAAAACCCAGTATGGTTATCACATTATTAAATTAACAGGCAAAAAAGACAGCTATAAAGAATTGAAACCTGAAGTAAAACAAGCGGTGCTTCAGAAAAAAGCAAAACCTGCGCAAGAAGTGCTGCAAAACCTTGTGAAAAAAGGCGATGTGAAAATTAAAGACAAGCAATTTAAAGATCTCTTTAATCAGCCGCAGCAGCCAACTTTACCGCCAGGCGCTTCGCCTCAAGGATAAAAAGTTAGGTTTCAAACATAAAAAGCGGGCTTGTCTGATAAGTCCTTAAAATGAAGCAAGTGGAGAAAAACAAATTGTTTTTCTCCACTTGCTTTTATATTTTTTCGATTTTTCTTCGAAAGCAGCTGGCGGATGCCGGCTGCTTTCAGTATGTTGTGGGCTAATGCCACAATCCCAAACTCGACATGAACCTTGTCGAGACCCCGCAATGAAAATCTGCGGAACGACCGATTGCCCTTGATGTGACCGAACACACTTTCTACCTCAATTTTTCGTTGAGCGTAGATTGTGGATTTTTCTTCACATTCAAGGGCTGCTTTTGCTTTCGCCTTCATTTCCTCGAAGACGGTATTCCAGTGAACTTGACGATTCCCTTTTGCTTTTGTGCATTGCGATTTCAATGGGCAATCTGTGCAATCTTCACATTCGTATATTTTGAAGCTTTGCTCATAACCAGACCGATTCTTTTTGGTTTGGTATTTTTTAAACGTCACCTTCCTTCCATTCGGGCAAATAAAACAATCGTCTTGTTCCAGATAGGTCCAATTTTTCGCGTTTTTGATGTCCTTTTTATATTTGCGTGTTTTCTCCTTAAGATAAGTGCCATAAGGAATAAGAAAATCAAATCG